>NZ_JBEWLY010000013.1:0-641394 GCF_040534015.1 Novosphingobium kalidii
GATGTGCTTGTCCAGGCTCAGGTCAGCAACGAGCTGCTTGAGCTTACGCTTCTCCTCTTCGAGCTGCTTAACCCGCCGCAGCTCGCCGACACCAAATCTGCCGTACACCTTCTTCCAGCGGTAGAATGTCTGCTCGAAGATCCCCATACGGCGGATCACCTCCGCGACCGGTGTACCCGTCTCCGCCTGCTTCAACGCGAAAGCAATCTGCTCCTCGGTGTACCTCGACTTCTTCAATTCCCAGCTCCTTGCCTGATGGCTCTAAAGCGCCGGAAAAATCTCACTCAAAGTGGATGAAAAAATAGGCAGGACGTCGCAGGTTTCATCGATGAACACGAGCCGTCCGGGATCGAGATCTAGCTGGCGATCGAACTGGTCGTGTCGCTGGCTCAGGACGTCGGGGCGGTCTTGCTTGATCGCATGGCCAGCCTTTTTTGCGCGTCATCCCGTGACGAACGAAGAAGCGGTGAAGCCCGGCCATCGAAACACGTTGGCCGAACTCGATCAACGCTACGCGCAGTCTTCCAGCGAGATGTCCTTGCACGCCTCCCACACCGCAAGAATCTCCGCCCGCCGCTCCTCTTTCGACGCGAGCGCATGTCGCCGCCCTGAGGCTTGGGAGCGAAGCTGCCGGTCTCCCGCCGATCCGCCAAACCGGGCCGCTGCCGATCGGCAACTCATCCCGTCATCAACCGCAGCCAGAAGCCGGCTGCGCAAATCCATTGACAGCGGCTGCCCCATCCATGCTGGCCTCCTCCACCAGCACGAACTCTGAATCAAGTCATGCCAGGTGGGATACCCCGCTGACTCACGACGCTCGAAAACCGCTCTAATGGATCAATGCAGCTTCGATGGCGATGCGGATCGCTTCTGAGCTGTGGTTGGCGCCGAGTTTGTTAAGCATGTTGGCGCGGTGAATCTCGACGGTCCGGGGGCTGATGGCGAGCTTCTCGCCGATCAGACGGTTGGACAGGCCATTGGCCACTCCGTCGAGAACCTGACGCTCCCGCTTGGTTAAACGCTCCAGGCGCGACCGCGCCATCACCTCGCGGAGTTTGGTGTTGCCGACAGCTTCCGTTTTTTCGATCGCGCGAGCGAGCGTATCTTTCAGTTCCCCCGCAGGAACCGGCCACGCGACGTATTCCACGGCGCCGTCGAGAACCGCCTGCACAATCTGACGCGGTGCCGGGTCTTCTGAAAAGCCAACGATCGGGTGCCATTCTCCGTGAGCCGCCATCTTCTCGACCAAGCTGACGATGTGGTCTGCCTCGTCGTGGATCATGATGACTCCGAATCTGGGCCAAGACATAGCGAGCTCTTCGATATCCTCGAATGGCTCAATATGCATATCAGCGGCTGCCAGCGCGTGACTTATCGACGCCCGTCGCCGAGAATGGCCATCGATCAAAGTAAGATTGGATGCGTGCTCCAACGAATATCCCCTAAGGATTGTGCCTAAAGGGATACTCCCGCATTTTAGCCCACGTGATTGCCGCAATCCCATCCGTTTCAGATGGACAAGCACTGGCCGTCGCCCATTGATGGCGGATGTCCTAAGGCTGCCTGATCGCCAAACCGGAATATTAACCTCCGACTTCCGAATGCGCCGTGGATTGGCGTGCAATCGCGAGGAGGGCCCATTCCTGTATTAACCAAGATGACCAAATTGTAATTTGTCTCGGACAGGAGTCCGTGGTTGCTGTTTATCATTAAGATTGGGGGCAATCACGATGAACTATGGTCGGCTTTGCGCGGCTTGCGGCAGCCCGTATTCACGAAAAGGGCAATTCAGCACAGCTTTGGTGCGGACACGGTGAAGGTGTCCAAGCGGAGCCGTGCTGCGGCACGGGCAGGCACCAATTCGCTGGCGCAAGGCAAGCGGGCGGCGAGCCGCGTTGTCAGCCAAAAGCCTGTGATGAGGGCTGAAGCGGCGTGAATGTCCTGATCCTCGGCATCAACTATGCGCCTGAGCTTGTGGGCATCGGACCCTACACTGCAGGTATGGCCGGGGCGCTCGTAGAGGCCGGGCACCGGGTGACCGTGATCTGCGCTCAGCCGTATTACCCGCGCTGGCAAGTGGAGCCCGCCTTCAAGAGCAAGCGGGTCCGCCGGCGGGTGGAGCATGGCGTCACTGTCGTTCGCCTGCCGATCTACGTGCCGCGGGAGCCTAGCGGTACTCAACGATTGCTGCACCACATGAGCTTTGCTGCCCTTGCTCTGCCTTGCGCTCTTGCTGAAGCGCGTCGCTGGCGTCCGGACGTGGTGCTTGCAGTCGCGCCCTCGCTGGTCTCCACGGTCGTCGCCAAAGCGGTCGCCAAACTGACCGGAGCCAAGTTCTGGCTGCACTTGCAGGACTTCGAAGTGGAGGCCGCTTTCGCGACGGGGCTCCTCGCAAGCGACGGGCTGGTCTCGAAAACGGCCCGCGCGTTCGAAAAATGGTGTCTGCGCGCGGACCGACTCAGCACGATCTCGCCCCAGATGTGCGCGCGCCTGGCCGGAAGAGGTATCGAGACGGACAAGATCGTCGAACTTCGAAACTGGGCCTCGCTCGAGAGGATCGCACCGCTCAGCGGTCCTTCGCGTTTTCGTGCGGAGTGGGGCATCGATCGGCCGCACGTCGCGGTTTATTCCGGTAGCATTGCCAACAAGCAAGGCCTGGAGCTCATCGTCGAAGCGGCCCGGCGCCTGCGCCACCGCAAAGACCTTGCTTTCGTGGTATGCGGCGAGGGGCCTTTGCGCGAACGGCTGATAGCGTCGGCCGAAGGTCTGGACAATATCCAGTTCCAAGGACTTCAACCCGCCGAGTGCCTGAGCGATCTGCTCGGCCTCGCCAGTGTGCACCTGCTCCCGCAGATCGCCGGTGCGGCGGATCTCCTGTTGCCCTCGAAGCTCACCAACATGTTTGCTTCAGGACGTCCGGTCGTGGCGACTGCGGCAGCGGGCACCGGCCTTGCCGAGGAGGTCGATGGCTGCGGTATCGTGGTGAAGCCCGGTGACGCCGAAGCCTTCTCCGAAGCGATCGAGCGACTGATCGACGATCCCGACTGGTCCGCCGAGCTGGGGCGACGGGGCCGTGAGCGGGCGGAGGAGCGCTGGAGTCGCTCTCGAATACTTGGGCGCTTTGAGCTCCAGCTGTCCGAGCTTGCAGCATGATTTCCGGAAGTTCGTATTTTGTTCTTTCCTACAGCGCCAGATCGCGCATAGTTTCCCGGCTCCACAATCCGCGGGAGACTCCCGCGCGTAGGAGCTGTTGATGACCTTTCAAATCACTGCACCTGCGGCCTATGTGCCGCAGACCGCCATTGCCTTTGCCGGGGCGGACGGCGCCGCTCTCGTGTCGCGTAGCACACCGTTGCCGACGAGCGAGCCGTCCTACCATGGCGCTGCCGCCATCACCCCGGATGTGGAGTTCGCGCCAGCGCGCGCCATCGCCGTCGTGGCGATCGGATCGGGTGATGTCGCCTTCCGGTTTGCTGACGCCAGCACCATCGTGGTTCCGGTCTCGGCCGGGCTGACGATCCTGCCCTTTGCGGCAACGCAAGTGCTGGCGAGCGGCACGACCGCCGCTGCCTCGTTCCACGCACTGGCCTGAAGGAGGATCTGCGATGCTCGCTGTCATGATCCCCGCGGCAAGTCCGCGCGAAATCGCCAACCAACGTTTGCTCGATCGCCTGCGCCGTACCGCGAAAGCCGCCGACATCAGCAATCCCAGGATTGCCGGAACCGTTTCGACACCGCCCATCGTTGTCGATCATGGAGCGACTTTTCCCGCCCTCACTTCGTCCACTCTCTACCCTTGCAACGGCGTCAGCCAAGGCGTGTGGCACGTCGTCGGTGGCCGCTATGCCAGCGGCGGCCGCATCAGCGCAGGGGTGCAGGACGGGGTACCCAACCAGCTGAACAGCTACGCCCGCTGGGAGGTGATGGCAGACAGTCGCTACTTCACCGCTCGTCTAGGCCCCACCAGCGTGCCGTATCGCTTCATCGTCGATGGGCGCTACGTGTCGCTGTCGGGGACGGTGCTTGAAACGACCACCGGCAACACAGACCAGTATCTGACGCTCGATTTCGGCAGTCGTGCCGTGCGCCGCATCGTTGTCGAAGCGATGAGGACCGGTCGGCTCGCAGGCGGGGCGGTGGAGGATGGAGCGGCGCTCTGGCCAGTTGATGCGAGCGACGTCCCTCACACGGTGTTCCTGGGCGACAGCTACGTCTTTGGCTCAGGCCCCGATCTCACCGCGGATGGCGTTGCAGTACAGATGGCCGACAGGATGGGGCTTGCGCTTCAGGCCAGCGGCTCCGGCGGCACCGGCTGGAACCAGAGCGCCAGCCATGTCTATCGCTTCGACCAGCGCATCGACAATGGCGATCTTGGCCTGGCGTACCATTCGCCCGAGGTAATCTTCCTGCATGCATCCGTGAACGATGCTTATGCCGGCCAAGACAACGCGATCGTCAAGACGAACGCGCTCGCTGGGCTGCGTTCTGCGCGCGCGCAATTTCCGGGCGTTCCCATCATCGTCTTCGGGTGCATTGCCGCGCCGAACCGGAGCGAGTCTTTCATTGCTGCAGCCGAGGCGAGTGTCGCGCAGGCGGTGGCAGCCTTCGCCGATCCGTTGTGCCGGTTCGTGCCGATCAATGGCGATCCGCAGGGGCGCTGGATCAGCGGATCGGGCTCGGAGCTGCGGTTCAGCACCACGCTTTCGGATGCCACCAGCGCCACGTTGGCCACACCGTGGCCGGCGGGCACTTCGGCTTCGACTTACACAATTATCTTTTCCGACGGCTCAACGCGGCTGGCCAGCTTCACTCAGAATGGCACGAAGGTGACCTGGAGCGGACCGGTCACGGCAGGAGCGATGGCGATGGTACGCCAGACGGAGGGCAACGCGCGCTTTACGATCCACCCGGACTGGATTCACCCGAGCAGCTACGGCGCCGCGTACATCGGTGAGCGGTACGCCCGCAGCGCTCTCGCGGTCCTGGAGGATATGCTCGGATGACTGGGGCGGCCAGCCATGAGGCCTCGGCTGAGACGCCGCTGCGCGTCGCCGTGATCTATCATGTCTGGCCGCACTACCGGGAGGCCGTGATGCAGGCGATGGATCGCAGCAAGGCGATTGCCTACGACTTCTACGGCAGCGGCGAGCCGCTTGAAGGCATTTTGCATGCCGACACCGCAGCGGTCGATCGCTTCATCAAGGCGCCTTTCCGTCGCCTCGGCAATTTCCTGTGGCAGCCGCAGGCGGTGAAAGCAGCAGGCGGCGGACACTACGACGCACTCATCATGTTGGCGGACCCAAACTTTGTCTCGACGTGGGTTGCGGCCGTACTTGCGCGCTGGCGGCGCACTCCGGTCCTGTTCTGGGGGCATGGCTGGCTGAAGCCGGAAAACCGGCTGAAGCAACGCGTACGCCGCCTCTACTTCGGCTTGTCGCATCAATTCCTTGTCTACGCCGAACGCGGAAAGCGACTGGGTACCGCAGTGGGATTTCCGCCCGAGCGCATCACCGTCGTCTATAACAGCCTTGCAGTAGAGCGGGCCGACGCCGTGATCGCACTCATCGAGAGCGGGATGACGAATGCCGAGCGTCCGCAGGCGTTCTTCGCTGATCCTGGCCGCCCCTTGCTCATCTGTACCGCGCGGCTGACCGCGAGGTGCCGGTTCGATGTGCTGCTCAAGGCCGCCGTGCTGCTTGAGGAGCGCGGACAGGCCGTCAACGTGCTGCTGGTGGGTGAGGGCCCGGAGCGAGCAGAGCTGGAGCGCATGGCGGCTGAACACGCTCTGGAGGTGCTTTTCTTTGGCGCTTGTCATGACGAGGAGTTGGTAGGTCCGCTTCTTTACCACGCCGATCTCACAGTCTCGCCCGGCAAGATCGGGCTCACTGCCATGCACAGCTTGATGTACGGCACGCCGGCGATCACGCACGGTGATTTCGACGCGCAGATGCCCGAGGTGGAGGTGATCGAAGAGGGCCTTACCGGGGCATTCTTTCGGCGTGACGATGCCACGAGCCTTGCTGATGCAATCGCATCCTGGCTCGCCACCGCTCCGCCTCGTGCGAACGTACGGCACCATGCCCGTGCCGCGATCAAGGCGAAGTGGGCGCCGCAGGTGCAGGCCGCGATCATTGAGCGGGCCGTGCTGGAGGTTACAGGCCGTGCCTGATCGTGTGTGCGGGCAAGGCATGCCGGAGCCGGATCGCACGACGGACGCGGTAATCGCCCGCTGCCGTCGCGAAGTGGAAGGCAGCGCGAAAGCGGCGGTGCGGCGTATGCTCCTGCCTTGGATTCGCCGCCGCCTGCGGCTCGCGGAAGTCGGGGAGGGCTTCCAGTGGGGCAAGGACCTGATCGTCGGCCGGGGCAGCCGGATCGGGCGCTACGCTTATCTGGGGCCGGGCTTCGCCGCACACGGCCCTGTCGTTGTAGGTGACTTGTGCATGATCGCGGCAGGCTGCCGGATCGTGGGCGCCGACCACGTGTTCGACATCGCGGGCACCCCGACACGGCTGGGCCGCCCGGACGAACCGCGCCGCGTCACGATCTTTGGAGCCGACGCCTGGGTAGGTGAGCGAGTGACAATCCGTGAAGGCGTGAAAGTGGGCGAGGGGGCGGTCATTGGTTCGGCGGCGACTGTCGTGCGTGACGTTGCCCCCTACACCATCGTAGCCGGAACGCCGGCGCGCTTAATCCGCGAGCGCTTCGATCCGCACGTGCGTGCGTTTCACGATAGTGAAGTGCGCGGCGTCCTGCGCGAGGCGGCGGAATGACGGCCTTGAGACACTTCGAAGCCCCGCGCTTGTCCGCAGGTGGTGCAGTGCGAGCCGGATATCTGCCGGGCATCACCACGATCATCCTTACGCTAGACGAAGAGATCCATATCGCTCGCGCCATTGCCAATGCCCAAGCCTTTTCGCGCGAGGTGCTGGTGGTGGACTCCTTCTCGCGCGATCGCACTGTCGACATCGCGCGGAGCATGGGCGCGCGCGTGGTGCAGAATGCCTGGGTCAACTACGCGCGGCAGTTCCGTTTTGCGCTGGAAGAGTGTGGCGTACAAACCGAGTGGATCCTGCGGCTCGACGCCGACGAGCTTATCGGCCCGGAGCTGGCGAAGCGCATGGAACTGGTTCTTCCGACGCTTACGCAGGATGTGACCGGCATTGTGCTCAACCGCCGCCACGTCTTCATGGGAAAGTGGATCCGCCACGGAGGCCGCTATCCGCTCCATCTCTTGCGGGTCTGGCGCAACGGCCTGGGGGAAGTCGAAGATCGGTGGATGGACGAACACGTCCGGGTTCGCGGGGGGCGTACCATCGCTTTGCCCGGCCTCTTCGAGGATGCCAACTTGCGCGACATCGCCTTCTTCGTTGCCAAGCACAACGGCTACGCTGCGCGTGAGGCTCTTGACGTGCTTGGTAAAAGGCACGGCCTGTTCGCAGAGGGACCGGAGCTGACTGCCGCCAACAGCGGAGAGCAGGCCGGGCTCAAGCGGCATTTGAAAGCGAAAGTGTACAATCGGCTGCCTTTCGGCATCGGCCCTCTTGCCTACTTCCTCTACCGCTACGTCTTTCAACTGGGCTTTCTCGATGGACGTGCCGGGCTGGTCTACCATCTGATGCAGGGCTTCTGGTACCGGTTCCTGGTCGACGTGCGCGTACTCGAACTTGAGCAGGCAATTCGATCCTGCGTCACGCCAGAGGAGAAGCGGGCGGCGTTGCGCGATGCAACGGGGCTGAAGTTGTGATCTCTGTTGTGAAGACCTCCAAGCCCTCGCCGATCCTCGATGCGGAGCGCGCCAGTCCTCGCACCGGCGGCGCAAGCTTCACGATGCGCCTGCGCCTGCATCGCGCACTGTTCTTGCTGTGCTGGATGGTGCTCGCTGCCTGGACACCACCGCCGCTGCGCGCGTGGCGCCGCTTGATCCTGCGGGCATTCGGCGCGCGTGTCGCCAAGGGCGCCAACGTCTACGCCAGTGCACGGATCTGGTATCCGCGGTTTCTGGTAATGGGCGAGCATGCGACGCTGGGGCCCAGAGTGAACTGCTACAATCAGGCGCCGGTCACGCTGGGAGCCTTCGCCGTGGTATCCCAGGATGCAACTCTCTGCGCGGGAACCCACGACTACGAGGATCCCCACTTCCAGCTTCAGGTGCGGCCGATCACGCTCGGCGCCCATTGCTGGGTCGCGGCGGAGGCTTTCGTCGGCCCCGGTGTGACCGTCGGCGAATGGGCCGTGCTCGGCGCGCGGGGCGTGGCGATGAAGGATCTTGAGGCAGGCGTTGTCCATGCCGGAAACCCTGCAGCCGCGATCAGACATCGTCGCTTCGGCCGGCAGGGGGCGGCGCGCTCGTGATCGCGGGGTTCATCTGGATCTTCTTTCTAGCGGGAGCGGCGATCAACCTCGTCATTCTCGCGCGGCTCGACTTGTCGCGGCTCGACTTCCTGGACGGTATCCTGATCGGGCAGGGCTACTATGTCATGATCCCGCTGTTCGTATTCCTGGTCGAGGGACAGTCGGTTCTACCCGAACTTTCCTTGATGTACCGGCCCTACGACGATCTGCCGACGACCGCGTTGCTCATCCTTGGCATGTTCCTGCTGCCAACAATCCGTATGCTCTTTCCCAGAGTGCGGGCGAGCAGCGCTGATACCACCGACCCCCGTGTGTTCACGACCGTGATCCTGCTATTCATCGTGACAGGCCTGGTCTCCTTCATGCTCACCGGCCTCGCTAAAGGCGGGCACTGGCAGGCAAACCTCGAGGGCGCGTTCGAGAATCCTGCCTTCCTGCCGATCAAGTATGCGTCGAACGTCGCGCGGAACGCGGTCTTCGCCGTGCTGCTCTACAGGGTCACGACCGGACGCATGACGGCGCAGCGCGCGATCCTGTTCGGCGCGGCTCTCGCTGTGCTTGACCTACTCACGACGTTCAATCGCATCACGGCCGTGTATCTCCTGCTCACTGCCATGCTGCTGATGAAGCACCGGCCCTTACGGATGGCACTGGTGGGCGGCGCAAGCTTGTGGGCCTTGTCCACCTTCAGCACGATGTGGCCAGCATTCCGTGGCTTGGCGACGGCGCAAGGCTACACCCTGAGTTCGTTCGCTGCGGCCTGGGAAACGGCGCAGCGAGCGCAGAGTCTTCGCTCCATGACGACCGATGCCGCACTCAACGGGGTTTTCGAGTCCTCCAATCTCGTGGTGCTGAACTGGATCGTCGAGAACTATGGTACGACCACCCGACCGTTCCTTTCCTATGCCATGTTCGCCCGGCCAATCACGCTGCTGTTGCCGGGAGGAGTGTGGCCGGATCGGCCTCAGAACTTTGGCCTTACCCTTGGGGACGGCATCGCAAACCTGCCTTCGCTGGCGCTGAATTCCACGCTGTATGGGGAGAGCTACGCCAACTTCGGCTGGTTCTGGCCTCTCGGCCTCGGCGTCTTTCTGCTGATGTGGCACGCAATCTTCCGGTCTATCGCTCCCAACGCACGTGGGGTGCAGATGATCGGCGCTTTTGCCGGCATTGCCATGTGGCGCTTCGACGCCTCGTTCATCGGTTGCTCGGCACTGTTGACGGCCGGGATTGTGTTCGGCCTCCGCTTGCTGCGGCTGAGCCGGCCCAAGCCAGTGAGGCAGCTCTACCTTCTGCCGCCACCGCTGTGGGCAGCGCCTGAACCGATCTTACGGAAGAAGTGACGTGATCCGCCGTGTTGCCGCCGGAATCGGCATGACGACCTTCGACAAACTGGTGGTCGCCGCCACGCAGCTCGCGCTTGTACCCATCCTGGCGACGCACTGGGGTCTCGCTCTCTACGGCAAATGGCTGCTTCTCGCGACCATCCCGCAGTTCTTGAGTGTAAGCGACCTCGGGTTCGCGACTGCTGGAGGCACCCGGATGACGATGGCAGCCGCGCGCGGCGACCGCGAGGAAGCCATCAGCATCTTCCAAAGTGCCTGGCGTGCGATCCTGGCTAGTTCTGGCGTGATTATCTGCCTTCTCTCGGCAGCGGTTTGGCTCTTGCCCGCCAGCGGGTTCGGTGAAGCGCTGCTAGGATCGTCTGCGGAATTGCAGCTGACCCTGTGGCTGCTGGCGATTTATGGCGTTTTCGCGGTTCAGGGCAGCATCTTCTTCGCGGGCTTCCGCGCGGCGAACCGATTCGCGACCGGCGCCTTCTGGAACGCCATGGTGCTGCTGATAGAGAATGCGGTGCTCGTCGCGGTGGTGCTGAGCGGCGGGGGACTGGTGGGGGCCGCCGCGGCATGGTTGCTCGGTCGGCTAACGGGGCTTGCCCTCCAGATGCTCCTCCTGCGGCGGATGGTGCCTTGGCTCGTCATTGGGCTTCGGCGTGGGAGCTGGACGCAGGCGCGTGCACTGTTGGCACCTGCAGGGGCCGTGATGCTGCTGCCCATCGCCCAAGCTCTGTTATTGCAGGGGACTGCGCTGATGGTGGGCGCAGTGGCCGGGCCTGCAGCCGTGCCGATCTTTGCGGCGACGCGCACACTTTCCAGAGTGGGCATGCAGATGTGCTGGATCGTCAGCACTCCGCTGATGCCAGAGTTCTCGGCCGCCGTGGCTCGTGATGACCGCAACGGCATGGCGACGATGGTGCTGGTGATCCTGCTGTTCTCCGCCGGGCTGGTGCTGCCGTACGCACTGGGGTTCATGGCGTTGGGGCCTTGGATCATTGAATTGTGGACTCACGGTGCGATTGCGCCGCCGGTGAGTCTGGTCACTGCAATGGGCTTCGCGATCCTGTTCGGGGGCGTGTGGTACCCGATCTCCAACCTGATCCTCGCGTGTGACCGACAGGCGAGCTACACGGTCTGGTACGCCGTGCTGGCACTGTTCAGTCTGCCTGCGGCCTGTCTGTTAGTCGAAGCCTGCGGTGTGGCAGGAGCAGGATACGCCGTTGCCGCCCTGGACTTCGTCATGCTGCTGGTGATCGGACGGTTGGCGAGAGACACGCTGGCGAGCCGCCAGGAGCTATTCGCAGCGGTGCCACGCTTGCAGAGCTATCTTCGCCGGCTCGTGAGCGGAGCATCTATGGCAAGCTAGCTGTGCTCTGTCCTGCTGGGCTACTCGAAGCCTGTCGTCCCAGATCTCGACTGGCAGCCAACGCTTCATGTGCAAGGTGCTGCAAGGAGGCACAAGCCCGAGCTGTCAAAAGCCACTTCGGCAAGGCGGTCGGCAACGGCACAGCCGCCGGGAGCGATCTCTTCGCCCGCTACGTGCACCCGCCCCTCACGCGGGATCACCAGCAGCGCGCCGGCATAACGGGCAGCGGTATTTTGGTCAGGCACGCCAGCCACCTGATCGAGCCGGAACAGCGGGCCTTCGACCAGAGTTGCCGAGCCGCCTGCAGGCGCCTTGCTCTTGCAACTGGCTGGGTAAGGCTCGCCTTTGGCTACAGCCATGCCGTCATTCAAATGCAGCTCGCGCGGCCGCCCATAATCATAAAGACGGTACGTAAGATCGGAGTTCTGCTGGACTTCGATCAGACTGACGCCTGCGCCGATGGCGTGCACCGTATTGGCCGGGATGTAAAAGAAGTCGCCCGGCGCGACGGCATGCCAATCGAGCAGCTCCTCGATGGAACCATTCAACGCCGCTTTGCGCATTCTATCGGGATCGACGTGCGCCTTGAAGCCGATGCCCAGCTTTGCTCCCGGCTCGGCATCAACGATCAGCCAGCACTCCTCCTTGCCCTGCCGGCCAAGTCCCTTTTCCTGGGTTTGGCTATCGGAGGGGTGCACCTGGATCGATAGAGCCTCGCTCGTAAAAATGTACTTCACGAGAAGTTGCGGCAGTTCCGGCGGGGGCTCGAACCAGATCTCGCCAATGCGTTCGGCTGCCGGAGCTACGAAGGGCGCAGGCAGCACGTCCCGACCCCACGGCTTTGCCACCTTGCAGGTCGCAAGCGCCCGGCTCATTGGTTCACAGCACCGGAGAGCTTCCCTACCTTCTGCGCGCCTTCGGCCGTAGTTATCATGATGTCGTCGCCGTCAACTACGACATAGACCCCCTCAAGACCGATGACGGACACACGTGGGCCGTCGCTGTCCACCAGGACATTGCGGCAATCGACCAGTTCCACCTCGCCCCGCGCGCAGTTTCCCGCCTCGTTCCGCTCGCGCGCTGCATGCAGCGCTGGCCAGTTTCCAATGTCGGACCAAGCCATGTCGGCTGGCACCATCGCCGCTCTTTGCGTGTTCTCCATCACGGCGTAGTCGACCGACTCACTGGGCGCTTTCGCGAAGGCTTCCCGTTCCGGGTGGAACTGCCGCCCGTCTGCAGTTCCACTCTCCACCGCCTCGCGCACCTGCTGCAGGATGGCGGGACGATGAGTGCCGAGTTCTCCTAGGAAATCGCTGACGCGAAACGCGAAGATACCGCCATTCCACGAGTATATCCCCTCCGCCAGGAAAGCCTGAGCGCGCCTCAGATCCGGCTTCTCGACGAATTGCGCAGTGCGAAACCCATGGCTATTGATAGGCTCGCCGCGCTTGATGTACCCAAAGCCGGTCTCAGGAGTGGTCGCTTCGATCCCGAACGACACCAGCCAGCCTTCCTGCGCCAGCTCCGCCGCTGTGTGAGCTGCTCGTACGAAGGCTTCGGGGTCGCCGATGTGGTGATCACTGGGGCACACCAGCATCACAGCATCCCCCGGCAGGCGCAAGGCAGCGAGAGCGATGGCGGCAGCAGTGCTTCGGGCGCAGGGCTCCACGACGATCGTACTACCCGGCACGTCGCCCGACTGAGCCTCGACATAGCCCAGGTGGGGGGCGCCCGTAACTACGATCGGGGGAGCAAAACCGGCACTTGCCGGGCAGCGGGCCAGGGTGGCCTCGAAAAGAGTCTTGTCGCCGACAAGAGGCAAGAACGGCTTGGGCTTTGATGCCCGGCTGCGGGGCCAGAGCCGCGTTCCACTGCCGCCGCAAAGTATAACCGGTACGAGTTGATTCATCAGGAGGTCCTAGCCACCGTCGCGAGATTTTCTACTCAAAACGTGGTTTGGCTTAGGCGGCTATCTCTTTCAGGTCCGTTTCCGCGCTTACCGATTTTTCCGGACTTCTGCCCTGTCGGTGCGTTCGTTGACTGCAGACGCTTTTTCCACTATCGGCTGGCCTTTCCATTCTCGCAGATGACCTGGAGTGCCCTATGGCGCGCGTTACCGTCGAAGATTGTGTCGACAAGGTTCCCAACCGTTTTGATCTCGTGCTCCTGGCAGCGCAGCGTGCGCGGGAGATTTCCGGCGGTGCAGAACTGACCGTTGACCGCGATCGTGACAAGAACCCCGTGGTGGCCTTGCGTGAGATCGCCGAGACGACGGTGAAGCCCGCGCAGTTGAAAGAAACGCTGGTCACATCGTTGCAGCGGGTGCTGCCCGAGGATGATGACGAGATGGACGAGATCGGTTCGCTCAGCCAGTCCGCAGAAGCGCTGCGGATCACGGCTGCGGCGCCCACGCGCAACACCTCTGTCGGCGCCGACTACGACGGCTAAGGCGGAACGAATAGTGGGGCAGGTGAGGCTGGGCATGGCGAAGCGCAGCAACACCCTGCCCCGAATCGCGGGCGTCGGCCGGTCCGCTTCTGCCACCTCCGGTAGCACCCGGAGCGTTGGCACCATCGCCGTTTACAGCGTCAAGGGTGGGGTCGGAAAGACCACTATCGCGGCCAATCTGGCTTGGTGTTCTGCTGAGCTCTCCGGGCATAAGACGCTTCTTTGGGACCTCGACGCCGCCGGTGGTTGCGGCTTCCTTTATGGTTTGGAGCGGGAAGGCTCGCGAGCGGCAGGCACGGTGTTCTCGCGCGACACTGCTCCAGAGAAGCTGATTCGTCGAACTGCGTTCGACGGCCTCGATATTCTTCCTGCCGACGAATCCATTCGGGCGCTTGACGCGACACTCGCTGCAATCGGCAAGCGCAAGCGCCTCGCCAAGCTGACCAGCGAGCTGAGTTCTCACTATGATCGTATCGTGCTGGACTGTCCACCGGTGCTGAGCGAGCTCAGTGCTCAGGTCATGCGTGCGGCCGACCTCGTAATTGTGCCCCTGCCGCCTTCTCCGCTTTCGGCCAGGGCGCTCGAAGTCGTCGTGCGCGAGGTGGCGGATCACGCGAAGCGGCATCCACCCATTCTGCCGGTGCTTTCCATGCTGGACATGCGCCGGGCTCTGCACAAGCAGGCGCGTGAGGAGAACCCGGCTTGGCCGGTAGTGCCTTACACCAGCGTGATTGAGCAATGTGCCGTGCAGCAGCGGCCGGTCGGTGCAATCGCGCCGGAAAGCCCTTCTGCGCAGCATTTCATCAGCTTGTGGCGCGCAATTGAGCGGAAGCTATCGCAGGTCACGTAGAGCCGCGTTGAGGGCAGAAGGCTGCCGTCGGCAAAGAAAAGGGCCGGAGAATCTCCGACCCTTCAGCTTGTCAGTTCTGTGCCTGGCTTTAGGCGCCTTGGGGTGCGGGGCCGCCTGAGAAGCGCTTCCCCGCCTTCGGGATTGAGGAGCCGTTCACGGGGTTTGTCCGAGCCGGTCCACGTGGTTCCTCAGGCCGGTCGAGCTCGCCCGTCTCCATAAGCTGCTTGATTTCATCGCCAGTGAGCGTCTCGTATTCAAGCAAGGCGCGTGCGAGTTGCTCCAGTTTCTCGCTCTGCGTCTGCAGGATTTCCGTCGCCCGCTTATGGGCGGTGTCAACAAGCAGCCGGATCTCAGAGTCTATCAGCTTGTTGGTTTCGTCCGAGGCCATCGTGCGGTTTGAGCCGCCCATGCCGAGGTAGCCTTCCTGCTGTTCCTCATATTGAAGCGGACCGAGCTTATCCGACATGCCCCACTTGGTGACCATGTTGCGGGCAAGTCCCGTCGCGTACTGGATATCCGAAGAGGCGCCGGAGCTGACCTTGTCATGGCCGAAGATGATTTCCTCTGCCACGCGTCCGCCCATGGCGACCGAGAGGTTCGCCAGCATCTTATCGCGGTGGTAGGAGTAGCTGTCCCGCTCCGGAAGGCGCATGACCATGCCCAGAGCGCGACCGCGCGGGATGATCGTCGCCTTGTGGATCGGGTCGGACGCAGGCTCATTGACCGAGACGATTGCATGGCCTGCCTCGTGATAGGCAGTCATCTTCTTCTCTTCTTCAGTCATGACCATCGAGCGGCGCTCGGCGCCCATCATGACCTTGTCCTTCGCGTCCTCGAACTCCTGCATCGCCACCAAGCGCTTGTTGCGACGAGCGGCGAGCAGAGCGGCTTCATTGACGAGGTTGGCAAGGTCTGCGCCCGAGAAGCCCGGCGTGCCGCGGGCGATGACCCGCGGGATGACGTCAGGGGCCAGCGGCACCTTCTTCATGTGAACGGCGAGGATCTTCTCGCGGCCCTCGATGTCGGGCACCGGCACCACGACCTGGCGGTCGAAGCGGCCCGGACGCAGCAGCGCAGGATCGAGCACGTCGGGACGGTTGGTCGCCGCGATGATGATGATGCCCTCGTTGGCCTCGAAGCCATCCATCTCCACAAGGAGCTGGTTCAGCGTCTGCTCGCGCTCATCGTTCGAGTTGCCCAAACCATGCCCGCGATGGCGACCGACGGCGTCGATCTCGTCGATGAAGACGATGCAAGGCGCGTTCTTCTTTGCCTGTTCGAACATGTCGCGCACTCGGCTGGCGCCGACGCCCACGAACATCTCAACAAAGTCCGATCCCGAGATGGTGAAGAATGGCACGCCCGCTTCACCCGCGATGGCGCGGGCAAGCAGGGTCTTGCCGGTGCCGGGCGACCCGACCAGCAGCGCACCCTTTGGAATCTGTCCGCCCAGCTTGGAGAAGCGGCCGGGGTCGCGCAGAAATTCGACGATCTCCTGCAGCTCCTCACGCGCTTCATCGATGCCTGCAACGTCATCAAAGGTGACGCGGCCCGAACGCTCCGTCAGCATCTTGGCTTTGGACTTGCCGAAACCCATGGCGCCGGACCCGCCGCCCTTCTGCACCTGACGCAGCGCAAAAAACGCGATGCCCAAGATCAGGATGAAAGGGAGGGCCTGGACGAGGATGTAGAGCAGCAGGTTAGGCTCTTCGGGCGCTCTGCCAGCGTAGCTTACGTCATGCTCCTGAAGAAGTTGCGGCAAGCTGGTGTCGTTGGGGATCGGCACAGTGCTGAAGCTGTCACCGTTCTTGTATTTGCCGACGATCCGGTCCTGCCCGACCTGCACTTCGGCGACGGTACCCTCGGCCACCTTGGCGCGGAAGTCCGAGTAGCGGATCGCTTGACCGACATCGCCGCGCGAGCCGAACATTGAGACCACCATAAGGAGTGCAAGGAAGATACCTCCCCAAACGAGAAGGCTCTTCACCCAGGGATTTCCGGTGGGCTGATCGTCGTTCATAGCTGTCTTTCGGAGTCCATTTGCCTCACCAATGTAGGCTTGGCGCGCTGAATGACAAGTTAGCGCAATCCCTCACAGAAATCGACGCAACGGATGGAGAGGAGCCGATGCTCGAGCTGCTCTCGCGGTGGAGTTGCGACCGATCAGCACGGGTTGGGAGTAAGTCGCCGCTTGGGTATGATAAGACGCATCCTGGATCCCGGGGCAGCGTTTTCCAGCGCATACTCAGCGTTCAACTGACGGCTAAGAACGCGCGAGATGCGCAAGCCCAAGCTGTCCGCCTGGTTGAAATCAAAGGCATCGGGGAGCCCAGCTCCGTTGTCGTGCACTTCCAGTATCACATCCTCGTTGCGCCGCTCCAGCACTACGCGGACTTCCCCCGTCTCACCTCCTACGAAGCCATGCTCGGTTGCGTTGGCAAGCGCCTCGGCCAAGATCAGCGCCATAGGAACGGCGCCTTCAGGCGCAAGGACCAGGTCCGAGGTGGTCGTCACGCTATAGGTGATCCCCGGACGCCCATTCGATCGCATCAACTGCTCGCTGACTTCGCGGATGAAGTCATCGAGCGGTACGAGTTCGCCATTGTTGCGGTAGAGCCGGCGCTGAATGCTCCCGATGACCTGCACGCGCGCAACGGCATCGGAGATTGCGCGTCGCGCCTTGGGCTCGTCGAGGCTCCGGAGCTGGAGCGAGAGCACGGCGGCCACCATTTGTAGATTGTTGCCGACTCGGTGCTGCAATTCCTGGAACAGCAGTTCGGATCGCTCCGCCAAACGGGCGCTCTCCTGCGCAAGTGTCCTACCCCGTTCCCGCGCCTCACGAACCCGGGCGTTGGTTGCTTGCAGCCAGTGAATAAGCGCGATGTTCAGGGCGACAACGAGGACGTAGAAGGCGAGCGCCGTCAAAGCGCGGTGGTCGAACGCGACGGCATCTGCGGGCTCAATGAAGAAGTACCATGCGAACAGTCCGCACAAGATTGCGGCGAATAGGCCCGTGGCGCGGCCGAAGAAAAACGTGGCGATCATGACGACGGGCAAGAACGCCACGAACGGATAACCCGGTGGCAAGACGGGCGCGAGTGCTATGCGCCCCGCCAGCGCGGTTACCGAGAGAACAATAGTGATTACATAGCGCACGACCGGCCGCTGCTGCAGAACGGGCAGCTGCTCGATACGATCTGTCGGCTTACTCAACTCAAAACTTGTCATGCAGCCTGCGCCGGCCCGGCGACCCTTTATGTTTTTGGTGCCTCTACTTGCCTTTGGATCGTAGGGCGAAGCTATGTTCTTGTTCTCGAGAACTACCAATCCCGTGGTCCGATGGCGAGCGGAATCCGGTCATTTTTGAAACCCATGCCCGCAAGGACGGGTAGAAAGACTGCGAAATGGCTCTGTGGGCCCACTCTCCGGTGCTTGCCGTCGCTCTGACGTATCGCCTGCTTTGCCGCCGAATCAGATACAGGAGAGGAGGCAATGGCGAAATTCGTCCTGGTGTGTGGCGGCGGTCACGGCGCCTGGTACTAAGACAAGCTGAACCTGCTTCATCGAGAACGCGGCGACTTGGTGTTCTCGCCTAGTCTCCCGGGCTGCGGCAGCCGCAGGCACACGGTGATGCCCTTCACCGACCGTGAGACGCAACACGCGGACATCTTGATCTGCTCGAGCAAGACGATTTGTCCCACTTGATCCTGGCGGGCCGCCGCTATGGCGACATGGTCATGATCGGCGTTGCCACCCCTCTGCTTGAGCGCATTCGCGAACTCGTTTACCTGGATGCTTCGCACCCCCGCCGATGGCGTTTCGCTGCACAGGAATGCTCCACATCGGATCGGGCCGGCTTGTGTCGCGATGCGAGGCGTGGAAGGCGTGGAGCTGGTGCTCTTCTTACAGCCCGACAGGGCTACGCGTGCAGGCCGCCGTTGATGCTGATGACTTGTCCCGTTATTTTCTGAGCGCCTTCACCGCACAGGAAGACGGCTAAGGGCGCGATATCCTTTGCGCTCGGCAGTCCAAGGCTTGCGCGGCTTGCGGCCTTTGCCATGCGTTCCGAACCCATTCTGCCGGCGCTTTCGCTGCCTTCGACGAAGCTTGGCGAGATGCAGTGCGCGCGCACGCCGTGGCGTGCAGCCTCGAGCGCGAAATTGCGAATGAAACCTATGGCAGCGGCGCGCGCCGCGCCGATGAGCGTCTGGCGAGGGGCGGCGAAGACTCCGGCGTCCGAGGCGAAGGAGATGAGGGTGCCACCGTCCTGGACGAGGTGGGGGTAAGCGGCGTGTGCCAGCCGCTCCAGCCAGCCGACGGACTGATCCAGAAAGGCGCCAAAAGCGTTGGGCTCAGTCTCAGCGAACAGTCCGGTGATGCCAACGGGACCGCATGCTGTGCAGTCGATCACGGCATCGATTCGCCCGAACTGCTCAGCCACTTCGGCGACCAGCGCTTGCGCGGCATCGCCCTCGCGGATGTCGGCGACGAAGCCTTCGACGGGGCCGGTTACGCCAAGCTGCGATGCCAGCGCATTCACTTTGTCGGCGCAGCGCCCGTGAATCGCCACCGTCCAGCCTTGCGTTTGCGCTTCGCGGGCAATGGCCGAGCCGATGGAGCCGCTGCCACCGGCGATCAGCATGACCTTGCCCTTGTCCGCCGTCATTAATCGTCGTCGTAGGCCTGCGCGAGCGCGTCGTCCGCGAGGTCCGAGAAGCGCGTGATTCGCGCCTCGAAGCGCAGGCGCACCTTGCCGGTCGCGCCGTGGCGCTGCTTGGCGACGATCAGTTCGGACAGGCCGGTGATCTGCTCCATCTTCTCGCGCCAGGCCTGCCATTTGGTGTGAACATCCGGCGGATCGCTGTCAGTCGGTTCCTTCGGCTCGGTCGCCATCGCGTAGTAGTCTTCGCGATAAACGAACCAGACCATGTCGGCGTCCTGCTCGATCGAGCCGGATTCGCGCAAGTCGGACAGCATCGGTCGCTTGTCCTCGCGCTGCTCCACTGCACGCGAGAGCTGCGACAGCGCGATCACGGGAACCTGCAGTTCCTTCGCCAAAGTCTTAAGGCCGCGGCTGATTTCCGAGATTTCGTTGACGCGGTTGTCGGTGGCACGCCCGGAACCCTGCAGCAGCTGCAGGTAGTCGACCACGACGAGCCCGATATCGTGCCGCCGCTTGAGCCGCCGCGCGCGTGTGCGCAGTGCCGCGATCGTCAGCGCCGGGGTATCGTCGATGTACAGCGGCAGCTCGGCGAGCCGCTGGCTGGCGAAGGAGAGCCGTTGGAAGTCGTCACGGCTGATCTTGCCCATGCGCAGCGCTTCCGAGCTGATGCCCGACTGTTCCGCCAGGATGCGCGTGGCCAGCTGGTCCGCGCTCATTTCCAGGCTGAAGAACACGGTTGCCGCGCCGACGGACTGGTCCAGTGGGATACCATCCTCGATGTCGCGCCGTAGACGGTCGGCTGCGTTAAACGCGATGTTGGTGGCGAGCGAGGTCTTCCCCATACCGGGGCGTCCCGCCAAGATGATGAGGTCCGAATCGTGCAGGCCGCCGATCTTGGAGTTCACCGAATTGAGGCCGGTCGTCTTGCCGGAAATGTGGCCGCCAGAGTTGAACGCCTTCTCGATCGCGCCGATGGCAGTGCGAGTGGCCGTGCTGAAGCTCTGCGCCTCGTTGCCCGTCGCGGCACCCTCGGCCACTTTGTAGAGCGCAGCCTCCGCCTGTTCGATCTGCTCGAGCGGCTCCACCGAATCGGAGGTGTCCATCGCCGATTCGACGAGATTGCGTCCCACCGAGACCAGTTCGCGCAGCAGTGCGAGGTCATAGATCTGTTCGGCCAGTTCTCGCGGAGCAAGCAGACCTTGTCCGTTGGCGGTCAGGCGAGCGAGGTAAGCGACCCCGCCCAGGGCCTTCAGCGCCTCGTCGGCTTCGAAGTAAGGCCGCAAGGTGATGGGGGTAACGACCGCCTTGCGATCGAGCAGGTGCAGGACCCGCTCATAGATTCGGGTGTGCACCGGCTCGAAGAAATGCAGCGGCGTGAGCGGCGTCTGCAGTTCTTCAATCACACGGTTGTCGATCAGCACTGCGCCGAGAAACGCGGCCTCCGCCTCGACGTTGGACGGAAGGGTGCGCACCGCCGGCGCTTCTGCATCGCGGATCAAGAGAGCTTGTTGGACCATGAGCCCCTGATTTTGCTCCGCCGCAGGCACTACGGCAAGCACCAGCTTGCGGCATATTAATCCACAGCTTGTGGATCGATCGCCGTGCCCCGCGCCTGTCCCACCCACACCCGGTGGGTTGGACACACTGTCTCAAAAGCGTAAGGCGCCGCGATCATGCCGGAACAGCGCATCTCTCATATCGAGCTCGACGAGGCGACCATCCTCTGGCGCAACGACGATATCGAACAGGAGCGCCGTATCGCCATCTTCGACTTGATCGAGGATAATAAGTTCAAGCCGCTGCGCGCTTTCACTGCGGGGCATCACGGGCCCTACCGGCTGCGCCTCTCGGTGCGCGACGGGCGGCTCTCCATGGAGGTGGCAGATGAGAGCGGCCAGCATCTCGAATCGTTGATCCTTGGAATGGCCCGTTTTCGACGGTCTATCCGGTCCTACTTCGGAATCTGCGAAAGCTATTTTCAAGCGGTGCGCAAGGCCAGCGCGCAGGAGATCGAAACCATCGACATGGCGCGCCGCGGCATTCACAACGAAGCGGCTGAGATGCTGCTGGAGCGGCTGGAGGGCAAAGTAGAGACAGACTTCGCCACCGCCCGGCGTCTGTTCACATTGATCTGCGTCCTGCACATCAAGGGCTAGGGCAGCACATGGCACGCAAGGCAAAGAAACGCCTCGGCACCCGCACGCGCATCAGGATCCTGGGAGCGTTGCTGCTAGTGGTGCTGATCGGCGGGGGCTGGGCATGGTGGCACCTCCACCACTGGATTCCGTTGCGCGAAGAGTTTCCGATGCAGGGTGTGGAAGTCGGTGCGGCAGACGGTCCTGTCAGCTTCGCATCCCTCAAGGCGATCGGCGCCGACTTCGCCTATATCGACGCCAGCGTCAGCGTGTTTGCGCGTGATCCTCGGTTTGTCGCGAATTTCGAGAATGCGCGCGCCGCCGGCATGCAGGTGGGGGCGGTCCATCGCTATGACCCCTGTCAGCCCGCTGGACAGCAGGCGGCCAATTTCGTGACGACCGTGCCGCGTGACCCAGCGCTCTTGCCGCCGGCTATTGAACTCGACATGCTCGCCGATACCTGTCCGATCAAAGTCACGGATGCCAAAGTCGAAAGCGAGCTGATGACGTTCCTCAACCAAGTGGAGACGCATACGGGCAAGCCGACCGTGCTCAAGATCACGGAGCCCTTCGAGGAGCGCTATCGCATCGCCCGCAAGCTCGACCGCAATCTGTGGCTCGTCTCGGAACGTGTGCAGCCGGATTATGCCGGCCGCCCGTGGACCCTGTGGACTGCGAACACGGCCCTCGCCAACGAAGTCTCGGATCAGGGGCTGCGTTGGGTGGTAGTGCAACCATGAGCGGCGGGCCTGAAGATGCTCGGCGCGATGAACTGCTTGCAACCGCGCGGGCTGCTGCTGGCGGTGCTTATGCTCCTTACTCGAACTTCCATGTGGGCGCGGCGCTGCTTTTTGCCGATGGTTCGGTGGTGACCGGCGCCAACGTCGAGAACGCCAGCTACGGTCTCTCGCTCTGCGCCGAAACCGTCGCCGTCGCAAAAGTGCTGAGCGAGCACCAAAGCGGCGGCCTGGTGGCGGTTGCCGTCACCGGAGGCGCGCCGGGTGCGGCCGGAAAGGGCACGACCGTCACGCCATGTGGACGTTGCCGCCAAGTGCTGAACGAAGTAGCGCAGCTCGGAGGCACCGACCCCGTTATCTGGTGCGATGGAGTGGAGCCGGTTGAGACTACGCTCTCTGCCTTGCTGCCGCATGCCTTCGGGCCGGCCAACCTGAAGTAGGAGGCTGCTTGCAGTAATCGGTCGCAGGGCGCCGGGTGGCGATTGCGGCTCAACCGCATCAGGGCTAGCGCGACTGGCGATGGACACCGACAGCTATCGGCCCGCATCCGGGTACCAGCCAGGCTCTCCCCGAGAGCGGCTGATCTCGTCCGTTCTGTCGATCGGCATCATCCTGATCGTGGTGCTGGCGATAATCTTCCAGGCGGTCGTCTCGCCGGAGCGATCGCAGAGCAAGCGTCCGGTCACCTTCAACGTCGCTGCCGAAGATTCCGACAAGGCGGCGCGCAGTAGCCAGGCACGCCCGAAGGCTCCACGTGCAGCCAATCGCGCGCAGGAGCAGTCGAGTTCTCGCCCCAAACCGCCGGTGACGGTGCAGAAGCAGATCGCAGCGCCCGAGACAGAAGAAGACATCCCGGGGTTCATCAAGATGTCTCGTGCCGATCTCGCCGCGTCGGACATAAGCCGGATGAAGGAGCCGGCTAGCGGTTCCGACACGAACGGGCATGGCAACGATGCAAGTACCGCTTATGGGCCCGGTGAAGGACCGGGAGGCGTCAGGCTCTACGAGGCGGACTGGTATCGCAAACCTACGGATGCGGAACTTGCCACGTACATGCCTCAGAGCGGCGCGATCTCCGGCTGGGGGCTGATCGCGTGCCAGACGGTCGAGCGTTATGGCGTCGAGAACTGCCAGATTCTTGGGGAGTCGCCCCGTGGGTCCGGGTTCGGACGTGCCGTGCAGAATGCGGCGTGGCAGTTCAAGGTGCTCCCGCCGCGGATCGACAACAAGCCGCAAATCGGGGCCTGGGTCCGCATCCGTATCGACTACAGAGTTCGTGAAGCCGGTTGATAGGCGAGGTTCAAATTGCCGAAGATGCGGCCGTTTTGCGCCACCTCGCCCTTGGGTCGACGTACCGGAGCCATCGTCCGATTGGCTTTTCGACGATCAGGTGGACGGCAATCGCGGCAATGACGCTGGCGCCGATTGCGCTGGCTATGCTGAGAGCTGGCATGTCCGACCCCACAAGCCTGCCGACGATCAGGCCCGTTGCCGCAACCAGGTACATGTGGACGAGGTAAAGGCTATACGACGCATCGCCCAGAAGGAGTCCAAACCGCCAATCCGGCAAAAGCCGCTCCGAGCAAAGGCCAAGCAGGACGAGCGATGCCGCTGCCAAGGCGAATGTCGCGTCCGTAAAAGGGCTGAGCGGCGCAGTTTGCGGCGCGTTCAAGGCAAGCGCTATGAATACCGCGGCGGATCCGAGCCAGATCGGCGCCAGCCGCGCATCGCAAGCCAGGAAGGATTGGCGTTGGTATAGCAGTCCAACACCCATGCCGACGCAGAAGGTCAGGAGCAGGGGCGCAGTCAGGAACAGGGGAATCGCGGACTCGAATGGGACGACGGCTCCCGCGATCACGAGCAGCACGAACAAAAGCGTGACTAACAGCACTCTGCTTCGGGCACTCAGAAAGGCTAGCGAAGCGAAAGCTAGATAAAAGAACATCTCATAGTTGAGAGTCCAGCCCAGCTTCATCAATGGAACAATCTCTCCATTCTCTCGTGCGTAGGGAATAAAGAAGAGAGACTTAATCAGCTGGTCCCACGAAAACGTGGTGTTCTTCAGGAGTGTCGGGGCGAAAATTGCAAGAAATGAGACTCCGAACGTGACCAGCCAGTATAGCGGTGCGATACGTTCGATACGCCGACGCAGGAACTTTCCGGGAGCGAATGCACCTGTGCCCGTGGTGTAGATCATGATGAAGCCGCTGATCACGAAGAACAGCAGCACTCCGAACGAGCCTAATCGCTGATACGTCGCCTCCGCATGAGCAAGCGGATGCAGCAGCGCATGCGCCACGACGACCAACAGCGCGGCCGTGGCGCGCAAGTACTGGATGGACCGAATCTTCATTGCCCCGCCCCTCCGTTGCACGTCACGTGCATCGCCATAGAAGGTGGGAAAGTCCAGTAAGAACGCGTAGTTCGGTTACGTGCTGGTGGTACGACTGTCCGCCGATCCCGCTTCCAGCCACTCCAGCAATGCGCCCAGGCAATCGCGGCCGAGCTGCGCGGAGCGTTCCGGGCTCCAGGCCTGGTGCGCATCCGCTGCGGGGTTGTGGTCCTTGAACGGCATCTCCAGCGTCATTGATACACAGCCGCGTGCGACGAACCGCTCGGCGAGCTGGTTGGTCGACATGGCGAGGTTGCCCTTCCCGGCCGGGGTGATGGGATAGCCGAGCGCAGTCTGGAAATCGGGCGTTCGCCTCTCCAGGATCTGGGCGAAGCTCCGGAAACCCTCGCTCTGCTGCGGCTTGAGCGAGGGGATACCCTCGAACCCTGCAAGGAAGACGGCCGGGATCGCCTCATCCCCGTGGATGTCCATGGCAAAGTCGACGCCGCTCTCATCCATGGCATTGCGCAACGCGAGAACTTCCGGCGAGCGCTCGGCCGTGGGATTTTCCCATTCGCGATTGAGGTTCACGCCAGCGGCATTGGTGCGCAAGTGCCCACGCGCGGACCCATCGGGGTTCAGGTTGGGAATCAGGTGCAAGCGGCAGCGACTGCGCAATTCGCGTGCCGTGGAGTTTGCGGGATCAGCCAGCATCGCCAAGGCCCCCTCCATCCACCACTCGGCCATCGATTCGCCGGGGTGCTGGCGCGCGTAGAGCCAGACCTGCACCGGTCCTTCTCCGCTCTCAAGGCAGTCTATCGGCTGCCCATCTAGCGTGGCGCCGAGACACCGGTAGTCAAATCCGGGTGTACTGGCGATTCGCGCGACAAGGTCATGGTGGCGCTCCATCGAGTAGGGCGCGAAGTAGGCGAACCAGGCGATGTCGCTTGTCGGTGTGTAGCGGATGGTGAGAGTGCCGCCTTCGGCGCGTTCGTCCCAGCTGGTCTCGGCGCGTCCCCAGTACTGGCGGTCTTCCGACACACAGGCCCGGTATCCGGACCAGCCCATCGGATAGGCCGAGCCATTGAGCCCGGTGATACGCAGGACCAAGGTGCGGCCGCTTCCGCCCGAAACGCGGAAGTGGAACCACTGGAAGAAGCTCGATTCGCGATCGGGGCGAATTGCAAGGCGCGCTTCATCGCCTTCAATCGAAAGAACCTGGATGTTACCGGAATCGAAAGCGGAGGAGATCTGGATAGCCGTCATTCCACGGTGATAGTTTCGCCGGACCGTCCGGGGAAGTCCTTGAACAGCGCCTCCGCCATCTTCGCGGCGCCCAGGGAAGTCTGCGCAAGCGGTGAGTTCGCCTTCACCGCAAACGCGGCGCGGCCTTCCCAAAGGCTGCGGCCGGTGGCGCGATCACGAATCATGACGCTCATGCGCGTCTCGACTTGCTCGGGCGGCGGGCCAGACAAGTTGATCCCGAGCCCAAGCCCCACGCCTGAACCGAAACTGCCGGTGCTGCCGCCAACCCCCACCGAAACCGGGCTTCCGGATCGTTGCGGCACCAGCGTATCACGCTCGACGCTGAGTATCGCCACTTGCGAGCCGGCCAGCGAGTCGGGAGGTGTCTCGGAATAGCCAAGTCGCGCCAGCTCGCGGGCGACGGCGGCGGCGTAAGTACGAAACTCGATGCTGGCGCCATCTTCGCCGGGCGCCGGCTCAACCTGGATCGCGCCGCGGCCCAGCATCGTGGTATCCGGCAAGTGGAAGCGCGTAACTTCGACAGGTCCCACGGGCGTGGCGCAGCCGGCGAGCACCGCACAAGCGGCGAGCGCTGCGCCGGGCAGCAGCATGCGGGCAAAGGGCTTCATTGCATCGTCTCCCTGGGACCCGTGGATTGTCCCTGATCTTAAAGGAATTTGTGCTTTTACGAGCGGCGATGCAAGGGGAGTGCCATGCGTGCGGGTGCCAGCGGGCGCTGCGCTTGGCTTGACTTCGCGGCGTACTCCCACTAACGGCGCGGCTTCGATTTTCCGGCGGTCGGAACCGCCACGAACCGAATCACGGAAAGAACTGCCATGAAGATCCGCAACAGCCTGAAGTCGCTGAAGGACCGCCACCGGGATAACCGCGTTATCCGTCGTCGCGGCCGGACGTATGTGATCAACAAGACCAACCGCCGCTTCAAGGCGCGCCAGGGCTAATCTTCGCGCGTCCTCCTGCGGGAGGATGCCGACATGACCGGCGGGTATGAAGCACCGCATGGGGCCCCCGCCAACGCGGGGGCTCTTGTTTTGTCCGGTACAGGCGGCAGCGGCGGAGAGGATGCTCTGGTTGAAGCAGTGGTTTTCGACGTCGGGCGCGTGCTTGTCCGTTGGGATTTGCGCTGCCTGTATCGCAAGCTGATCGACGATCCCGCGCGGCTGGAATGGTTCTGTACCACCGTCGTCACTGAGGACTGGCATTTCCAGCACGACGCCGGACGTGATCTCGACGAGATGGTCGCGGAGCGAAAACGTGCCTTTCCGGACTGCGACGATCTGATCGACGCTTACGCGACTCGCTTCCTGGAGACGATACCCGGCCCTGTGGAGGGGACGCACGAGATCGTGCGCCGGCTCGCTTCTCGCGGGGTGCCGCTTTACGCGATCACCAACTTCGCCAGCGTGTTCTGGCGGCAGTTCGAACCCACGGATACCATCTTCGCGCAGTTCCGCGACATTGTGGTTTCCGGCGACGAGAAGATCGCCAAGCCGGACAACCGCATTTTCGAGCTGGCTGCGGAGCGATTCGGCCGCGCGCCGCAGACCATGCTCTTCATCGACGACAACGCAGCCAATATCACTGCGGCGAGCGCACTGGGTTGGCAGGTGCACCATTTCGCGGGAGCTGCCGCTTTGGAGGAGGATCTCGCAAGCAAAGGGCTGTTCGGTCCTGTGGTGAGCTAACCATCGGCGGCGACCCTTGGCCTAAGCTTGAGAAAGCGCGCGCCACCCCTTTCTTTCGCACTCGCAGCATAACCCGCTTGGCAATTCGTGATCGGTGTTGCATCACTTTGTCAAACGGGAGTCACGATGAGTTCTGCGAGCCGGTCACTCTACGACGAAATGCTCCATGAGGACGGCTCGATACGTCCCGCTTACGCTGATTACTGCGAGTGGTACGATAGTCAGGACAGGGCCTGGCTGCGCCGGCAGGACGCGGAGGCAGAACGCTTCTTTCGCCGCATTGGCATCACCTTCAACGTCTATGGGGATGATGCCGGCGAAGAGCGGCTGATCCCCTTCGATATGCTTCCGCGGATTATCACCGCGAAGGAGTGGCGCACGTTGGCGCGCGGGATCGAGCAACGCGTCAGAGCGATAAACGCCTTCCTGCAGGACCTGTACCACCGTCAGGAGATCATCAAGGCGGGGCGCCTGCCGATCCATCTCCTGCGCGAGAACGATGCCTTCCTCACGCAGATGATAGGGTTCACCCCGCCGGGAGGCGTTTACACTCACATCGTCGGCATCGATCTTGTGCGCACTGGAGCGGACGAGTTCCTGGTGCTGGAGGACAATGCCCGAACGCCCTCGGGGGTCTCGTACATGCTCGAGAATCGCGAGACGATGATGGCGATGTTCCCGGAGCTGTTCACCAAGGTGCCGGTCCGCCCGGTCTCGGATTATCCGCGCCGGCTTGCTCGTTCGCTGCGGGCCTGTGCTCCGGCTTGCGCGGGCCCGCGTCCGTCGGTGGCGGTACTCACGCCAGGTATCTATAACTCTGCTTATTTCGAACATGCCTTCCTGGCGGACCAGATGGGCGCGGAATTGGTGGAAGGCAGCGACCTGCGAGTCTGCCAGGGGCGCGTGCAGATGCGCACGACCGAAGGTTACAAGCCTGTCGACGTGATTTACCGCCGTGTCGACGACAACTACCTTGATCCACTCAGCTTCAACCCCGACAGCGTGCTGGGGATCGCCGGGATCATGGACGTGTACCGTGCAGGCGGTGTGACCATCGCCAACGCACCTGGCACCGGCATAGCCGACGACAAGGCAATCTACAGCTTCATGCCCGAGATCGTGGAGTTTTACACCGGCGAGAAGCCGATCCTTAAAAACGTGCCGACGTGGCGGTGCAGTGAACCCGACGCGCTGCGATATGTGCTCGACAATTTGTCCGAGCTTGTGGTCAAGGAAGTCCATGGTTCCGGCGGCTATGGCATGCTGATCGGACCGACATCGTCGAAGAAGGAACTCGCCCGGTTCCAGGCGAAGCTGCGCGCCAAACCAGAGAACTACATCGCCCAGCCCACGCTTTCGCTTTCCACCGTTCCTATTTTCACCCGCGAGGGTCTGGCGCCTCGGCACGTGGACTTGCGACCCTTTGTGCTGGTTTCACCTGACGGCATCGACATCACTCCGGGCGGCCTCACGCGCGTGGCGCTCAAGAAGGGATCACTGGTGGTGAATTCATCGCAGGGCGGCGGAACCAAGGACACTTGGGTGCTCGACGAATGAGGGGTGCTCGCTGATGCTCGGGCGGGCCGCCAACGGCGTTTACTGGATGGCACGGTATCTTGAGCGTGCGGAGAACACTGCGCGGCTCATCGACGTCGGCTTCCACCTCGCGCTCACGCGCGGCAGCCGCGCCTCACAGGAAGAGGAATGGCGGTCGGTCCTGACCACCACCGGGCAGGAAGCCGGGTTCGTCGCCCATCACCACGAGCTGTCGGGGCCGCTGGTGTTCAACTATCTGCTGCGCGACCGCGAGAACGTCGGCAGCGTGCTACAGATGGTGGAAGCGGCGCGAACCAACGCGCGAGTAGTGCGAACGAGCATCACCAACGAGGTTTGGGAAGCCGTCAACGAAACCTGGATGGTCATGCGCGAGTTGCTGGCGCGTCCGGTACGCGAGACGAACCTCGGTGAGGTGCTCACCACCATTCGGCGCCAGGCGGCACTCGTTCGCGGGGCCATGGAAGGGTCGATGCTGCGCAACGAGGTGTTCAACTTCTCGCGCATCGGCACTTTCATCGAGCGCGCCGACAACACCGCCCGGATTCTGGACGTCAAATACTATGTGCTGCTCCCCTCCGTCGCCTGGGTAGGGTCCAGTCTCGACAATGTGCAATGGGACACGCTGTTGCGATCGGTCGCGGGGAACCGCGCCTACTCGTGGCTTAATGCTGGAACGATGGACCCGCGCGAAATCGCTTGCTTTCTGATTCTGGACAGCCGCTTCCCACGAAGCCTTGCATTCTGCTTCGACAAACTGGGCAGCAACATGGCGGGTCTCGCGAGGCAGTACGGCGGCGAAACCCGCGCGCATCAGTTGCTGCGCGATGCGGGATCGCGGCTGCACGACTTGAGCATCGAGCAGATTTTCGAGAGTGGTCTGCACGAGTTCCTGCAGGACTACATCGGCAGGACATACCGCATTGGCGAGGCAATCGCCGCGGACTACGGCTTCATCACTTAGGAAACGGACTAAGCGTGCTCCTCAATATCGTACACGAGACTCGCTATTCCTTTACCCAGGGCGTTACCCACGGGCTTCAGCGATTGCGGCTCCGACCCAAATCGTCGCATGGCCAGACCGTAGTCGAGTGGACCACCCAGCTTGAGGGTGCGGTGCACGAGGCTGAATACGACGATCAAAATCGCAACCGGGTCGAACTGGTTTCCATCGAACCCGGCGCCCGTGAAGTGGTCGTGACGTGCCGTGGCACGGTTCATACCGCCGACAACAACGGGATAGTAGGCGACCAGGCGGGGCACATGCCGCTGTGGTGTTTTCTGCGCCCCACGCCGTTGACCCGCGCAGGCCTTAAGGTGCGTGCGCTGGTCGCCCGCGTCGACGCAGATCGAACCGACAGGCTGACCTACCTCCACAAGCTGAGCCATGCCGTGCGCGAAGCGATCGATTACGTTCCGGGAGTCACCGACGTGAATACGTCCGCGGAGCAGGCCTTGGCGGTCGGGCGCGGCGTGTGCCAGGATCACGCGCATGTGTTCATAAGCGCTGGTCGCCTGGTGGACATTCCCACCCGTTACGTCGGCGGCTACCTGAAAATGGATGGTCAGATCGAACAGGAGGCGGGGCATGGTTGGGCGGAGGCCTACGTGCCCGATCTGGGGTGGGTCGGTTTCGACGTGTCTAACGCGATCTCTCCGGACGAACGTTATGTTCGCGTTGCAACGGGGTGCGATTATAGTGAGGCGGCACCGGTAACGGGAATTGCCACGGGAGCAGGGGAAAGCCGCCTGTCCGTGCATGTCTCGGTGGAGGAAAGTCAGGCAGGTCAGCAGCAGCAAGCGCAAGACCAGCCTCCAGGCGAACAACAGCAGTCGCAAGGCGGCTGACTCCGGCCAGGTGCCGCAGGGGGCGTCAAGCCCGAAGTGATGAAGGATTCTACGAGATCATGACCTATTGCGTCGGCATGATGCTGGATCGCGGGTTGGTGCTGATGAGCGACACCCGCACCAACTCTGGCGTCGACAACATCTCGGTGTTCCGCAAGATGTTTCATTGGTCTGTGCCCGGAGAGCGGATCGTCGCGGTGCTGACCGCCGGCAATCTCGCCACGACGCAGTCGGTCGTGAGCCAACTGGAGGAGCGAAACAAAGCGCCTTCGGAGCGGCAGAACTCCCTGCTGGAAGCGCCTACGATGTTCCAGGTGGCCACGGTCGTCGGCGATGTGCTGCGTGACACGATCGCCTCGCGCGCCTCTAACAATGGACAGGCTGCAGCGAGCACGTTTTCCGCTTCGATGATCGTCGCCGGCCAGATCGAGGGCATGGAGCCGCGGTTGTTCCTGGTTTATCCGGAAGGGAACTTCATCGAGGCCAGCTTCGACACACCCTTCTTTCAGATCGGCGAGACCAAGTACGGCCGTCCCATCCTGATCCGTGGCTATGACCGGGACATGAGCTTCGAAAGCGCGGTAAAGCTGCTTATGCTGTCTTTCGACTCGACACTGAAGGCGAACTTGTCCGTAGGACTTCCGCTGGACCTGTTAGTGATCGAGCGCGATGGACTAGAGCCTCTGCACGAGCGCCGGATAGACGGCGGGAACCGCTACTTTCAAACCGTATCCGCAGGCTGGGGGGAAGCGCTGAAAAAAGCTTTCCTGTCGCTTCCGGAGTACGCGTTCGACGAGCAGGCGCGCAGCCCCTCCCAGTAGCGCCCTCAGTCGTTGAACGCCCGCGCCATCTGGTCCCGGAACGGCTTGGTGAGATAGGAAAGCATAGAGCGCGAGCCGGTCGAGACGAAGACCTCGGCAGGCATGCCGGCTTTCAATTGCAAACGCTCGCGTTTGATCTCGCTCTGATCCAGCTGCACCTGAATGCGATAGAAGCTCATACCTTGGGCGGAGTCCTCCGTACGCTCAGCCGATACGAAAGTGACTCGTCCGGCAATCTCTGGCGTGGTCTGGCCATTGAAAGCTGAAAGCCGCACGCGAACATCTTGCCCGATGTTGACGCGATCCACGTCTGTGGGGCTGATCGCGGCTTCGACGATCATGCGATCGCGGTCGGGAACGATCTCCATGATCGTATCGGTCGGAGGGATCACGCCACCGATCGTGGCTACGGCAAGCTTGTCGATCACGCCATCGTAGGGCGCCTTGATCAGGCTGCGAGAATACTGATCGCCCGCGCTGGCGCTCCGGACGCGCTGCTCATTGAGCGCCGCGGTGACTTGTGCCAGCTCCGCCCCGGCGTCCGAGCGGGCGTTTTGGTCCAGCGAAATGGCTTGTTCGTTGGTTTCGGAAATGCGGGCGCGGGTCTCGGCAATTCGGGCTTGCAGGGCGCCGATGGAGCCGTCCATATCCACAGCAGTTCGCTCAAGCTCATTGCGCCGGCTGATGGTCACCAGACCGCGCTCCCAAAGCTGCCGAACGCCTTCGCGCTCGGGCTCAATAAGCGCCTTCTGCTTGCCCAGCGCGGCAATCTGCGCCTGGAACCCTGCGATCTGCTCGCGCAGCTGGCGGGTCCGCTCGTGCAATTGTCCGCGCTGGCCTGTCCGGCTGGTGGCGCGAAGGCCGAACAAACGGCGTTCAGTGGCCATGGCATCCTGCGCCGAAGGGTCGGTGCGAGACGCGAGTTCAGGCGGAAATGTTATCGCGCCCAGGCCTTGGGTCTCGGCCTGGAGCCGCGCTTGGTGGGCGAGCAATTGATCCACTGACCGAGCAGAGAGATCGGCGCTGACTTCAGACACACTCGTGTCGAGCCGTATCAGCAACTGGCCGGCCTTGACCCTGTCTCCGTCGCGCACGTGAATCTCGGCGACAATGCCTCCCGTGGGATGCGAGATGCGCTTCACCTCGGTTTCCGCTCCGAGTCGGCCCTGGCCCACGACAGAGCCGCCGATCGGAACCAACACCGCGGCCAAGCCAAGTCCGAGAAAGAGGACGGCGAGAGCCAGCAAGGCAATGGAGCGAGTCCGCCGCAGCGAGCGTTCAATTTCGCCATCCTGCATGAAACCGGCAGGCGCGTTCATGACAAGAGTATTCATGCCGCCACCGCTTCGAACTGAGGCTCGCCCGTTCGCGACTCGACGGGTGTGGGCGCAGAGGCGATCGTCAGCTTTTTGAGGACGTCCGCCTTCGGTCCGTAGTCCGTGACGCGCCCGCCTTGCATGACTGCGACCAGATTGGCGCGATTGAGCGCGCTGGGCCGGTGGGCAATGACAACCACGACGCCGCCGCGATCGCGTACGTTGGCGATCGCCCGATCGAGAGCGGCTTCGCCCTCTCCGTCGAGGTTGGAGTTCGGCTCGTCGAGCGCGACGAAGAACGGATCGCCGTAGAGCGCTCTTGCCAGGCCGACGCGTTGCCGCTGGCCGGCCGAGAGTTGTGCGCCCTCGCTGCCAACCGATGTGTCGTAGCCCTGAGGCAGCGATACGATCAGGTCGTGCACGCCGGCAGCTTGCGCAGCTGCCACGATCTTGCCTGAGTCATGCTCGATTGCGAAACGCGAGATGTTCTGCGCAATCGTGCCTTCCATCAGCTCGACGCTTTGAGGAAGGTAGCCGATGTAGCTCCCCAGGGTGTCAGAGGGGTACTGGTCGATCGCCGCGCCATCGAACCGTACCTTGCCGCGAACGGCGGGCCATGCCCCGACCAGCGCCCGCACCAGCGATGTTTTGCCCGAGCCGCTTGGACCCACGACACCCAGCACGTCGCCCGCCTGCAGCTTTATGCCGGTCACGTGCGCGATGGCCGTCTGCGAACCCGGTGGTGCGACTACGAGGTCTTCGATTGTGATGCTATTGCGGGGTTGCGGGATGACCGTCTGTACCTCCGGCTGTTCGGGAAGGCGCCCCAGCAGCGTCGAAAGCCGCGTCCAACTGTCACGAGCGGCTGCGAAGGGTCTCCAGCTCGCGATGATCTGATCGATAGGGGAAAGCGCCCTCGCGGAGATGACGGAGCTTGCGAATATGACTCCGCCCGTCGCCTCGCCGCTGATCACCAGCAAGGCGCCGACGGTGAGGACGAGAGATTGCAGTAGCATCCGGAACACGCGACTCGCGCCAGTGAGCGCTCCACTATTCCGGGATAGGGCATCATGCGCCTTCAGGTGCGCGTCATTGGCGAGCAGGAGCCGGTCAAGGCTGCGCCGCTCCATTCCCAAGGCGCGCAGCAGTTCCACGTGGCGCCACCGTTCCTCCGCGACTGCATTGCGTTCGACAGCGGTACGGGCGAGTTCCGCGGAAGGCTGCTTGCTGCGGACGTGCGCGAGATACGTCAGCCCCACCATGACCAGGCCGCCAGCCAGAGCAGTAAGGGCCAGCCAGCAATGCAAAAGTCCGAGTACCAGGAGAAAGAAGAGGGCCCACGGCAAGTCCATGAAGGCAGCTGGGCCGGGACTGGCAAGGAAAGCCCGGATGCTATCCGCATCGCGCATTGCTGAGCGGGCCACTTTCGCCTGTGAAGGGTCGCGCGCCAGGGCCTGAAACGCAGAATCATGCACGCGCGCAGCGATGCGGGCATCGAATGCTGCTCCGATGTCGGAAAGCATGCGCGAGCGCAGCACGTCGAAGATGCCCTGAAACGCGTAGATCGCCCCGACCATGAGCAGGAGGCCGACCAGCGTGGGAATGCTCTGGCTCGGCAGAACCGAGTCATAGATCATCATCATGTAAAGCGAGCCGCCGAGTTGCAGCACGTTGAGCACAGCCGTCATCGCGGCTGTCATCACCAAGGCGTTGCGAGTCCGCAGGAGCGTCTGACGCAGGTACGTGTTCTGTCGCAAGCTTGCCAAACTCCAAGGCAACGGACGAGCTGCACTCCGGGGAGTGGATTCGTCGTCGAGGAGTTTGCTATGCCTCGGAAAATCCAAATCTTTTCCTAATGACAGGCCACATAGGTATTTGCCCTTAGTGCAGGCAAGCCGCGGGCCCGGAGCCGCCTCGGCGACATCCCATGGCTGTGGCTTTGGAAAAAGTTAACCATTGGCTTTAAAGTCATCGCAATTCCGGCACGGCACAACGGGGGTCAGAGCCGGAGTAGTGCCATGTACATTCAGCGCAAAACTGACGTCGAGAGCTTTGAGGAACATCGCGGCGTTCACGTCCCCAGCGGTCCTGCCGAAGTGGAGAAACTTGGCTCGATCGCGTCCGACGACTCGCATGCTCGCGCGCTTCAGTACCGCCTGACGGAAGCCTTCAGCGAAACGCCTGAAGACGAAAAGTTGCCGATCCGGCAGCGCGTGGCGGTTATTGCCGGCGCGACGAGCGCTTTGTGGCTGATGATCGGCGCGGCAGTCTACGCCGTTATCTAAGTCACCGGCCCGGTCTCTTGCAGACGGCAGGCTAAGGTTTCTTCGGCTTCGCTGATGAGGTTGCCGAGCTGCCGTTCTGCGGCCCCGATATGCAGGGGTACGTCTCTTTCAACGCCACCACGATGACCGATGCCGCTTGGCCGGAGCGGTTGGTGGGATAGGCAGTGACATACGTCAGAAACGACCTGCGGAGTTCGCTTTGCGCCACGCCCACGGGGGCGCAGAACTCTTTCACTCCCAACCAGACTTCATATGCCCGCATCGCGTCATGAACCGCGGCAATGTAGGCAAAGCAGTACGATATGTCCGCAGGAGCGCCCGCTACAGAGCAGCGATCGGCCAGTTCGCCTGCCGTAAGGTAGCCAAGCTCACTGGTGGAGGTCGGCTTGGTCGGCGGTGGCGGACTCTGCACGGGTTGGGCGACTGCGAGCAAGGCTGCGAGGAGCAACGTGGTGAATCCTTATCTATTGTGCTGGACAGCGACGACCGAGGCGAGTGATCAAGCGGACCCGAAAGCCGTCGCTCAGGCGGCCTGATCCTCACCCTGGCCGAATTCACTGGTGATGATTTCGCGCTGCTCCCCTTCCAGGTAGAGGGCGGTCAGTACGCCAGTACGATAAGCGCCGGTATCTATTCCGATGCGGTAGGGGCGCATCTCCACATCTGTCGAGATGCTATGGCCATGTACCACTACAGCTTCGTGCCGGGTCACGTCATCGTGCAGAAATTCGTCACGGATCCACAGCAGGTCGGCTCGCTTCTGCCGCTTCAGGGCAACACCTGGCCTGACGCCTGCATGGCAGAATAGATAGTCGCCTGAGCGGGCCGTCAGCGGCAATGCGCGTATCCAGGAGATCCACTCCGATGGAATGACGCGCCGAATCTTCTCGATAGCCTCGCGGGGATCCTCGTTACGGTCGGGCGGTTCGATGCCGAAGCTGCGAAGCGTCGCATCGCCGCCAATGCGCATCCACGCGCGCATCATGCCCGGCTCACCGTCTAGGGCGCGGAGCATGAGTTCCTCGTGATTGCCCATGAGGACGATCACTTTCTTCGTCTCTTGCTGCAAGCGATAGAGGGAACCGATGACCTTTGCCGAATCCGGACCGCGATCGATGAGATCTCCCAGCAGAATGATGTGCGTAGCACGGGCACTTGGCAGAGCCTGAACGTGGGTTTCGATACGTCCAAGCAAATCCTGTAGCTGACCGTAGCAGCCATGGATATCGCCAACGGCGTAGATCCTCTCGCCAGGAGCCGTCGCATGTGCCGTGGCGCGGCCTCTACCGAAATTGAAAACCATCTAGTACTCCGACTCGACCCGACTGCAGCGTGGAAGGAACTCGGCGCGATCGAGCGCGTCACCACCTCTCCTCCAACATCCGGCGCTGCAGGGAAGGGAGGGAGATCCGAGTCACGATTGCTGCAGTGCAGCGATATTTCACATTGTGACGTAAAGCGCCAGCCACCGCAAGCGGCCATTAGGCAAGTAGCTGTTGTCCCACCAGCGGCCCTGGCAAGGGTCCGGGCAAGTTGCGGCGCAAGAGGTTGGTACACCGCTTTCCGTCGAAATACTCACACGATTTTCGCCCAGTCCTCCATCTATTGTCTGCAGTCTTAAGGACCGGGATTGTTGCCGTATTGCCAACTGCCTCGCTTCTCTTCCTGACTACAGGTGTGACATTTTGAATACAGCGCCCAATCGCTAACACGAATTTGCCCGCTAGTTTCGATCTGGCACGCCTGCGTGCATGGCTTCTTGTGTCCGTCCGTAAAACTCCTTAGAGCCATCTGGACCAAGTTTAATCCAAGGTGGGGTCTATCGTGATACAACGGTTCGTGCTTGCAGTGCTGCTGAGCATCTTGGCGACTGCCTGCGCTCCGTCCGTCTCGGGCGGCCTTGTCGATTCGGGCGATCGCTACGCTTTGCAGGCCGCCGACGAGGGGGAGTACCGACTGGGCGTCGGTGATCAGGTCAAGCTCACAGTATTCAATGAGCCGACTCTCTCGGGCGAATTCAGCGTGGCTGCAAATGGATCGATGTCCATTCCGTTGGTCGGCGATATTCCGGCGATGAACATGACGACCGATGAAATCGGGAAGGCGGTTCAGACCAAACTCGCCGACGGATATCTGCGTGAACCGCGAGTTAGTGTCGAAGTGGTGAAGTTCCGCCCCTTCTTCATTCTGGGCGAAGTTAAGGCGCCGGGTCAGTACCCCTACGCCAACGGATTGACTGTTTTGAACGCCGTCGCGACGGCCGAAGGCTTTACGCCGCGGGCGCAGCGGAAGGTGGCTTATATTCGCCGGGCGGGATCGTCCGTGGAAGAGGCGTACAGTCTCACGCCGGACCTGCGGGTCTATCCTGGCGACACGGTTCGCGTCGGCGAGCGCTACTTTTAAGCAATAAGATGAGAGGGGCGGACGTGAAACAACAGGGAAAGCGTCGAATGGCAATGTGGATACGTTACGGCGTCGTGGGCGCGCTTGGGCTCGCCGGGGCAGGTATGGCGGTTGCCCAGCAGGCAGGCCTGCAGCCGCCGGAGTTGCGTGCAGCGCCAGTGGTCGACGAGGCGCAGGTTCAAGCCATCGCTGTTCGCTTGGCTGCCGCAATCAATGCGGAAATCGCAAGGATGCCCGCGGACTCGTCGGTTGAGGACTACGAGGCCGCGATGATCTTCATCCTCGTCCAAGATGAAAATCCGCTGGATTCGATGCTTGTCGCGTTGGACATCGTAGAGGCGCGGCCGAACTTGTCCCCCGTTGTGAAGCAGGCGATCGACAACGTTCGAGCCATATTGTTGCGGCGGTTCCGCAGAGGTACGTCGGCCCTTCTGCAGGGCGGCGGCTTCAGTAATGCTGGCTTTGGCGCCTTCGGCGGAGCGATCGTGGGGATCGGCGGCGGCGGCGGTGGTGGTGGGTCCAACTACACACAGTAAGTGGACGGCCGTGTCCAAATTGTCTGACGCGTTGGCGCCAATTCAATGGCGCATCGTGTACATGAGGGAACTGCGCAATTGAAACAGGCACTTCTAGGCCTCGGGCTGCTCGCTTCCGGCCTCTCTTCGTGGCCGCAGGCGGCGCTCGCGCAATCCGAAAGCTTGCTCCTGGAGCCGAGCCTTCCTGCTGATTACGATCGCGGGCGCAATGTCAGTGTCACGGAGCGGGCCAGGCCGGACTACGACCCCTTGGGGCTTCACGTCGGTTCTTTCCTCGTCTTCCCGCAAATTCAGGCTGGTGCCGGCTACAGCAGCAACATCTACCTGGACGACAGTGGCGAGCGGACCGATGCTCCGTTTGTTTTCCTTTCGCCGTCCGTACGGGCCGTAAGCGATTGGTCTCGCCACCGGGTCCAGTTTCGTGGTTCCGGAACGCTGCGTCGTTTCATCAATGAGTCGGCGCGGAACGAGGACGTGTTTTCGATTGCGGCCGATGGGCGCTACGATGTCAGCTCAGAGGTTGCGGTCAGCGCCGAAGGCCAGTTCGCCCAATTCTTCGAATCGCCGCTGTCGGGGGAAGTGGATCCGGGCGTCTCGGCATTGTCCAACTACCAGCGGGCATCAGCAGGGTTGCGCGCGGAATATCGCGTGGGTCAGATTCGCGCGATAGCAGCAGTCGACCGGGCCGACTTCGATTTCAGCAACATCACTTTGCCCGATGGCACCGTTCGCAGCCAAGCTGATCGTGATCGCACTATTGAGCGCCTGTCGGGCCAGCTGCAGTATGCCTGGACGCCGAGCGCCAGCGTTTACGGACGAGCCTTCTATACCGAGATCGACTACGATCAGGCTTTGGCGAACGGAAACGCGAACCGGGACTCCAAGGGAACCGGGCTGATCGCTGGCTTAAATCTGGACCTGGCCGGATTTCTGCGCGGTATCGTCGGGGTGGGTTACCTCTGGCGTGAGTACCACTCGCCGCTATACCGTGACGTGCAGGGCTTCTCAGCCGAAGCGCGGCTCGAATACTTCCCGAGTGAACTCACGACGGTGACGCTCGCGGGACGTCGTGTGATCGAGGACAGCAACCTAGGTACGAGCAACGCGTACTTCGACACCCGGTTGAGCGCCCGCGTGGATCACGAATTGCTTCGTAACCTTATCCTCTACGGACAGGGTGAGGCGTCATTCCAGAATTTTATCGGCACCACGGACAAGAGCAACGTCTATCGGATCTCGAGCGGAGCTCGGTATCTATCCTCACGTGACGTCGCTCTGGAGCTGGGTGCCGCTTACGGCACGCGGAACTCAAACAGCATCTCGCGAGCGGAGTTCGACGAGTTCAGAGTACAAGCATCCCTGATACTGCAGCGCTAACCAGTCGCCAGGCACGCCAGGCCCCGAATTAGAAGTGTGAAGGTAAGTTCCAATGGAAATCGTGCACACCTCCGACGCACAAGACGGTAGGTTTTCCGATCTTGTCGCCATGGTTACCGACACGCTCCGGCGCCGTTGGCTGACGATGGCGATCGTTTCTGCCGTGATCTTCGCGCTCGGAGTTGCCGGCGTTTTGATGCTCACGCCGCAGTATTCAGCCACCGCGCAGATACGCATCGACCCTTCTCAGAATCCGCTGTCGCGCAATACGCAACAGGAAACGCAGCAGAGCCTCTCGGCAGAGGCGATTGAAACCGAAGTGGCGGTGCTGAGTTCTCTCGACCTCGCGCGCGCCGTGGTACGGCGCCTCAGACTTACGTCGGACCCGGAATTCACGGAAGTTATCGACAGGTCTGCCGAGGCCGCGACGATGAGCACGGCCGATCGTGAAACCGCGATTGCGCGCGAATTGCTGCAGAACCTTTCGGTGGGTCGCGAGAAGCTGTCGTACATCCTTGGCGTTACTTTCCGCTCGGAGGATCCGGAGAAGGCTGCCCTTATCGCTAATGCATTCGCCGAGACATACCTCAGCACCAAGACCGGCTCGCGTGTCGGTACGGCCGAACGTCAGGTGGAATGGTTTAACCAGCGCCTTGCGGCGCTGGGGGAAGAAGTTCGCGCTGCAGACGCCGCACTGGCGCAGTACCGCGCTCGTGCCGGTTTGACCCAGAGCGGGGGAGCAGCAGGTACGACAATTGTCGACCAGCAGGTCGGTCCGCTGTCCAGTCAGCTTGCGACGGCAGAGTCCGAAGCCGCGGCAGCTCGCGCTTCGTTGAATGCCGCACGTAACCAGATCGCGCGTGGCGGCATCGACTCCGTGTCTGAGGTGCGGATGTCTAACGTGATCGCTGACTTGCGTCGGCAGCGGGCGGATATCCTCCGCAATATGGGCGAAGTTCAGGCGCGCTACGGCGAGCGCCACCCCGAGAGCGTTCGCGTTCGCGATCAGCTCGCGGCCGTCGACCAGCAGATTGAAGACGAGGCTCGACGCGTGATCGGCTCGCTGGAAGCGAACGCTACTGCCGCCGACGCGCGCGCCGCAAGCCTGCGAGGCTCCATGAACAGGCTGGAAGGCGAGCAGGCGCAGAATACGCGCAATGCCGTCATTGCCGAAAGCCTTCAGCGCGAGGCAGAAGCCAAGCGGGCTGCTTACGATCGCTTGGCTGCTGCATCGCTCGAGAGCACGCAGGTCGCACAGGATCAGATCTCGCAGGCCGTCATCGTCAGTCGGGCCGAACCCCCGCTGAGTCCGAGCTTCCCGAACAAGCCGCTCTTCATAGCTCTGGCGCTGGTTGTGGCGCTTGCGGCCGGCGCGGGCACAATCGCGGTGCAGGAGATGCTGGTGACCGGGCTTCGCAGCGTCGAGGATGTCGAAACGCAACTCGGCATACCTGTTCTGGCGGCGATCCCGAAGGTTGGGCGCTCGAAGAACCCGGCCGACCTGCTGCTGGAGAAGCCGACCTCGATGTATGCGGAATCTCTGCGCATCGCGAGGGCATCCATACTGGGCGTGCGCACTGCACGTCCTCCTCAGGTGATCGCTCTGACTTCGGCTCTGCCAAGCGAGGGCAAGACCACTACCGCGCTTTCGTTCGCTCGGACTCTGGCCACTAACAACGCCCGCACTCTTCTGCTGGAGTGCGACGTTCGCCGTGCAGCGCTTCGCCCGCTGGTTTCGAACGCAATGGACAAGCCTGGCATCGTTGAGGTGCTGCACGGTGAGGCATCCGTCGCCGAGGCAATCCAGTCCGGTGACGTGCCCGGGCTGGATCACATGCTGGTGCGTGAACAGTACTTCAGCTCTGGGGATCTCTTCGGCGGTGGCGCTATGGAAAAGGTCTTGGCCGAGTTGCGCAGCCAGTATGACCTAATCGTGCTGGATCTGCCGCCGCTTGTCGGCCTGGCCGACGGCCGCTTCCTTGCTGTTCTTGCCGACGTGACTGCTCTGATCATCAAGTGGGACGCGACTCCTGCGCAGGCCGCAGCGTCGGCTCTCGGCTGGCTCAAGGCAGACGGCGCCAATCCGGTCGGCGCGATCTACACCATGGTGGACTCGTCTGCGGAGGCGATCGGCGGGTTGTACTATTCGAAGAAGTATTCCGGATATTACACCCAGGCGGCGTAAAGCGCCCGATGGCGGAGCAGGGCGGGTATTGCACCCGTCCGAGGCTCTGGCGCCGATGAACCGATGGACGGGGATTGCAGCCGCTTGCGCCGCTGCGCTGATGGTGGCTGGGGGGCTGGCCGTGCAGCGGGAGGCTGTGATTGCGGCCTCGGTGGAGCGACTTGAGAGGCAGGCGGCAGCTTTGCGCGCTGAAGTGCGCCCGCCTCGGCGTACCCTGCGCATCGACAAGGATGCTTCGCCGCGGACACTGCTGGCCGATGCGCTGTTCCTTGCACGACAGGGCGGCGACGCTCGCGATCCACATCGTCGTGCGGAACTGCTGGCCGCCGACGAGGCTGTTGGAGCGGTCATCGCTCGACGACCGCAGTGGGGAGAGGCCTGGGTGGTTCGCTCTCTTGTTCGCACCGAGCTAGGGGGAGCGAACGACCCCCAGGCCACCGCCGCGCTTGAGAAGAGCTACGCACTCGCGCCCTTTCTTCGCGACGCAGCAGAGTGGCGCATTTCCCGTGCGTTTGCAGCTTGGAGCTACCTGGACCCGTACGCCCGTCAACGAGTGATCAATGAAGCTGTGATCTATGCGCAGCTCAACGGTGCGGCACGCATCCGGACGTTTGAACTTGCGCGCGGGACTGCCGCTTACGTTCCGCTATCCGTTGCCTGGCATGCGCGGACGCAGCGCTGATCGGCCGTGTAGGCGCAGCCCGCGGCCCCAGAGTAGCCCCGTCAGGAACATCGCAAGGAAGATAGAAGCGGGCACATCCAAGGCGATGTCTACAAGTGCGCAGACCAAAATCTGCATGGACATCGCAAAGACGCCCACAAAGACAATCGACATGCGACCGGACCAGATCAGCGGGAGGACATCACGGGCAATTCTCAATCCGGCAAGGAACATCAATGCCAGATATGGAAGGCCGCCCTCCAGGGCGAGCTGGAGGACGATATTGTGCGCAGAGTTCACGTACCACAAGGTCTTGCCGAGCACGGGATTATCGAGGCTGGCGGCGTTTAGAGCCGGGAAGGAGCCGGGCCCATAGCCCTGGATCGGGGCCTCCAAGACAAGAGAAACATAGTGCTGCCACATCAGCGAGCGCACTGCCACTTCCGTGCCGATCGCCTCGAAGCGGGTGAGAAGCAACTCGGACGACGTCAGCCCGATCGCGCAGGCCAGCGCCGCGAACACCAGGCCGAATCGGTACGTCTTGCGCCCTCTTCCCCTCGCCGTTCGAGTCGTGAGGAAAAGGGTGAGCACTCCGAGAGCCATCACCGCAACGATAGGAAACCGGGCAGCAGTCAGGAAAGCCGCGACCAGAGCTATGCCCGCGATCGCAAAGCCCGCCAGTGCCACAGCCATATCCTTGCTGCGATTGCCCTGCTGCAGCCGGTTGGCGCTCATCATCAAGGCAAGGATAATGGTTCCGCAGGCGACAGCCGCCGTTACGTTCACATTCCCGATCAGCCCGGCAAAACGTCCTTGGCGGCTAATCGCCCAGAACGCGGAGGATCGGGAGGGCTGGTCCAGAAAATGCAGGATGAGGCCGGCGAGCAGACTCATCCCGATGAAGAACGTCACCAGTTCTAATGCCTTCCGGCTTCGTACGCGCTTCATGCCGAGAATGCTGCCACAAACGAGCGCCGCAAAGCTGCCGAGCCAAGAGAGCAGAGATGTCGCAGCGAAATCGGGAGCCAGCGGCATCGGCGTGTCGGATACAGTCACTCCTAGAGCTCCGATACACACCCACGCGAATGCAAGCACTGCGGGGACAAGCACGGGCTTGCGCTCTCGCCAGAACTGCTCCTCTGGCCGCTCCGCCAACAGCAGAGTCAGCAGCATTCCGCCGCCGAGAATGGCGACCACGGCTTGGCCGGTGGCACTGTTGAGGCCGTTGAACGCCAGTCCGACGGTCACTGTCAGAGCGCACAGGAAGGGTAGCGCGCCTCGAAGAACATGGGAGAAGGAAGGTCTTTGCAGCCGCACGGAGGGAGCCGTGGCGATGCCCGAAGTGGGGACGCCACTCACGGGCGTGTAGCTATGGATGTTCGCATCGGTCTTGGATGCAGCAGGTTTGCCATAGAGCCAGCCAAATCCTTCGAAACCAATGTAAACGCATCCCAGTACGTTCTTGTCGCCCTCCAGCACTTTGGCGCAGTCGAGTCTACCACGAGTTGCGCGCGCTGCAGGTTCAAGATCGATCGGCCTTGCCTCCCCGGAGCGGGCATTAGACCGCTTTCGAGCGGTCTTCCGTGATGCGAGGAACTCGGCTGGCAACGCAGCCGCCGCAAAGGCCTCGATGATGTGAACGAGGCGGCTGAGCCCTAAGCGGCCGCTCCAGCGCTATACTCAGCAGAGTGCCTATGGTAGGCGAACGCGTCTTCAGCAGCCAGAGAGCTCGCCGGCGTTCAGGCTTCGATGTTCCTCATACTTTGGCTCATCCGGATCATACCGCAAAGCAGCTGCAACCGCATTATGTGGCTCTTGAACACGTTGGAGGTGAGACCTGCATGTTGATCGTCGTAGGCATTAAAGCACTCAACGAAGAAGATCACATAGCCCGGACAATCGAAAGCGCGTTGGCCGCTCTCGATCCGTTCACCGGGAAGGTGGTTTTAGCAGACAGTGGTTCCGTTGACCGGACGGTCGAGATCGCGCGCCGCTATCCAATAGAGATCGTGCAACTCGCCAACACGGACGAGAGGTGCTGCGGCGCTGGGGCTCAGCTTGCCTATCAGTCCGCAATGGACGCCGACTTTTTCTACCTGCTCGATGGCGATATGGTGCTCGATGCAGAGTTCTTGAAGGTTGCAGTGGCGCGGTTGCAGGCAGATCCACAAGTCGCAGGGATCAGCGGCGTTGTCGTGGAATGTAACCTGGTCAGCCAGCAATACCGGATCAGTCAGCAAAATACGAAGCACGAAGAGGCGAATGTCGATCGTCTCGACGGCGGCGGGTTATATCGAGTCGCCGCAGTCGCCAGCGTGAACTACTTTGCAGATCGTAATCTGCATGCGTTTGAGGAATTCGAGCTTGGGGCCAGGCTCACTTCCAAAGGTTGGCGGCTTCTGCGGATCGGCCAACCCGCAGTCTATCATTACGGGCACCTCACCGGCGGCTACCGTCTGCTGTGGCGGCGCCTGCGGAGCGGGTATTCCGGTGGTGCGGGCGAAGTGCTGCGCGCCGCGCTCGGCCAGCCGCACTTCAAAGCGGTGCTTCTGCGTCTACGGCACCTTCATGTCGGCGCCGTGGTGATTGTCTGGTGGATGATGCTGGCGGGCGCGGCTGCATCCGCCGCGTGGCCGTTGCTGGCTGTGATTATCGCCGCGCCTTGGGCCGGTCTTGCTCTTCGGAGAGGCTCGGCCGCTCTTGGCCTCTATTCTCTCGCGTCTTGGAACGTTGCGACGCTAGGCCTAATCGGCGGCCTTCTTCAGCGCCGCACCCCCCCAACCGAGCCACTTTCACACAAACGGCTTAAAAGCTTGGCCACGGGCACGCAAACTCAGACCGGTATTCGCTGATCGTTCGCCATTCCCCAGCATCGCCCCGCGGCGTGTGAGTTTAACGCAGATGCTCCAAGAGGCCCTCGTGCTCGTCTGCACCGCTATCTGCTGAGGCAAGGCTGCGGCGGCGCGACAGCGTACGTCTCGTTGAGCGGGACTCTCGAGCGACGCTGATTCGCACAATCAGAGCGATCGCCAGAAGCATAAACACGTTCATCAGCATGTCGCGATCAAACATGCTTGTTTCCGTGCCGTTGTGCCCGGCTCCGAAGAAAAGAATGGCCATGGGCAGCGCGCCCTCGCTCGCATCCTCCCGAGGGAGCCGCAACAGGCGCTGCACTGGCCATATCAGCACAGCGAATACAACAAGGGCCACGCCGACCGGCCCTATCGTGATCAGCAGATCGATGTAGCCCGAGTGGCCTGTAGCTACTCGAGTCACCCAGTTCGCTGCGTATCGGAAAATCGGGCTGTCTGCAGTGAACCAGAACGAACCGAATCCTGCGCCCCAGTAGTTACTATCGGCTGCGTACCGGAGCAATGTCGTCCAGATCGCCATGCGACCAGTGAAGGCGGTAGGATCGCTGAAATAGGTGCTGAGAGTGTCGCTCCGCCAATCGAATATCGCTAAAAAGACGACCGCTGCGGTGAACAGGGTGAACAGGAGTACTACAGCGACCGACCGATAGCGAGAGGGGAAGGCGCGATACAGCCAGCCAATAAAGACCGAACCGACCAGCATGATGCCGGAAGTCTTCGACTGGGTGAAGAACAGGAACACGCACGCCGCAACTATGGTAGGCCATCTGATCCAGAGCGGCATTTTCCCGCCGCCAAATAGGAAGAACAGGACGGTCAGCGCGCAGACGGCGCCCATGATGTTCTTGTTCATGATGATGCCGCGCCAGTCGCCGACTAGCTTCATGTCCACTTCCTCGTCGGACTGGTGGATGCCAAACTCGGGGAAGGCGTACACGGCGACGACGCTGGCGATGAGTGTAGCAATCAGCATTGCACGAACCAGCAGGACTGTCTGCTCATACGGTATGTAGCGGACGGCAAGGAAGACCGACCACATGACCGCAACGGTCAGGACAAGTCGCCGCGCACCAACTGCGACGTCGACGGACCACAGCAGGGAGAGCGCACACCAGGCCAGCGCAAGGACAATCGGCCAAGGGATCACAAGAAGGCGCGCGGGGTCGCTGATGGGCCTGACTGCTGCCATGAGCAGCACCAGTGTCACTAGGTAGACCAGCTGTCGCAGCACAGAGCCTTCGCCAGCCTCGCTGGTTCCACTGAAGGTCAGCGCTGGCGTTAGCAGCACCATGACAAAGAAGGCGACGAAACTGAACACCAGAAGTTGGTTGCGGAAGGGCAAACGCCTGTCGACCTTTGTGTCAGGGCTCGTTTGCCATGGCATCGCTTTGTTCATCTACGGTTTCCAACCTGCTGCGACTTCGTACCTGTCGGCTCGACGGGGGAATGTGGATGGCGGCTGCCGCCACAGACCATCAACTTCGATGACCCGGAACTTTGCAGTGCCGTTGTATGTGAGCCAATCCACCCGCAATCCTTTGCGGTATCGGGCACCCGCAGTAAGGTAGATCTCCGCACCCGAGCGAGGCCACTAAGCGCTCCCTCGTTCGCAGTGCAACCCGCGAAAGCCGCGGGTACATCCCTCCACCGCTCAGGAGCCAAGCAACTGCGTGAGCCGTTGCTGGCGGACGGGCGGGAGGAAACACCAGCGCCAATTGGCCACCGACGTCTGATCACCCACCCGATCGGCGGTCTTGGCTGCAGGGATCCAGTACGTGCGGAGCGACTCAGGCGTTTCATGGTGAACTTGCCCCCTCGTTCGCGAACAAGCCCGCGAAAGGTACGCCTAGGTCAAGTTGAGTGCGCACCACGATCACGCTCGCTATGATGAGGGCGAACAGCAGCGCCGCAGCGGCGTCTTGCCTTCGAAAGGTGGTGTCGGTGAGATGCTGCCCCACTGCAATTCCGAGATATAGCGTAAGCTCGCCCGCGAGCACGGCGAGTACCACACCTCCTACACCATAGAATGCGTATCCCGACGGCATTGCCACTGCCAGCACGACCAAGCGGGCGACGTTCGCGTAGCTGTTGAAAGCAGGGCGGCCAATGCCAAGCAGCTTGGCCTCGTTCAGGTTGGACAGCACGGAAACGAAGGCACTTACGAGCAAAACCGCCAGCATCCAGCCAGCCGCCGCGTAACGAGGATCATAGAGCAAGCGCACCAGCCAGTCGCTCCAAGCTGACGCGGCGCCCAGACCCGCCGCTGCGAGCAGAACGAACTTCCAGCGAGTTGCCCTTAGCTCGTCCAACTGCCGCGGTTCTCGGCCTTCGCTCTGAGCAGCCATGAAGGGGAAGACAATCTGATAGCTCAGGCGCCGCGCAACCCGAGGCGGCAGATCGGCTAATCCTTTGGCTATGCCGAAGACGCCCAATATTTCGAGAGAAGCCACTCGTCCCAGATAAAGGCGATCGAGATTGGTGGAGGCATACATGAGGAGGGAAGAGACCATGATCCACTTGCCGAACGACAGGATCTGGCGCAGTGCTTCACGATCAAGGAGAAGCCGATGGGGCGGATGCGGCAGCCGATAGCTGAGCAGAGTGCGGCCCAGCATGGAGACGAGTAAGGCTGCTATCTGCGCCCAAACGGTTGGCCAGATTGCGGCAACCAGTACAGCGACCGCGACGTTAATGCCTTCCACCTTCAACTCGAAGACGTTGCGCCTGCGAACCTCAAGCCCCTTCGCCAGCGCGAATATGGCGGTGGAGGCGCAGCCAATGATCAGCGGCGTAAAGCTGACCGCTACGAGAACGGCAAGCTCTATCCTGAAGAAGTCAGCCAGCCAGGGAGCCGTGGCGAGGAACAGGGCCGTCAGGAGTATACCGCGCAGGATCTGGACTGTCCAAGCGGTGTTGAAAAAGCGTTCGTCGAGGCCGCGCGGATTCTGCACGATGTTCTGTTCGACACCTACGTCCGTCAGCAGCTCCACTCCGAGGCGGACGCTGTGAGCGATGACGATAACGCCGAAGATCTCGGGCGCAAGCAATCGCGCCAGGATGAGATTGGAGCCAAAGCGCAGGCCGTATGACAGCCCGATCAGGCCGCCCGTCGTGAGCGCCTTCGACAGGAGCGAACTCTGGCTCATCGTCTAGAATGTTGCCGTCATCGCTTGTCGCAGCAGGGCGACGCAATTGCTCCAGTCGTAATCCTCTCGAACTTTTTGCGCAGCTTCGATGGCTTGGCTGCGCAGTCGGGCAGGCTCTATGTTCGACAGAAACGCAGTGGCTTCCTCCACTGGCGCTTCCTCGGAAACCAACTTGCCCGCGTAAGTCTCGATCATATCGCGAGCGCCCGCCAGTTCCATGCATACAGGGAACACGCCGCAAGCCAGCGCCTCCAGTACGATGAGCGGGTAGGAGTCGATCCGCGAGAGGTGCACGAGCACGTCCGAGGCGCGCAGCAGCCGCAACTGCTCGGCCTCCGGGACATGGCCGAGGATCTGGATATGATCCTTAAGTCCGTGCTGGGCAATGCGCGCCTCCAGTTCCGCCATGGTGGCGCGGTTGGCGCCGCCGGTGATGCGAGCGAAGAAGGGCGTGCCGCGATCACGCAGTGCGGCACATAGGTCGACGAAAAGGAAAGTGCCTTTTCCTGCCGAAAGCCGCCCCGAGTGGATAAGCTGGATTGCCTCACCTTTGCTCCCCGGATCCAACTCTGCCCAAAGTGGTGTCGGAAGGAACGTGCGGATGTAAGACCGCGGAACGCCAGGAGGTAAAGCGATCTCCAGCTCTTGTGTGGACGAGATCAAGGCGAGCCGTGAGGCGCGGCCCAGAATCAGTTTGCTGATCTGGCGCAGCATCGGGTGCGACTGGGACCGCCAGTTGGACCCCAGATGTGGCGTCACCATGACTCGGTGCCCCATCAGTCGCGCAAGCAAGACATACGCGAGGTCGGGTAGGTTCACGTATTGAACCCAGACGCCCCCGGCCTTACCACCGTGCCTGCGTACGAGGCGGAGCGCGCGCAGAAGGAAGGCAGGCAGGCGCCACACCGGAAGGAACGCGCTGTCGGCCGCCACCAAGTCCAACTCAATATCGGAAGGCGTCGCTGCAAGAGCCTCGCGCGAGCGCTGGCAGAAAGCTACGACACCGCCGTGATGCGCGACGGTGCCCCCGATTACCAGCACTCGCATCCGTTCTTCGCCTCCCGTCATCCAATCCGGATAGATGATTGTCGACCCGATAGCATCCCTGCCGATACCACACATCGGATAGTCGTGCAGCGTGCTCTACGCGGCCACGGAAAGCTGCGGGGTGAGCAGGCAGTCAGCGGACAACAAATTGTGTCCAACAGACATGAGGCATGATCTGTTTTGATAAGGTTTGGTGCGGAGAGCCGTCGGTTCGCTATCTCAAGCCCAGTGTTGTCGGTATATGGCATTTCTGCGAACGTCGATGAAAGGAAGCCGCGGCTGATCTTTGCCGCTTTGCGCCAGGAGAGCGATGGCGATTCGCGCTTTCGATTCGGCTGCGCCCTCCCGCCAGGAGATCCTTCGCTGCTCAACGCGCGAACGGCTTCGCCCGAGGAGCGCCAGTCAAACAGCGTGTTGCTCATGCAGACTGACGAATTCCGGAGGGCAAGATTCCGTAGTCCTTGAACACTTACCCATCCCACAGTTCGCAGACGACCTGGCTTTAGCGGCGAAGCTACCCGATCCCGACCGGACTATCAAAATAAAAGTTTTGCCGCTTTGGTATTGTGCATCGAAAAACCGTCCGGCTGTTTATGCCTCGTGATGAACAATTTTCATATTGTAATTATCACGTTGGTGGCGGCTATCATGAAAATAGCAGTGCGGCGCAAGGCATTTTCCCAGTTATGTAGGCAAGAAATCTATGTTTCTATGAAAATCATCAGCTCTCCACCTTGGGCGAGGGTGTAGATGAAAACGGTGCGTTAACCTTAAGTCACAAGTAAAAATAGGCAGTGATCTGCGATTCTGACTTCATCAGGAGGTCGGAATGACATCACGATTCAAGGGTTTGGCAGTGCTTTTAGCGGGTTGTGGCTTTGTGACGGGCGGACCAGCGATGGCAGCAGCAGCGGCGGGGAACGCCTTCATCCCGCTGGGCGAAATAGCTGATGCTCCCAGCGGCTTCGTGGAGATGTGCGAGCGCGATAGCGCTCTGTGCTTCGCCGGCATCGAACAAGCGCCGTTACGTGTGGAAGAGGAATTCGGCGCCCAAGATCTCATCTCCGACGAACTCGTCGCTGCAGAACCTTCGCAAGAGGCATTCTCAAATGCGCAGTGCCTGCTCTTGTCCAGATTGTCCTCTTATGTTGCGTCGTGGGCGCCGGGGAATACTGGCAGCCCCGTACGCGCCGGCTTGAGCGATCCTGTTCCAGGTGCCGCGCGGAGAGGATGCGGCGAGTCTGGGCTCTCTGTTCAATCTGCTGTGATCTCCTCAGCCGCCTTTGTTCGCCCGGTCGCCCCTTATCAGAAGACATGGCTCTCGCGGCAGTCAGTTGCCGGAGAGCAGCCCGCAGCGGACCGACAGCCGCTCAGCCGAAAGCTGCGTACGTCAAGCCAAGCTGGCGGCACCATGGCGCTTCTCAAGAAGGTCAACAGCCGAGTGAACCGGCACGTGCGGCAAGTCTCCGACTACGACGTGCTCGGTACCGATGAGCGCTGGGATCGTCCCGGGAGTGGCCGCGAGGCGGTCGGCGACTGCGAAGACCTGGCTATCGAAAAGCGCATGCAGCTGGTTGAAGCGGGATTCGCGCCGAACGCGCTGTTCTACAGCACTGTCTACAAGCACGGATTTGGTCTGCATGCCGTGCTGATCGCTCGGACCGAACAGGGCGACGTGGTGCTCGACAGCCTCTCACCTCACATCATCCCCTGGAACAAAGCGAAGTATAGCTGGCTACGCGTGCAGTCGACAGAAGATCCAACTGTCTGGCGTCGGATAGGCGCACCCGTGGCTGTACCCGTTCTCGCAGCGGAGGCTAGTCACTCGGCTGCAGGCATCTCCTGATCGGGCGCACTCCTTCATTGGGCGGCTTCACCGCGCAAGCTGGCGGTAGAGCAGGGCGAACTTGCGGGCGCAGGCATCGATGGAAAAGCGCTCCTCAAACAACTTGAGAGCCGCTGCGCCCATCGCGAGCCTGCAAGCCTGATCCTCGATCAGCTCGGCCAGGCAAGTGGCAAGCCCATCGACATCGCCGGGCTCGACCAGCAGGCCGGTGACCCCGTCTTCGATCTGCCGCGGAATGGCGCCGATGCGCGTTGCCACCACCGGAAGTGCACGTGCCATCGCTTCCAGAATGGCGACGGGCTGATTTTCCGCACGCGAGGGTAGGACAAATATGTCAGCGTCCCGAAGGACCTGGTCCACGGCGGGCTGGTCCACCCAGCCGAGGAAATGCACGCGATCGGCGATCCCGACCTTACGGGCATGCGCACGCGCTGCTTCGACGTCACCATTGCCTCCGATCGTCACCCGGAATTGCAGGCCCCGTGCAGCCAGTGCGCCGAGAGCGTCGATCAGCACATCGGTGCCCTTGCGATGTCCGACGACGCCGAAGAAGGCGATATGCGCCGGCCGCTCTCGTGGTCTGGGCTGAAGATCGTCCGCAGCGGGAACTCCATTCGCGATCTCCGTGACCTGGGCTGCAGGAACGCCCAGATCCTCGCGAACGAAATCCGCCCATTGCTCGCTCAGCGCCACAACATGGTCTGCGTTCTGGAAGAAGCGCTGCACCATGCGAGCCTGAGTAGGGCGCAGGGAGCGGAAGTACTCGTCGTAAGCGCTCCCGTGTAGATGGATGAGCACAGGCCGCTTCAGGGCGCGAGCGGCCTGTGCATAGACCATCTTTCGCCACGTCGAGCCTCTGGGCGCCACGTTGATGTGTACCACATCAATTGGGCAAGCTAGCGTGAACCTCACGAACTTCGCGAGAGAAACAGGAACGCTCAGGTGTTTCAGCATCGAAGTCCCGGCCAGGCGAGTAGCCATCGGATACGTGCTGATGTCAGGATCCGTCGCAGCGAGACTGCGCACGAGATAGCCGATGATGCGGCCCATCCCCCCTTGCGATTCCTGTCCTTCCGACAGCAACATGGCGACGTTGATCGCTCGCGGGCGCGATGCGCCCGTCCCCGCACCGGGGGCTTGCGTGTGCGCCTTGCCAAAGCCCGAGGGCCCCGTCTTCCGGCGCCAACTGTCCGTTGGGGGCGCCACGCTTACCTCACGATGCGTACTGAACTTCGGCAACGAAAGCTCACGGCGACGTGTGGCATGAGCCGCGAGGCAACAGAAACGGTAGGTGGGCCAGCGCGCCTCATCCTGCGCCTCCGATAAACTGTGCGAGATGGTCCCTCAACCGAATAAGCTGAGGACTCGCGACGATGGGTGGCGGCGGTTGTAATCGCGCGTGCAGGAGTTCGGCGAGTTCTTCATCGGTGTTCGCCACGTAGATCCCGGGGTGTTGTCCAAGAGCTGCGGTGGTGGCTAGCTGGTGATCGCTACGATGTTCGTTCAGCGCTGCCCGGCGGGGGTAGAGAATGACCGGTTTACCATGTTTGCGCGCCATAAGGATGGTGCCGATCCCTGCGTGCGACACAAGAACCGCTGCATCTCGGACGAGCTGCGAGAAGCGTGCGGGCTCAAGCCTGGCCCTCCACTCCATGTTTTGCGGCTCATAGGCCCCACTGCCGGTTTGAGCGAATACGGGTTGATCTAGGGATGGCGCAAGTGAGTCGACCGCTTTGATCAAGCGGTCAAATGGCAGCTGGGTGCCTACCGTCAGAAAAATCACAGCAACGATCCTGCGTATTCGCCGGGACGGGCAAGGTGCTCCCACTGCGTGAGCCAAAGCGTCGAGAAGCGACGCGCCAGCCTGCCACTCATGGACGGGGTTTCCGAGTTCGCCATGCTATCGAGCCATATGGTGCGTGCCCCAAGCAGCCTCCCAACAATCAGGCACACGAGGCCTGGGAGGGCGCCAGTCGATATGACTACGTCCGGCCGCACCTCCCTCATCATGGCGAAAGCCTGCCCCACGCAACGCAAGCAGTCCAGCGGCTGGTCGCGATTGGCGTCCTTCAGGACCCGAAAGTTGTTGAGCCCCTCATGAGCGGCCAAGTCCGGATCGGTCGTCGCGAACAGCACATCGAATTGCTCGAGCGTAGAGCGCAAGAGCATCATCTGTTCCCAGTGGCCGCCGCCGGACGCAACCGCCAGGACTCTGGGTCGGCTTGGACTAGATCCTCTCATGATCCAAGACCTAGACTGATAACTGCCGTGAGCGAAGTCAAATGTTGGGTCTGAAGTGTCCCATTCCGAGTCCCGTTACTCGTCGGGCCTCTCGACAGGCGAAAATAGGCCCTCGAATCGCTTGAGGTCAGAGAGGCGAGCGCCGAATGTGCGGTCGCCTAATTCAGTGCAACGGGCGCCGTTTTCATCGCGATCTCACGACCGGCGACAGGCGGGGGCGTCGTGCCGAGGACCCAACGCTCAGCCACAACCGGCGTTTCGGCGAGGCCGGGCCGGTCATGCTCTTCTTTCGCGATGCTCTGATCCAACACGCGCCGCTCGGTCGAAACTGGGCTTGCGCCTGCCTCAAGTGCCAACGATGCGACGGTCGGCTCGATCGGCAGGGCTCCCGTGGCGGAGTTCTCACCAGCATAAGCGCTACGAAAAGCGACCTGCGTTCCGGCCGTGCCGGTCCAGCGATAGAAGATGTGGGCACCCACCACGGCAGTCTTCAGCAGCGTCGGGGCCCAGTAAGGCAGGACGTAGTTCGCGTGGTAGTGAGTCGACAAGCCGACCGGCGCATAGACTCGGCCGCTCAGAGCTTCGGCTGCCAGTGCCTGCGCTCGGAGCCAACTGCTCTGGCGTGGCTTACGCAGGAGCGAACCGTCGCAAGTGAAAGAGAACTGGCAGCCAGTCTGCCGTTCAGAGCCCTGGTACACCACGCCGCACACCGAGTTGGGATAGGCGGTGTGCCGGACTCGGTTGAGAATCACTTGGGCGACGGCACGCCCGCCGTCGATGCTCTCGTTACCCGCTTCGTAGTAGATGGCCGTGGTCATGCACTGGAGCGCTTGAGCGAAGTCTCCGGAACCTCCAGATACGATCAGCGGAGAGGACGAGGGGTTAGCCACGGTCGCAACCGCAATGGCGGAGTTGGCGGCCACTGCGTCCTCTACCGAGAGCGGCTTGAGCACGGCGGGATCCGAGGTGATCAACTCGGCTACGCGCTCTGGAGAGACATCGGCTGGCGGCTGGTGCGCTTCGGCCTGGGCGAAGTCCTGCGAATCGCCTTGGCTTGCGGCGAGGGCCGCATAGATGGCGGTGGAGGCGATCGCGAGCAGCACGAATCCCACGGCGCCCATAGCCCGGCGCCTGATGGAACGAATCTGCGGCTGATAGTCGGATGCGTAAGTGAGCTCCACGCCTGACTTTTCTCCATCTCAACTGAAGGCGCGCGGTAGCACTGAACCTGACGCCGATAAAGCAGTGCTATGTTGCGTTGCGGCATGCTGTGCCGAGAAGTCCATGAATGGAACAGAAACTGGGAAAGGGAACAGAAGCTGTCGCGGACGTTTGGCGAGCCTGCCACGACTGTTCGTCGACTGCGGTTCACCCGTGTTTGAGTGGTGCCCAACCATGGAAGGCGATCGAGAAGTGCATGCGACATAATGCCACATAGCTCTCGTTACCCCCAATGAGCGTCTGATCGCCGTCGCGCGTGGCGTCGCCTTTTGGGTCAATGCGCAGGTTCATGGTGGCTTTCCTGCCGCAGTGGCACACTGCCTTCAACTCGACGAGTTGGTCCGCGATGCCCAGGAGCGCTGCGGAGCCGGCAAATAATTCGCCGCGAAAGTCCGTGCGCAAGCCGAAGCACAGCACGGGGATGTGGGCGAAGTCGGCAAGGCGGGCGCATTGCCAGACTTGCTCGGGAGTGAGGAACTGCGCCTCATCGATGAGGATGCATGAAAGGGGGGTGGCGGCGTGGCGCGTCGTCGCTGCCGCCCACAGATCTGTCGCGGCGTCGAAACGGTGCGCGTCGGCGCCCAGGCCGATTCGGCTCTCGATGGCATGATGCTCGCCACGCGCGTCGACCGCCGCCGTCCACAGCATTGTCGCCATCCCGCGCTCGCGGTAGTTGAAATCGGCCTGAAGCAGGCTGGTCGATTTGCCCGCGTTCATGCTCGCATAGTAGAAGTAAAGCTTGGCCATCAGAGCGAAAGGTGGCGACCGGTCAGCCTTGGCCGCGCAGATCAGTCAGCTTGCGCTCCCAGGCGAGTGCATGGCTCACGATCGTTTCGAGATCGGCGTACTTGGGAATCCAGGGCAGCGTTGCCTTGATGCGACTGTTGTCCGAGATGAGCGAATCAGGATCACCAGCGCGGCGGCCCTGAAGGCGCCGATCGATGGTGCGGTTCGTCACGCGATCAACGGCGTCGAGAACCTCCAGCACGGAGAAGCCGCGCCCGTAGCCGCAGTTCATTGTCAGCGAGCGCGCCGGCTCAGCGATCAGAGCTTCCAGCGCGAGGACGTGCGCTTCGGCCAGGTCGGATACGTGGATGTAATCGCGCACGCCCGTGCCGTCCGGCGTATCGAAGTCGGTGCCGAACACGCCAACATGCTCGCGCTTGCCCAGCGCCGCCTCGACGGCAACCTTAATGAGGTGCGTGGCGCCCGCCGTTGACTGCCCGGTACGCGTCTGGGGATCTGCGCCGGCCACGTTGAAGTAGCGCAGCGCGCAATAGTTGATCGGGTGGGCGCGGGCCGTGTCCGCGAGCATGAACTCGGTCATCAGTTTGGACATGCCGTAGGGGTTGATCGGCGCTTTCGGGCTGTCCTCTGTTACCGGTGAGACTTCGGGGATGCCGTAAGTCGCTGCGGTGGAGCTGAAGATGAAATGGCTCACCCGCGCCTCTACCGCGGCCGCGATCAATGCGCGGGTCTTGGCCGTGTTGTTGTGATAGTACTTCAGCGGGTTTTCGACAGACTCCGGCACGATGATCGAGCCGGCAAAGTGCATGATTGCACCCACCTTCTGTTCCGCGAAGATCCGCGCCAGCAGCGCCGTATCTTCGATGTCACCTTCGTAGAGAGTAACACCGTCGGGGATGGCAAAGCGGAACCCGGTGGTGAGATTGTCGATCACGCAGACGGGCCACCCACGATCGACCAGAGCCCAGACGGCGTGGCTGCCGATGTAGCCGGCACCGCCGGTCACGAGAACGGGAGGTCTTTCCATGGCTTCGATCCGCTTCGTCTTGCCGCCGTGCCCTATGCGCCCGGCGCGCCGCTTATGTTGCGGCACCGCGCGAATGGCAACAGCGCGTGGAGGTCGACTTCAGGCCAGGAGCATCTTCATGCCGGAGAAGCCGAGCATGGCGGCAAGTGTTAGGCGCACCCAGGTCTCGCTCACCCGGCCCGCGGCCAGAGATCCCGCGATCACCCCGGGGACCGAGCCGATCAGGAGCATGCCCAGCAGTGACCAGTCTACGTTGCCGAGCCACGAATGACCCACGGCCGCAATCAAAGCGAGAGGGATGGCATGGACGATGTCAGTGCCGACGAGCGACTTGGCGCTGAGCCTCAGCGGGTAAAGCAGCATCAGCACGAGCGCAACGAGCGCTCCGGCGCCAATCGAGGTGAGGGTGACGAGGCATCCCACGACGGCTCCCGCGACCACCGTCATGATCACTTGAACCGTTCCGACACGGGCGCCGAGTTTTCGGCGCAACAGAGTGACGGGCGAATGGATGATGTGCTTGATCGGCACGATGATGGCGGTGAGCACCAACATAGCGCCCAGCAGCTTCATCAGCAGCTTCGCGTCCAGGCTGCCGCCTTGTTCCGAGTTGAGGTAGAACAGCGTCACAATTGCCGCCGGCACGCTGCCCAGCGCGAGGCGGACGATGACTTTCCAGTCCGGCGAGCCGAAGCGTCGGTGGACGATGCCGCCCACTGACTTGGTAAGGGTTGCGAACCACAAGTCGGTGCCGATAGCCATAGCCGGCGCAAAGCCGAAACCGAGGACGAGGATCGGCGCCATCAGCGAGCCGCCGCCGACACCGGTCATTCCCACGAGGAAACCGACCAAGGCGCCCGCAAGGGAGTAGGCGAGCTCGGTCATGCGCTCGTGGCGTGTACCGTCCAGCGCGACCGCAGCAGGCCAACAAGGGCCTGCATGTCGGTGCCGGGAGTATCAGGAGTGAACAAAAGAGACCGGATAAAAATCTTCCATCGCGTCAGTATCGACCGGCGATGCGCCTTTGCGCGCTCCCCGACGACATTACCTTGCCGCCTGCACGCGTTGAGGCAAGTTCTTTCGCGAGAGTGAAGCTGCTATTCCGGCTATGTCAGCCGTGCCGACGGAGGAATTAAGCTTGTGCGAAATGTGCGATGATGCGCGCGTCCAGCGGTTCGCAAAAGCGCGCGCGATAGCGGCCCCCGCCATTGTTTTCCGCCGTGACGGTGAACGGCCCAACTGCCCCGATCCAGAGATCGAGCGGCCCTTCGATGGCGCAGTCGACGATATGGGGCTGGAATTCGCACTCAGCATCGCAAAGCGCTGAAATCGTGACGGGCATGCGCGCTCGCATGCCGATGCATTCACCGTAAATCGCCATCGATCTATCCTGCAGCCCCAGCGGAAGGGGCTCTCCCAACTTTTTCGGGTCGTTTGCAGATCAATGGGCAACACCCGCCTCTTGTCCTGCAACGCCTTCTTTAAACGCTGATTATGTAAGGACGGTTTCAGATCAAAGCAATTCTGATGAACTTTCATCGGGCGCCCGAGGCGGCTCGGCTTGCGGCGGTGCCGGCGGCGCGTCGCCCTGCAGGACAGTGACGAATTGTTCCCGCCAGAGCACAACGTCCTGATCTCTCACGGCCGCCAGAAGTGCCTGATGGCGGCGGCGGCGCTCTTCCAGTGGCATCTGCAAGGCGCGCTTGATCGCCTCGCTTACTTCTTCGGTGCTGTGCGGGTTCACCAGCAGGGCATCGGTAAGCTGGTGCGCCGCGCCAGCAAACTGGGACAGGATCAGAACGCCCGGATCCTCCGGATCCTGCGCGGCGACGTACTCCTTGGCGACCAGGTTCATCCCGTCGCGCAGCGGAGTGACTAGCGCGATGTTGGCCGCGCGGTAGAAGCCGGCGAGTTCCGAGCGGGGATAGCCCTGGTTGACATAGCGGATTGGCACCCAGGCGACGTCCGCATGGGCGCCGTTGATGTGACCGGTCTTTTGCTCCAGATCCTGGCGAATCTGCTGGTAGCTGGCCACATCCTCGCGTGAGGGCGGAGCGATTTGGAGCAGCACCACATCCTTGGCCATGCCCGGATTATCCGTAAGGAACCGTCCGAAGCTGTCGAATCTTTCCCCGAGACCCTTGGAGTAGTCCAGCCGGTCCACGCCGATCAGCATCTTGCGCCCGCGTACACTGCTCTTCAGGCGGTCATGCGCCTCAAGCGCCTCCTGGCTGCGTGCGCCCTCCGTAAACTCGTCGAAGTCGATGCCGATCGGGAAGGCGCGGGCGAGGATCTGGCGCCCCTCGTACTCGATCGCGCAATCATCCGTGACACGCAGGCCCATTTCCTTCTTCACGTAGTGAATGAAGCTGTCGAGCCACTCCTCCGTCTGGAAGCCGATCAGATCGTAATGCAGCATCGAAGCGACCAGCTGCTCATGATTGGGCAGCGAGACGAACAGCCGCGTTGGCGGCCAGGGAATGTGCAGGAACAGTCCCATCCGGTTCGTCACGCCCTTGTCGCGCAGCATCGCGCCCAGCGGAAGCAAGTGATAATCGTGCACCCAGACGAGGTCGTCAGGTTCGATCAGTGGCAGAAGACTGTCCGCGAACCGCTCGTTTACGCGCTCGTACCCCTCATCGAAGCTGCGGTCATACTCGGTGAGGTCGATGCGGTAGTGAAACAGCGGCCAAAGCGTGCGGTTGGCATAGCCGTTATAGTATTCGTCGATATCCTGAGGCTCGAGATCGATGGTGACCGTCGTCACATCGCAGTTGCGCTGCATATCGAGGTGACCGGTGAACGTCTCGATCTCCTTGCCCGACCATCCGAACCAGATGCCGCGATGTTCGCGTAGAGCCGAGGAAAGAGCAACGGCCAGTCCGCCCTGCGCGCCGGCAGCGCCCATCGCCTGCGGGACGGAAACCCGGTTCGAAACGACGATCAGCCTGCTCATTTCAGTCCCCTCATGTGCCGACGCCGCTGCTCATTTCTGCCCCGGCTGTCCGATCGAATGGCGTATCAGCCAAGGCAGAGATGCTAGCGCCAGTCACGCCACGACCGCGACAGAAGACCGGCGCAGTTGATGATACCGACTAGCGAATAGGTCTGAGGAAAGTTCCCCCATAGCTCGCCCGTTTCGAAGTCCATATCTTCAGACAAAAGGCCTGATTGGGTGCGATGCCCCAGCATGGCTTCGAACAGCGCGCGCGCTTCTTCATCGCGCCCGTCGAGATGCAGCGCCTCGATCAGCCAGAATGTGCAGATGTTGAACGCGGTCTCCGGCAGGCCGAAATCATCCTCGTTGGCATAGCGCAGCATGTGCTCGCCGCGGCGCAACGTGCGCTCCACGGCCTTGAGCGTTGCCTGAAACCGCGGGTCATCGGCAGCAACGTAGCGCAGTTCGACCAGTTGCAGCAGGCTGGCGTCGAGTTCATGGCCGCCGAAGCTGGCGGCATAGTGGCCTCCCTCTTTGTGCCAGGCGCCTTCTTCGATATTCGCGCGCACAATAGCGGCGCGCTCGCGCCAGACTTGCTCTCGGTCGCAAAGGCCCAGCACTTCGGCCGCGTTGGCGAGCCGGTCGCAGGCCGCCCAGTTCATCACTGCCGAATACGTGTGGACCGCAGTGCGCGTGCGCAGTTCCCACAAGCCCGCGTCAGGCTGATCGTGCAGTTTCCACGCCAGCTCACCGACCTTTTCCAGGCTGGTGAAGTCTTCCACGTTCCCCATCCGCAGCAGGCGCCGGTCGGAAAATGCCTGAATGTTGGGAATGATGATCTGGCCGTAGCAGTCGTGCTGCATCTGGTAGTACGCCGCGTTGCCGACGCGCACCGGGCCCATGCCGCGGTAGCCCGGCAAGGCCTCTGCCTCCCACTCGATGACCTCCCTGGCGCCGCTGACCGAATACAGCGGCTGGATCACGCCCGACGTCGAATCGTCCACGATGTTGCGCAGGTACGCGAGGTACTTTTCCAGCACGTCGAGCGCGCCGAGTTGGTTGAGGGCCTGCACGGTGTAGTAGGCATCGCGAATCCAGCAGTAGCGATAGTCCCAGTTCCTTTGCGAATCGGGTGCCTCGGGGATCGAGGTGGTTAGTGCCGCCACGATGGCGCCGGTCTCCTCGTGCTGGCACAGCTTGAGAGTGATTGCGGCGCGAATCACCGCTTCCTGCCAGTCGAGCGGGGTGGCGAGGCCACGCACCCAGTGCTGCCAGTAGCCCTCGGTCATCCGCAGCATGGCGTCGAGCTCATGGCCGATGTCGCCGACGAAGGGCTCGTCGGGACCGAGGAAAAAGGCGAGTTGCCGTTCGACGCGGAAGGCGCGCTCGTCGAGGATGTAGCCGACGGGCGCATTGGTGGTGAGCCGCAGCGCATGGCGATCGTTGAGATAACGGATGTGGTTCGTGCCGTGCGTGATCGGCGCCGTCAGCGAGCCATAGCCGCTCATCGGCTTGAGCGTGATCTTCAGGCGGGGGGAGCCGCACACCGGCCGCACGATACGCGCGAAGGCGACCGGGCGGTACATGCGGCCCGACCGTTCGAACCTCGGGCAGAAGTCGAACACGTCGACTTTGCCGCCGGCGTCGTCTTCGAGCCGGGTGCGAAGGATCGGAGTGTTGCGGATGTACTCCTGGGTGACGGAAACCTGATTTTCCAGGCTGAACCGCCATGTGCCGAGGTCCTGCCCATCCTCGCCCCGGAGCAGCGCGCAGAATGCGGGGTCCCCGTCCACGCGCGGAACGCAGCCCCAGATCAGCGCCCCGCGCCGGTCGATAAGGCCAGCCACCTGACAATTGCCGATCGGCCACAGTTCAAGCGACGTGGTCGGCGCGGTCGTGCTCAAACCGCGTTCTCCAGCCAGCGATGGACCGCGGCGACATCCTCAAGCCGATAGAGCGCGCGTGTCAAGCGCATCGGGCCCACGAGAACGCCGCTGCCGTCAAACACACGCACGGCGGCGAACGCGTCTTCGTCGGTCACGTCATCTCCAAGGAAAAGCGGGCGCGACCCCTTGAATGGCGACATGCTCATGAAGCGCGTCACGGCGCTTCCCTTGTCCGAACCGGGCATGGCCAGTTCCACCACCATCTTGCCGTGCTTGACCTTCAGGGCGTGCTCCGTGGCGAGGTCCGTCGCGAACTCCAGCAGTTGCTCGGCCACTTGCGGGCGATCCCGATAGTGCACGGCAGCACTGAAGGGTTTCGCCTCAAACACCAGGTCACCGTGCCCTTTCGCGAAAGAGGCGAGGGCGGTGCGTACCGCCTCGGGCAGCGGTTCAGCCAGCGCTTCGACTTCCGTTGCGCCTGCCGGACGGAACTCACCTCCGTGTGAGCCCGCCATCGCAAGCGGAACAGGCCCCAGGAAGGCGTCGAGCATGGCAAGGGAGCGTCCGCTCACTACCGCAAGCCGCCCTTCCAGGCGGTGCGACAAGTCCGTGAGGACTTGCGGAAGGTGAGGGGGGACAACGATACCCTGCGGATGCTCCGCGATCTCCACCAGTGTGCCGTCGAAGTCTAAAAAGACCGACAGTTCACTGGCCGTCTTCAGCGGCGATGGAGCGGGCAGGGCGGACGGATTTGCGGCGTCCGCAGGCGAGAGAGTGGGGGATGCGATCGTCATTGGCCTTTTAGTGGGACATTTCACACGCAGGGCGCAAGACCGCATCGCAGCGCCAGCCCTGAGGCCAGTCGAACGGATTCGGCGTGGGCGGGTTCCAGCGCGATTGAATTGCACCGCGCATGCGGCCATGCTCGGCGCTGATGGGGCCCTTTTATCTCACGCTCATGGCGGTGCTGTTGTCAGGTGTCGCCGCGCGGGACCAGGTGACCATCGCCGCGCTCACCCGCAGCCAGGGGCAGCGCTTCGGCGTCTTGGCCCTTAGCCTGACGGTTGGGGTGCTAACCTCTGCGGCCGCAGCCTACGCCGCGTCAGAGGTGCTGGCCATACTGCCGCCCCCCGCGCGGCCGATCCTCGCCGCGATCGCTGTGGGGCTGGCAGGGCTTGAGTCGCTTGTGCTTTCACCGCGCGAAAATCCACGTGAGCCGACGCACTCGCTCGGCGCTCTCGTGATCGTGCTTGTCGCTCACCAACTGATCGATGCCGCTCGCTTTACGCTGTTTGGCCTTGCGGTCGGTACGGGCGCTCCGCTGGCGGCCGGTTTGGGCGGAGCACTGGCAGCGTTGCTGCTGGCCGGCGCTGCCTGGATGTGGCCGCAAGCTTTCATAGCGACGGGCATTCGCGTCGCGCGGCGGGTGGTGGGAGCAGCGCTCCTATTTGCTGCGCTCATCATGTTCCTGGGATTTCGTGGAATACTCTGATCGCTATTTCAGCCGAACTGTGTCTGTCGGGGCGTGTTATTCCGGCATAATCCCATCCACCAATCGGAGGCACGCACAATGACCAGTAACGCCAAGGCCGCGCTGATCGACAGTCTCAACGGTCTGCTCGCTGACGCTTTTTCGCTCTACATCAAGACCAAGAACTTCCACTGGCACGTACGCGGCCCGCAGTTCCACGATCTGCACTTGCTGTTCGATACGCAAGCGACAGAGATCTTCGCGCTGACGGACCTCATTGCCGAGCGTGTGCGCAAGCAGGGCGGAGCCACGCTGACCAGCCCCGCCGCGATTGCCGCCAAGACGCAGATCAAGGCGCAGGACGACAACAGCATCGATGCCATGGCGATGGTCAAGGAACTTGCTCAAGACAACAACACCTTTATCGCCAAGCTCCGGGAAGTGAAGGCTGCTGCCGAGGAAGCCGGCGACAATGCCACCGACGGAATCGTCGACGACTGGACCGATCAGGCCGAGCAGCGTGCATGGTTTTTGCGGGAAATCATGGGCTGAAGATATTGGCGGCACCAGACAGCGGGAAGGCGATCCATGCTGGACATCGCGATGGCAGGACCGCCGCAGGCGTTCGGGCAAGGGTGACATGCTTCACCTGATCCCGGCGCCGCTGCACCGTTGCCTCTATCGCCTGGCTTATATCGCACGGTCCGCATGGTGGCGCACGCTGCGCCCGACCATCCATGGCTGCCGCATCATCGCCCTCGATGCCGAGGATCGCGTGCTTCTGATCCGCCAAACCTATGGACCGCGCTACTGGTCGGCGCCGGCGGGCAGTATCGCCCGGCGAGAGGACCCCGTCGCTACGGCGCACCGTGAACTGGCGGAAGAGACCGGCTGCACTTTGGAGGACGCCCGGAAAGTGGCCGAAGTGCTCGAACGCCCGATGGGTGCTTACAACGTGGTTCACGTGGTCGTGGGGCGAGCGGGAGGCACGTTGCGCCCGGACGGCCGTGAAGTGGACGATGCCGCCTGGTTTGAGCTCGATGCTCTCCCCGCCGATATCTCGCCAAAGGTCTCGAGCGACCTGAGCGGCTGGATTGCCGCCTGGCGTGAGGCTCACAGCAGCGAGAGCTGACCGCCTGATGCACTCGCTGCGTGCTCCTGCGGCTCCCGCAGCAGCGAGGAAAGCGTCAGGCCCATCAGGCGCACTGGCTGCGGCAAAGGCATCAGTTCCTCAAGCAGAGCATGGCCCAACCTTGCGAACATCGCCTTGTCCGTGACGCGTGGGCTGACCGAGCGGGCGCGGGTGAGCGTGCGGAAGTCGGCATAGCGCAGCTTGAGCGTGACCGTACGGCCCTTGGCACCGGTGCGCTCCACGCGCTCCCACACGATGTCCACGATCTGGTCCATCGTCGCGCGCAGGTCGTCGGACTTCTGTATGTTTTCGAAGAAGGTGCGCTCTCCCCCCACGGACTTGCGTTCGCGGTTCGCGCGCACTTGCCGCAAGTCGATGCCGCGCGCGGCGCGGAACAGGTATTCCGCGAAGCTGCCGAAGTGGGTGCGCAGGAACGGCAGGTCCCTGGCGGCGAGATCGGCTCCGGTCGCAATCCCCAGCGCCGCCATCTTCTCCGCCCCGCGCGGGCCGACGCCGTGGAAGCGGCTTACCGGAAGGGCCGCCACGAACTGCGCGCCCTGGCCGGGGCGGATGACGCACAGCCCGTCCGGCTTGTTCTGGTCGCTGGCGAGCTTGGCGAGGAACTTGTTGTAGGAGACACCCGCGCTGGCGGTCAGCTGCGTTTCTGCACGGATCCGCTGGCGGACTTCCTGCGCGATCCGCGTGGCCGAGCCGATGCCCTTCAGGTCATGCGTGACGTCGAGGTAAGCCTCGTCGAGCGAGAGCGGTTCCACGTGCGGCGTATAGTCCCGAAAGATCGCGCGGATTTGCTCCGAGACGCCCCTGTAGACGTCGAACCGCGGCTTGCGAAAAATGAGCTGCGGGCAAAGCCGCACCGCGCGGGCGGAGGGCATGGCCGAGCGCACGCCGAACACGCGCGCTTCGTAGCTGGCGGCGGCCACCACGCCGCGCCCTGAAGAGCCGCCGACCGCGAGCGGCTTTCCGCGAAGCTCGGGCTCGTCGCGCTGTTCCACGCTGGCGAAGAACGCATCCATGTCGACATGAATGATCTTGCGCAGGCCAGCCTCGTCCTCGCCTTCCGGTTCGCCGCTAATCGTCTGCGACATCGCCATAAACGACGAATAGCGGAGGTTGCGCGTTTGCCAAAGCGGTCCAACGCAAGCATCCGCTCAAGCCGTCCATCCGTTCGCCTCAATCTTGCAGGGTGGCTGGATCTTCGACTGGCCAGAGCGGCAGCATTGCGCCATGAGCGCTGCCATGCCTGCCCGTCCAGCTCCTTCCGCGCCCCTGAGAGAGATCGAGTTCGTCGGCCTGATGGCGGCGATCCAGGCGCTGCAGGCGCTGGCGATCGACGTAATGTTGCCCGCGCTCGGCCACATCTCGCGCGATCTGAACGTTACCGATCCAAACGAGCGGCAGCTCGTGGTCGGCATCTTCCTGATCTGCAGCGGCCTTGGCTCCTTGTTCCCTGGCGCTATTGGCGATCGCTTCGGGAGGCGGCCCGTCGTGCTGTCGTGCCTGGGCGTCTACGTGGCCATCTCGCTCGCCTCGGCACTGGTTACGGACTTTACCGCGCTCTTGATCCTGCGCGGGCTGCTTGGATTCTTCACCTCTGGCATGATGGTCATGCCGATGGCGATCATCCGCGACCGGTTCTCCGGCGACCGGATGGCCCGCGTCCAGTCTCTCGTGGCGATGACGTTCATGGTCGTGCCGATGCTGGCGCCGACCGTAGGGCAAGCCGTGCTGCTGGTCGCCGACTGGCGCTGGATCTTCGGCGTGATGGCGCTGCTTGCAGCCGGGGTGGCGTTCTGGACCTTCATGCGCCTGCCCGAGACGCTGCACGAGGAGCACCGCCAGACGATCATGCCGCGCACGATCATCGGCAATATGGTGGCTGCCGTGCGCTGCCGGGCTGCCCTCGGTTATTTCCTTGGGGCGTCCTTCATTCAGGGCGCGTTGTTCGGCTATATCAACAGCTCGCAGCAGCTCGTCGCAGAGCATTTCGGCGCGGGCGTCCTGTTCCCATTCGTGTTCGGAGGCATGGCGCTGGTGATGTCCGGCACCAACTTCGTCAATTCGCGCATTGTCGAGCGGTTCGGCGCCCGCCGCGTGTCTCACATGGCGACGATCGCCTATCTGGTCGTGGCCGGGGCGCATCTCGCCTGGGCCATGTCTGGTGAGACGTTGTGGGTGTTCGTGCCGCTGATGACGATCAGCATGTGCCTGATGTCGTTCATCAGCGCCAACTATCAGTCGATCGCGCTGCAGCCTTTTGCCCGGACTGCAGGCGCAGCGGCTTCCGTCATGGCGTTCGTGCGGCTTTTGCTGGGCGCCCTGTTGGGCACGCTGATCGGCCAGGCCTACGACGGCACGGCGCGCCCGCTGCTGGCGGCGATGACGGTTGCGGGCGTGATCGCCTTGGGCCTCGTGCTTTATTCAGAGCGCGGCGTGCTGTTCCGGCGGCTCAACGCGCCAGCGCGGCCGACCGTCAACCCCAAGAGCTGACGGCGGCAGCCGCGGCTACATTCGCCGGCCACGGAACAACTGCACCAGGCCCACGACCAGCGCGATTACCAGCAGAAGGTGGATGATGGCGCTGCCGACCTTGAATATGATCAGGCCTAAGAGCCAAAGCACGAGAAGAATAGCGGCGATCGTGTAAAGCATGTGGGGTCCCCTCTTGGCCTGACACGCCAAAACACGTGAACGTCAGGATTGCTCCCGCTGTGCAGCCGCAAACTTCACGCGCGGCGCGCGATGGCGGCAAGTTCCCGGCGAGAGAGTGCAGGAGTAGGTGCGGCGGCAGCGCCACTGCGCCGTGCTTCGACGGCGGCGGACAGCACCATGCGCAGCTTCTGCCTGCGGGTGGTGCGCACCCGGTGGTCCCAGGCGTGCGCCCCGCGCCGCTCTACCTCGCGCCCGATCGCACCGTAAATGTTCGCCGCCGCCAGGATCGCCCAACGTTGACGGAAGGGTAGCCGCGCAGCCCCCACCCGCGCCGAAGCCTCGTAGCCTCGCGCCAGAGCGCAAGCGCGCCCCACGACACGCACCAGCGCGCCGCGATAATGCGGCTTGGTGATTTCACCCGGCGGAACGTCTTCCTCGACGTTCCATTCGACTGGCAAGTATCGCCGGTCGGCGGCGTCGTCTTCGAGCACGTCGCGCACGATGTTGTTGAGCTGGAAAGCAATGCCAAGATCGCAGGCGCGGTCGAGCGTGTCCTCATCCTCGGCCGGCACGCCCATGACCGTCGCCATCATGACGCCCACTGCTCCCGCCACGTGATAGCAGTAACGCAGCAAGTCAGTCTCGCTGCGTGGGCGCCACTCGGCCGCATCGAGGGCGAAGCCGGCGATCACATCCTCCGCCATCGCCTGGGTCAGCGGCACTTCGCGCGCGAGCAGGCCCAGGGCATCGAACGCAGGATCGCCGGTCCATGTGCCGGCGAAGGCAAGTTCGGTCAGCGTGCGAATCGTGGCAAGAGCCGCTTCGGGATCGAGGTTCTCGCCCAGAGCACCGCCGTGCTCCTGGGCATCTGCAAGATCGTCGCAGGCCCGGCACCAGGCGTAAAGGAGCCAGACCCGCTCGCGCGTGGTGCGGTCGAACAAGCGGCTCGCTGCGCGAAAGCTCGCCGATCCCTTGCGGATCGATTGGTGCGCCGCTCTGACCAGCTCCTCGCGCCTGCGGTCAGGTGCCGCTTCGCCGCTCGTTGGGGGACTTGCGTCTGGGGTCACAAGGTGCGCGGATCCATTGCCACGATTGACTGCGGCGGCTCGTGCGCGCGCATCCGATGCAGCAGGAGGTCGAGCTCGGTCTCGGCGAGGATGATACCCTGGTGGGCAGGACGCACGAAGCCGACTTCCGCCATGTGCCGGTTAAACGCGAGCAGTCCGTCGTAGAATCCCAGCGCATTGAGCACGCCGACCGGCTTGCTGTGGTAGCCGAGCTGCGCCCAGCTCACCGCTTCCCACAGCTCGTCCATCGTGCCGACGCCGCCGGGCAGCACCAGGAAACCGTCCGACAAGTCAGTGAAGGCAGCCTTGCGCTCGTGCATCGTGCCGACGACGGTGAGCTCGCAATCGTAATTCGCGACTTCGCCCTGGACCAGCGCTTCGGGAATGACGCCGATCACCTCGCCGCCTGCAAGCAATGCCGATCCCGCCAGAGCGCCCATCAGGCCCAGCCGTCCGCCACCATAGACAATGCCGATGCCCTCGCGGGCGAGCGCGGTGCCGACATCACGGGCGAGTTGGACGTAGCGTGGGTCTGCCGGCGTTGCAGAGCCACAGTAGACAGCCAGGCGCTTCACCTTAAATCCTCCAGCATCAGCTTGGCCGTGGCTTTGGCGCTTCCGACCACGCCGGGAATGCCGGCGCCCGGATGCGTGCCGGCTCCGGCGAGATAGACGTTCTTCAGCTTGTCGTCGCGGTTGTGGCCGCGGAACCAGGCGCTTTGAGTCAGGATCGGCTCCAGACTGAAGGCGCTGCCGAGGTGCGCAGAAAGGTCTGCCGCGAAGTCGGTGGGCGCATAGTGGAACTGCGTGATGATCCGGTCGCGAATATCCGGGATCAGCCGGCGTCCCACTTCATCGAGAACGCGCTCGGCTAGCACCGGGCCGACTTCATCCCAGTCGATCGGCAGCTTGCCCATGTGAGCGACCGGCACCAGCGCGTAGAATGTGCTCTTGCCCGGCGGCGCCATCGAGGGGTCGGTGACGGTGGGGTGGTGCAGATAGATCGAGAAGTCGCGCGGCAGGACGCCATGCTGGTATATGTCGGTCAGCAGCCCTTCGTAGCGCGGACCGAACAGGATCGTATGGTGCGGGATGCCCGGCCATGTTCCCTCCACCCCGAAGTGGACGAGGAAGAGGCTGGGCGAGAAGCGCTTGCGGGCAAGCTTCTTCGCCATTTCCGGGCCGCGTCGGCTGCCCGACAGCAAGTCGCGGTAAGTGTGCATGATGTCGCCGTTGGAGGCGACGGCGTCGAACCGCTCGCGCCAGCCGCTGGCAGTCTCGACCTCCGTCGCGCGATCGCCAACGGTGTGGATCTGCACCACTTTGTCTGACAGGCGCACAGTGCCGCCCAGCCGCTGGAAGTGCTTCGCCATCGCCTTGGCAAGCTGGTTGGTACCGCCTTTGGCCCACCACACGCCGCCATCCTTTTCCAGCTTGTGGATCAGGGCGTAGATCGCGCTGGTGGTCATCGGATTGCCGCCGACAAGCAGCGTGTGGAACGAAAGCGCCTGGCGCAGGCGCTCATCCTTGATGAAGTGCGAGACCATCGAGTAGACCGAGCGCCACGCCTGGTAACGCGCTAGCGCCGGCGCGGCCTTCACCATGCTGGCGAAGTCAAGGAAGGGCTGGTGGCCGAGCTTGACATAGCCTTCCTGGTAGACCCCGGCCGAATACTCCAGGAAGTCCTCGTAGCCAGTCAGGTCTTCAGGCGCGAAGCGAGCGATCTCGCGGCGCAGCGCCGGCTCGTCGTTCGAGTAGTCGAACACGGTGCCGTCGGGCCAGTTGAGGCGGTAAAACGGCATCACCGGCATCAGTTCGATATCATCGGCCATGGTGTGGCCGGACAGCGCCCACAGCTCGCGCAGGCAGTCCGGGTCGGTGATGACGGTGGGGCCGGCGTCGAAGGTGAAGCCCTCGCGCTCCCAGGCGTAGCCGCGTCCGCCGACCTTGTCGCGGCCCTCGATCAATGTGGTCGCAATGCCGCCGGACTGCAGGCGCAGCGCGAGCGCCAAGCCGCCGAAGCCGGCTCCGATAACACAGGCGCGTTTCACGTGCGTTCTCCCAGTGGAGCGAGCGGGCGCCCCCGACCCATGAGGCTGGCAACGGCTCGTCCAATCGGCACCGGCGGCTTGCCGGCGAGAACGCGCAGCATGTCGGCGCGCGTGGAACGCCCGGCGTAGAAGCGCTCGATCAGCGGTTCCGGTAAGCCATAGAACCGCTCAAGCACTTTGTAGCGCTGGTCGGGCACGGCAGCGCCAAAGAGCATACGCGTCAACATCCGGTAGAAGCGTCCCTCGCGCCAGTGCTCGCGTGCCCATGCATGACAGGCTCGCCCTACGGCTTCGGCGGAGAGTTTGTCGAGAGTGCAAAGGTGCAAGGCGAAGCGCAGGGCGATCGGCAGCGAGTAGCTGGTGAGCGGGTGGACGAGCGCGGCCCTTGCTCCGGCCCGGCCGGCCCCGCTCGGCCCCGCGGCTTGCCAGAAGGCCTCGAAGTCTCCGGAGCCGATCACCGGAAGCACGCCGGTTTCCTCGTACTCAACGGTGTCCACTTGCCAGCCCTCACGCGCCGCATACGCGGCGATCCGCTCGCGTAGCGCCGGCAGGTCAAGCGTAGGCCCATCGGCATAATATGTGTCCTCGACGAAGATCTCGGTTGTCGAGAAGGGTAAGGCATAGACGAAGCGATAGCCGTCGAGCTGCGGGACAGTTGAATCCATAACGATGGGATCGGTTAGACCGTGCGGCGCCGAGAGACGCAGCATTTGCCCGGCGAACTTCTGCCACCCGCCCGCCATGTGCGGCATTCCTGCAGAGCCGCGGGCATCGATGACGGCGCCTGCGGCGAACGCGCGGCCGTCGGCCAGCGTCACCGTTTGCGCAGTGGCGCTGGTGACGCGCGTACCGGTCAGCAGACGTTCTGGGTCCAGGACCTCGCGCAAACGGGCGTCGAGGCGCGCGCTGGTGATGCTGCGATAGGGCGTCGTCAGCACGCGGCGGCGCTGGGGAAACCGCACCTCATATCCCGTCCAGCGTGCGGCGATCAGCGGTTCGAGCAGTTCGGCGCCAGACCCCGCAGCTTCGACATCGCTGGCGAAGTAGGACCAGACGTGGTCTCCGCCGCAGCGCCCCCCCTGTTCAAACACGTAAACGCGCAGGTCCGGGCGCCGCGCGGCGAGGGCGAGCGCAATGAGGCCCCCGGCCAGACCGCCGCCCAAGATCGCGATATCGATTGACGGCGTCTTCATCCTGGACTGATCTAGGCGTTGGAAACACTTGCCGCAACTTGGCGCGGCGGAGGCTTTGGGGCATGTTTCATTTCGATGACTAACGTGCTGACTATCTGCGAGGCGTCCCAGGAGGACGCTGCCGCCATTGCCGAGATCTACGCGCATTACGTGCTGGAGAGCTCTGCCAGTTTCGAAACCGAGCCGCCGAGTGCCACGACAATGGCGAAGCGAATCGCCAAAGTCGCGGATCAGGGCTGCCCGTGGCTGCTCGTTCGTGACGATACCGGTGAGGTGCTCGGCTTCGCTTATGCGCAGCGCTTTGGTCCGCGTGCCGGCTACTATTACAGCTGCGAAACGCACATCTTCGTTCGCCATGATGCACTGGGCCGGGGTATCGGCACGATGCTCATCAATGCGCTGATCGCCGCATGCGAAGAGCGCGGTTATCGTCAGGCCTTTGCGCTGATCGCCGGGACAGAGCCTGCGGCGGTCGTGCTACATGCGCGGGCCGGCTATCTCCCCTGCGGCACTTTGACAGGCGCGGGCTGGAAGCAGGGCCAGTGGGTCGACGTGTTCGTCATGCAGCGAAAGCTCGGCACCGGGAACGAAACGTTGCCCGAAAGCCACGCCTGAGCGGATTCGCATGACTGCGCGTCCGGAGCAGCAACGCTCCTGCTCGCGGTGCGTTTCCAAGGCGCTTTTACAGGGGTTCAATACCGATGCGTACGCTTTCCGTTCTCACTTGCCTTGCCGCGGCGCTGATCTCTCAATCCGCTGCTGCTCAGGAGGCGACCGGAGAGTCGATACTCGATGGCGACCGGATCACCGTTGCAGCGGGTGCTGTCTACATGCCAAGCTATCGCGGATCGGACGATTACACAGTCTCTCCGTTTCCGGTGATCCAAGGCCAGGTGAATGGGATCGGCATCAACCCGCGCGCGGGCGGCGTCGCGCTCGACTTCATTCCTGACGGCGATGCTCGCATTGGCTTCTCGCTGGGCCCCGTCGTGTCCTATTCCGCCAATCGCGCGCGCGGTATCGAGGATGAGGTGGTGAGGGCGGCCGGAAAGCTGGACGAAGCGATCGAACTCGGCGCCACGGCCGGAGTGACAGCCTACAGGCTGCTTAACCCCTATGACGCGCTCACTCTTTCGGCCGATGTGCGGTGGGATGTCGCAGGCGCCCACGAGGGGATGGTCGTCACACCGAACCTCACTTACACGACCCCGCTCAGCCGCGGTGCGCTTGTTGCGCTCAATGTGAGCGCGCGTCATGTCGACGACGATTTCGCGCGCTACTACTATTCGGTGACCCCAGGCCAGAGCCTGGCCAGCGGCCTGCCGCTCTACAGCGCTGAGGGCGGCTGGGATAGCGTCAACGTCGGCCTGCTTGGCGGCTATGACCTTGACGGGGACCTGCTCAACGGGGGCTTCGCGCTGTTTGGCGGTCTGGCTTACTCGCGGATGCTGAACGACGGCAAGGACACGCCTTTCACCAGCATCCGGGGCGATGCGGATCAGTGGATGGCCGGAGCCGGTCTAGCCTACACGTTCTGATTGCCGCACCAGATAGCCGCACCGATGCGGCTATCTGGTGCGCTGTTTCAGAAGCCGATGGGCGTGAACGCCTGGTAAGCACGCGGCGGTGCGATGCCGAGCCGCTTGCGCGCTTCATCAAGCGGCTCTGAGAGCAGTCTTTCGTAGTCCTCGGCCAAGAGCCATGATGCCCGGCGGCCGTTGCGGTATCCTTCCCAGATTGCCCGAACCGCCGGTTTGCCGCCGGGCGTCCGCCACGCCTGGATCATCGCGCCGATCGCGATCAGCGCCCAGCCCAGACCCCGCGTCTGCGCAAAGGAGAAAGCGACGAGGCAAGCTTCGCCAAGCGGATCATCCGCCCGATACCCCGTCAGTATATGCCAGATGTCATGGATGTCGCGCGTTCTGCGCCCGAACCAGGCATAGGGATGCTCCGCGTCCAGCACCAGGTCGTCGCTGCGACTGATCATCGCCAGCCCTTCTGCCGTATAACCGGTCTGCGCAAGAAATCGCCCGTAAGCTGCGCCGACGCTTCCCGCTGGGAACTGCGCGACGTAATCGACGTCCGTCAAACGCGGTGCGAGCTCTACACGGGAATAGGCGATGCGTCCGCCTTCGGACGTGCGCAGCAGCCGGTCATACCCGGCCCGATTGGAACTGGCGTTCAGAGCACGCATGATGCGGAAGACCTGCGTCGTGTCGTTCGCATCGGCGAGCAGGCGCCGGACGGCGATAAACGCGGTGCGCCAGTCCTTGCGCTGGGTTACCGTGTCGATGACGGCGGCGCTCATGCTCGGTCTCCGTGCAGTTGCTCTCCGCGCAGGCGCGTGGCCCTCTCGGTCGGGGTGTGCATCATGGCTGTCTCCAACATCTCATTCGGTGAGCGGCAAACGTCTTGCCGTCTCGTCTGCACTCCATAATATGAGCGATGCTCACGTTATTGAAACTCGCGTTATGGTGGAGCACTGATGGCGGACAAAGAGGGCGGTAATCCGCCAATCGGGGTGAGAGCGCCGCGCCAGGAGCGGGCCATGCACAAGGTCGCGCTCATATTGGAAGCGGCGATGCAGCTTCTGGAGAAGGGAGGCATGCCGTTGCTCACGACGAATGCCGTGGCGCGGACCGCCGGCGTGAGCGTCGGCACGCTCTACCAGTACTTCGCCAACAAGGACGCCATTCTTGACGCACTGGCGGATCGGGAAATCGCGGCCTTGTCGGAGCGAGTCCTGCGCGTAATTGCCGATCCGGCCGAGATGCCGCACGCCGAGCGTGTGAGCCGCATCGTCCGCGCCGTCACCGCACTCTTTGGGCAGAGGCGACGGGTGCAGCGGATCGTGCTCGAGCACTCGCTCTCCCGTGCGGGCACGCGGCTCGGCCCCCTGATCCAGGCCACCGTCGGACGGCTGACCTCGGACGAGCACTCCCCAGCAGGTGTTTCACTGAGCGAGGCGGAAGCCTTCGTGCTCACCAATGCGTTCGTGGGCGTGATGCGAGCCATGATTATGCGCAGCGAAGACGATTCGCCCGCTGATAGGGAGATCGAAGAAGCCCTGGCGCGGCTGATCACGGTTTTTGCCGAACACGGCCTTGTTGCGCGGGAACGGAGTGCGTGATGCCGAGCAGCCTTGAGATCAGATCCCCATCTTGCGCAATCTGTCCTTCAAGGCCGGTAGCACCTCGGCCTCGAACCAGGGATTGCGCGCCATCCACATTCGGCTTCGCCACGCCGGGTGCGGCAAGGGCAGCAAGCCGGCCGGAGCCTCGCGCCAGCGGCGCACCGCCTCCGTCATGTTCGGCGCAAAGTCGCGGGGAAGATATCGCTTCTGTGCGTGCATGCCGACAAGCAGAGTGAGCTCGACCCGGGGCATTCCCGCCATCAGCCGGGCATGCCACAGCGGCGCGCACTCGGGACGAGGCGGCAGATCGCCGCCATCGCCTTTGCCGGGATAACAAAACCCGGTGGGCATCTGCGCCACGCGGCTGGTGTCGTAGAACGTGTCGCGATCCACACCCAGCCAGTCGCGCAGGCGATCGCCGCTGTCATCATTCCAGCCGATGCCGCTTGCATGAACCTTGCTGCCAGGAGCCTGCCCGATGATCAGCAGCCGCGCACTGGATGACCCCGCCACAAACGGCCGCGGCTCATGCGCGAGGGCACCCGCACATGCACGGCAACCACGGACTTCGGTCAGCAAGGCGTCGAGTGGGTCAGCGGACATGACGCCGGAGATGTGACCGCGCAAGGGCCGCTGCAAGTAAGGGTCAAAAGTTGGAGCTTTTAGATGCGCGGCGAAATTTGGTGGAGAGCCGACTGGGGCAGTCGTCAGATGGCACTTCTGTCCGCTTCGATGCGGATGACCTCTGCCAAGCCATGGGGCCGAGTGTTCATCACTTGATGACCTGCATCGATCATCACCGTGCGTTCCGTTCTGAAACGTTCTGCAAAGACGTGCTGCCACCCCGCTGGCAGTATCTTATCTCGTAAGCACAGTACGAAGGTTGATGGAACGACATCCAGACTGTGATAGTTCCAGTCCGTGAAAGCATACGTCGCCAATGGCCAATGATCGCTTCCCAACTCTGACAGGAACTCAGTCTTAGCTGACTGCCCCATGTCGTTGCAGAACATGGTCTCGTAACGCTGCTCGATGGGTGTCGTTGCAGGGTCCATCGGCCAGCCGACTTCCTCCGGGTTATCGCCTTGAAGGCCCTGTCCAATCATCTGCTGCACTGACTGCCCCGGAAGGGGGATAGAACACGAGACATAGATGAAGCGCTGAAACAGTTGGGGGTGTCGCGTCATCATCAAGGCCATTGCTTGGCCCGCTTGCGAATGACCTACCAAGACGACATCTTTCAAGCCACTTGCTTCAATGTCTTGTATCAGTTCGTGGGCAACATCTTCGAGCGTCAGATCATCCGTGGAGCGCCGGCGCTTTGATCCGCATCCGGGCACGTCGAGCTTCAGGACGTTCGCCACGTCTCTTCCTCGTTGCGCTTGCAACGCCTCGATTGTGTCGCCCCAAACCCAGCTTCCTTGACCTCCGCCGTGAAGAAACGCGATGTTCATGGTCATGTAACCTCCCACTCGGTTATGATCGCCAAAAGTGTCGATGGAAAGATCGCCGGCGAGGCACCGAAAGGGCGATGTCATCGACTGCTTCTGGGGTGTTAGCTGCCGTCTCGATCATCACCTATCTCTCCCGCTCCAGCATCAGCGATGACGAATACGGCGCCAGCAGCGCTTGTGCCCGGTCCCAGCCGCCGCGCAGCCAGAGGTCCTGTGCCTTGCTGTCGGCGGGGAGAATCACCAGCATGCTCTCTCGCCCGGCGGCGCGCAATGCGGCGTTCGGTTCGCAGGTGAGGAGAGCAAAGCTGGGCACTTCGCTGTCCTTCCACACACCGGCCATGGCGAAGATCGGCTGGTCCGCGCAGGCGAACCAGTGCCGCCGCCGCTTGCCGTCGCGGTCGGTCCCATTGCCCCACTCCATGAAGGCCGTCGCCGGGATGAGGCAGCGGAACTCGCTATTGCGCAAGTTGCCGATCCAGAACGGGCTTTCGGCGTTGCGCACCGAGAGGATGCCGTGCCGGGGCGCGTCGAGGACCGAGGGCGGCGGCGGAACGCCCCAGAGGCGCGGCACCATTCGTCGCGGCGTTCGCCCTTCCGGGCGCGGCCCGGCTACGAACTCGCGCCCTGCCGTGATCACCGGCGCAAAGCCGCCGGGCGCCACGTGGCCGCCGGTCCAGGGGTCGTCGCGCTCGTTTGCGCCGAACGCAGCGGCGACGTGCGGGGCGGCGGCGTCGAGGCGGTAAAGCATCGTCATCGCCGTACAGCGCTAGACGCGCGCCCGGCTCACGTCTATCATTGCGAAACCACCGGGGAGCCAGCAGGTCCACATGGATTCTGGGCTGAGAGGTGCGGGTATGCTCCGCACGACCCGTCGAACCTGAACCCGTTAATACGGGCGGAGGGAGTTGGCCGGGCGCCGCCCGTGATCCGCTCCCATCCGCCGATCTGAGGAGCGCGCATGGCCGACATCAACTCCAAACTGGAAATCGGCGTCACCACCGGGCCCATCCGTGGATCGAAGAAGATCCACGTCGGCCCCCTCGGGGTCGCCATGCGCGAAATCCATCTTGAGCCCAGCAGCGGTGAGGCGCCCGTGCGCGTCTACGACACCTCCGGCCCCTACACCGATCCCAACGTGCTGATCGACATTCAGGCTGGCTTGCCGCAGCTGCGCCGTCAGTGGCAGCTCGATCGTGGCGACGTTGAGGAATACACACCCCGCGAGATCAAGCCCGAGGATAACGGGCTTAAGGGTCCGGACCGCTCCGGCGGCGTCGCGCCGTTCCCCAACGTCGCCAAGACAGTGCTGCGTGCCAAGCCGGGCGCCAATCTCAGCCAGATGCACTACGCCCGCCGCGGCATCATCACGCCCGAGATGGAATACGTCGCCGTACGCGAGAATCTCGGCCGCGAGATGCTCAAGGAATACATCCGCGACGGCCAGGATTTCGGCGCGTCCATCCCTGACTACGTGACGCCTGAATTCGTGCGCGACGAAGTCGCTCGCGGCCGCGCGATTATCCCTAGCAACGTCAACCACCCCGAGTGCGAGCCGATGGCGATCGGGCGCAACTTCCTGGTCAAAATCAACGCCAACATCGGCAACTCCGCCGTCGCCTCGGACGTCGCCAGCGAAGTCGACAAGATGGTCTGGTCGATCCGCTGGGGCGCGGACACCGTCATGGACCTCAGCACGGGCCGCAACATTCACGACACGCGCGAGTGGATCATCCGCAACAGCCCCGTGCCGATCGGTACCGTGCCCATCTATCAAGCGCTGGAGAAGGTCGGCGGCGTGGCCGAGGACCTCACATGGGAAGTCTTCCGTGACACTCTGATCGAACAGGCCGAGCAAGGCGTGGACTACTTCACCATCCACGCCGGCGTGCGCCTTGCTTACATCCCGCTCTCGGCCAAGCGCGTGACCGGCATCGTTAGCCGCGGCGGCTCGATCATGGCCAAGTGGTGCCTCTCGCACCACAAGGAGAGCTTCCTTTACGAGCACTTCGACGAGATCACCGAGATCTGCAAAGCCTACGACATCGCCTACTCGCTGGGCGACGGCCTGCGCCCCGGCTCCATCGCCGACGCTAACGACGAGGCCCAGTTCGCCGAGCTCTACACTCTGGGCGAACTGACCAAGCGCGCCTGGGAGCAGGACGTCCAGGTCATGATCGAAGGTCCCGGCCACGTACCGATGCACAAGGTCAAGGAGAACATGGACAAGCAGCTCCAGGCTTGCGGAGAGGCTCCGTTCTACACCCTCGGGCCCTTGGTGACCGACATCGCGCCCGGCTACGACCACATCACGTCCGGCATCGGCGCCGCCATGATCGGCTGGTACGGCACCGCGATGCTCTGCTACGTCACGCCCAAGGAGCACCTCGGCCTGCCCGATCGCGACGACGTGAAAGTCGGCGTGGTTACCTACAAGCTGGCCGCTCACGCCGCTGACCTCGCCAAGGGCCACCCCGCCGCCAAGGTGCGCGACGATGCGCTCAGCCGCGCCCGGTTCGAGTTCCGCTGGCGTGACCAGTTCAACCTCTCATTGGACCCGGACACCGCCGAACAGTACCACGACCAGACACTGCCGGCGGAAGGCGCCAAGTCCGCGCACTTCTGCTCGATGTGTGGCCCGAAGTTCTGCTCGATGAAGATCACGCAGGAAGTACGTGACTTCGCCGCCAAGCAGAACCAGCCCGTCACCACCTTCATCGCCGCCGACGAAGCCGAAGCCGGCATGAAGGCGATGAGCGAGAAGTACCACGAGATCGGCCGCGAACTGTACATCGGCGCGGGCGACCGCGAGCACGACTGAGTCCCACCGCAGAGCGAGGGAGCACAGACATGGCCCACTGGCTGCTGACGTACGACCTCGCCGCCGACTACCTTGATCGCCGCACGGCCTTTCGCGACGAGCACCTTACGCTCGCCCGAGAGGCCGCCGCGCGCGGTGCCCTCCTGCTGGGCGGCGCGCTAGACCCGCCGGAGCAAGCGCTTCTCCTGTTCCACGGCGACACCCCCGCCGCGGCGGAAGCATTCGCGGCAGCCGATCCTTACGTCGCCAACGGCCTGATCGCGCGCTGGTCCGTGCGCCAGTGGATCACGGTAGTCGGAGAAGCCGCAGCAAACCCGCTCTGAGACAAGCCTCTGCGAGCTGGCGAGAGACCCTTGCGTCACAAGGCCACAGAAAAGCTGCGACGGCTATTGCCCTCGCGCTCCCTATCATATCGGCCTCGCACACACACGCTCAGCACGGCTTGCCGAGGTCTCGCCCCCGTCGCACAACACGGGAATGAACCCCGCCGCAGAACTCGCCATCCGCACCCGCCGCGCCGCCTTCAATCGTGCCATCGCCGAAGGTGACGCAACTGCTATCGGCCTCACTCTCGCCCGCGACTGCGTGATGCTCACCGGCACCGACAGCGCCGTGATCGCGGGGCGCCTCGCGCAAGTGAAGGTCTGGAAGCGAGAGTTCGCAGCAGGGAGCCGCGACATCTACGTGCGCACTCCCGAAGCCATCGACATCTCCGCCGTCGAGCCGATCGCCATGGAGCACGGCTCCTGGCACGGCACCAACTCCTCCGGCGAGCGCACCGCAGAGGGCACTTACGCTGCTAAGTGGCGCGAAGTTGCCGGCGAGTGGGTAATCGAGGCGGAGGTCTTCGTTACGATGGCGTGAAACCGCTTTTTGAAAGTATGGCCGCTAGGGACGTTCTGTCTCAGGAGAGCGAGGACTCATGCGCTGTGCGGCGCGGGTTTGTTGAAAGCCTACAAAATGCCTGTTCGGTATCAACGGTTCATGCGACGCGGTGGGTCGATTAGGCGAATGTGCCGGGGCGTGTTACAAGGCTCCCGCTGACGTCGAATTTTGCGACGGACTTTGCCGATTTGACGAGCGCCCGGACCTTAAAAGGACATCCTTTGAGGGGAAGAGCGCAAGGCTGACGACGACTTCCTTTCGATTGACGACCCGACGCACGGCCTTGCCGCATGTTGCGGCCGGGCAACCCATGTTTCTCGAAAGGAAACTCTTATGCCGATCGGCACCGTAAAATTCTTCAACGCCGACAAGGGCTATGGTTTCATTCAGCCCGACAACGGCGGCGCCGACAGCTTCGTGCACATCTCGGCCGTTCAGGCAGCCGGCATGATGACTCTCGAGCGTGACCAGCGCGTTTCGTACGAAGTCGAGCGTGGGCGTAACGGCAAGGAATCGGCAACGAACCTCGCCACTGCCTAACAGCAGCGTGCCGGATTGGTCATCGGACCGGTCCGGCCGACCTGCAGCAACCCCTCCACAAAGGAGCCGCCCATGAGCATCAGCTACGAATTCGCCACCGAACGGGCTGAGGAAGCCGCTCTCGCCGCTGAAACGGCAGAGTTGGACAATGTGCGGGACCGCGCGCTGCGCTCCGAAGCCGCTTGGCGCGACATGGCCGTGCGCGCCCGCAAAACCGAAGAATCGCGCGCGAAGCGTGAAGCCACCGCCGAAGCCGCGCGCGTCACTGCCGCAGAGGCTGCGGCTGAGGCAGAAGCCGCCTAGGTTCTAGAACTGCAAGGCGGCTATTCCGCCGCCAGCAGCTCTTCCGCAGCGCCAAGATCGACGCTGACCAGGCGCGAGACGCCTCGCTCGACCATTGTCACGCCGAACAGGCGGTGCATGCGGCTCATCGTGACCGCGTTGTGCGTCACGATCAGATACCGCGTCTGCGTCTCTGCCGCCATCGCGTCCAGCAAATCGCAAAAGCGCTCGATGTTGGCGTCGTCCAATGGCGCGTCCACCTCATCCAGCACGCAAATCGGAGCAGGGTTGGTGAGGAACAGCGCGAAAATGAGCGCGACTGCCGTCAGCGCCTGCTCACCGCCCGAAAGCAGCGTCAGCGATTGCAGGCGTTTGCCGGGAGGCTGAGCGAATATCTCGAGCCCCGCTTCTAAGGGGTCATCGGAATCCACCAGCGCCAGGTGCGCCTGCCCCCCTTGGAACAGGCGCGTGAATAGCCGGCGGAAGTGCCCGTCCACTGCCTCGAAGGCGCTGCGCAGCCGCTCGCGACCCTCGCGGTTGAGGTTGCCGATGGAACCGCGAAGCCGGTTAACGGCCTCGCTCAGTTCAGCCTTTTCAGCAGCATTCGTGCCCAATTGTGCCTCGGCTTGTGCCAGTTCATCAGCCGCGACAAGGTTGACCGGGCCAATCCGCTCACGCTCCCCGACGAGCCTGTCCATGGCCGCCGACTCCGCCTCGGCCGCGCCTACTTCGTCGGCCTCGAAGCCGAAGCGTCCCGGCAGCAACGGGGGAGGGGATTGGAAGCGCTCGCCCGAAAGACGGTTCATTTCGACCCGGCGCGCATCCTCATTCTCGGCGCGCGCGGCGGCTCCCGCTCGCGCCTCTCTCGCTGCGGCGAGTGCCTCCTGCGTTCGGGCAAGCGCTGCGTCTGCCTCTCGTGCGCTGTCGGCAGTCTTGCTGAGCTCGGCTTCGGCAGTGGCGAGTTCGACGGCGAGGCGTTCCTGGATCGCAGTGGCAACGACGATTTCCTTCGCCAGCTGGTCCGGGCGGGCCGCGATGCCGGCGCGCTCTTGTTCTATCTCCTCGAGACGGCGAGTGGCCTCTGCGAGACGTTTGGCGGCGTCGCCGGCGCGCGCTTGCCAACCGCGAATGTCGGCGCGCTGGGTGGCGGTTCGCTCGCGCTGCGCGCTGAGCCCCTGATCATGGGCGGCCAGACTTGCAGTGGCGCCTTGCAAGGCGCGCTTGGCGGTCTCGTGCGCTGCCCTGACCTGCGCGAGCGCAGCGCGACCCTCGGCCGGATTCGGCAGTGTTGCGTGGCGTGCCCCTGCCGCGTCATACTCGGCTTGCGCAGCGCGCTGTTGCTCCGCCAACTCCGACGCAGAGCGACCGAGTTCGGCGCGGCGCGAGGCCAAGCGAAGCCGAGCATCCTCGGCCTGATCCAGCGCCCTGAGTGCCGTTCGCTCCTCGTCGGCAGCTCTGGCCAGCGCACGCTCTCCAGCCACCGCAGCAGTCTGCAGGTCCGAGAGCGAATGTTGCACCTGAGTTGCCCGCGTCTCTGCTTCGGTAGCACGAGCGCGCAGAGCAGGCAGTTGTGCGTCGAGCTCCGCAAAACGGTTCTCAGCTTCGAACCGCGCTGCCTCCGCGCCCCCTTCGCCGCGCGCAACAAAGCCATCCCAGCGCCGCAAGGCGCCGGCGCGCGTGACCAGCCATTCGCCAGGCTGCAGATCGGTTCCATGATCCGTCTCGGCGAACCGGACGAGAGCGAGCCGCGCGGCCAACTCGGCCGGACACTGTGTCACGCGGTGAGCAAGGCTGTCGGGAAGCGGGGCGGGCGCTACCGCACCAGCCCAGAATCGGCCGTCTGCCACCTCAGTCGGTGCCCCCAGCGGCGTTTTGGCATCTCGACCCAATGCGGCTGCGAGAGCCCGCTCGTAGCCCGGCTCCACCCGCAGCGCGTCGATAGCTGTCGGTAGTCCGTGTGCTGCCTTTGCGCTTTTCGCGCGGGCCTGACGGTCCCGCAACAAGGCGGCATGTTCACGCTCGATGCCGGTCAGGTCGGCACGAGCGGTCGCGAGTTCGCCGGCAGCTTCGTCGCGAGCGGCCTGCAAGGCAGCCTTGCGTCCACTCAGTTGGTCGAGGGCGCTGCGAGCCTGGACGACGGCGCTTGAGGCTTCGTCCCGCCGCCGTCCTGCCGTTTGCACGGCCGCATCCAGCCCTTCCATGCTTGGTAGCTCGACAAGCTGAGCGGCGACACGAGCAGCCTCCTTCTCAGCCCGCTCCAGGCGAGTGCGGGTCTGGGCCAGTTCGGCTTCTGCGATACGCCAATCCGCTTCTGCGCTTGCCTGTTCGGCGGTCGCTTGCGCAAGATTGAGCTCGGCTGCTCGCGCTGTGGCTTCGCCCCGATCAAGCTGTGTAGCCAAACGAGGGCGCTCAGCCTCCGCCAGTTGCAGTTCTTTCGTGCCTTGCGCCAACTCCCGCTCAAGTCGGGCAAGCGCCTCGGCCGCATCGCGCGTGATGCGGTCGGCGTCGCCGCAGTCCTGCTGGAGCCGTTGGCGCTGACGATCAAGGTCTGCAAGACGTTGCTGAGCGGCCTCCAGCTTGCCAGCGAGACCGGTGAGCTGATGGGCTTGAGCATTTGCGTCGTCGCGGCGATCAGCGACCACGTCGCGAGTAGTCGCCAAGGCCTGCGCTATCCTCGCCTGCGCCTCTTGAGCCACATGCAGTGCCTTCTGCGCTTCAGCGACGCGGCTCTCGGCGGCTTCGGCTTCCTTGCGAGCGGCGTCGGCCGCAGCGGCAGCATCGCGCCAACGGGCAAACACCAGGCGCGCTTCGGAAACGCGAATCTGGTCAGAAACTGCCTTGTAGCGTTCCGCCGCACGCGCTTGCCGGCGCAATGTGGCAACGTGCTTGTCGAGGCCGGCCATCAAGTCGTCCAGGCGAGCGAGATTGGCCTCAGTCGCGCGCAGCTTGGTTTCGGCATCCTTGCGGCGAACGTGCAGGCCAGCGATCCCGGCAGCCTCTTCCAGCATCGCCCGCCGTTCGGCCGGCTTGGCGGCGATCACGGCGGCGATCCGGCCTTGGCTTACAAGCGCTGGCGAATGGGCGCCGGTGGCCGCATCGGCAAAGATTAGCGCGACGTCCTTTGCGCGCACGTCGCGGCCATTGACGCGGTAGGCACTGCCGGCACCCCGCTCGATGCGGCGCACGACCTCCAGATCCTCGGCATCGGCTGTCTGCACCTGGATCACGACCTCGGCAAAGGCTCGTGGTGGCCGGGAGGCGGTGCCGGCGAAGATCACATCCTCCATGCCGCCGCCGCGCATCGACTTGGGCGAGCTTTCGCCCATGACCCAGCGGATCGCCTCCAGCAGGTTCGACTTGCCGCACCCGTTCGGACCGACGACGCCAGTCAGCCCCGGATCGATGCGCAGTTCGGCCGGCTCGACGAAGCTCTTGAAGCCGCTGAGCTTCAGCCGCCGAATGCGCATCGCAGGTTCAGGCTCCCGGCATGGAGATCAACGCGCCCCCGCAGCCTCGAGCTTGCTCTCGAGTGTTGCCCAGTCTGCGGTGCCGACCGGGGCGCCGCTGATGAAGAAACTGGGGGTGCCCGTCACGTTGTACTTGGTTGAGGCGACTTCCGTCTGCTTCGCGAGCGCTTCGGCCTTTGCCGTATCGGCAAGGCAAGCCGCGGCTTGATCGCGCGAGATGCCGCGCGCTGCGAAGAACTCGGTCATCCCTGCGAGATCAGCAATCGCCTGCATGCGCTGAGCAGGAGGCAGCGCCGCCGCCTGCTGCAGGCGAGCGTCGCCGACGCTCTGCAGATTGCTGAACATGGTGGGCTGCCAAGCCCAGAACTGCTCGCTGAGCGGGATGACAGCCTCCTCCGAACCGCACGTGGCGAGGAGGGTGGCAGGCACGTCGAGTGCGTTGAGCATGAAGTAGCGCAGCTCATAGCTGACACGTCCGCTCCCGACGTATTCGTTCATGAGCTCTTCAGAGCTTTCCTTGGCGAAGTCGGCGCAGTGCGAGCAGGATAGAGCGCCGTATTCAACCAGCTTAATGGGCGCCTCGGGGTTGCCCACTCGGTAGCCACCTTCCTCGGTCTTCGTCACGACGTCGGTCCACGCCTTGCCCGCAGGCGCTTCGACCTTCTCGATCGGCTCACCGCTGGTCGGCGCTTCCGTTGGGGTCTTGTCGCCGCAGGCAGCGGTGGCAAGCGCGAGGGGAATCATGGCCACGCCAAGCGCGAAAGAGCGAATCCGGGAAATCATGGAAGAGGTCCTTCTTGCAGGAGGGCGTCAGCTAACCCGAAGCCGGGCTGATATCAAAGTGGCGGTTGGGGGTGGAGGCCTTGTCTCCACAGATGAAGGGGGCAGGCTCAGAGCCTTGAATCGATCTGTCGTGCGAGCGTTTCCCAGTCGTGGATGTCGGCCAGCAGTTCGCCGTTGATCGCGAAACTTGGTGTACCCTCCACTCCCGCGGCAATGGCATTCTCGGTCTGGCCAGTCACCCGCTTCATCACGGCGTCGTCTGCGAGGCACTGATCCACTTGCGCGCGCGAGTAGCTCCAGCGAGCCATGATCTTGTAGAAGTCAAAATCGGAAGCGATCGCGCGCAGGCGTTCGCGTACAGGGCCGGTGGTCCACCGCTCGGTCTGAGCTGAGCTGAAACTCGACATCTTGGATAGCCATTGGTCCTGCGCGCCCATAAAACCATCGTGACGCGCGAAAAACATCTTGGGGTTTCCGCAGTTGGTCAGCATCGCGACCGTCAGGTCGACCGGATTGCGAAGGACCTGCTGCACGGTGACGGACAACTTCCCTTGTGGCACGTAGGTCAGCCGGAGCGCGCCGTCGGCTTGACGGTGGAAGTCGCCGCAATGTGGGCAGGTATAGCTTACATACTCGGTCAGCTTCACCTTCGCGCCAGGATTGCCCAGCGTGTAAGCTCCGTCCGGACCCATGGTGATGGTCGCGTTCCAGTTCGGGTGCGGTGGGGAAGCCGCCACGGTCATGGCGGCAAGGGCCAGCACAGCGATCATGCGAATGGGTCGGGGAATCACGTCTCGTCCTTGTCCTTTGCTGTCGCCATACTGCGCGCAAGCGATTCCAGAACCGCTCGCAATTCCGGATCACCGATATCGCGGAGCGATTCGCCCAGCTCCATCGGCACAGGTTTCAATGAAGGCGGCGCTTTCGGTGCAGAAGCAGGCGGTGCCTTAACCTCGCCTTGTCGAAGCTTCACCCTCGCGACTGCATTGTAGCCGAAGAAGCGGTTCACCCGCTCCACGATCTCGGGGATCACGTGCTGGATGATCGGCGCGTGAGCGGGCACCACCACCAGCTGCAGAATACCGTCATGCCTCTCGCCCGGGGGAAAGCGGATCGATTCGGGTGTGCAGATACGGGCGTGCCTCGGGCCCACGATCTCCGGCCAGCGGGTAACGACGCTTGACTGGACGAAGCCGAAGCGCCGGAACGCCGTGCGACCTACCTCGGGCATCAGGTCCGAAATGGCACGAGCCTGGCCGCCGCGCGGACGTTCGTAGCGCTTGAGGGTTCCCGCCTTCGCTTCAGCGCTCTTGCTCGTCTTGCCGTCTGCCAAGTTCTCGACCCGTTCCATTACCCATTGGCCAATGCCATAGCGCTGCGATGGATGCCAGTTCGCAAGATGTCTCCGGTGCGTTGCTCGACTGGTACGATGCGCATGCGCGCGATCTCCCCTGGCGTTCGTTGCCGGGAAGCCCGCCACCAGACCCTTACCGCGTGTGGCTCTCGGAGGTCATGCTGCAGCAGACGACGGTTGCTGCGGTGAAGAGCTATTTCGCAAAGTTCACGGACCGCTGGCCTACGGTCGAGGCGCTGGCTGCGGCAGATGAGGGCGAGGTGATGGCGGCGTGGGCGGGGCTGGGTTACTATGCCCGCGCTCGCAACTTGCTAGCTTGCGCTCGTGCGGTAGCGGACAGCGGCGGCAAGTTTCCGAGCAGCGAGCCTGGCTTACGCGCCTTGCCGGGCCTGGGAGCCTATACTGCCGCGGCGGTGGCCGCGATTGCGTTCGGGCAGCGTGCTGTCGTGGTTGACGCCAATGTCGAGCGCGTGGTCTCTCGCCTCTTCTTCGTGACAGAGCCGCTACCCGGCGCACGCGCAGCGATCCGCCGCCACGCAGACGCAATTACGCCCAGTACGCGGGCCGGCGACTTTGCACAGGCGATGATGGACCTTGGCGCCACCATCTGCACGCCGCGGGCACCTCGATGCCTTTTGTGCCCTCTCTCCTCGTCATGTGCGGCGCGGGCCAGCGGTGAGGCGGAGCGCTTCCCCGTGAAGGCGCCCAAGAAAGCGCGTCCGCAGCGCAGCGGACGAGCGTTCTGGGTAGAGCGTAACGACGCGGTATGGCTGGTACGCCGTCCCGGTAAGGGCATGCTCGGTGGCATGCGCGCACTGCCCGACGATGGCTGGAGCGCGCGAACGGACGGTGAGGGCGCCGCACCTCTTTCCGGGCCCTGGGACGCCGGTGGCGTGGTGGCGCATGGCTTCACGCATTTTCAGCTTAACCTCCACCTGGCAGTTTACCGCGGCGACGAATGGTCTAGTCTTGCCGCGCAGGAAGGCGAATGGTGGCCGCTGAAGACGATCGGCGATGCAGGACTGCCAACACTTTTCGCGAAGGCGGCGCGCCTGGCGCTGGCTGCAAGGGGAAAGGATTCTCGATGAAAGGTGTAAGCGAACTTGAGGCCGCTTTGGACCGGCGCGCGCTGCTCTCGCTTGGCCTCTGTGCAGGTCTGGGATCACTGCTGCCCAGCCTCGTGCGCGCCGCCGAGCTGCCCGAACTTATGCCGCATGTGCGGGCCGTTATTGAAAAGTGGGTGGGACCGGGCAAGTTCCCCGGCCTCGTGGCCTCGTTAGGGCTTCCTGGGCAAGAGGCACAGTTCATCGCCCGAGGCAGCGACGGCTTCACCGATCTCGACCCGATGACGCCGGACACGCTGTTCCGCATCTATTCGATGACGAAGCCGGTGACGGGCATGGCGGCGATGCAGCTTATCTCGCAAGGCAAGATGGGCCTCGACCAGCCGCTCTACGAAATCCTGCCGCAGTACCGGCACATGAAAGTGCAGGATACGTATGACGGCTCCATCACGGCCTTGCATCCCGCGCCCCGGCCCATCACCATACGCCAACTCCTGACTCACACCTCAGGACTTGGTTATTCCATCATTCAACAGGGCCCCATTGCTGAATTGATGGCAGCGAAGGGGCTGACCGCAGGCAGAGTCACGCGGTTGCCCGTACCCGGCATCTTCCGCTCGCAGGCCGTGGAGGGGCTAGACGTTTTCGCCGACCGTCTCGCCGAGGTGCCACTGGTCTACGACCCCGGTACCAAGTGGAGCTACTCGCTTGGACTAGACCTCATGGGCAGAGTCATCGAGGTGGTCTCCGGCCAGCCTTTCGACATCTATCTGCAAGAGAATATATTCACTCCCACCGGGATGGATGACACCAGCTTCCAGGTCGCGCCCGCCGATGCTGGACGGCTCGCTACCAACTACGGTGTGCTTGAAGGCATCTTCGTGCCGATCGACGAGGGCGCCACTTCGATTTACCTGGAGAAGCCGGCCTTTCCTTTCGGAGGAGCCGGCCTTGTCAGCAGCCCTCGCGATTACGACCGCTTCCTGCGGATGCTGGCGCAGCTTGGTGAAATCGACGGCAAGCGCGTCTTGACCGAAGAGGCTGTGCGGCTCGGCACGTCCAACCTGCTGCCCCCCGGGGTAGCAGGTCCCAGCATGATGGGGCCGGCAAGCGGCTTCGGGGCGGGTGGCCGCGTCGGCTTGGGCGAAGAAGCTGGCATCTTTGGTTGGGCGGGCGCGGCAGGAACCGTGGCGATGGTCGATATAGTTCATGGGATCCGCTCGCAAATCTTCGCGCAGTTCATGCCGCCCACGGCCCTGAACCTCTTGCCCGAATTCCAGACGGCGCTGAAGGCGGATGTCATGGCCCTGCTGCAAAGGCGGTGAGGGGTGCTCGACCCTCTCCAGGCTGCGCCGATCGCTTTCGCCGGCTCCCGTATCGACCGCGCCGACCATCTGCGCTCCGATCCGGCTGCTGTAGTTGCGCTACGTACAAGTGGAGGGCGGCTGTTACGGCTCGATGGCCTTGATCCCGTGCTTACCGAAGCAGGCACGTTGGACTGGGGCGAAGTAGCGGATCTTCCTGCCGAGGCGGAGCTGGTGTTTCTGGGGCTGGACACCGATCGCGAGGGTGTCGGCTGCTTTGCGCAAGTGCCAAAAGAACCTGCAGGTAATGCTTTCATGACGGGGCCACGAAGCTGGGGCGCCATGGCAGTGCTGCCGAGCGATGAACTGGCGGTATACGGGAGTGCTCGCGCGCTTGTCGGATGGCACATGCGGCACCGCTTTTGCGCTGTATGCGGCAGTCCGTCCGATCTGGCGAAAGGTGGCTGGCAGCGGACTTGCCGGAATCATGAGTGTGGCGCTGAGCATTTCCCGCGCGTCGATCCGGTGACGATCATGCTGGTCGAGCACGACGGGAGATTGCTGCTGGGACGGCAGCCCCGCTTCCCTGCCGGGCGTTATTCAGCGCTGGCTGGCTTCGTTGAACCGGGTGAGACGATCGAAGAGGCTGTTGCTCGTGAGGTATTCGAGGAAGCAGGAGTGCGGATACGCGGCGTCACGTATGTCGCCAGCCAACCCTGGCCTTTTCCGTCTTCGCTCATGATGGGCTGTCATGCCTATGCGGACAATCCCGGCATAACGATTGACGAGACCGAGTTGGAAGATGCCCGCTGGTTCTCACGCGGCGACGTGGCCGAGGCACTTGAGGCGATCGATAGAGGCGAGAACGGTCGCGCATTCGGCGCGCCACCGGCTACGGCCATTGCGCATGTTCTCCTCCGCTGGTGGATTGATCGCCAGATCGGATGAGGCGTGGCAGCTGTCTTGCTTCGGCCGGTTAGAAGGGGCGCGCGTGTCGGCCTGACCGACACGCGCCTTGGCGGTTACTGCCGGTTTGTCTTGGGTCTCGGCACTCGGTCCCCTTCATCCGACTTGCGTACGCGCTCCACTTCGGGCTCGCTACCATCGGCATTGGAGAGCTCGGCACGGCTCCCTACGTCTCGCTGCAAGGTTCCGCCTGCCGAGGATCCTGTACCGCCTCCAAGTTCCTGGGCGCGATCGATTAAGTCGTTGTCCGGGTGGCGTGATTGGCGTTCTGGCATGGTATTATCTCCTTCTGCCCATACAACGGCTGGGAGAATAACCCCGTTCCTCCGCCTGTCTCAGACCAGCCCCAGCTTCGCGAGTTCGCCGATGAGGCGGGGCGGCAGGACATCGCCTGCAGTCTCGCCGTCCGAAAGGTCATGCGGCGCTTCGTCTTCGTCAAGGTAACGCCAGCCCTGGTGCGCGCGCTTGGGCCTGGTGTGGACGGGGATCAGGAGGGGAGCCAAGCGAATATGCCATCGGCCATCGTCCCGCTGTGCAAAGCCCTTGAGCGGTGAGCGGCCAATCAGCGCGTGCTCAAAGATCCAGTAAAGTGAGCCTCCCGCCATCTCCTCATGCCGCTTGGGCAGATAACGTGTGGTCAGCAGTGCTTCATTGGCATGGCTCTCAAGCCACGCCTTGAGGCTGGAAGGGCTCTCGGCACTGTAGGCAATCTTCGTCATGTGGAGGGGCATGACGGGGAGATAAGGATGGTTCGGTTAGCCGACCATACCCGACATCGTGGCTAGGCCAAGGAAGACGAGAAAGCCCATCGAATCCGTAACCATGGTGACGAAAATAGAGGAGGAAATTGCCGGGTCTGCCTTGAAGCGATCTAGCGTGAGTGGCACGAATACGCCTGCAAGGCCCGCTACGACGATGTTGGTCATCATGGCCAGAGCAATGACCAGCCCCAGAATGGTATTCTGAAATATGAGGCTGACCGCTATGCCGATGATGACAGCGACAGTGCTGCCGTTCAGCAAGGCGATAGCCATTTCGCGACGTATCGCGCGCCATGCGTTTGTTGACGCGAGCTGATTGGTGGCCAGTGCGCGCACGGTTACCGCCAGCGTCTGTGTCCCTGCATTGCCTCCAAGCCCTGCGACAATCGGCATAAGCGTGGCGAGTGCCACCATTCTGGCGATTGTGTCTTCGAACATCGCGATCACGGAGGAGGCCAGGGTGGCGGTCAGCAAATTGCCGATGAGCCAGCGCACCCGCGCCAGGTACGCATCGCGGATCGGTTCGTGAATGTCGCCGTCGCCCGCACCGGACAACAGCAGGGCGTCCTCTCCCGCCTCTTCCTGAATGATGTGGACGACATCGTCGACGGTGATCTGTCCTACGAGCCGACCGGCATCGTCGACGACAGCCGCAGAAATCAGCGCGTACTTCTGGAAGCGTAGCGCAACTTCCTCCTGGTCCATCAGCACGGGGATCAGCGTCTGGTCCCTTGCCATCACATCAACCAGCGAGATCGAGCGGGGCGTGCGCAAGATCCAGGATAGCGCACAAGTGCCCACCGGGCGGTGCATGGGATCGACGACGAAGATTTCCCAAAACTCGGTCGGCAGCTCACGCCCTTCGCGAAGAAAATCGATGAGATCGCCAACCGTCATCGATTCCGGAACCGCTACAAATTCACGGCTCATCAAGCGACCAGCGGATTCGCTGGGGTAGGCGAGGGCGGCCTCAATGGCGGCACGGTCCTCGGGGTCGAGCTCAGCCAGAATGGCTTGTTGGTCCGCGCGGTCAAGGTCCTCGATCATCGCGACGGCGTCGTCGGTTTCCAACTGCTCCGCGATTTCCGCGACGACGTCTGCGGGCAGGCCCTCCATCAGCCGTTCGCGAACCCAGTCATTGAGTTCGGCGATAACCTCGACGCCCATGAGGTCGCGGATCGCCCGAGCCAGCGCGATCCGCTCTTCCTCGTCGGTGAGTTCAAGCAGATCGGCAATGTCAGCGGGGTGAAGCGGCTCGACTAACGCATAAACGCGCTCGAAGTCTTCGTCGCGCAGAGCTTCCCGAACGTTCCGGAGGAAGTCGGGCCTAAGCCGGTTGTCCTCGTCATGGTGCTCCTTCTCAGCCGCGGCTTCATAGCCGCGGTCAGCATCCTCCACCAGTTCGTCTTCGATGTGCTCCGCCGCCATGCGCGAGCGGTCTAAGCAGGTCTATTTCAAAAGCAACCGCACATGCTGCACCGCGGTGCGTCCTGCCTCGTTTTCGACCGTCTGACGATGATCTCGGAGCTGAGGGTGACATTGGGTGGCCAGTGCCTGTAGGAGGGGGCAAACGACAGGAGACGCTAATGGCCGATGAATACCTCACTCTGACGCTCGACACGGGCAACGCTGGCGGTGGCGACGTGAAGATCAAGCTGCGTCCGGATCTGGCGCCGGGTCACGTCGACCGGATCAAGGAACTGGCCGGCGAAGGTTTCTACGACGGCGTGAAGTTCCATCGCGTGATCGAAGGTTTCATGGCACAGGGCGGCTGCCCCAACGGTACCGGCATGGGCGGCTCCGACAAGCCTGACCTCAAGGCGGAGTTCAACTCCGAACCGCATGTGCGCGGCGTATGCTCGATGGCCCGCACCAACGCTCCGCACTCGGCCAACAGCCAGTTCTTCATCGTCTTCGACGACGCCACCTTCCTCGACAAGCAATATACCGTCTGGGGCCAGGTTGTCGAAGGCATGGAGCACGTGGATGCGCTGCCGAAGGGCGAGCCGCCAGCGAATCCAGGCAAGATCGTCAAGGCGACCGTCAGCGAAGGTTGAAGCTAACTAGACTGCTAAAGCGAGATCGGGTGGCGGAACGCTCCGCCTCCCGATCTCGAATGTTGTGGCGAAATCTGCGAAGTTACGCCCGGCAGCGGCCGAGGCGCTTAAACATTTGCCTGCAGGAGCCACTCCCGGAAGATCTTCACGGGACGCGCCTCCAAGTCCTTGTGCCGGCAAATAAACCAGTAGCGATAGGGACTCTCGACGTCGATGTCGTAGAGCACGGCCAGTCGGTCATCTCCCGCGCGGCGGAAGTGGTCGTCGTGCATGATCGCAATGCCGAGGCCCTGTGCGGCGGCTTCCAGCACAAGCTGGCCAGAGTTGAACCGATCGATCGAGGCAGGCTCGAGCTTGCTCATGCCCAGCGCCGCTTTCCAAGCGTCGAGGCTGGCAGGCAGGTCGTTGTGGATGAGGAACGTCTGGCGCGAGAGCTTGGCCTGATCGGGAACGTCGCCGAGCTCCCTGGCGACCTCCTGAGAGACGATCGCGTAAACCTTGTTGTGGTCGAGCTGAACTGAGTAGAATGCAGGATCTGGCGCTTTCGCCAGGATGATGGCGGCATCCAGAGAATCGCCCACTTGGTTCTCAAGGTTAGGGCCGGTTTCGATATCGATATGCAGGCGTGGATGCAGCCGGCGCAGCTCGGGCAGCCGCGGGAAAAGGCGCTGCCCCCCGAACAATGAGGGGACGCCCAGATGCAGCCTAAGCACTTGGCCACGCTCGACTTGAGATTCCACGGCCTCTGCGAGCTCTTCCAGTTTCGGGCCTACCACGTTGTAAAAGGCCAAGCCTTCGTCCGTCAGCTTCATCGATTGATGCTGGCGCGTGAAAAGCCTCTTCCCGGTGAAGTCCTCCAACGCCGCCACTCGGCGCGACAGCGCGGACGGAGACAGCGCCAACTCGCTGGCCGCCGCTTTGGCTGAGCCTAGGCGGACAACGCGTACGAAGGCCTCAAGTGCTCGCAAGGGGGGCAGACGACGTACGACCAATGTATTCTCTTCTTCCGCTCTTGGCGCCAGTTTTACCCGGCCTGCCTGTTCGGCTCACTCTCGGCCCTACTGACCGGCGGGTGTAGCCGGAGTCTTGTTACGTGGCGTTCGTTGCCGTCGGTCACCTCAATACGCCAGCCGCTCTCGTGATCGAGGATCGAGCCGACCTCGGGCACTTGCTCGGCCAGCACAGAGGCCAGACCACCCAGAGTATCCACCGCTTCTTCCACTTCGGCAAGGCGAGGGTCGATCTTCTCCGCCACTTCCTCAAGCTCGACGCGCGCATCGGCGTCCCAAGCGCCGTCTTCCAGCTGCACCAGCATGACCTCAGGCGCGTCGTCGTGCTCATCCTCGATATCGCCGACGATCTCCTCGACAAGATCCTCGATCGTGATGATGCCATCGGTGCCGGAATACTCGTCGATCACGACGGCGAGATGGATGCGCTTGGCGCGCATATCGGCCAGCACGTCAAGCGCACCGCGTGCTTGCGGCACGAACAACGGTTGACGCAGCAAAGTTGTCCAGTCCGCAGGCGGCACGTTGCCGCGTGCGAGGATTGGAAAGACATCCTTGATGTGGATCATGCCGCGGACTTCGTCGAGAGATTCTCCGAAAACGGGCATGCGGCTGTGCCCGTGCTCGGCAAAAGCCTCGATCACCTCCTCCCAACTTGCCGAAGCGGGGATGGCGATGATGTCGCTGCGGGGGACCGCTACGTCATCGGCATCGTTCTCGCTGAAGTGCAGGAGATTGCGAAGCATTTGCCGCTCAAGAGGCGACAAGTCGCCGCTCCCGTCGTCAGCGCTTTCACCGTGTTCGTTGATCACATCCTCTATCTGCGAGCGCAGCGACTGGTCGACGTCGGATACGAACAAGCGGCGGATGACGCGCCAGAGCGTGCCGTTACTGTCCGGGTCTCCCGATCCGGACTCCGCGTTGCGGCCATTCTCGGCCATCTTAATGGTCAGCCCCTATAGCTAAAGTTCGGGTGCATATGGGTCTGCAAGGCCCATGATCGCAAGAGCCTTTGTTTCGAGTGCCTCCATCGCGTCTGCGTCGGCCTCGCTCGTTTCGTGGTCGTATCCAGCGAGATGAAGCAATCCGTGGACGATCAGGTGCGCCGCATGGTGCTCCACGGATAGACCTTTGTCCTGCGCTTCCCTGGCGCAGGTCTCCAGCGCGAGAGCGATGTCGCCGAGCAGCTCGGGAGGGCCATGAGGCGTGAGAGCCACCAGGCTAGCGCGATCGAGCATCGGGAAGGACAGGACATTGGTCGGTTTGTCCTTCCCGCGCCAATCCCGATTGAGAGCCTGAATCTCTTCGTCGTTCGTGAACAGGAGGCTTGCCGCGAGGCGGGGGTTCCGAAGTTCGTCGGCCACCTGCGCAGCGGCTTCTGCGGCACGCTGCGCGAGGTCTTCCCAAGCCACCTGAGAGGGCCAAGCGGCCTCGATATCGATGTCCAAATCCATCGTGCGCGTACTTACTCGGTGGGTCCTTCGTAGGCATCAACGATCCGTCCCACGATCGGGTGGCGCACCACATCCGCCGAGGTGAAGCGGGTGACGTCAATGCCTTCAATGCCTTCGAGGCGGGAAACTGCATCTGCAAGGCCGCTCATGCGGTCCCCGCCAGGAATGTCGACCTGGCGCGGATCGCCGCATACCACCATGCGGCTGTTCTGGCCGAATCGAGTGAGGAACATCTTCATCTGCTCGCGCGTGGTATTCTGCGCCTCATCAAGGATGACGAAGGCATCGGCCAGCGTGCGCCCGCGCATGAATGCGATCGGAGCGATCTCTATCTCTCCACTGGCGAGGCGGCGCTCCACCTGCTCAGGAGGCATGCAATCGTAGAGCGCGTCATACAGCGGGCGCAGGTAAGGATCGACCTTGTCCTTCATATCGCCGGGCAGGAAGCCGAGCTTTTCGCCAGCCTCGACGGCGGGGCGCGAGAGGATCAGTCGTTGGACAGAGCCGGTCATCAACTGGCTTACCGCCTGTGCGACCGCGACGTAAGTCTTGCCAGTGCCCGCCGGACCAAGCGCGAAGATGATATCGGACTTGGTCAGCGCGCGCATGTAGTCGATCTGCGTTGCCGAGCGCGGCACGATCGTCTTGCGACGGGTGCGTATCATGATCGGCGGCACACCCCCGCCGGCATCGCCCGTGACGATACCTTCCAGCGTGGGTTCGGCGGACATGGTGATCAGGGCCTCGATGGCGCCGGAATCGAGATCGTGGCCTTGCTCCAGGCGGTGATACATCCCGGTCAATGTCTCGCGAGCCCGAGCAACAGCGTCTTCCGGGCCTTCGACCTGAATGCGATTACCTCGTGCGGCGATATAGACGCCCAGACGATTCTCGACCTGGACGAGGTTGGCATCGAATTGGCCGAACAATGTCCCGAGCAGCGCCGGTTCGTCGAACTCGACCTCAACACGCGCTCTGCGCGGTGCATCTGGCCTGAACTGCGTCGGCTCACCGACGCGCGCTGACTTTCGAGCCATGCGCCCCTTTCATGTAAAAGCGCGGTTGTAAGACCATCAACTTAGGCCTCATCCCGCCAGGTGCAAGCAGTCACGAGGCAACCTTGGGACATTTCATGACGCTGAGCGTTCGGCCTGTCGTGCTGCCCAAGCAAATGTCACCGTCTGCGACACTCCTGCATCTACGATGAAAGCCGGGTTTCCCGTCGGTTCAGGCGGGGGGCGGCAAAGTGCCTTTCACTGTCCAGGCCGGTTCAAACGGCGCGACAAGGGAGTGAAACAATGCGTAGAATCATCATGGCAACATTAGTCGCCAGCGCTCTGGTGCCCGCGGCGCTGATTCCTGTAGCTGCGCATGCGCAGAGTGCTCGCGAGGTCCGCGAGAGCGCGCGCGAGGTGCGGCGCGACCAGCGCGACTTGCGAGAGGCGCAGCATTACGGAGACCGCCGCGACGTTCGCCGGGCCGAACGGGACCTTCGCGATTCGCGGCGTGAGCTTCGCCAGGACTGGCGCGATCACCGTCGTGCAAACCGGAACGATTACCGCCGCCCTGCCTACGCCGGCCCCCGCGGCTACGCTTATCGTCCGGTGGGCGCCGGTCACCGGTTCGAGCCAGCCTATTACGGCAGGCGTTACTGGATCAACGACTATCGCCGGTATCGCTTGCCATCACCGGGTCGCGGAGCTCGGTGGGTCCGTTATGGCAACGACGTAGCGCTGGTTAACATGAGCAACGGCCGCGTGCTGCGCGTGTACGAACGGTCCTTCTGGTAGTATGGCAGTATCCCGGCGCTTTGCCGCGCCGGGGTCAGGCTGCCGCCTGAAGGACCGGGCGGCCTGCGAGAGAGTTCGGTCCAGCTTCCAACAGCTCCAGCTGCACCAGCTGGCCGATGGCGCCCTCGCCGACGAAGTGCACCGATTGCAGCCAGGGTGACTTGCCCAGCCACTGCCCGGGATGCTTGCCGCGCCGCTCGATGAGAACCTCGCAGGAGCGGCCGACGCTGGCCTTGTTGAAGGCATGCTGGTCGCGGTTGAGTGCGCCCTGGAGCCGCTGCAGGCGCTCGTCCATTACGGCAGGTGCAATCTGCCCGTCCATCGCCGCCGCTGGCGTGCCCGGCCGCGGCGAGTACTTGAAGCTGAAGCACTGCGCGTAGCCAACAGCGCTGACGAGTTGCAGGGTCTCTTCGAACTCGGCGTCGGTCTCTCCGGGGAAGCCGACGATGAAGTCGCCTGAAAGCGCGATGTCCGGGCGGACCGCACGCACTTGCTCCAGGATTCGCAAATAGCTTTCTGCCGTGTGGCTGCGGTTCATGGCCTTGAGCACCCGGTCCGAACCCGATTGGACCGGCAAGTGCAGGAACGGCATGAGCTTGGCGATCTCCCCGTGTGCCTCGATAAGGGCAGGGGTCATGTCATTCGGGTGGCTCGTCGTGTAGCGGATGCGTACCAGGTCCGGCATGGCCGCCAGTTCACGGATCAGGCCATCAAGGCCGATCGTGCGGCCGGCCCCGTTCTCGCCGGTCCAGGCGTTGACGTTCTGCCCCAGCAGCGTGATCTCACGGGCACCGCCGTCCACCAGCCTGTGCGCCTCATCCATGAGGTCGGCGAAGGGGCGCGAGACTTCCGCGCCGCGGGTGTATGGCACCACGCAGTAGGTGCAGAACTTGTCGCAGCCCTCCTGCACCGTGAGGAACGCGCTTGGGCCGGTGCGGCGTCGCGCGGGCAGGCTGGCGAACTTGGTTTCCGCCGGCATGTCCGTATCGGTCGAGCGCCGGCCCTCCGCGGCATCGCGCACCATCTCGGGCAGACGGTGATAGGCTTGTGGGCCGACCACCATCTTCACCGATGGCGCGCGGGCCATGATTTCCTCGCCCTCGGCTTGCGCGACGCAGCCAGCGACCGCGATCAACGGGCTTGTGCCGTCCTCGCGCTTGAGGCGCCCGATGTCCGAGTAGACTTTCTCCGCCGCCTTCTCGCGGATGTGGCAGGTGTTGAGCACCACAAGGTCCGCATCCGCACCATCGGGAGCGGCGGTCAGGCCTTGTTCCGCCAGCAATTCAGCCATGCGCTCGCCGTCATAGACGTTCATCTGACAGCCGAAGCTTTTGACCTTGTAGGTCTTGGGGGACGAAGGAGACTGCATGGGGCCGGGCTGATAGCGCAGTTGAGGAGGCAAGGACAGAGGTTGAGGCAAAGCGCTGTTTTTGTGTACTGCCTTTTCTTTTGAGAAGAAAAGGTTAGGCTTCAATCGGCGTCAACTTCCGCGTTCAGGCCGGAAGGGGCGGCGCTGCTTTGATCATCCAGCTTCTTCTCACGACCTGCACCCTGTAGGAAAGCCAAACGCGGCGGAGCATCGAAAGCCTTGCCCCGCGCGAGCGGCGCCATGTTCCCTTTGCGCTGCAAACCCGCTAATCGCGCGCCCCATGAACACGGAAAATCGCACTCTCTACGCGGCCTTCACGGGCCATCTTGCCGCCGCGCTCGATGCGCTGGAGACGGCGGGCACGCTGCCCGCTGGAATGAAGCGAGGCGCGATCACTGTAGAGCCGCCGCGCGATCCTTCGCACGGAGACCTCGCCACGAACGCCGCGATGGTGTTGGCCAAGCCTGCCGGGCTCAAGCCGCGTGACCTGGCGGAGGCGCTTGTCGCTGAACTGACCAAGCTGCCGCTCGTCGAGTCTGCGGAGATTGCAGGACCCGGCTTCATCAACTTGCGCCTGTCGGCTGCGGCATGGCTGGCAGAGCTGCGCGCGATGGCGACTCTCGGCGCTGACTACGGCCGCTCCGACATGGGCGGCGGCAGCGTGGTGAACGTCGAGTACGTCTCGGCCAATCCGACTGGCCCGATGCACATGGGTCACTGTCGCGGCGCGGTCGTGGGCGATGCCTTGTGTACGCTCCTGGAATTCGCAGGGCACAACGTCATCCGCGAGTACTACGTCAACGATGCGGGGGCGCAAGTCGACGTGCTCGCCCGCTCCGTGCACTTGCGGTACCGCGAAGCGCTGGGCGAGACGGTGACGATCCCTGAAGGGCTCTACCCCGGCGACTACCTCGTGCCGATCGGCCAGGAACTGGCGCAGGAGTTCGGCGACAAGTACCTCGGTGCTCCCGAAGGCGAGTGGTTGCTCCTGTTCCGCGAGCGTGCCGTTGCGGCGATGCTGGTCATGATCAAGGAAGATCTGGCGCTTCTTGGCATCAAGCACGACCTGTTTGCGTCCGAAGCAGAGCTGCAGGCGGCAGGTAAGCCGGCCGAGGCGGAGGCCTTCCTGCGCGGGCGGGACTTGGTTTACGACGGTGTGCTGGAAGCGCCCAAGGGCAAAACCCTGGAAGACTGGGAGCCGGTAGAGCTGCCGCTGTTCCGCTCGACCAAGTTCGGTGATGATCAGGATCGCCCGATCCGCAAGTCTGACGGAAGCTGGACGTATTTCGGCGCTGACCTCGCCTACCACTTCCAGAAAGCACAGGGCGCGGACGCCTTGGTGGACATCTGGGGCGCGGATCATGCCGGCACCGTAAAGCGCATCAAGGCAGCCGTCGCTGCCCTCACCGGTGCAGATGAGGCCGGGGCGGAACGGGCGCCGATCCCGTTCGAGATCAAGCTGGTGCAGATGGTGCAGTTGCTGCGCAACGGCGAGCCCGTGAAAATGAGCAAGCGCGCCGGAACGTTCGTCACGCTTGCCGATGTGGTGCGTGAAGTGGGGAAAGACGTGGTCCGCTTCACCATGCTGACTCGCAAGCCCGAGGCGCAGATGGATTTCGACTTCGCCAAAGTGGTGGAAGCGTCGAAGGAAAACCCGGTGTTCTACGTGCAGTACTGCCACGCCCGCGTGTGCTCCACGCTGCGCAAGGCGGCGGCAGAAGGCTTCGCGCCAGCACCCGATCACGTGGAGTTGCTGGGCGCTGAAGAGCTGGAGCTGATCAAGCTCGCCGCGCAGTTCCCCCGTATCGTCGAAGCATCAGCTGCTGCGCGTGAAGCGCACCGTATCGCCTTCTTCCTGCAGGACCTTGCGGCCGCGTTCCATGCTTACTGGAATCTCGGCAATGATCGCGTCGAAAAGCGGTTCATCGTGGCACAGGATGGTAACCTTACCTCTGCTAGGCTTTTTCTTGCTGCACAGATCGGGCAGTTGGTACGCAACGGGCTGGCTCTACTCGGGGCCGAGGCGGTGGAGGAAATGTAAGAATGTCGTTTCCGAGCGAGGGGCGTGAGGGATCGGGTGAACCGCAAGGCTATGAGAGTGGAAAGGCGCAGGGCTTTTCCGCTCCGTCGAAGTTTTCCGCTCCGCAAGACGATCGCCGTTTCGACAGCCGCTTCGCCGCAGCTGATGAGCTAGACCTGGGCGACGACGACATCCGGCTTCCCTGGCTCGAAGGCGACGACAATGATGAGGACGAGCAGCCTGGCCACAACACGGCGCAGCTGCTTGTTTTCGTGCTGATGGGCCTGGTGGCTCTTGCGCTGATTGTTGGAGCGATCTGGTGGGCGCAGCGCGACGGAGCTGACCAGACGCTCGTTGCCGATGGCGCGACCATCGAATCTCCCGACGCCCCGTACAAGACGCGGCCTGACGATCCAGGTGGCGAGTTCGTGGCCGGTTCGGGCGACACCAGCTTTGCAGTTGCCGAAGGGCAGACCCGGCAGGTCCGCATAGACAGCAGTGCTCCGGTGCCGACCAGCACTCCGACGGCAGAGGTTTCTCCAGCCGCAGCGTCGAGCACTCCTGCAGCGGAAGCGCAGGGTTCCGGCGACACCAGCGGAGTGGGCGTGCAAGTGGCCGCCTATTCCACGCGTGAGCTGGCTGAGCAGGGCTGGTCGCGGCTCTCGCAGCAGTATGACATGCTTTCCGGCGCGCGCTATCGGATCGTCGAGGGGCGTGCGGATATCGGCACAGTCTATCGGCTCCAGGTGATGGCTGGTGATGTGGCTGCAGCGAACCAGTTGTGCACGAACCTCAAGAATGCGGGGCTGAGCTGCCAGGTTAAGCGCTAGTCTCGAAGCCCTTGCTTGGCGGGGGAGGGCTTTCGGTGCGTTTTGCACATTGGCTGCGGTCCTGTTGCTTGCGAGCGAAGCGGATTTCTGCGAATCTGCGTTGATGCTGCCTGCAATTTTCGGCCTAATCGGGCTGACGCTCAGCGACGATGAGCTCGCTTTCTTCCGTGATGCCGACCCGGCTGGATACATCCTGTTCGGTCGCAACATCGACAGTCGCGAGCAGCTGCGCGCGCTGACCGATGCGCTGCGGTCCATTCATGGTCGCGACCGCCTGTTCATCTGCATCGATCAGGAAGGTGGACGAGTCGCGCGGATGAAGCCGCCGGTCTGGCCTGCGTACCCGACAGGCGAGGCATTCGGTCGCCTTTACGAACTGGCTCCGGCGAGCGCGATCGAGGCAGCACGCTGCAATGCTGAGGCGCTGGGGCTGGACCTGGCAGAAGCGGGAATCAGCGTTGACTGCTATCCCTCTCTCGACCTGCGGCGCCCCGGCGCGCACGACGTGATCGGCGATCGGGCCTTCGGGTCCGACCCGATGCGGGTTGCGGCGCTGGGACGGGCGGCTCTGGACGGGCTCGCGCGTGCAGGCGTCGTCGGGTGCATCAAGCATATGCCCGGCCATGGGCGCGCGATGGCGGACAGCCACAAGGAGCTGCCGGTCGTCGTTGCCTCGGCCGATGAACTGGAGGAGGATCTCGCGCCCTTCCGCAGCCTTGCGAAAGCGCCGGTCGGGATGACCGCGCACGTGCGCTACACCGCCTGGGACGCCCAGAACCCCGCCACCCTTTCGCCAGGGGTCATCGAGAACGTCATTCGCCAGCGCATCGGTTTCGCCGGCCTGCTGCTTACCGATGACCTCGACATGCAGGCGCTGGAGGGAAGCGTGCCCGAACGGGCAGCACGAGCCATCGCGGCGGGCTGCGACGTCGCCCTCAACTGCTGGGCCAAGATGGACGACATGATCGGCATTGCCAACGCCTTGCCAGCGCTGTCGGACGAGGCGAACCTGCGCCTCCAGCGGGTGCTGACCTCGGCGGAGGTCAGTGGCACTGCAGGCGATGCCGCCGAACTGACCGCCAAGCGCGACGCTCTCCTGGCGCTGCTGGAGCGTGGCGACCAGGCATGAATGCGGTCGCGCCGGTTGACGGCCTGCCTCTGACCGGCGCGCCCGACGAGGGGCAGCCGCTCTATCTCGAGATCGAGGGTTGGGAAGGGCCACTGGACCTGCTGCTCGATCTTGCGCGGCGGCAAAAAGTGGATCTGCTTCGCATCTCGATCCTTGAGCTGGTCGATCAGTACCTTGCCTATATCGACAGTGCCGAGCGGATGCGGCTGGAGCTTGCAGCCGATTACCTCGTGATGGCGGCCTGGCTCACTTATCTCAAGTCCGCGCTTCTGCTGCCCAAGGAAGAGCAGGAGGACCCCAGTCCCGAGGAGTTGGCGCTTCGCCTGCAGTTGCGCCTGCAGCGTCTCGGCGCGATGCGTGAGGCAGCGGCTCGGCTGATGGGGAGGGACCGCCTGGGTCGCGACGTGTTCGTCAGGGGCGCGCCCGAAGGTTTGCGAGTCGACCGCCGCAATCGCTGGCAATGCGGATGGTTCGACCTCGTTCGTGCCTACGGCGACGTGAAGATTCGTAGCGAGCCCGTGGTTCACATGGTCCGCGAACGCCCCGTGATGACGCTGGAAAGCGCACTCGCCCGCGTTTCTTCGATGCTCGGCGTGGCGATCGAGTGGATGGAACTGCGCGAGTTCCTGCCGCCGCCGAGCCAGGCTGAGTGGTCCGATCCGCGCTTGCGGCGCTCGGCCCTGGCATCCAGCTTCGTGGCGGCGCTGGAACTTGCGCGCACCGGGAAGGCGGAAATCGCGCAGGAGGAGACGTTCGGACCGCTTTGGCTGAAAGCAGTTCGGGCGTGAGCGGTGCCGATGACCTCGTCCGCGCGGTGGAGGCGACGCTGTTCGCGGCCGAGGCGCCGATGACGGCCGATGCGATCTCCAATCACCTGGGCGGTGCACAAGTACGATCGGCGCTCGCAGAGCTGCAGGCGCATTATGCCGGCCGTGGCGTGCGGCTGGTGGAGCGAGGCAAGCGCTGGCACTTCCAAACGGCGCCCGACCTCGCGCATTTGTTGCGCCGCGAGCGTGAGGACGTGCGCCGCCTGAGCCGCGCGGCGACCGAGGTGCTCGCCATCGTAGCCTATCATGAGCCGGTGAGCCGCGCCGAAATCGAAGCGGTCCGCGGCGTCCAGACCGCCAAGGGCACGCTAGACGTGTTGATGGAAGCGGGATGGGTGCGGATCGTCGGGCGGCGCGAGGTGCCGGGACGCCCGGTCATCTACGCAACGACGCCGGAATTCCTCAGCCATTTCGGCCTCGCCTCGCTGAAGGAACTGCCCGGTATCGACGAGATGAGGGCCGCCGGGCTGCTCGATCCCGTGGATGACGAAATGATCGAGAGTGCCATGCAGCGCGAGGGCTAGCTAACTGCCTGGTTGCTGTGCGGCAAGCTCGGAAGAGGCTGGCATGTGCGGGGTTAAGGCCCTAGATGGGCCCTGCGTCACAGACTGACGCAAGCATTTGGAGTCGCAGTTATGGGTGGCCTATCGCTTTGGCACTGGATCATAGTCCTGCTGGTGGTCTTGATCCTGTTCGGCCGCGGCCGCATCTCGGAAATCATGGGTGATTTCGGCAAGGGCATCAAAAGCTTCAAAGAAGGCATCAATGACGAGAGCAGCGAAAAGCACACTCCGCCACCGCCTCCCGCCCAGATTCCGTCGCAGCAACCTGAGACTCACGCCAATCCCGACGTGACGCCTACCTCGAGCGAGCCCAAGACTAAGGTCTGATCGCCAGATCAGCGCTAGGCGACCACGATCATGTTCGACATCGGGGCATCCGAACTGCTGATGATCGTCATCATCGCGGTCGTCGTTATCGGGCCAAAGGACATGCCGATGGCGCTCCGTACTGCCGGGCGCTGGATCGGCAAGATGCGCCGCATCTCCGGTCACTTCCGCTCGGGTATCGACACCATGGTGCGTGAGGCCGAGCTCGAGGAAATGGAGCGCAAGTGGCGCGAGCAGAACGAAGCCATCATGAAGGCGCATCCGCAGTTGCCTTCCGCCGAGGATATGGGGCCGAACTCGGTCTCGGCCGAAGCGCGGCAGCCCGCAAGCGTGGCCGTAAAGCCGGAAAAGGCCCAGCCGGAAGCCGAGCCGCAGCCGGAGGCCGAACCGCAACTACCGCTGCCGCCGCCATGATCGCTTCGCTCCAAAGTCAGGGTTGGTGACCGTGGCTTTTCGTCTTTCGGACATCGACGATACGCAGGCTCCGCTGCTCGACCACCTCATCGAGTTGCGCACCCGTCTGGTGCGCGCACTCGTCGCTTTCGCGATCGCCTTTGCGGCGTGCTTCTACTTTGCGGACGATATTTTCGCCTTCCTGGTGCGACCGCTGACTGCCGCGTTTCCGCCGGGTGAAGGCAGGCTGATCTATACCAAGCTGTACGAAGCCTTCTTCGTGGAGGTGAAGGTGGCCATCTTCGCTGCGTTCTTCATCAGTTTCCCGATCATCGCCAACCAGATCTGGGCTTTCGTGGCACCGGGGCTTTACTCAAAGGAAAAGCAGGCTTTTCTGCCGTTCCTGATCGCTACCCCCGTGCTGTTCACAATGGGCGCGGCGCTTGCGTACTATGTCGTGATGCCAACTGCCTTTCACTTCTTCCTAGGGTTTGAGGGGCAGCGGGGCGGGCTCAAGCTCGAGGCGCTTCCCGGCACCGGCGACTATCTGTCGCTTGTCATGCAGTTCATCCTGGCATTCGGAATCAGCTTCCTTCTGCCGGTGATGCTGATGCTGCTGAACCGTGCCGGCATCGTCAGCCGAGCACAGGCGCTCGCTGCCCGCCGCTACGCGATTGTGGGGATCTTCGTTGTCGCTGCGGTGGCAACGCCGCCCGACGTGATCTCGCAGCTCCTGCTCGCGATCCCGCTCATCCTGCTGTTCGAGGGCACGCTGCTGCTGATGTGGTTTACGGAGCGCCGTGACGAACGCGAGAAGGCGGCTGAAGAGCGCTCGGGCCGGGACGCACCGGCAGAGTGAAGCTGGGGCCGGAAACGCTAACGCCGGCAACCCCGATCAAGCGACAACGCGGGCACTTCCCATCGCAAGCCCGTCCTTGTTCGCACCTTCGCCACCAGTGCCGCGTGGCATGCTGACTGCGGCGGCGATCAGGGCGTCCTGCTCGCTCTCCGAAATACGTTCCCACCCCGAGCGAGTGAGGCGCTCCAGCGGCCGGTAGCGCACCTTGTACTGCATGCGGGGCGAACCCTCGACCCAATAGCCAAGATAGACGAAGGGCATGCCCATCTCCACCGTCCGGCGGATGTGATCGAGGATGATGTAATTGCCCAATCCCGAGCGCGTATCATGATCGGGATCATAGAAGCTGTAGATCATTGACAAGCCATCGCACTGCTTGTCCGTCAGGCAAGCTCCGACCAGACGGCCGGGGGTGACACCGTCCGCTGAAGGCTCACGATATTCGATGACGTAGCTTGTGACAGGTGTGTGCTCGACCATGTCGGCGAAGTCGACTTCGTCCATGTTGGTCATGCCGCCCTCAGGATGGCGTGCGCCCAGGTACCGCTGCAGCAGTTCAAACTGCTCGCTGGTGGACCATGGACGGCATACCGTCGCCACCAAGTCGCTGTTGCGTTTCAGGTTGCGCTTCTGAGTCGAGGACGCCGCGAACTCTTCAGCCGCCACCCGCACCGATACGCACGCCTGGCAGTCAAGACACGAGGGCCGGTAAGCCACACTCTGGCTGCGGCGAAAGCCGATTCGCCCCAGCGCATCGTTCAGCGCGTCGGAGTGCGGACCCTTGAGTTCGGTGAACACCTTTCGCTCGCTGCGCCCGGGAAGATAGGGACACGGAGCCGGGCTGGTCACGAAAAATCTGGGAAAGCGAACGGGTGCCGTCACCGGGGTGTCTCTTCCTCTTAGTATTCTGCCGAAAATCCTGCCCCAGATATGCATGCCGCACCTCGGCGTTTAAAGTGTTTTAACCACATTTCCCGTTCTTGAGCGCGGAAACTGCACAGCAGTGGATACATCAGCCTTGCCACCGTCCGACTTTGAAACAGCGCGTCGCCAAGACGTTCCACTAAAGCCGGGGACGCGCAAGCGGCGCTGTGTTCTTTGCGCGCGGCGGCAGAAGCGCCGGCTGAGTAAAAGCCTGGCCGCCACGAACTGAATACAGGATAGACTGCCGCTCCCGGCAGCATGGGGCCTAACGCGTTGCTGCATCCCACCGGAACGCCTGAAGCCCCCGGTGGCTCCCGTTAGTTGCGGGCGCGCAGCGATCGGCCGGGCCGACGCCCAGAAATCGTCATCACCTCGTAAGCATAGCCGGCTTCGTCGAGGTCCAGAAGCAGCCCCTCGAGCGCGTCCTTGTCACGGATCTCGTACTCGATTTCGGTTTCGGTGCTTTTGGCCGAGAGTACGCCGAAGATCCGCTGGTGCGAGACCTCAATGATGTTGGCGCCATTGCGAGTGAAGAGGCCGGCGAGCTTGGAGAGTTCGCCTACCTTGTCGTCGAGCAGGACGGCGATGCGGCCGATTCGGCCCGATCGGGCAAGATTTCGCAGGATCACGTTGGCCAAGAAGCGCGGATCGATATTTCCGCCGGTGAGGATTACGCCGATCTTGCGACCGACGAACTCGGGCCGGAAAGCTCCGTTCTTTGCCGGCAGGAGCGCCGCGAGCCCGACTGCGCCAGCGCCTTCCACGACAGTCTTCTCAATATCGAGAAGCAGCGAAATGGCTTCCTCGATCCGGGTTTCGGATACGACTCGCATCTCGTCCACGTGCTCCATCACGGCGGCACGGGTGAGTAGGCCCGGCTCTTTCACCGCGATGCCCTCGGCGATCGTGTCCCCGCCGCCGGCAACCGGCTCGGAGCGCTTGAGAAGGTACATGGCGGGATACTGGTTCGATTGAACGCCGACGATACGGAGGTCGGGCTTCACGCTCTTCGCGGCGACCGCAACTCCAGAGATCAGCCCGCCCCCGCCTACCGGCACGATGATCGTGTCGAGTTCGGGGGCGTCCGCGAGCATTTCGAGGCCAACGGTGCCCTGTCCGGCCATGACTTCGCGGTCGTCGAAGGGGTGGACGAAAATGAGGTTACGGGCCTGCTCCATCTCGCGAGCATGGGCGTAAGCCTCGTCGAAGCTGTCTCCTTCGAGCACGACCTCGGCGCCGTGACCCCGCGTCTGCTGCACTTTGACGATCGGAGTGGAGCGCGGCATCACGATCGTCACGGGGATGCCGAGCCGCCCCGCGTGATACGCCAAGCCTTGGGCGTGATTACCGGCCGACGCCGCGATAACGCCGCGCGTCTTCGCATCGGCCGGCAGTGTGAGCAGCTTGTTGAGCGCGCCGCGCTCTTTGTAAGCGGCGGTGAATTGCAGATTTTCGAACTTCAGCCAGACTTCGGCGCCCACGATCTTGCTGAGCGTGCGGCTGTAGAGTGTCGGCGTGTGAATGACCTTGCCCGAAATTCGCGCCGCCGCGGCGTGTACGTCCTCGGCGGTAAGCGCGGCCGACGCTGGCGGCGCCGCGATTTCTTTGAGCTGCTGGTCCATGAACGCGGGCTACCGGAATCTCCGGCCGAATGAAAGCACGCCGACGCTTCCACCTTGCAGGGACAGGCTCTAAGGGTGCCCCATGAGCCATGCCAGAAAAGTATCTTTCCTGGGGCTGGGCGTCATGGGCGGCGCAATTGCGCGGCACATCGGCCAGGCCGGACACGAGCTGACGATCTACAACCGCTCTCCGGAGCGCGCCGAAAAGTGGCAGGAGACAAACCCTGGCCTTGCCGCTCGGGTGGCCTCGAGCCCGGCGGATGCGGCGCAAGGCGCGGATGTCGTCATCACCTGCGTCGGCAACGACGATGATCTTGCCGATGTCGTCCTTGGCCCCCACGGTGTGTTCAAGTCGCTGCGGCAGGGCGGCACGTTCGTGGACCATACGACTGTCTCGGCCCGGATCGCCCGGCAGATCTCAGTGGAAGCGCGCGACTTGCAAGTTCACTGCGTCGATGCCCCGATGACCGGCTCGCAAATCGGCGCGGAGAACGGGACGCTCACCCTGATGTGCGGCGGGCGCAAGTCCGCCATCGAAGCCGCGCGCCCGGTGATGGAGGCTTACTCTCAAAGGATCGTTCACGTCGGCAAGGCAGGCTCGGGACAGACGGCCAAGATGGCCAACCAGATCTGCATCGCCGGCATCGTGTCCAGCCTTGCCGAAGCGGTCCGCTTCGCACAGGCTTCGCACCTCGACATGGAGCGCGTCTACGAGGCGATCTCGGGCGGTGCCGCGCAATCCTGGCAGATGGACAATCGCTGGAAGACCATGGACGCGGACGAGTTCGACTTCGGCTTCGCCATAGACTGGATGCGCAAGGATCTTGGCCTTGCAATGGACGAGGGCCGGGGGCTCGGCGTCTCGCTTCCCCTCACTGCGCTGGTCAACCAGTTCTATGCGGATGTGCAGGCGATGGGCGGCGGTCGGCTCGATACCAGCGCCATCATCAAGCGCTTGCCGCGCAAGGGTGGAAAATGAGCCGCCGATTCGCAGCAGCCCTCGCGCTGCCTCTGTTTGCGCTCACCGTCGAGGGCGCCTGGGCCGATATCCTGGTTGACGATGTCGTCGGCATTACGCCGGACGGAAAGGGCGGGCTGGACCGCTTCACCGGCTTGCTGATCGATGACAGCGGCCACATCGCCGCGGTCTATCGCGAGAAGGACAAGCGGCCCAAGAAGGTAGCTTACAAGGTGGACGGCAAAGGCCGTGTCCTGGTTCCCGGCATGATCGATGCGCACACGCATGTAATGGATGCCGGCTTTGCCAGGATGACGCTCGATCTCTCGGCGGCGCGCTCGCTCGAAGAGGCTCTCGCGCGGATAACCGCATATGTTGCGGTCCATCCGGACCGCGCCTGGATCGAAGGCGGCGGGTGGAACCAGGTGAGCTGGGGGCTCGACCGGATGCCGACCGCTGCCGAGCTTGACCGTGCGACGGGTGGCAAGCCTGCGTTCCTCACGCGCATCGACGGGCACGCCGCTTGGGTGAACACAGCAGCCCTCGCAGCGGGCGGCGTGACCGAGACGACCGCCGACCCTGCCGGAGGCCGGATCGAGCGCATGGAAGGCAGTCGTAAGCCCGCAGGTGTGCTCGTCGACACCGCGCAGGCACTCGTTGGCGCGAAGGTGCCGCAGCCCCGCCCCTCGGACCGCGACACCGCATTTGGTGAAGCCCAGCTGGAGTTCTTGAGCCAAGGCGTGACGGCGGTCGCGGACATGGGAACGACGATCCGCGACTGGCAGGCCTATCGCCGGGCAGCGGACGCCGGGAATTTGCGGATGCGCATCGTTGCTTATGCTGGCGGCGTGGATGACATGGTGCTGATCGGCGGCCCTGGGCCGACGCCATGGCTCTATGGCGATCGCCTCAAGATGCAAGGCGTGAAGCTTTATCTCGATGGTGCGCTGGGCTCTCGCGGCGCTTGGATCAAGGCGCCTTATGCCGATGCGCTCGACGTAACGGGGCTGCCGCGCCTCACAGAGACGCAATTGGGCAACCAGATGAGCCGTGCCGCGATCGATGGCTTCCAGGTCGCGGTTCACGCCATCGGTGACAAGGCCAACGACCTCGCGCTCGATACCATTGAGCAGCTTTCCGCGACCTATAAAGGCGACAGGCGCTGGCGCATTGAGCATGCACAAGTCGTCGACCCCATCGACATTGCTCGCTTCGGCGCGCACGGAACCGTCGCGTCGATGCAGCCCCAGCATCAGGCGTCCGACCGGATCATGGCCGAAGCGCGATTGGGCCCCAGCCGCCTTTCCGGCGCTTACGCATGGAAGTCGCTCGCGGGGGCGGGAGCGAAGCTAGCGTTCGGCTCGGACACGCCGGTCGAGCCGGCGCAGCCCTTCGTCGGCATGGCCGTGGCGATCAGCCGCCAAGATGCGGACGCTCAGCCGCTCGGGGGCTGGCAGCCGCAGGAGCGCCTCACCATCGGTGAGGCCATGGCCGCTTACACGACGGGCGCTGCCTACGCGATGTTCGCGGAAGACCGACTGGGTCGGCTGGCGCGCGGCATGCGCGCCGACTTCCTGTTCGTCGATCGTGACCCGACCACCGTCCCACCCGAGGCACTGCGCCAGACCAAGGTTCTGGAGACCTGGATCAACGGGCAGCAGGCGTGGAGCGCAAGCCGCGGTGTGGCCAAGCCGGTCGCGTCACCGCCGAGCCGGGCGTCAGGATCGGACGGGCGGTAGAGCTCTTATCCCGCCGTGCGGTCTTCACCTGAGGCGGGGGAGTTGGAAATTTCACTGGCGTCCAGTCGCCTGTCCCGTTCCAAGGCGTCCAGCAGGGTGCGGAAGGCCTCGCTGTCCCGCAAGTTGAGATCCCGCTGCGGAAACGGGATCTCGACGTCGTTCTCCTTAAACAGCCACCACAGCTTTTTGAGCACCTCGGAGCGCACGTTGCCCACGCCCTCCTCGGGGTCCTGAATCCAGCAATGGATCACGAAGTTGACCGAACTGTCGCCGAAGCTGTCCATCCACACGGTCGGAGGGGGGACCTGAAGCACGCGCTTTGCGCTGCGGGCGGCCTCCAGCATCAGTTTCTCGGCCTGCCCGATGTCTGAACTATAGGCGACACCCACGGGCACCTGAATGCGCACGTTCTTGGAGGAATAGGACCAGTTCTCCACCTGATTAACCATCAGGTTCTCGTTCGGGATCAGGTATTCCTTCTGGTCGCGCGTGGTCAGCGAGACGGCGCGGATGCCAATGCGGCGGATCTGGCCGAATGTCGATTGCCCGCTCTGATCGGCAATGGCGATGACGTCGCCCGGCTTGATCGACTTGTCGAGCAGCAGGATGATGCCGGCGATCAGGTTGCCGAAGGTCTTCTGCAGGCCGAAGCCGATGGCCAAGCCGAAGGCGCCGGAAAAGACGGCAAACGCAGTCAGGTCGACGCCCAAGACGTCGATGCCCACGAGGATCGCGACGCCCCAGACGAACAGGCTGATGACCTTTTCCGCCAGCAGTTCCTGCGTCTGATCGAGCCTGGTCATGCGCCCGAGCACGCGACGAGCCATGCGGCTGGTGAACCACGCGGCTGTGATGACGAGCGCGATGACGATCAGCACAACCAGGAGATCCCACAGCGAGACCCGCGTGCTTCCAATCTGCAGCGCGAGCTCGTCGAGGGTGTTCACCACCTCGCCCGCCGATCCGCTTTTGGAGGCCACAGCGTCACGGATCCCATCGGCGGCAGCAACCGGCTGCTTCACCACGACTTCTACGGTGGGCGCGGGCGCTGGGAGAACCACGGCATCTGTGGCGATCCCGTCCGGCGCGATGCCCTCGGCAGCGCCGGTGGCGTCGACCTCGGGAGGGACTATGGCGCTCACTTGTCACCTGCCTTTGCGAATGCGCGCTCAATGTCGGCAATGAGGTCGTCGGGATCCTCAAGGCCGATCGACAGGCGAACGCCGAAGCGGTCCACCGGATCTGTGTCGGCAGGCGGCCAAGCCATGACGCTGCGGATCGGTGCCGGGTCGACGGGCACTGCCAGACTCTCGAACCCGCCCCACGAGTAGCCGATGCCGAACAAGGACAGCGCATCGATGAACCGGACTCTTCGGGCCGCGTCACCGCCACGCAGGACAAAGCTGAACAGGCCGCATCCGCCGGTGAAGTCGCGGCTCCAAAGCTCGTGACCGGGTGCGCCGGGTAGCATCGGGCACAGCACCCGGGCGACTTGTGGTTGATCCACCAGCCATCGCGCGATGTGCAACGCACTTGCGGTCTCACGCTCCAGCCGCAGGTGCAGCGTGCGCAGGCCGCGTAGCGCCAAGGCGGCATCGTCCGGTGAGACAACATGGCCCAGGCTCTGCGCTCGCAGCCGGAGGCGGTCATATAGCTCGGGCCCGGCGCTTGCGCTGCCCATCATCAGGTCGGAGTGTCCGCCGATGTGCTTGGTCAGCGCCATCAGCACCACGTCTACTCCATGGCTGAGCGACGCAAAACCGGTCGGCCCAGCCCAGGTGTTGTCGAGCACGGACACGGCCCCTCGGCTCCTCGCGATACTGGCAAGGGCGGGAACGTCGCACACTTCCATAGTCAGGCTGCCCGGCGCCTCAAGCAGGACAACGCGCGTGCGATCGCAGAAAGCAGCCTCAAAGGCTGACAGATCGAGCGGATCGAAGTAGCGCGTCGCGACGCCGAAGTCGGCCAGCAGCCCCTTGCCCATCGCGCGGCTGGGGTCGTACGCATTATCCGTCATCAGAACGACGTCGCCGGGGCGCACCAGCGTGAGCAGAACGCCGGCAATCGCGGCAACGCCGGAGGGATAAAGGACTGTGCCGGCGGCTTCCGGCTCTAGCGCCGTCAGCGCGTCTGCCAGAGCCCACTGCGTCGGCGCTCCGCGGCGGCCATAAAAGAACCGTCCATCTTCGTTCCGGCGCGGCCCTTCAGCCAAAGCAGCCATGTTCTCGTAGAGGTGCGTGCTGGCGCGCCAGACCGGCGGGTTAACAACGGGACCGGTCCACTCCGGCCTGCGTCCGGCGGCTACGATCCGGGTCGCGGACGCCAGCCCCAGGTCTTCGACTTTCCGGTCCTTCAAATTCCGCTCCGTGGGTGCCTCTTGCACGAGAGACTAGCCGTGCGCTCGCACAGGGTCGAGCGCGAAGCCGCGTGCTGCCTCGATCTCACGCGCGTCGAGCTCACGCAGGTTCCGAGGACCGGCATCCAGACGTACCGAAGCGAGAGCCCCGGAGCCGTTCGGATTGTGCTGGCCCACTGTGAAGACACGTCGGACGGCCTCCCCTTCGGGAGAGCAAAAGCAAAATCTCGCGAGGGGCACGAAAAACTGCGCATTGCCTTTCATCAACCGCCGGATCTGTTGCAAGGGGATGCGAATCTCGCCTTTCAGATGCATAGTCTCGCCAACAGGGAGAGCAGGCACGGTATGCTTAACTTCGAGCTGTCCCGGCGATGGGGCGAGCTGCTCGCGCGTGTCGATGGAAGCATGCGCGGAGGAAAGGTCGGCGTGGACCTGCAACTCCGGCAAGCGCTCGGCACCTGAATTGACTACTTCCAGCTCGTACTGAAGCGTGGCGTAGACGAGCGAGAGGCGAATAGCCTGCGGGGCGAAAGCCATGGAGAGCGACAGGGGCTCTTCCGGCGAGAATGTCGTGGTGGCCGGCGCGGGGGGCGGCGGCGGCGCAGGTGAGGGCTTCTGTGCGGCCGCTTTGGGCGGCACGGCGCCACCCGCGCGGGTGCGTGCGGGCGGCGAGGGTTGCGGCTGCGCATCCTGGGGTAGGCTGGCGGAGATTTCCGCTGCCTCTTGCTCTCCTGAGGCAACGGCCCGGCGTCGGCGCAGAAGCAGCAACGCGCCTGCGGCGATCGCAGCGGCCAAGACTCCGCCGATCAGCCAGAGGTTCGTTCCCGGGCTGTCTTGTGTCGAAGTCAACGGCGTGGTCGGCGCAGTGGCGTCTACAGCTGGCGCGCTTTCGGCTGCCGGCGGCGAGGGCGCGAGGAAAGGCTCGGGCGCCGGCGTTGCGGTGCTTGCCGGAGCCGCAGTGGTTGCAGCGGGAGTGGGCGAGGCGGTGGTTGGCACGCTCGGTGCGGGCGTTTCGCGGCGAGGAGTTGCTCGTGGCGTGGCTGCAGGCGCTGGAGTTGGAGCAGGAAGCGTGACGCGCGGTGCTGCGGTCGGCGTAGGTGCAGGCGACCGGGTCTCCCGCTGCTCGCTCGTCGGGGAGGAGGGCGCAACCCAGGGATTGTCCGGATCGACGGGGCCTTGCGTCTGCGGCCGTGCAGGTTGATTCGGCTCCGGCAGGCGGTAGTCGCTCACCGACCCGGTATCTTGCGCCAGCGCGGGATACGCCACGGCGAGAGCGGCCGTAAGCGCGACTGATGACTTCAACGATGCCTTGCCGAATGCCGCTCGCATGTGCCTATTCCCCGTGCCAGCGGGCCGCTGCCCGGCTGCGACTGAACACCGACTTAATTTCCCGAACGTACACGGCAGGTTGCTTGCCCGCCGGGTTGGCGGCATTGGCACATGCATGAGTGAATCTCCAGCGTCTCCGCCAACCGCCTCTCCGCCTTCTACTGCGCCGCTGCACCTCGGTCAGCAGAGCGCGTTGCCGAGCTCACCCGAACAGGCGCAGCTCGACTATGTCCCGAATCCCCGCAAAGGCGCCCTTTACCTCGTGCGCTTCGCGGCTCCTGAATTCACCTCGCTTTGCCCGGTAACGGGGCAGCCCGACTTTGCGCACATCGTGATCGATTATGCGCCGGGTGAAACAATTGTCGAATCGAAGAGCCTCAAGCTCTTCCTCGGCTCGTTCCGGAACCACTGTGGGTTTCACGAAGATGTGACGGTCGGAATTGGAGAGCGGCTGTTCGCCGAGATGGCGCCGAGCTGGTTGCGGATTGGCGGCTATTGGTATCCACGGGGCGGGATCCCGATCGACGTGTTCTGGCAGTCCGCTTCAGCACCTGAAGGGTTGTGGGTGCCTGATCAAGGCGTAGCTTCATACCGCGGCCGCGGCTGACATCTTTTGCCTTGACTGGCCTCTCGAGGCGTTGAACTTAGTAGCCCGCAGCGGCGAAGGCGACGCCCACCTTGCGCAAGTCGACCGAGTTTTTGCCAAGCTGCGTCAGCTGGGTCTTCGTCATGCAATGCGCAAAGACGCTCGGGTGATCGGCTGAGGACGCAACGCGGCTATCTAGCGCTTTAGGCTGCGATGCCATGCACTCGACACGGCTTTCGTAAGTCTGCTCGGGAGCTGCCAGGCGTTCGCACGCGGAGCCGTCATCGGAGCAGCCAAACAGTGCGAGGGCAAACAACATTCCACTCATTCGCAATCACCTTTCAGGGACTTAACGCATTAGGGGGTAAAGGTATCCCGCCATCTGTGCAGTTTGTGGGATGAGCGGAAAATTTGCTTGAGCGTGCCGCCCAGCGGGGCCGGCATGAAGCCGTGCCTTTCGGGCCAGTCGAGGGAGCCGAGCGCGGCGCTGGTGCTGTCGTTTCCCCACGCTCGGCGGACGTTTTCGCGGCACGTAGAACTCGATGGTCTCTCCAGGCGCATCCCCTCCCAGCTCCGCCAGCCGCGCAACATCGTCAGACGCGAGTGCAGCGTTGGATGCGCGCGCAAGACGAATCACACGGATCATGTCTGCTCCCGACTCCCCGGCCAGTGTCCGAGAGAGTTGGTGGTTGCCGCCTTTGCGCCGGGCCGCTCCAAGCTGCCTCCTAGCGCTTGGATGCGCGACAGCGCCTGTTATGGGGACGGCATGATCTTCGATGGCGCCTTTCCGATCCGATGCGGAGACCGGATGATTGGAGTGAGTGCGTCAGCCACGGAACCCTGCTGCGCGCTCGCCATTGTCTCCCTCAGGGGGAGCATCGCTTTGTGAGACGTCTTAAGGCTCTGCAATTGCCGCCGGCTGGCATTCGGCCGCCGTCGCACGCGGATCTCGATACGCGCGGGACGGCGCTTGGTCGTGAGGTCGAAAGTCGCGGACCGCAAGGCGTGGGGCTCACCGGCCATAAGCTGCTGAGCGAGGGTAAGGACGCGTTCGCTGCCCGGGTCCTGCTGGCGCGCTCGGCGGAGCGCACTCTCGATGTGCAATACTACATCTGGCACGACGATCTCTCCGGATCGCTGTTGCTGGACGAACTGGAGGCAGCCGCCCAACGAGGCGTGCGTGTTCGGTTGTTGCTGGATGATGTTGGCACCAGCCGTCTCGATGCGCGGCTGGCCTGCCTTGCCGAGCAGCCCAACTTCGAAGTGCGACTCTACAACCCCTGCGTGATCCGCTTTCCCAAGACGATCAATTACCTCTTCGACTTTCCTCGCCTGAACCGCCGTATGCATGCGAAGAGCTTCACGGTGGACAGCCAGGCTACGATCCTTGGGGGGCGCAATATCGGCGACGAGTACTTCGCTGCTCGCAGGAGCGGGCTGTTCGTCGATCTGGACGTTCTTGCGGTGGGCGCGATCGTGGTGGAAGTGTCGAAGGCGTTCGACAAGTGCTGGAATGGGCCGGATGTTCGCTCTGTCGAGAGCCTCATCGGCAAGGTGCCCAAGTGGCGGCGTCGCAGGATGGAGCGAGCGCGGGTCAGCCTCGCGACAAGCGAGCGGGCAGAGCGGTTTCGCGAGGCCGTACGCTCACGACGCCTGTTTGGCGAGTTGATCGACGGCACGATGAGCATGGTCTGGGCGCCTGCACGCCTCGTCAGCCACGACTACTCTGACGGGGACGGCCGGGAGGAGCAGACCGATTTGCCCACTCTCCTGCCTGGCGATCTCTATTTGCCGGAAGAGCGGCTCGACCTGATCTCCGGTTACTTCGTCCCGACCCAGCAGGGTGCGGCCGATCTGATTGCCCTTGCGCAGAAGGGCGTGCGCGTACGGGTGCTCACGAATTCGTATGCGGCGACCGACGTCGGTTTCGTCCACGCCGGCTACGTGCCGTGGCGCCGCGCACTCCTCGCCGCTGGGGTGCAGCTTTTCGAGATGCCAGCTCCCGACGACAAACCCAAGACTGCGCGCAAGTTCGTTCGCACCAGTTCGGCGCGTTCGCGTACATTCCGAGGTGAAGGCCGCAGCCTTCACGCCAAAGTGTTCGGAGTTGATGAGCGGGAGATCTATGTCGGTTCCGCGAATTTCGATCCGCGCTCTGCCCATCTCAACACCGAACTCGGTCTGATTATCGAGGCGCCGCAACTCGCATCTGATCTTGCTGAGACCTTCGATCAGGATATCGCAGCAAGCGTATACCGCCTGGGCCTTTCAGAAGACGGACGCATGTACTGGATCGATGCGCGCGACGATTACCCTGTTCGCGAGTTCGTCGAGCCGGGCACCGGGCTGTTCAGCCGCGCCTTGGTGGCTTTGCTGTCCCGCCTCCCCATCGAGCGACAACTTTGAAATCCTGAGTTCGCCGCATTCATGACAAGGCCGGCTGTGGCGGTTGCCCAGCCGGCCTTTGACCTGCCTACGCTCCAGGCGTTCAGGCGTTCGGCTTCAGCTTTTGCACCATTTGCAGATGGTTCTCGATCTTGGGGGCGATCTCGCCAGCCAAAGTCTTCAAGGCCGGATTATCGCCATCCTGAGCAAAGCCCCGGTGAAGCTTCAGGGCTTCCTCGTGCGCGGCAGTCTGCTGCTCAAGGTAGGCCTTGTCGAACTCCGCACCCGAAAGCCCCTTCAGGTTGTCCAACATGCCCTGGCGACGAGAGTCGAGCGTCGTCGGCGGCGTCAGATTGAGGTTGGCCGACGCGATGGTCGATTTCAGCTGCTCGGTCGTCGCTGTGTGATCATCAATCATCTTCTGGGCGAATGTCTTCACCTCAGCCGACTGCGCCTTTTCCAGCGCGAGTTGGCTCGATTGGACCTCATACATATCGCTGATGGCGGCATTGGTGACATAGCCGTCAGCCGTGTTCACCATGGGCGCGGTGACTGCGCCAACCGCACCCGCCGCAGTATCCTGCACTTCATTGACGGCCGAATTCGCAGTCTCGCCTACATCGCCAGCGGTCTCGTTGTTGCCGCAGGCAGCAAGGGCCAGCGTAGATGCAGCGATCAGAATGAGTTTCTTCATGGCACTTTCTCCGTGTGGTGCTTTGGACAGGGTTGTTCGAGCGCTAGTGCCGACACCCTGCTTCCGCATGCGGTCTCTGAACGGGAAGGGATCGTAATTGTTTCGGGGGATTGCGCCGCTCGGCGCGCAGGATTGCTCCTAAGGGCGTTTCGCGTCTTCGTCGGGCTAAACGACCCGCGCGCTTCAAAGTTCCACGCGTGTCGTGCGGGGAAGCGTTTTTCATTCTGCTTGAGCCGGAGCGAAGCAGCCAAAGGATTAAATTGGATAAGCGTGTGTTGCCTGTCTTGCCACCTTCCGCGATGCCGTGAATTGCGGATTGAACGCAGGCCCGTCGATCAATTAGGAGCTTCTCCATCTCGCACCCTCTCTCACCCATCCTGGACGAGTACAGCGCCTACATTGGCCTCGTGCTGCTGGTGGGATTGCTGATCGCCTTTGCGCTCGAACGCCTTCCTCCGGTGGTGATCGCGATCGTTGCCGGCGTCTTGATGATGGTTCTGGGATTCCTCCCACCAGCGGAGCTACTGCAGGTTTTCAGCAATACCGCGCCTATCACCATTGGCGCCATGTTCGTGCTGTCGGGCGCACTCTTGCGAACGGGTGTGCTGGAGGAAATCTCCGGCTGGGTGCTGCGGCGTTCCTTGCGCCGGCCGCGGCTGGCAATGGCGGAGATTGGCGTAGGCACGTTCACCGCATCCGCTTTCATGAACAACACCCCGGTCGTGATCGTGATGATCCCCATCATCAAACGCCTTGCCAAAGTGATGGGGACGCGCGCGACGCGCCTGCTGATGCCGCTCTCCTATGTGACGGTCCTTGGCGGCACGCTGACTCTAATCGGCACGTCAACCAATCTACTGGTAAACGGTGTGGCGCAAGAGCAGGGACAGCCTGGTTTCGGCATGTTCGAGATCACGGGCGTCGGGCTGGTCACGGCGGTGGCCGGCATCGCATTCCTGGGTCTGATCGGCCCGTGGCTACTGCCCGATCGCGAGGAGCTTTCAGGGGGCGAGCACGGCGAAAGCGATAACTTCCTTTCCCACCTGGTCCTGCTCGCGAGCAGTCGTCTGGTCGGGCAGGAACTGGCCGCAACGGGTCTCAGTCGCCGACAAGGCGTGCAAGTCACCGCGATCCGCCGTGGCACCACCACTTTGCGTAAAAGGCTCGAGGAGGTCGAGTTGCAGGCGGGCGACCAGCTCATCGTGGCAGCGAGCCCGGCCGAACTGGCGTCCCTTGCTGAAGAGCTGGACTTCCGCGTGGGGCTGACCGGCATCGGCGGGGGAATTCCCACCGCAGGATCCGACCGGCCCGAGGATGCTCGCCTGGTGGAGGCGGTTATCTCGCCATCGCATCCCGTGATCGGGCGCCGTCTTGCGGATATCCCGATGCTGTCTCGGTTACGCGTCAGAGTGCTCGGCATATCACGCCCGCGGCACTTGCCAGGGCCGGACCTTGCGAACGTCCGGGTGCGGGCAGCGGACCGCCTGCTCATCGCAGCAGGGGAGGACGCTGCAACCGCGCTTTCAAGCAACATCGGTCTGGCGCAAGTCGCCGAAGCGCCGGCGCGAGCGTTCAAGCGGCAGAAGGCGCCGATTGCTGCGGCCGTGCTCGGTTTCGTGGTGGTGGGCGCAGCCTTGTTCAACTTACCCATCGAAGCGATGGCTCTGGTGGGCGTGGCGGTGGTGCTGATTACGCGCTGTATTGAACCGGAGGAAGCCTGGAGCGCGATCGACGGTAATACGCTCGTGCTCATCTTCGGCATGCTTGCCTTCGGCGCCGGGTTGCAAGCGGCGGGCACGGTTCAGCTCATCGTGGATGCGATGCGGCCAGCGCTGGCTTACGCCTCGCCGCTGGTTCTGTTGTTCGCGATATACGCGCTGACGAGCGCATTGACAGAGACTGTGACGAACAACGCGGTGGCCGTGATCATGACTCCGCTGGTGGTGGGGCTCAGCGAGGCGATGGGGTCCGACCCAAGGCCGCTGATCGTCGCCATCATGTTCGGCGCAAGCGCAAGCTTCGCAACCCCCATCGGCTATCAGACGAACACCCTGGTCTACGGCGCGGCGAATTATCGCTTTACCGACTTCGTGAAGGTTGGTCTGCCCATGAACATCGTCGTGGGGGTCGCAGCCTGCCTGGCGATCAACTGGATGTTCTAGGATGCCTGCCCGCGGGCCTTGTACCCGCGGGCAACGGCACCAAGGTGTGGCTCCGGCGTTTCTTGCGCGAACGGGGCGCACCCGTACCATCGAACAAGGAGAGAACCATGCCGCTCAGAGCCATCGCGCTGAACTGCACGCTGAAAGCCGACACCAGCGAGGCGTCGTCGACCGATGCGATGGTCGCAGTGCTGGAGGACGCCTTCGCCAAACATGGGGTTGAGGTGACAGAGACCGTGCGTGTAGCTGCGCTCGACATCAAGCCCGGCGTAACATCCGATGAAGGGCTGGGCGACGATTGGCCCGCCTTGCGGGAAAAGATACTGGCGCACGACATCCTGATCTTTGGCGGGCCGATCTGGCTGGGTCAGCTTGGTAGCGTCGCCAAGCGCGTGCTGGAGCGGATGGACGCCTTCATCTCCGAAACCGACGACCAAGGGCGCATGCCCAGTTACGGCAAGGTTGCAGTTACCGCGATCGTTGGCAATGAGGATGGAGCGCACGTCTCTTCGGCGCAGCTGTTCCAGGCGCTGAATGATGTTGGCTGGACCATCCCTGCCGTCGCTGCGTGCTACTGGGTGGGCGAAGCTATGAGCTCGACCGACTTCAAGGATCTGCCCAGCACGCCCGACAAGGTGACGAAGACCGCCGGGATGGTCGCATCGAATGCGGCGCACCTTGCAGGTCTGCTGAAGGCAGCACCTTATCCCGGCTAACCGGCAACGCGCCGGGGCCGCTCCGGCGATCTAAGTTGTCGTACACTGACGGGAATTGCGGTGCGGTCGAGAGACAGCACCGGTGGCTGCGTAGCCTACTCCGGCTCGCCCACCCGCAGGCTGATGGGCGCCAGACCATCGATCCCGCTTTCCAGCAGGTCTTTGGGCGCAATGGGGCCTACCCCGGCGGGAGTGCCGGTGTAGATGAGGTCTCCTGGCGCCAGATGGTACATGCCTGAGAGATCGGCGACCAGTTCAGCCACGCTCCAGATCATGTCCGAAAGCACCGCGTCCTGCCTGATCGTGCCATTCTGCTTGAGCCAGATCCGCTGGGCCGCGGGTATGCCGAAGTCGGCTGCTCGGGTGATGGGGCCGATCACTGCGGCATTCTCGAAGTCCTTGCCGGTGTCCCAGGGGAAGCCCTTTGCCTTGGCGGCATTCTGAAGATCGCGCCGTGTAAGGTCGAGCCCGCAAGCATATCCGAAGACTAGCGCCATGGCGTCAGCCGCATCCACGCGGAAGCCGGAGCCGGCGATCGCCACCACGAACTCCATTTCATAGTGGCAGTTCCGTGTGCCCGGGGGGTAAGGGATCATTCCACCGGCAGCGCAGAGTGCGGCGGGTGACTTGGTGAACCAGATCGGCGCTTCGCGTTCCGGTGCGAAGCCCATCTCCCGTGCGTGGGCCTCATAGTTGCGGCCGACGCAGAAGATGCGGCGGACCGGGAAGAGGCTGTCTCCCCGGATCACGGGCACGGCAGGGGTGGCGGGCGGATCGAACAGCATGGTCATGCGGCGGCAATCTCCGTAAAGGGCGAGCCGGCATAAGCTGCGCTTCCGACAGAGAAAACCCTCGATGTGCGATGGCGGCGAGCGGAGCCGTCTTCCCGCCCGGCCGCCTTGCTCTGCGCCCACAATGGCCTACATTCGCGCGGTGACAGAGGAACTTTACCTGTCGGGAAGACTGCTGCTTGCAATGCCAGGCATGTTCGACCCGCGCTTTGAACGATCAGTCAACGTCATCTGCGTGCATGACCAGCATGGGGCGCTGGGGATTGGCATCGGTCATGTGCGCGAGGGGGTGCGCTTTCACGAGGTGCTGGAGGAAGTCGGCATTGATCCCGGTGACGCTCCTGACCGCGAGGTTCTGCATGGCGGCCCCGTGGAGCCCGGCCGCGGCTTTGTGCTCCATTCGACCGACTGGGGCGGCCAGGACACGATCGCGGTCGACCCGCTCTGCGCCTTGTCGGCCTCGTTGGACGTTCTGCGCGCGATTGCCGAGGGAAGAGGGCCCAAGCAGTGGCTGATCGCGCTCGGCTATGCGGGTTGGGGGAGCGGGCAGCTTGAGGGAGAAATGCGCCAGCATGGCTGGTATGCGGCCACCGGGCATCGCAGCGTCGTGTTCGATACTCCGGCCGAGGGGCGCTGGGCCGCGACATGGCGAGCGGAGGGCATCGACCCCTCGTTTCTGGCCAATACGACCGGGCGGGCCTGACCAGCAGCCTCAAGCTACGACATCGTGCAACTTGATTTCGATATCGGCAATGATCGGCTTGAGCGTGGCTAGCGACGTCTGCAGGCTGGCGCTGCTGATGTGGCGATCCATGGCAGCGCGGTCAGCGTAGGCTTCGATAATGCGGTAGATATTCTCTTCCTCGCGGCACCGGCCCGCATGATAGAAGAGAATGCCGGGGTTCGCCGCGCGTACTTTCGGCATGATGTCGGCCAGTGCCGCTTCGTACTCGACGTGAAGGCGGGGCACGACGCGAACCGTCGCGATGACCAGGATCATCGCAGTCAGTAGGTGCGCTCAAGGATTTTGTTGTCGCTCGACGCGCCGCCTTCGAAGTAGCCGAGGCCGTAGTCGCCCTTGATCGTGGTGCGCTGCATGCGGCGACTGTACTGCGGATCGTGACCGCTGACGGCGTGGAGCACTCGCCAGTTATCCCAGATCAACATGTCGGTCGGCTTCCATGCATGCCAGTAGGATAGCGCTTTGGCACGCGCGAAGACCTCGCGGCTGACCTCCTCAAGAAGAGCATTCCCTTCTGGCGTTTCATCGCCCTCGATACCCTCGGCCATCCAGGGCGACACATGGAGCACCTTTTCTCCGCTTTCGCGCGTCCACACGGCGGGGTGGACGGCGCGGGGTACGTCGCGCGCTGCCTCCATCACTGCATGCGTGTGCGGGTTTTCAGCCAAGCACTTGTAGCTGTCAGGCGCGCCGAAGTGGAAGTCCTTCATGATCACGTTCATGCGGTAGAGGATGTTGCGCCCCTCGATCTGCTTACGCAGTTTGGGGGAGAGCGTCTCGTACAGCTCGATTCCGTCGACGAAGCCAGTCAGCCCACCCTCAGGCGGAATGTCTAGTGCGCGCAGAACGCCGGCGCGGTTGAGCTCGTTGTTGTAGGCATGATCGAAATGCCAGGGCAGCCACTGCGTGACTTCCTTCCCCTCGATCTCGATGCGCCCCTCGGGATAGGGCTTGCAGGTCATGTCGATGACGCCGGGCATCGTATCCTGGTCGACGCGGGGCACTGCCTTGCTCGGATGATCCTTCATGGGCCCGAAGATATCCGAAAGCGCCACGTGCATCCGCGCGGATGCCTCGACATCTTCGAACATGATCATGCCGTGCCGCTCGAACAGCGCATTCACCTGTGTGCGGATTTCGGGATCGCTGGTCTGTTCGAATGTGATGCCGCTTAGGCGTACGCCAAAGTCGCGACCTTCGATGAGCGGACGGATGTTCAGGTCACTCATGGATGCATCCTCTGGTTATTCTTCTTATTTTTCGATCTCAAGCAGCATCGCGCCATGCGGATTCGCTCCCGGCGTCCCGTGATCGCGGTGCCACTGATCCGCTGCATCATAGCATGCTTCCACAACGCCAGAATAGGTGCGTCGGAATTGCTCGCGCTGATCGGGATGATCGAACACGAACGCGCGATCGTGCCGCACAGCATCGAGCACCATCGGGGCGATTGCGTCGGGTGTGTAGAAGTCGTGGGCGTGCGCCACGGCCGAGGCTTCGCTCACGTGCACCATACCCTCGGTGGGACCACCGAACCGCAGCGGGCGATAGCGCGAGTTGTTGGCCTTCATCCCGGTGGCGACCCCGCCGGGGCAGTAGGAGGTGGTGTGGATGTTGTACTCGGTCAGTTCGAGGGACAGGTTCATCATCAGTCCGATGATGCCCGCCTTCGCAGCCGAATAGGGAGCATGCTCGGGTATCCAGCCCGGCAGCAGTCCCGCCATCGAGGCCGTGGCGCAGACGTGCCCCTCGCGCGCCGCTATCATGTCGGGCAGGAAGGCGCGGGTCGTGTTCATGACGCCGTGCAGGTTGACCTGCAGGATCCAGTCCACGTCTTCGTCAGACATCTCCATCAGCTGGTCGAATGACGTCGCCCCGGCATTGGCGAAAAGGAGTTGTACGGGGCCGTAAGCCGCGTGCACCGCATCGCGCATGGCGCCGATGGCCGAGCGCTCGCACACGTCGCAGTCGACGGCGATGGCCTCACCGCCCTGGGACCGGATCCCGTCAACGACCTTTTGCGCGTTGCTGGGCATGATGTCGGCAACGGCGACGCGCGCACCTTCACGTGCAAGAGCTTTGGCGAGGCCCATGCCGATGCCGCTGCCTCCGCCGGTGACCACTGCGGTGCGGCCCGAGATCTCCGTCATGCTCTCCCTCCAGTTCGTTGTTTTCTGTGGTCCCGTGTCAACTTCGCGGGCCGGGCTGCTCCTCAGGCCGGTACCGGCTCTTCAGCCTTGAGCCGGGGCATGACCTTGTCGGCAAAAAGTTTCATCTGCTCGTAGACGTCCTCGTAAGGCATTCCGCCGAAGCTGAAGTTGGCGATAATCTCGTAATCGCCGACCATCGACTTGCGCATGAGATGCTTGTCGTAAAGCTCCTCGGGTGTGCCGATCAGGTTGCCGTCGACATAGTCTTTGTAGGCCTTGTCAGGCCCGCCGCGGGCGGCCGCCATGTCACCCATGTAGGCGTAAGTGGCGTAGCTCGGCAGTTCCTTGAAGTGCGAGCTCATGAACTCGTAGTGGTTGGCGACCTGCAGGAACTGCGCGGCAAAGTACTTGTCGGTGTAAGCGGTTACCTTCGCTCTGTCCGCGAAGCAGACTATGAAATCAGAGATGATGAAGGGCGGCGCGGCTTTGCCGTGTTTCTCGCGGAACGTGGTGCGGTATTTATCGATCTCGGGCATCGCCTTCGACCAGTCGCCTTGGCTGAAGCGCAGCGCTTTCAGGCCATAGTCCGCCGCCACTTCGCACGACGAAGGCGACATGGACACCATCACGCAGCGCTCGCGGCTCCACCCTTGCGGCCTCGGCCGGATTTCAGCGCGAGGCTGCTTGTACCATTTGGTGTCCGCCTCGACATACCCGCGCTCGAGGCCGTCCATGATGATGACCGCCGCTTCGTCGAACATTTCGCGTGAGTCGTGTAGGGAGACGCCGAACTTGTCGAACTCGCGCCTCGCGGCTCCTCGGCCCATTCCCAGGTAGAGGCGCCCCTCGCACAAGGCGTCCAGCATCGCCGTCTTCTCGACCACGCGCAGCGGATCGTTCCAGGGCAGGATAACGGCGGCTGGCATCAGCTTGATCGTCTTGGTCTTGGCTGCCACGTAGCTCAGCGCCTGCAACGGATCGGGGCATGCGGCATAATCTGTGAAGTGATGCTCGACCATGGCCGCAAAGTCGAAGCCCATGGCTTCCGCCTCGACCGCCAGTTGCGTTTCCTTGCGGAAGAACTCGTAGTCGGGAAGGCCGTGCAGGTTCTGGTAGCCCAGGTGAACGCCCACTTGCATATGTCTCTCCTCTCGCGGAACCCGGTGTCAGGCGCTCTCGGCCTGTTGACGGGTCAATTGGCCTGCAGGTGCGGTGATTGGCTCTTCGCCGTTCAGGGTGCAGCGGTGGAATTCGCGCCTGCTGCCCTCCTCGAAGGGCATGGCACGATGCATGACGCCGGTATTGTCCCAGATCGCCAGGTCGCCTTCGCGCCACTTGTGGCGATAGGTGTACTTGTCCTGCGTCGTGTGGATCATGAGGCGCTGGAGCAGATCGTGGCTCTCTGCCGCGTGCATGCCCTCGACGTATGCTGCCGAGGTGCTGAGCACGAGCGAATTGCGACCGGACTTGTGCTGCCAGACAAGTGGGTGCGAGCGCTGCGGGTAGCTCGACCACACCGCGAACTCTTCGGGAGTGCAGTTGCGCTTGGCGGGAAACAGGGCCGCTTGCATCGTGTGGACCACGCGCAACGTGTCGAGATAAGCCTGCTCGTCTGTCGGCAGATCCTCGTAGGCGGCGTACGTGCTGGCGAACATAGTGTCTCCGCCTTGCGCCGAGAGGCGATGAGGCGTGAACAGCGTAGCGAATGGCGGCACCGGCTCATACGTGCCGTCCATGTGCCAGAGCAGATTGCCGAACAGGAAGCGCGCGTAGTCGGGGTTCACCTTCGGGTCGAGGCTGACCTTGAGCACGCCGCCATCGCCCTCGTTCAGAACCTTGCCGTCCGCGCCTCGCTTGGCCGAGCCGATACGCAGATCGCCAAGGGTGCGGGCCGCTTCTCGCAATTCTTCATCTTCGAGATACAGGCCACGGATCACGAGCGCGCCACGTTCTACCAAAAGCGTCCGGATGTCTTCGGCATAGGCGCCGCCAAGAAGCTCCACCTTACCAATCTTCAGCTCCGATCCGACTCGCGGAGCGAGTGGTGTCGTGTTCAGTGCCATCCTCGCGTTCTCCCGACTTGAGGTGGTGATCTATCCGACCACATTCTGCCGCAATTGTCACCTTGACCGTTTCAATATCACTGCGACCCGGTTATGTCACTCAGCAAAAGCGGCTAATGAACCATGATTTCCACCGAAAGCGTTTCAAACGTGTTTGCCCCCTTCGAGGGTATCGGCTAGCCTGCCCGATACGATGGCGCATGTTGTTGAGAACAGTCTGGCGGTAGAGTGCTGGGGAGACCTGAAGGATCAAACCGCGCTAAAGCAGTCGAGGCGACGACGCCCTGGACGTCCTTCACTCAGCAACGAGGCGCTGCTCGATAAAGCACTCGATCTGTTTCTCGAGAAGGGCTTCGAGGGGACGAGTATCGAAGCCATCACCGCGTCGGCCGGCATGGCGAAACGCACCGTGTACGCCCGCTACGGGGACAAGACTCGCCTGTTCAAGGCCGCGCTGTCGCGCGCCATCGACGAGTGGATCGTGCCGGTGGAGCGACTTCGGGCACTGGAAGAAGTGGATCTTGAGCGAACCCTGGTGGGGATAGGCGACGCACTGGTTGCCAATGTGCTCAGCCCCGCCGGCTTGCGACTCTTGCGGCTTACGAACGCGGAATCGGTCCGCACGCCGGAGATCAGCGTCGAGAACGTGCGACTGGGGACCGCGCCGACCCTCGAGTATTTGGCGGACTTGTTTGCCCGCCGCATAAATCTCGATCCATCACGAGCGGAGGAGGCTGCGCAGGCATTCCTGAACCTGATCGTTGCTGGTCCCGCGAACAGCGCCGCGTGGGGTGCGACCCTCGATATGGGAGCTGTACAGCGTCAAACCCGCTTCGGCGTGCGCCTGTTCCTGCACGGCACCCTCGGCGGCGATGAGCCGCGCGAGGACCAGTTGCGCGAGGCCATTGCCGATGCTCGCGGACACCTCGACGAAGCGTGCGACCGCCTGAGGGCTCTTGAAGCGCTTGCTGCACGCGAGTGAGTGCCGCTCCAGATCCAGCGTCCGCCGTTGGTCCTTGGCGCACGGTCTCGTTCTATTCGCGTTCCCGACCATGGCTCGCCAGCCAACCGAGATCATCGGGGCGGTCCACGTCCAGATGAACAAGCGGATCTGGACAGTCCTCAAATACTACGTCGTCCCTCCCGCGCAGCAGCTTGCCAGCGCCGGCATCGCCTTTGAGCTTGAGCACGTCGGCAAACGCGCGCTGCGACAGCAGCACGGGATGGCCTGGCCGTCCATCATGGCTTGGCATGACGGCGTAGTGATCGCCCAGCCGCTCGGCCAAGCGCCCGGCGATATCGTGCGGTACTAGCGGCATATCGCCGAGGAAGACGAAGAGCCCATCCACATCGCCACTGGCACACACCCCGGCGCGAAGTGAATCGGAGAGGGCGCTGCTCGCAAGGCGGATAACTTCGGTGCAGGGCTTATCTGGCCATGATCCGAGGTCGAGCGCCGGGTGAGCTACAACGATCACTCGTCCCACCGGAGCGGCGCGAGCAGCCCGGATTGCATGGAAGACTAGCGGTTCATGCTGGAACGATGCGGAAAGCTTGTCGCTGCCGAAGCGCCGCCCCGAGCCGGCAGCGAGTACCACCGCAGCCAGCCTCATGCCCGCTCACGCGCCGGATTGAGGCTTTGCATTACTTCCGCGAGAATGCCTGTCGCAACCTCCCATGGTGCTTTGCCCAGGCCCGGAATGCCCGGCGAAAGCCGCAGGCGCTCCAGTTCTTCGCTGGTCGCACCGGCCGCTTCGAGTGCAGCCAACCGGCCATGCGCGCGCGACCTGGCGCCGATCATTGCGACGTAGCCGGCCCTGCCACGCAGCGCCGCGAGGCAGCCGCCGAGATCGTGCTCGTCCTCATGCGTGGCTCCAACGTAAGCGGTCCAGCGATCGAGTCCGAGTTGTTCCAGAGCGGCATTGACCGGTTCGCGCAGGTACTGTGCGACCGGGAAAGGGGGAGGGGTGTGCGGGCCGCCGGGGCGGACCAGAACCGTCTCGAAGCCGGCTTCGCTCGCCAGTCGAGCCAAGGCAAGTGCGCCGGGGTCCCCACCTGTTACGATGAGACGCCGTGACGGATCGTAGCGCCGGGAAAGGCTGAAAGGCTCTTCCGAGAACGAGAGCAAGGGCGCCTCACCCCCAATCACGTCTTGCGCCCGGCCGTCGCTGCGCCATGTGCAGACCTGCCTTGCCTGCGCCTTCGCGATCAGGTCTGTCGCCGCTGCGGTGCCTGGAAGCACGCGTTCCACCAACACGTGCAACGCGCCTCCGCAGCGCAAACGGATATCGATCCACGGGCTGCCCATGCCGTAGTGCAGCCGCTGCGGTTGACCATCGGCGAGCACTTGCCGTGCATGGCCGGCGACGTCTCCTTCGATGCAATCGCCCGAGAAGTAGCCACTGGCCGAGTTGCCGACGAACAGCATCTGTGCGCCGGGCCCCCGCGGCGCGCTGCCTTCGACTTTGTAGAGTGTCGCCAGCGCGGCCGGTCTGTTCGCCGCCACTGCAAGGGCGAGGGCAGGGCGCACATCGTCGGCCCAGCCGAACGTCGGCCAGTCGGCGCCGGACAGAAGACTATCGTCCTCTTGAGGAGCATTATCGTGCAGCATCGGCTACGACATAGGCCGGATCAAGGCGGCCAACCTGCCGCCGCCTGAGCTCGCGTATAGCGCGAAACCGCTCAGGACCGCACCTTGGAGTCTCCCACGAGAGGAGCGATGATCAGGCGGTGGGCGATCCCCGCGAACTCCTCGGACGAATACGCGTCCCCCACGGTAAGCCACCACGCGAGCGCGTCGATCAGGGAGCCGGTGCCATGGACAACCCCTAGATCATGCGGCAGCCAGCCGACCGGGCGCTGCAGCTCGCTGGGTAGCGCACGCGCCTGGCGGATGAATTCGTTCCGCACGATTCCGGCCGCTCCACCTGCAAGCAGTGCAGACCACAGCTTGCGGTGCTCACCGACGTAGCGGCACAGCGCCAGCGTGGACTCATAGCTGTTGGCCTCGCGCAGGATCGGCACTGACATCGCCAGCAAGCCTGCGATTTCCTCCGAAGCGACATCGCCCAGCAGCGCTTCCTTGGTTTCGTAGTGGCGGAAGAACGTGGCGTAGCCGGTGCCCGCACGGCCGCTGATCTCGCGGATGGTGAGTTGGTCGAACGCCTTCTCTTCCAGCAGCGCCAGCAAAGCCCCGTGCAGGGACTTTCGCGACCGTACTTGACGCGCGTCCGTAGGTTCGGCCAGCTTGGCCCCGCTCAGTGATGATCCCATGTCTGCTGCGTAACACCGGCTTAAGGCGGTGTCGATGCCGTCAGCGGTGCGACACCTCAGGCAACACGGTCGGCGAAAAGCAGGCGGCCGCCGGACAAGTGCCACAGAGCTTCTCTGAAGTCGGGCTGGCTCATGGCGAAACAGCCTTCACTCCTGCCGATCTTGCCCCACTTGTCGATCATTGCAGTGTCCACGTACCATGCGGAGTGCATGACGATCGCGCGTTGCAGCGCGGTTGCGTTGTCTTGATCGAGGCCGACGAGGCGGATCGAGGTGCCGTACTTGCCGCTGTACCACTCGCAGGTGAGATAGGCTCCGCGCGAGGTGGCCTCCGATCCTGGAAGGTCGGAGAAGTTCTGCAGCCAACCGCTGTGGTTCCGATCGGAGCCCTTGCCGTGGGCCAGCAGGAAGGACCGGACAGTTCCGTTCTCCAGATTGGCGAAGTGCAGTCGCGGCTCCCAGGAGGGTCGCGAGAAGTCTGCGATGCCAACCACGTCGGTGCGCCAAAGCTTGGTGCCCACCCGCTCTGCCTGCGTTTTGGCCGCCGCCAGGATGCGGCGGCTGTACTCGGGCGTTCCCACCGGTGACGCCGATGCCTGGCTGACCGGCGCGGTGCCGGCGGGTACAAGGGGACGGGCGTCCGGTGCAGCGATCGAGGCAGTGGGTTGGGCCGACTGCGCCCAGCCGGGCGCCGCCCAGCCTGAGGCTGCCAGCCCCGCGCCCAAAGCCACAGTACCTCTCAGGACATCTCGTCTACCCAGCACGTCGTTCATAGCGACAGACTAGCGGCGATTTCCGATGTTCGCCACCACAGCTTGTCGCGCTGACATCCTGAAGTGTTTGATTTTGCGACGAAGGGCGCAGCGTGCATGGTCAGGCAGCCTTCACCCTCGCTTTGCTGTGAGCCGCAATCCACTCCTCCAGCACGGGCGCGATCCGATTGCGCCACTTGCTGCCATTGAAGATGCCATAATGCCCCACGTCCTGCGCGAGGTGATACTTCTTGCGCGATTCCGGGAGGTGGGTCGCCAAGTGCAGGGCTGCGCGAGTCTGGCCGATGCCGGAGATGTCGTCCTTCTCGCCCTCGATCGCGAGGAGTGCGGTATCCTTGATAGCTCCCAGATCGATTCGCTGCCCCCGGTGGACGAACTCGCCCTTTGGCAGGGAATGCCGCTGGAACACGTGCTCGATCGTTTGGAGGTAGAAATCGGCGGTAAGGTCACAGACGGAGCGATACTCGTCGTAGAAGGCTTTGCTTGCGTCTGCGCTGTCGCCATCACCCGCAACAAGGTGCTTGAACATGGCCCAGTGACTCCTGAGATGGGAGCCAAGGTTCATCGACATAAATCCTGCAAGCTGCAGAAACCCTGGATAGACCTTACGTCCGGCTCCGGGATAAGTCAGTGGCACCGTCGCGATGACGTTGTTCTCGAACCAGCTCAGGGGTTGCTGCATCGCGAGGTCATTGACGCTTGTGGGCGCCTCGCGCGTATCGACCGGTCCACCCATCATGGTGAGAGTGGCAGGGCGGCAAGGATTGTCATTTGACGACATCACGGCTGTCGCAGCGATAGCGGGTACGGAGGGCTGGCACACCGCCAACACGTGCGTGCCGGGGCCGATGTGCTCGAGAAAGCCGATGACGTAATCGATGTAGTCGTCGAGGTCGAAAACCCCGGCTTCGATCGGCACCATCTTCGCATCGGCCCAATCGGTGATGTAGACGCGGCTCGATTCCACCATGCGGGCCACGGTGCCGCGCAGCAGGGTGGCAAAGTGCCCGCTCATCGGAGCGACGATCAGCAGGTTCGGCGCGTCCTCTGCCAATCCCTCGTGCTCGAACCGAAGCAGATTGCCGAATGGTCGGTGCAGAACGATCGATTCCGTGACAGCGTACGTGCGTCCATCCACAGCTACCTCTTCGATGTCGAAGGTGGGCTTGCCACGGGGGGACGCTGCATGTGCGAACACATCGAGAGCGGAAGCCATCACGGGGCCAAAGCCGAAGTACCCCACCGGTAGTGCCGGATTGGATAGAACTTCGGAGCCGATGGATGCCCAGGCGGCAGCACCGCTGAGCATAGTGCGCTGAAGTTCGTAGGCATTATAAAGCACGGCACAGATCTCCTTGGCCGAGACACGCGGCCACGATATCGTTCTAGTGTGGTGATGATTTCTAAATTGTGCAACGCGGCATACGCGCAAGACGTCGTGGGCCGCGCCGGACTGTCGAGAGCATCTGCCTTAGAAGCGGGGCTTCCCCTTGCCTCCAGGCGGTTGTAAGCGCCTCCGCATGAGAGCCGCCGCCGGCAAGACCGCGCCCCCGCTGGGCGAAACATCGAACCTGTCCGACAACGAGCCGCGCCGTCGCAGCTTGTCTCCGCTCGTAATGGTCTGGCGCCAGTTGCTTCGGTATCCCGGCCGCCTCGTGACCGCGGGTCTCGCCCTCATCGTCACGGCTAGCGCGACTTTGGCGATCCCGGCAGGCTTTCGTCTCGTTATTGATCGCGGCTTTACGGAAGGCGGCGGGGCGGAGGATATCGGGCGCTGGTTCCAGTACCTGCTGCTGATCGTCGCGGTGCTGGCGATCGGAACTGCGGTGCGCTTCTACAGCGTTTCGTGGCTGGCCGAGCGCGTCGTGGCCGACCTGCGCCTGGCAGTGCAGTCGAACCTCCTGCGCCTGTCGCCCAGCTTCTTCGAGGAGAATAGCCCCAAGGAAATCTCATCGCGGCTGACCTCCGACACGGCCATCGTCGAACAGGTCGTGGGCTCTACCGTGTCTGTCGCATTGCGTAACGCGATCATGGCAGTGGGAGGCGTGATTTACCTTTTCGCCCTAGCACCGCGACTGACTTTGGGACTGATCGTTGCCATCCCCGTCGTCATCCTGCCGATCGCCTTCTTTGGACGGCGGCTGCGGGTGGTGTCGCGCACCAGCCAGGATCGCGTGGCGGACATCGGCGCGCTGGTATCGGAAGTGCTTGGCGCTCTGCGTATCGTTCAGGCGTTCAACCAGGAAGGGCGGGAAGCGGGGCGCTTCGGTACGGCGGTTGAACGCACCTTCGATACCGCCAAACGGCGGATCATGATCCGCGCGATCATGACGGCGGTCATCATGTTCCTCATCTTCGGCTCGATCACGCTGCTGATGTGGCGGGGCGCGATCGATGTCGCGAACGGCACGATTACCGGCGGCACCATCGCCGCCTTCGTGGTGACCGGCGGGATCGTGGCGGGTGCGTTCGGTTCCTTGACCGAAGTCTATGGCGATCTGGTCCGCGGCGCCGGTGCCGCAAGCCGCTTGGCCGAACTGCTGGATGAGCGCCCGGTTATCGCGCCACCGCCGCGCCCACAGGCATTGCCGCAGCCACCGCGCGGACAGCTCTCCTTCGAACGCGTGACCTTCCGCTATCCGGCTCGTCCGCAGCAGGCCTCGGTCCGCGAGTTTTCGCTGATGGTCGAGCCGGGGGAGACGGTGGCAATCGTCGGCCCCTCGGGCGCGGGAAAGTCGACGCTATTCCTGCTGGCCGAGCGGTTCTACGATCCGCAAAGCGGCACGATCAAGATCGACGGCGTGCCGCTGACCTCGGCCGACCCCGCCGACATCCGCCGCCGCATGGCGCTGGTGCCTCAGGAGGGCGTCCTCTTCGCCGCCAGCGCACGCGACAATTTGCGTTATGGCGAGTGGGGCGCCAGCGACGACGCCATCTGGGAAGCTGCGCGCGCGGCGAACGCTGAACGGTTCTTGCGCGACTTGCCGCAGGGCCTCGATACCTTCCTGGGAGAAGGCGGCGCCCGTCTGTCCGGCGGCCAGCGGCAGCGCGTGGCGATCGCGCGTGCCATTCTGCGCGATGCGCCGATCCTGCTGCTGGACGAGGCGACGAGCGCGCTGGACGCGGAAAGCGAGCGACTGGTGCAGGACGCGCTGGAGCGACTAATGGAGAACCGCACCACGCTGGTGATCGCGCACCGCCTCGCCACCGTGCGCAAGGCCGATCGCATCATCGTCATGGATGAAGGGCGTATTGTCGAGGAAGGTTCGCATGAGCAGCTCAGCCGAGCCAGCGGACTGTACGCCCGCCTCGCCGCGCTCCAGTTCGAGGCGCCCCAGCCACCTGCTTGAGCGTGAAGCTTGCGCCACGTGGCGCAAGCGAGGGACTGGATTGTCAGGCCATTACGCTTAGATGACATCTATCCCACGTGAGCCTTTGGCCTCACGTACTGCGCACTTTGTTGCTCTTCTTGAAAAGAAGGACCCAGGTCTTGGCTATTCGCTTTTCATCGCTTCTTGCAGCCGCCTCGCTTTCGGCTGTCGCTATGACTTCTGCGCCGCTGCTGGCGCAACAAGCTCCCACTCCGCAGCAGGCCGGGGCCAGAACGGAGAAGCCCGAAGGCGATTGGGGTGCGTTCGGAGTCCAGACGCGCTACGTCGACAACAGCGCCAAGCCTGGCGATGACTTCAACCAGTACGTCAACGGCAAGTGGCTGGCCGAGACGGAAATTCCGTCTGACAAGGCCCGCTTCGGTTCCTTCATCATCCTGGACGATCTTTCCGTCGAACGCACGCGCATGATTCTGGACGAACTGACCGCGGCTAGGCCGGCAGCCGGCACCCAAGAGGCGCGGCTGGCCAATGCCTACAAGGCCTTCACAGACGTCGAGACGATCAATGCCAAGGGGCTGGCCCCCCTTCAGCCGCACTTCGCGAAGATATACGCGGCCGACACGCCGATGAAGCTGATGTCGCTGTTCGCGCAGCCGGGTTACGCATCGCCCCTCGAAGTGGAAGTGGACGCGGATTCAAAGCAGAGCGGGATCTACGCGCTTTACCTGAAGCAGGGCGGTCTCGGCCTGCCCGACCGGGACTACTACCTGAAGCAGGACGAGCAATCGCAGACGATACGCACCAAGTATCTGGATTACCTGACGCTCGTTCTCGGGAAGCTGAACTATGCCGATCCGGCGGCAGCGGCGAAGTCCGTCCTCGCGCTGGAGACCCGCATGGCGCAGGCGAAGTGGGATCGCGCCGCGCAGCGCAATCGCGATCTCACGTACAACAAGCTCTCGCGCCAGGAAGCCGAGGCGCTTGCCCAGCCCAGCCAGATGTCTGCGTTCTTCCAGTCGCTTGGCGTCGCACCGGACTACGTGATCGGCTACCAGATGCCGCCCACCGCCGATGAGCTTAAGGAAGCTGGCATCGACGCTGCCAAGGCCGCAACGCTGTTCGGTGGGGGGCTACCCGCCACCATGAAGCTTGTTCAGGACGTTCCTCCCGCCACCTGGCAGGCATGGCTGGCGGCTCGCTTCGTGATGGGGCATGCTTCGTTCTTGCCGAAGGAGATCGATGAAGCCAACTTCGATTTCTACGGCAAAGTCCTGAGCGGACAGCCCGAGCAGCGCCCGCGTTGGAAGCGTGGCATCTCTGCGGTCGAAGACCAACTCGGCGAACAGCTCGGCAAGATCTACGCCGCCCGGTACTATCCGCCCGAAGAGAAGGCGGCGATGGAGGATCTGGTTGCCAACTTGCGTAAGGCAATGGCGGCAAACCTCCAGGATCTCGCCTGGATGAGTGCTGATACGCGCAAGGAAGCACAGGCCAAGCTCGACTCCTTCGTCACCAAGATCGGTGCGCCTGAGGAGTACAAGATCTACGAGGGCTTGCAGGTTTCGGCGGACGACGCACTTGGCAATGCCCTGGCAGCGGCGGCGTGGCAGCAGGAGGATCAGATGCGGCGCATCGGCAAGCCGGTGGACCGCAAGGAGTGGTTCATGCTGCCCCAGACGGTCAACGCCTACTACAATCCGCCAATGAACGAGATCGTGTTCCCCGCCGCGATTCTGCAGCCGCCATTCTTCAATCTCTCGGCTGATCCCGCCGTCAACTATGGTGCGATCGGTGCCGTGATCGGTCACGAGATGGGCCACGGCTTTGACGATCAGGGCGCGAAGTCGGACGGGGAAGGCAACCTGCGGGACTGGTGGACGCCCCAGGACAAGGCCAACTTCCAGAAACTCCAGGATAAGCTTGCCGCGCAGTATGAGAACTTCTGTCCGTTCGACGAGGGCAAGACTTGCGTCAATGGCGGCCTGACGATGGGTGAGAACATCGGCGATGTCGGCGGGCTCAGCCTTGCTTACCGGGCCTACAAGCTCTCGCTGAACGGCAAGGAGGCGCCGGTCATCAACGGCACGACCGGAGACCAGCGCTTCTTCATGGCCTGGGCGCAGGTCTGGCGCCAGAAGATCCGCGACCAGCAGGCCCGCCAGTATCTCATCACTGACCCGCACTCCCCTAACGACGTTCGGGTCAACGGTGTCGTGCGCAACTTTGACGAATGGTACCGCGCCTTTGATGTGAAGCCCGGCGATGCGCTTTACCTGCCGCCTGCCGAGCGCGTTCGCATCTGGTAAGAGAGTGACTGCGGCAACCTGCTCTTCGCTGTGAGAGCGGGTTGCCGACAGCATTATTGTGCACTGCCGCATTTGTGGAGTTGACTTGGTGGGGCGCGGCGGCATGTCTGTGCAGCGATGAACCTTACCCTCACCGCCATTCTCCTCGGTATCGTCGAGGGCCTCACAGAGTTCCTTCCGGTCTCGTCCACGGGTCACCTGATCCTCGCGACAGAGCTTTTCGGCTACAATGCCGAGACCTGGAAGGTGTTCAACATTGTCATCCAGTTGGGCGCGATCCTCGCTGTGGTCGTGCAGTTCTGGCGCACGTTCTGGGCTGTCGGGGCGGGCTTGCTGGTGCTCAATCCGGTCAGCATCAGGTTCGTGCGCAATGTGCTGCTTGCCTTCCTGCCTTCGGCGGTGCTCGGCGTGCTGCTCAAGAGCTACATCGACATCCTGCTGGGTGCGCCTGTCGTGGTCGGTTACGCGCTGATCCTGGGAGGCATCGCGATCCTCGCGATCGAGAGGATCGCCAAGCCTGGGCCGCTCACCGGTGTGGCGGAGCTGCCGGCGAAGCAGTGCCTTGGCGTCGGCCTCGCGCAGTGTCTCGCGATGGTGCCGGGCGTGAGCCGGTCCGGCGCCACGATCATGGGAGCCCTGGCGATGGGGATCGAGCGGCGCACGGCTGCCGAGTTCAGCTTCTTCCTGGCGGTGCCCACGATGATGGGGGCAACGACGCTTGAACTGCTTGATTCGCGCGAGGCTCTGGCTGCGGGAGCCGGTCCGGTGGGGTGGAGCGAAATCGCGATCGGTTTCTTTGTCTCGTTCATCGTCGCGCTGGTGGTTATCAAGGCCTTCATGGCCTTCGTCAGCCGCTCCGGCTTCGGTCCCTTCGCCTGGTACCGCATCGTGGCAGGCGCGATCGCCATCTACGTGTTGAGCAACTGATGGCCGAGCCCGGCAAGCTCAAGCGCAGAGACTACGAGGCCGCGCTGGAGCCGCTCGAGCTCGAGCTCGTCTCGATGGCGCGTTGGGCCGCCGCCACTGGATCACGCATCGTGGTTGTGTTCGAAGGGCGCGACACAGCCGGCAAGGGTGGTGCCATCGCCGCGATTTCCAACGTGCTCAATCCTCGCCAGTGCCACACTGTCGCGCTGTCTGCGCCGAGCGAGCGGGAGAAGGGGGAATGGTACTTCCAGCGCTACATCGCGCATCTCCCCACCTGCGGCGAAATCGTGCTGTTTGACCGCAGCTGGTATAATCGCGCGGGCGTGGAGCGGGTGATGGGCTATGCCGCACCCGCGCAAGTCGAAGCGTTCCTTGCGCACGCGCCTGCGTTCGAGAAGCTACTGGTCGATGATGGCATCCTCCTGTTCAAGTACTGGCTCACTTGCGATCAGGAGAAGCAGGAGGAGCGTTTGCAGGAGCGGCTGTGCGATCCGCTCAAGCGATGGAAGTTGTCGCCGGTCGATCTGGCTGCGCGTGAGAAGTACACCGCCTACACGGCCGCGCGCGAGGCGATGCTCGCCGCCACTCACACCCCGCACGCGCCGTGGACGCTGGTGAACTTCAATGACCAGCGCCGAGGACGCCTCACGCTGATTCGCAACCTGCTGGATCGGTTACCTGAGACGCATATCGATCCACCCGAGATCGACTTTCGTCCACTGGACCATCCTCCAGTGGTGGAGGAGTACAGCGTGCTTCGGCCAATCGCGCCTTATCAAGAGGACTGAGCCGGCGCCCGCCGCTTGACTTCAGGGCTAGGTTACGTCATGGGCCGCAGCCTTGCGGGGCGGCGCTTCTGGGCCGCCCTCATCATTTGCAAACTAGATTGAGCGGCCGCCGGGGCGCGGCTGAAAAGGAACAGGACAAGCGCCATGGCGAAGCCCGCAACCGTCAAGATCCGGCTGGTCTCGACCGCCGACACCGGCTTCTTCTACGTCACGAAGAAGAATCCCCGGAACACGACCGAGAAAATGGTTTTCAAGAAGTATGATCCCGTCGTGCGCAAGCACGTCGAGTTCAAGGAAGCCAAGATCAAGTAAGGGTTCACGGCCGGTTCAAGGCTGCGGACCCACAAGGGAAGCCATGAACCGTATCGTAAAGACTCTTGGTAACTATGCGGGCGCGGCTGCTTTAGCCGCGCTTTGCGTTCCTGCCCTCGCACCGCTTGCCGGTTCGTCCGGGGCTGCCCTGGCACAGTCGGGAGACCAGCTGAACCAGGTCGTGGAGGCCCTGCGCGGCATCAGTACGCTGAAGGCGGACTTCACGCAGACCGATCGCTCCGGCCAGACTGTCAGCGGCGTCCTCACGATGAAGCGCCCTGGGCGAATTCGTTTCCAGTACGAAAAAGGCGTGCCGCTGTTGATCGTGGGTGACGGAAAGTCGCTCACCTTGATCGATTACGAAGTGCGCCAGGTGCAGCGCTGGCCGATCGGCAACAACCCGTTGGGCGCCATCCTCGACCCCAAGCGCGACGTGGCGAGTTTCGGCACGCTCAAGCCGACCGGCAGTCCAGACGTGATCAGCGTCGAAGTGCGGGATCCCAAGCATCCCGAGTACGGCGTGATCACGCTCATCTTTGTGCGCAAGGCCTCGGCGCCGGGCGGCTTGGAGCTGTCGCACTGGGTGGCGCTCGATTCGCAGAATAAGCGTACCACCGTGAGGCTCAGCAACCAGCGCTATGGGATGGCTGTTCCTGACTCCGAATTTCGCTGGACAGACCCCCGCCCTCGGACTCGTCGATAGGCAAGAACGTTTTGTCGGCGCAAGTTGTTCTGTTGCGACAAGCCGCGACAGAATCTTGCAAACCGTTCACTTGGCAGCAAGGCAGGTTCGCCTACATAGGAGTTGTCAGCAAGGCTTGAGGCGGGTTTCCCCCCTGTTGCCCGACCTCCTGGTGAGCTAGCTGGCAAGCGTGACGAACGCTCAAATGGAACCCTCGAGCCTCTGCCCCCGGCTCGAGGGTTTTCCATTTGGAAGCGCACATGCCTCATCACGGATAGGCTCGCTGTAGCCGGGTGGGTCGCCAGCGCGGCTTCAAGCCGCGGCACTGGCAATTCCCCCTCTACGCTTCTAAAGCCCCGGCATGGTCAGCATAGCCACCTGGAACATCAACTCGGTTCGTCTGCGCATAGATCAAGTCGCCCGCTTCCTCACCGAGCAGGCTCCTGACGTGTTGTGCCTGCAGGAGATCAAGTGCGCCGAGCACCTGTTCCCGCATGAGGCTTTCGAGAAGTTGGGCTACACCCATCGCGCGGTGCACGGCCAGAAGGGCTATCACGGCGTCGCGACAGTGAGCCGCGTCCCGTTCCGCGAGTTCTCCAAGCACGACTGGCAGGACAACGGCGAGGCTCGCCACATCGGCGTCGAACTGCTCGGCCCCGGACAGGGCGTTGTTCTCGAGAATGTCTACATCCCTGCCGGCGGTGATGTTCCGGACCGCGAGCAAAACGCGAAGTTCGGCCAGAAACTGGATTTTCTGGGCCGCATGACTCAGTGGGCGCAGGCCATTGACCGGCCGACGCTGATCGTGGGTGATTTCAACGTCGCTCCGCTCGACTGCGACGTTTACGACCACAAGGCGCTGCTTAAGGTAGTCAGCCATACGCCAATCGAGGTGGAGACGCTGCGCACCTTTCGCGATGCCCATGGCTGGGTGGATCTGGGCCGGGAGTTCATTCCCGCGCCTGAGCGCAATTACTCCTGGTGGTCCTATCGCAGCTACTGGCGCCAGAAGGACCAGGGTCGACGTCTGGACCACATGTGGGCTTCGCCCTCGCTGGCACAGCAGGCACTTTCGCACCGCTTCGTGGAAGAGACGCGCCGATGGGAGCAGCCGAGCGACCACGTACCGTTGGTCACGGAGTTCTCCCTCTGAATGAGGACAACCCCTCGTCGGCCGCGCGTCGAGTAGCGCTGGCGATCGACGCCCTTCGTCACGGCTGGCCGATCCGTGTGGACGGCGCGTTCACGCTTGTGCCTGCGGAGACCGGCTTCGCTCCCGGCGTGACGGCTCCCTGTATGCTTATATCGGCGGCGCGAGCGGTGACGCTGAAGCTCGCGAACCAGCGGGAAGCCGCGGTACCCGAGGCGCCCGTATTGATCCGCGCTGCCGAACCTTTCGACTTCGAAGCGGCACGCGCGGTCGCTGACCCGGCGCTCGATCTCGTCTATCCCATGAAGGGCCCGTTCGTGGCCGAGCACATCGAGGCGATGGATGCGGCGCGCGCCGCGATGGAATTTGCACGTCTTGCCGGCATTCTGCCCGCCTTCCTGTTCGATCCGGCAACTGACGACGATGTGCAAGCCGTCCTTTCCCCAGACCTCGCGCACTGGAAGGACACAGCGCATCTCGTCATCGCCTCGCGCGCACGGCTGCCCGTGGCTGCGTGCGACGAGACCGAGATCGTCGCCTTCCGTTCGCGTGACGATACCCGCGAGCATGTGGCGCTGGTGATCGGCACCCAGAATGGGGAGCAGGCACCGCTGGTGCGGCTCCATTCCGAATGCCTGACGGGGGATATCCTAGGCTCGTTGAAGTGTGACTGCGGTCCGCAACTCGACGCGGCCATGCGGGCCATGGCGCACGAGGCACAGCAGGGCGGCTGGGGGGTACTCCTTTACTTGCGTCAGGAGGGGCGCGGCATCGGGTTGATCAACAAGCTGCGCGCCTACCGGCTGCAGGACCAGGGGTTCGACACTGTCGATGCCAACAATCGCCTGGGCCTGCCCACCGAAGCGCGCGACTTTCCCGTGGCTGCGCGGATGCTTGAGCTTCTTGGCGTGCACGCCGTAAGGCTCATGACCAATAACCCTGCCAAAGTGGCGGCGCTGGAGGCGCTCGGCGTGACGATTTCGGAGCGTGTCCCTCACCAGCTTCCACCCAATCCGCACAACGCGCAGTACCTCGCGACGAAGAGAGACCGCACGGGGCATCTTCTCTAGGCTCCATGCGAGCTTCAGTGGGGAACGACTGGCCTCAGGGGCAATCGGTTTGGCGGGACCGATCCCACCACTTGTTCGTTCCTGTGGTATGCTGAGCAAGCCGCCGCTCCCGAGCCGCCTGAAGAACGTCATCCGCCGACAGGTTGTGGGCTTGTTCAACGATGTTGACGGGGGCGAGGCGCCAGTCGTGCGCAGCGACAATTCGCTGTTTGCCCGCGATTCCGTGGTGTGGCGCGTTCATGGGGACATCGGTTCGATGATGGTGGGCGGCGTGGCCAGCCTGCTGATGCAGATGCTGCACCCTTCCGTGCTTGCAGGGGTGTGGGATCATTCGAACTTCCGCGCGGACATGCACGGCCGCCTGCGCAGGACCGCCCGCTTCATTGCCAGGACGACGTATGCGCAGCGCTGCGAAGCGGAGGCTGCGATAGCCACGGTGCGTAGGGTGCACGATCAGGTGAACGGCCGTTTGCCGGATGGAACGCTGTACGAGGCGAACGACCCGAAGCTGCTCGCGTGGGTTCACGTGACGGAGACCACCAGCTTCCTTGATGCCTGGATCCGCTACAGCGAGCCGCTGATGTCCCGGAGTGATCAGGATAGCTACTTCGCACAAGTGGCGCGTATCGGCGAAGCTCTCGGGGCTGATCCGGTGCCACGCTCGAGGGCCGAGGCGAAGCAGATCATCGACGCCATGCGACCTGAGTTGAGGGTGGACGGGCGCACGCGCGAAGTCGCAGGTCTGATCATGGAAGGACGGACGTCGGCCACATTGCCCGAAGCTCCGCGCAAGCTTGCCATGCATGCCGCCGTCGATCTGCTCTCGCCTTGGGCGCGTGCGATGCACGGCCTTGATCTCTCACCGTTTAGGCGGCCCTTCGTGCGGGCTGGCACGCTTGGCGTGGCCCAGACGCTGCGCTGGGCCTTCCGCTGATCGCACGGCTTTCGTGTCAAATCGTGTCGCGGCGCCGGATCGACTTGTGTCCCACCGCCGCCGATCTTAAATCAAGTAGGCGGACCGGGCCCCTCTGGCGCGGCGCTTCTCAAGAGCGCTGCGTGATGTCGGACCGCATCGGGTAGACCGATGCTGGGGGCCAGGGCCTTTTCCCCCCAAATTCTTCGGCTCTGGTGCCTACGTCGGCTTACCCGATCGAACCAACATCTGTTCGATAGGGATTTTGGCATGAACACCCGCTTCTTCCTATTGCTGGAACGTCAGCAAAAGCTCGACGCACGCCTGCGGCTTGCGCAATCTCTCCGCGATGCGGATCCACTCGAAATTGCGCGGCTACATGCTGGCAAGCGCACGCTGCGCCAGCGGCTGGCGCAGTTGATGGGTCGTTCCGCTCCGCGCCTCGCCTGACCCAGGGGCGGGCACATGGACTTTCTGACTGCTGACTGGCTGGGGACACCGGCCTGGTTCTGGCTCGCCTTTGCAGCGATCGTCCTGCTTTTGACGGCCTTCGATCTCGGCGTCCTTCACAAGGAGGATAAGGAGATGGGGGTGGCGGAGTCGCTGCGCCTCTCGGTGTTCTACATCGCCGTGGCCATGCTCTTCGGCGGATGGGTATGGTTCGCCAAGGGCGCGACGGCTGGTGTCGAGTACTACACCGGCTACTTCATTGAGAAGGCGCTCTCGATCGACAACGTCTTCGTCATATCGATGATCTTTGGTTTCTTCGCGATCGCGCCCAAGTATCAGTACCGCGCTCTGCTCTGGGGCATCCTGGCCGTTATCATCCTTCGCGGCCTGATGATCGCCGGCGGAGCCGCGCTGGTGGCCGAAGCGGAATGGGTCATGTGGATATTCGCCGCATTCCTTGTCTTCAGCGGCTTCAAGATGATGTTCACAAGCGCTCACGATCCAGACATCGGCAACAATCCCGCGGTGCGCTGGATCTCGCGGCACATGCGCGTGACGCGCGAGCATCATGAGCATCACTTTTTCGTCAGGGTGACGGATGCTGCCGGTAAGATCGGCTGGGCGGCGACGCCCTTGTTCCTGGCGCTGGTCGTCATCAACGTGGCCGATCTTGTGTTCGCGATTGACTCGGTGCCGGCGATCTTCTCGATCACGACGGACACGTTCATCGTCTACACGTCGAATATCATGGCAATTCTGGGGCTGCGCGCGCTCTATTTCGCGCTCGCGGCGATGGTGCACCGCTTCTATTATCTGAAGTATGCGCTGGCGATGGTGCTGGTCTTCATCGGAGCCAAGATTCTGGTGGCGGACTTCGTACTGGGTGGCGCCAAGTTCCCGCCGTTGGCGAGCCTTGGCATCACTGTCGCGCTGATTGCCGGCGGTGTGTTCTACTCGATGTGGAAGACGCGGGCGAAGAGCACGCATCCGCTGCCTTGACCGGCCACGACTGCGGCTTTGCGCGTGCAACGCCGCAGTCGTGGAGTTAATGCGCCGCGATGACAGGCGTTCTTTCGCAAGCCGAGCCCTCGGTTCCACCAGCGCGGCGATGGAGCCCGGCGCACCTCGCCGCCCTTCTGGGAGCCAACTTTGCGCTGGCGCTTGGCCCCTGGCTGGTGCGGCTGGCGGATACCGGCCCTGTCGCTGCGGGGTTCTGGCGCCTGACGATCGCGCTCCCGGTGATCCTCGCACTGTCGCTGCGCGAGCCGCCTAGCAGACGCCATGTGGCAGGGGGTACGCTGGCTCTCGTCGCGGGAGCGGGGGCGTTCTTCGCGCTCGACCTTGCAAGCTGGCATATAGGCATCGCCACGACCAAGCTGGGCAACGCCTCGCTGTTCGGCAACTCAGGCAGTGTGATCCTGATGGCCTGGGGCTTGATCGCAGCCCGGCGCGCTCCACGAGCTTTGGAGGTGGCGGCGATCGTGGCTGCGCTCGCAGGTGCGGCGCTGCTGATGGGCGGGTCTCTTGAGGTCAGCCACGCAAGCTTCGTGGGTGACTTGTTTTGCCTGCTCGCGGGGTTCTTCTACGCCTTCTATATCCTGATGCTTCGTCCCGCGCGGGAGCGGCTGGGCCAGTTCTCGCTGTTGCTCTGGTCGACGCTGACGGGTGCGCCGATCCTGCTCGTGGTTGCGACGATGCTGGGCGAGCCGATCCTGCCGGATGACTGGCGCCCGCTGCTGATGCTCGCGATGAGCAGCCAGGTTATCGGGCAGGGCTTGCTGATCTATTCGTTAAAGAATTTCGCGCCGCTGGTCATTGGTCTGGCCCTGCTTACGCAACCCGCCATATCCGCTCTGACGGGCTGGCTGGCTTTTGGCGAGGTGCTGAGCGCTGGAGACCTGCTGGGCATGTTGCTTCTGGCCGGTGCGCTGACGATGGCGCGAGCGGGAGACAAGCCCGCCTAGTGCTGGCAGGCTTGCTCCACTTTTACGTGACGCGACCTCAGCGGGCGCCCAGGTCGCCCTTGCCGATCGTGCCGCTGGCCATCTCGAGCATGCGGTCGAGGCTCTTCTTCGCAGCGAGGCGCAGCCCTTCCTCGATCTCGATCCGCGGCTGCAGATCGCGCAGCGCGACGTAGAGCTTCTCCATGGTGTTGAGCGCCATGTAGGGGCAGATGTTGCAGTTGCAGTTGCCGTCTGCTCCGGGCGCACCGATGAAGGTCTTGTCGGGGATTGCAAGCTGCATCTGGTGGATGATGTGCGGCTCGGTGGCCACGATCAGCGTGTCGCCCTCCAACGTCTTGGCGTACTGCAGAATGCCGCTGGTGGAGCCTACGTAATCCGCGTGGTCGACGATGTGCGGCGGACACTCCGGATGGGCCGCGATCGGAGCACCGGGATGCCGCGCATGCAGCTTAAGCAGTTCCGTTTCGCTGAAAGCTTCGTGGACGATGCATACGCCTGGCCACAGCAGCATGTCGCGCCCGAACTTGCGGTTGAGATAGCCGCCCAAGTGTCGGTCCGGGCCGAAGATGATCGGCTGGTCTTTGGGAATCTGCTGCAGGATGGTCTCGGCGCTGGAGCTTGTCACGATCACGTCGGACAGCGCTTTCACCTCAGTCGAGCAATTGATGTAGGTCAGCGCGATGTGGTCGGGGTGTGCTTCGCGAAAAGCCTTGAACTTTTCTGGCGGGCACGAGTCCTCCAGGCTGCAGCCTGCGTCCATATCGGGCAGCACGACGATCTTGTTTGGCGACAGGATCTTGGCCGTATCGGCCATGAACTTCACGCCGCAAAAGGCAATAACCTCTGCATCGGTCTCTGCCGCCTTGCGGCTTAATTCCAACGAGTCTCCCACGAAGTCCGCAAGGTCCTGCAGCTCGGGCTTCTGGTAGTAGTGCGCGAGGATGACGGCGTTGCGCCCACGGCGCAGCCGTTCGATTTCGGCCCGCAGGTCAAGGCCGGTCAGGTTCGTGGGCAGTGCAGTCATGGTATCCCCTGGGATCTTTGGTCGCTCATGTAGGTACAGAGCGGCCCGACCCCAAGGGCTTTCGTATCAGGCAGAAACGATCATCTCGCCGGCTGAGGCTGCTGGGCTTCGCCATCGAACCTGGCATTCACGGTCACATCACCGAAACCGGCGACCTGCAGTGGGATGGATAGGTTCTGCCGGATGACGTCCTTTGCCGCAGAGCGAGCGAGATTCATCAAGACTGGATTGGATGCCTGCTGCGTTGCCTGCTGTTCTGCAAGACGCGTATTGGCACGGCTGAGAGAGTCCTGCGCCTCGCGGGTGATCCAGATCCCTTCGCGTAGATACTGCGCGCGCGCTTCGTCGAGGTTTGGCTTGCCCACCGCCAGCGGGGGAAGCAGCACATCCATGGTGCGTGTCTCGCCGTTCCAGATCAGGCGATTGCGATCCATCTTCGAGAGGTCGAGCGTGTAGTCGACTCGCGACGGTATCACCGCCACTTGGCGGGACTTGACCAGTCCCAACAGCCGGCTGTCCTCGGCGGCAACAACTGGCGCCAGTTGCGCACTGAAAACCGTCAGGCGGTTTTGCTTTTCGAAGGCAACAATGGTCGTGCCGACCGGATCGCCCAGTGTCTTGGGCCAAAATGCGCGATACGCGAACCAGGCAGCGAGCGCGAGCACCACGATGAACAGCAGCCAGGGGAGCCATTGCGCGCGAGCGAGCGAGCGGGTGTCTTCGCGCGGGGCGCTAGGCGAAGGATCGGGTTCGGTCGTCTTCATTACAGCGAAACGCAGGGACCAGCGATGCTGTTCCGGTACTTGCCTAGTGGTGTAATGCTGATCTTGAGTCCGGCTTCAGGCTGCGAGACTCCAGTCCTCTCCGCACTGCGCAACGAGGCCGCGCTGAGCAAGGTCGATGAGATGGGCATGGACGGAGCGGCCAGCGGCGGGCCAGAGGCGCTCATCGACGCCCTTGTACATTTGCGGCACCATCTGCCCAATACGGGTGCGACCTTCACCGATCTGACGCAGGATCTGCCTCTCACGCTGACGACGATGGCCGATCATGCCGCGCACAAGCTGGCGCGGCTTGTCGACCGCTGGCCCGTGAGCCGGGAAGTAGACGCGATCGTCTCGCTCGTAGAGTTTTTGCAAGCTCGCCATGTAGGCGGTCATGTCGCCGTCGGGGGGTGAGACGACACTGGTCGACCAACCCATCACGTGGTCGCCGGTGAACAGAACCCCGCTTTCGGGCAGCGCGAAGCACAAGTGGTTGGACGTATGCCCAGGGGTGGCCACTGCGATCAGCGTCCACTCGTCGCCTGAAATCGTCTCGCCATCGGTCAAAACCCGATCTGGGCGGTAGGCGGGATCGAACGCAGCGTCGGAGCGAGGCCCGTCGTCCGCCAATGTCAGCGGCGCGCAGCCGATCACCGGCGCGCCCGTCAGCGCCGCGAGAGGCGCAGCGGCGGGGGAGTGGTCGCGGTGCGTGTGCGTGCAGCAAATGGCGACGACGCGGGCGTCTCCAATCGCATCGATGAGGGCGGCGATATGCTCGGGCTCGTCAGGCCCGGGGTCGATGACCGCAACTTCGGCTCGCGAGCCAACAATATAGCTTTGCGTACCAGTGAAGGTGAATGGCGACGGGTTTCGGGCCAGCATTCGCCGTACCAGCGGGTCCACCTGTTCGGGGCTTGCATAAGGACGGAGGTTGATGGCGGGATCCATACCAGCGGATATGGGGCGCTGCGCCGGATCTGTCGAGCCGCCGGCTGCTCCCGTGCGTTTTACCCGTTCAGGCGGCGCTCAAGCCGCTCGCGCAAGCTTGCGATGGCGCTCGGCGCGTTCTCATCCATTTGGCGCCAGCTGCGGTCGAGGCGTAGCAAACGGTCGTAGAAGCGCAGCGTCGCTGTCACCAAAGCCTTGGTCTCGGGAGCGAGGAGCGCGAGGTGATCAGGGTCGGAACGGCACATGTCGGTTGTGAGGCGGCCGTGGCGGCGAAGCTGGAACTCCGAAAGCTCCCCCAAGAAGTACGCACGATGATTGAGGAGCCAGGCCACAGCATGCATCATCCGCGTGGTGGTGCGCAGCCCCTCGCAAGACAGGGCGATGCGAGCACGATCCTCCTCGCCTGCGTTGCTCGTGTCATCGGAACCCAGGCGACCCGATAGCGAGAAGGCATGGCGCACTTCGTCTGACAGGACGAGCGCCTCACAGTACAGTCCTTCGACAATCCTGGGGTTGATTGTGAGAGCTTGGCCCATCGCCTGCTGATATGACCGATGACAGAGGCACGGCAACCGTTATGCGAAACTTTTCTTCGCCTCTTTCGGGCATGTCCGAAAAGGGTACGGCGGCGGAATCGCGCGAGTCGCTCGGCTAGCGCACCTTTGATAGGCGCTGCGCGAAAGAGATTTCAGGCGATGATGTCGGGGATCAGATAGTCCTCGACCATGCTGATCTGATCCTTCAGCCGGAGCTTGCGCTTCTTTAATCGTGCAATTTGCAACTGGTCCGTCGAGCCGGCGGCACCAAGCGCGTCGATCGCGGCATCGAGGTCGCGATGTTCAATCTTCAGCACTTCGAGACGCTTGCGCATTTCCTCTTCGGTCACGCGATTCCTTCCGCCGATAGTCCCCAGAAGACCCCATCCGGTTCGACGCAGCCGGACGACGGCTCACCGATATGGGTCTGCAACAGGGTTCGCAAGGTCCCTCTATTATGGTTCGATGACAATTGTGTCGCACCCGCATGATGCCGAGTCGGCAGCCACGGGTCCGACCCCATGAGAGGAGGACCATTCATGGAGACTTCGCATGTCAGCGCCCTACAGCTCAAGCACGCCGGGATCGAGCGCCAGCTTCACGAGGAAATGAACCGGCCCATGCCTGATGCAGTGCTGGTACAGGCCCTCAAGAAGCGAAAGCTTCGGATCAAAGAAGAGATTGCGCGGCACTGACCGGCACTTTGATGCAGCCAATACGATAAACCCGGCGTTTCGGCGGCTCCCGTGCGTTCCCAAGGCGATCGCTTTGCGTTACGCATCAAACCATGAGCATCGGAGCCGTCGAAGCAGCCCGGAACATCCTCACCCGCCTTCACGATGTGATGGCGTCGCGCAGTCACGCGCAGGCCAAGCTCAACACCGTGGTGGAGGTGATTGGCGAGTGTCTCGATAGCGAGGTCTGCTCGATCTATCTCCTGCGCGAGGGGATGCTGGAACTGTTTGCCACCCGCGGATTGGCGCAGGAGGCCGTTCACGTCACGCGTATGGCCGTGGGCGAAGGCCTCGTCGGCACGATTGCCGAGGATATCGAAAGCCTTAACCTCGCCGAAGCGACCGCGCATCCAGACTTCTCCTATCGGCCGGAGACGGGCGAAGAGAAGTTCCACTCGTTTGCGGGCGTGCCCATCGTGCGGCGCGAGCGAGCGGTTGGGGTGTTGAGTGTCCAGCACGTGGAGCCAAGGCGGTACGATGATATCGAGGTCGAGGCACTGCAGACGGTGGCGATGGTTCTAGCCGAGCTTATCACCAATGCAGACCTGATCGACGAGGTCGACGTGCTTTCAGCGAGCGGGGGCCAGACGGGACCCGAGCAGTTACGCGGGCTTACCTTGGTAAAGGGGCTGGCAAGCGGCGTGGCCGTCTACCACCAGCCGCGCATCACCATCGAACATGTCGTGGCCGAAGATACCGAGGCCGAGCGCCAGCGCGTGATCCTCGCTTTCGACAAGATGCGCGAGCAGATCGAGCGCATGGCGAGCCAGGCCGAATTCGGCGTTGGCGGCGAGCATGAGGAGGTCCTCGCGACCTACAAGATGTTCGCTTACGACGAAGGCTGGACACGCCGCATCAACGAGGCGATCGACTCTGGCCTTACGGCAGAAGCTGCCATTGAACGGGTACAGCAGCGTACGCGTATGCGCATGCGCCAGATCGACGACCCGCTCCTGGCGGATCGGATGCATGATCTGGAGGATTTGTCGAACCGCCTGCTGCGGATCGTTTCGGGCCAGCTTGGCACGGCGGCGACGATGGGGCTCAGGAACGATGCGATTCTCATTGCTCGCAATCTTGGGCCTGCCGAACTACTCGAGTATGATCGACGCAGGCTCAAGGGGGTGATCCTGGAAGAGGGTTCGCTCACCAGCCATGTGGTGATCGTTGCCAGGGCGATGGGTGTCCCGGTGCTCGGGCGCGTGCGGGGGCTGCGCGGCAAAGTGCGTGACGGTGAACTGCTGCTGCTCGACAGCGATCAGGCGACCGTCACCATACGTCCCTCAGCGGGCTTGATAGAGGCGTTCGAAGGGCGGTTCGCCCGTAATCGTGAGCGCCAGGCAGTCTATGCGGCGCTGCGCGACGTGGTGCCCGTCAGCGCCGACGGTAAGCGGATCGCGGTGATGATCAACGCCGGTTTGAGGGACGATCTGGCGAACCTCAGCCTGACGGGGGCGGACGGTATCGGGCTGTTCCGTACCGAGTTCCAGTTCCTTGTTTCCGCAACGCTCCCCGCGCGCGAACGCCAGACTCGTCTCTATCGCGACGTTCTGGAAGCGGCCGGAAACAAGCCGGTCCTGTTCCGCACGGTGGACATCGGTGGAGACAAGACGCTCCCTTACTTGCGCCACGACGACGGTGACAGCGAGGAGAACCCGGCGATGGGCTGGCGGGCCTTGCGGGTTGCCCTGGAACGCGATGGTTTGCTCAAGGCGCAGGCACGCGCCCTCCTTGAGGCTGCGCCGGATCGCACGCTCAACGTCATGTTCCCCATGGTGAGCGAACCGTGGGAATTCGACGCGGCCAAGGCGGTGTTTGACGGCCAGCTCGCGTTCCTTCGCCGCCGGAAGAAGCGCGTTCCCGAGGCAATCCGCTACGGCGTGATGCTGGAAGTGCCAGCTCTGGCGGAGCAACTCGACCTAATCGCACCCAAGATCCAGTTCCTATCGATCGGCACCAACGACCTGACTCAGTTTCTGTTCGCCGCCGATCGCTCCAACCCGAAGCTTGCCGAGCGCTACGATTGGTTGAGTCCGGCGATCCTGCGTTTCTTGCGTCGCGTCGTGCGCACCCTGGATGGGCAGCCGATCGATATCACCGTGTGCGGAGAGATGGGCGGGCGCCAATTGGAGGCGCTCGCGCTGATTGGCGTCGGGATAGAGCGTCTCTCGATCACTCCCGCTTCCGTCGGCCCGATCAAGGCGTTGATCGGCAAGCTTGAGGTGGCCGCTATCCGTGCGGCGATGGAGGAGTGGCTAGCGGCGCCTCCTGTCAGCATGCGCGAGGCGCTGACAAGCTGGGCGACCGAGCGAGGCATCGTGCTCGACTAGTGGTTCGTGCCTCCCCAGAGGCGTAGGCAGGCCAGGGGCGAAAAACTTAACCACCGATAATCCGCCCTGGCGCGCCGCGCACACGGTTGACTTCGCGGCGGCGACAGCGTTGTTTCGTGGGGCGCGCCTATCAACCCCTTCCGGCGGGAGCGGAATGGAAGACCATAACGATATTCAGAGCACGGCACCGACATCGCAACGCGTCGGTGAACAGTTACGTGCCGCACGTGAGCAGCAAGGCCTGAGCCGCGGCGACATTGCCGCGCGGACACGCGTTGCCGAGCGCCATCTGATCGCGATTGAGGAGGATAACTTCTCCGATCTGGCCGCGCCGACGTATGCCGTCGGCTTTTCGCGTGCTTATGCCCGTGCGGTCGGTCTGGACGAGGCGGACGTCGCACGGCGGGTGCGGCAGAACATCGACGCGCAGGCGCATACCCGGCCCGCCCCTGTTCCCAGCTTCGAGCCCGGCGATCCTGCGCGCGTTCCGCCATCACTGTTTGCATGGATCGCGGGCATCGTGGCGGCCGTGCTAGTCGTTGCGGCGCTTGTCTACTGGAGCGATCTCCTCGCTCCACAAGGCGAGTTGCCGGATCTGGCTCCGGCAGAAACGCAGGCCGTGCAACAACCCGCTGCGGCGCCTGCACCCGTAGTGCAGCCACAGCCCGCAGCCCCCACGGGGCCTGTGGTCTTGACCGCTGCGGCGCCTGCGGTCTGGATCAAGGTGACCGACGCGGCTGGCAATCAGGTCTTCCAGAAAGAATTGGCGCAAGGCGAAAGCTACACGGTACCGGCCGATGTCCAGGGACCGCAATTGCGTACGGGCAGGCCCGACGTGCTGCAGATCACCGTTGGCGGTCGAGCCGTGCCTCCGCTTGGAGATAGCCCGCAAGTTATCAGCGGGGTTCTACTCACGCCTGAGGCGCTTCTGGAGCGCTCAAGGACACCGGCGCCTGCAACAGCAGCACCTCCGTCCGTCAGCTCCGCCACCGGTGCTGGGGTCAGAGGGGCGCAGCCGTCGGTATCGCTTGGCCGGGTGGGCAACACTGGCGGCATCGGGCCGGCGACGGCGGGCAGCGCTCCGCAAAATTCGCTATCCACCACTCAGCAGTAACGCCCGCTCGACAGCTACAGAAGCTTGAGGCAAATCAGCCTTGGAATGGGCTAGTTAATCTCCCATTCCGTCGCGTGCCGCCAATCGGGCGGCAAGCGTTCCCAAGGGAGATACTCAGGCAATGCTACGTTCGCCATCGCGACCGGTCATGTTGCGAGAAGTTGCGCGGGTCGTACTCGCGCTTGTGCTAGCAACGGGCGCCGCACCGGCTCTTGCCCAGAACGCCAACGCCGAAGTCCGCCTTAACAAGGTGGAGGCCGAAGTTCGCGCGTTGCAGCGCAAGGTCTTCCCCGGCGGCGGAGACAAGTACTTCACGCCGGAGATTTCCGCTCCGACGCCGACGCCTGCAACCGGGCTGCCCCCTGCGACCAGTGCTCTGACCGATGTGCTCACCCGCATGCAAGCGCTCGAGGCGCAACTGGCGAGGCTGACCGGCCAAGTTGAGCAGAACACCAATCGCATCGCCCAGCTGGAGGCAAAGATGGCATTTGCCGGGAGTGCCTCACCGGTGAGCGCATCGCCTGCCGGCACTGCCGTAGCGGCCCCAGCAGCGGCGCAGTCCAATCTCAACGCCATGACGGATGGGGCCGCCCCGTCTTCTGCACCGGCTCCGGTCGCAGCGGCTGCCTCCAAGCCTTCCACCCCGCCCTCATCGTCGCGCGTCGAAGCTGTCAGCGCCATCGTCAAGCCCAGCACTGACGATGCCGGCGATGACGAGTACAGCTATGGGTTCCGTCTGTGGGATGCCAAGTTCTACCCCGAGGCGCAGCAGCAGCTGAAGCTGTTTCTGGAGAAGTACCCCAAGCACGCGCGGGCTAGCTGGGCTCGCAATCTGCTGGGGCGGGCGTATCTCGACGATGGCAATGCGCTGGAAGCGGCCAAGTGGTTTGTCCAGAACTACCAAGCCGACAAGCGCGGCGAGCGTGCGCCCGACAGCCTTCTTTATCTGGCAGTGGCGATGAAGCAGCTGAAAGACACCAAACGCGCCTGCATCGCGTTGGCCGAGTTCGGAACGACTTACGCCAGCGAAGCGGCAGGACGGCTCAAGAGCCTCTATGACTCGACGCGCAATGGGCTCAAATGCAGCGCTTGAGCTAGTGGTTCCGTCGGTCGCCGCAGTCACGCGCTTCAGGGCCGGGCTGCAGGTGGTTTGGCCCGAAGGTGCAGGCGAGAGGCACTCGGGCGGTGGGCCGCGGCTGGGGCTCGCTGTCTCCGGTGGTCCTGACAGCACTGCCCTGCTGCTCCTGGCGGCAGCGGCGCTGCCGGGTCGTGTGGAGGCAGCCACTGTCGACCATGGTCTGCGGGCTGAGAACGCTCGTGAGGCAGAAGCTGTGGCGCAACTCTGTGCCCAGTTGAACCTGGCGCATGCCACCTTGCCGGTCTCGCTGGAGCCCGGCAATGTGCAGGATGCCGCCCGTCGTGCCCGCTACGCCGCCTTGGGCGAATGGGCAAAGGATCGCAATCTCGGCGCATTGGCAAGCGGCCATCACGCGGACGATCAGGCGGAGACCCTGATCATGCGGCTTAATCGGGCAAGCGGGGTCTCGGGGCTTGCCGGTGCCCGCGCGCGCGGCCGCGTGCCCGGCACCGATCTCCTGCTCCTTCGGCCTCTGCTAGGCTGGCGGCGCGCGGAGCTTTGTCAGACGGTGCTGCAGGCGGGTATTACTCCCGCCGACGACCCCAGCAACGCCGACGATCGGTTCGATCGTGCCCGGCTTCGCAAAGCCCTGGCGCAGGCAGAATGGCTTGATGTTCCCGCCGTGGCGCAGAGCGCGGCGCATCTTGCGGACGCGGATGCGGCGCTCGCCTGGTCCGCCGATCTGGAATACGGCGCCCGCGTCCGGCGGGATTCGTTCGGGATGACTTATCGGCCTCTTGCGCCGCGAGCGATCGCGCTGCGCGTGCTGACCCGGATCATCAGGGAACTGGACGGGACAGAGCCGCGCGGCAGTGCCGTTGCGCGCGTGTTCGATGCCATCGTTGCTGGTCAGCCCGCCTCGATTGGCGAGCTCGTGGTGCGCCCGAACGCCGGCGGGTGGAGCTTTACCCGTGCGCCTGCCCGCAAAGCGGCCCCCCGCCGTGCGGACGCTCCAGAAAGCTGAAGTTGTTGCAAAAAAAGCGGGCAAGCGAACCGGCGTTGCGTCAGGCGCACCGCACGAGTTCGCTTGCCCGATACTTCAGTGAGGACTGAAGCTTAGTGGTTCCGGCGCACAATACGGATCGCCGGACCCGGTGGCTGGTGAAGTATGCGGTATCTGCGGTCAGGACTCGACTAAAGAATCGCCCATGGTGAGCATCTTGCCGCGGGTAATAAACACTCGGTCGCCCACCTCGGCTTCGCCGAAGACTTTCGCCGCAAAGGGCTCGGGCATGCCCACGCAGCCATGGCTGGCATAGCCCCACTCGACCTTGGATCCGTGCAAGGTGATTCCGTCATTGGTCAGCCGCATCATGTAAGGCATCGGTGCGTCATAAAGGTTTGAAACGTGATGGCGCCGCTTTTGCGTGATGGGAAAGACACCCAGCGGCGTAGGCTTCTCTTCAGTGCCCAACAGCACCGCGGCGGCGCCAATTTCGTAGCCATTGCGGAATATCGAGAGAACGCGTGCGTCGAGATCCACCGTGATGACGATAGGACCGGAGGGCACGCCCTCTTCATCCCAATGCCATTCGCCATACTTGATTGGTCCGTCGATCGGGAGAATGCGCCTGATAACGAAAGCGTTTTCCTCTGCTGGGGAGACGGGCGATAGGTGCGAAGGTGAGGGCGCGAGCGATGGCTTTGCCGTCGTCAGTTGTGCCGATGCGGTCTGAGGTGTGGAGGAGGCCGTCGGAGCATGCGAAGGCTCCACGCCCCTCGCTGCAATCCAGATCACGCCAGCGATGGCGAGCAGCCCCGCAAGGCCGAATCCGAGAAGAATGCGTCCGTTCACGCGAGCCTTATCCTCTCGAATCCATGAAAATGTGCTGAAGGCCACACCGGCCGTTCAGGCTTACAATGCTGTCCCGGTCTCAAGCATGAGGTCGCAAGGCCACGTGCTAAAGCAGCGCGTCGGCTATCTTGCGTGACTCAGCCGTGGGCACCGAACTCGTTCGCGATTGCGGTCCCGATCCGCAGCGAGAGAGCGTAGCATCTGGCTATCGGGTCGATGAAGTCTCGATGTATTTGGGCGTAGCCCGTTGCGCTGGAGTCTGGATACGCGCTAGGCGCATCGACCTTGAAGTCGCCGATCGATGCGAGGTGCACCGGAAACGCGCGGCGAAGCTGAGCAAGCCCGTCTTCGACGCGCAAAGTAAAGAACATCTCCAGCACATCGTCACGGCTGATATCGTTTGCGCGGCTGAACTGCGGCACCATCACTGTGCGCAGGAACATGTGCTTGAATAGTGTCAGCCGTAATGCCTGCAACGCGCCGATATTGCGGCGAGTGGTTTCCCGATCCGGATGCGGCGCTTCGTCGGGAATAAGGGCGAGGAGGCGGTGGAGCTTCAGTGCGTCCACCCGCAGCCGCGAGGCCAAACGTCGATAAACGCCGGTACGGTCATCCTTCGTCAGGTATTCCGCAAGCCGCAGGCATCCATCGGAGATGTGCTGCTCGTCCCCTCGATAAGGGCGGCTTGCCCAGTACGCCGAGTTGAACAGCTCGCCGAACGCCGCGACCGTCTTGATCGAAGCAAGAGCATTCGCCGCGCGGACCAGCCGCACCAGGGCACGCCCGCGCTCGCTCTCGCGCAGGAGTGAAGCGATTTCTTCCTGATTGCCCTCGGCGGCGGTCCCCACGCCCGCGATCACATTGACGGGGTAGCCTAGCTGCTGGAGGACTGCGTTGTGCGGAATGGCCCGGATTTGCCGCAGACTCATTGTCCGGTCGCCCGCAAGGTCAGACTGCCGGCGCGACTTGCGGCTACCGGTGTCGTTAAGCAAGCCGAGGCCGAGAGCCGTGACCGCGCGGCTATAAGTGCGGCTTTCAAGGTGGCCGTGCTGGACCTCCCGAATCGCGCGATAGAAGTCGAGGCTCAGATCGGTGCGGCGGTAGAAGGGGTCGGTAATGGCTTCAGCGTCGGCCGCCCAAAGCGGCATCTCGGCAAACCGGGTGAGGGTCGCCAGCGCCAGCTCGTCCGAGCCAAACCAGAGATAGCCGTCGCCCCCTTGGAAGCTGACCTCCGGCTCAAGGCGAATGCTTGCCCGCAAGAAGCGTCGCCGCGCCCAAGGAGACATCTGCCAGTGCAGCCGGTCTTCCATGCTGGACGGGTGAGAGCCGCGGCCCATCGATTCGCCGCCCGTATTGAACACGAGCGCCGAGACGTCGGTCAGCCCGTTGGCGACCATCGCTTCTGCCAAACGTCCCTGAAGACGTTCGATCGCCAAGGTAGCAGAAATCTGGCCCACGAAGCGGCCTGCATCGGAGAAGCCGGTCTGGATTGCGATCCGGCCACGCCTTCGAGCGTATGCGCGGTAGGCGGGCTCCGCCAACACGGCATCGAGCAAGCGCCCGCCGTGCTCCAAGGCTGTCTCTGTCTCGAACAAGGGTGAGACGTCCACCTTGTCGGCGACCCCGAACATCTCGGCATAGTAGAGCGCCGCCAGGACGGTCGTGGGCTGCTCGCACTCGGCCACCAGCATGCGAATGGGCGAATCCGCGTCGATGTGCGCGAGGATCTGCGCCATCGCCAGGAACTGGCGCACCGCCGTCGAGTTCTCGATTGCTAGTGCCGCGAAATTCGATGTGAGCGGCTTCACTTCGGCCAGCAGCTCGCGCATCCGCACCAAGGCAGCCTGGCTCGCGAGATTGAGATTGGCCTTGGGGTCGATGCGCTGACGGATCGCATTCTGCAGCTGCGAGCTATTCACCCGGAAGTGAATTCCGCCCATTCCAAGCCCATCGGCGCGCATGGCGGCGGCAACTACCAGGAATGTGCGAGCCAACTCCGGATCGGCATGACGAGCCTCTTCCTCCAGTTCGGCGATGATGGCGGAGAGGCTGATGATCTTGTCGGGATGCTCAGCCGTTAGCGCATTGGCCGCCTTTGACAACGCTTCGGGCGCGGAGAGATCGCCCGCGAAGCGCTCGGCCATCGCAGCGGTGTGCGCCCGTGCGCGTTCGACCCGCTCTGCAAGTCCGGGCAGCGCCGTCTCGAGGGAGGCGGCGTAGCTTGCCAGCCGCAGCGCCTTTTCCTGGAGGCGGTAACGGATGGAGGTGGACCAGGAGATGTCGGTCCGCCCGTCCATGTCATAACCGACCCAGGTGGCGAAGCGGACCGGCATCGGTTGCAGGCTTTTCCACTTTTTCGGGAACCGGGCCGCCGCGATATCGAACAGCCGGGTGTTGATCCGGTCACGCGCAGCCTGGCCACGGGTGAGGGCGGCCATGGCCTCTTCATGCTCGTGGTCGAGAGTGATTGTGTCACGCTGAGGCGAGGCAACACAGACGCTCGCCTCGCTGAAGTCGCCGCTGGAGGCGGAGGTCGTCACGGCTTCGGATTGGGCGCGGCTGAGCAGAAACGTCGGGTGCGCCGTGAAGACGATGTGTGCGGCGGGCCGCTGCCAACGTACCGCAAAGGTTGTGAAGTCATCCTCGGCGGCGAGGGCGTCGATGCGCTGCTCGTTCTCGGCGGGAGCGATCGGTCCGGCTATGCGGTCGAGCCGGGCCGCACGAGCGCGCAGGCCCTCGCACTCCATTTCCGCGACGAGAGCCTCGATGTGATCGAGCGCCAGTTCGCCGAGTTCCAGCTTGCGGGATAGCTCCAGCGCAAGTTGAAATACGGGATTGAAGAGAGGGGTCTCGGCAGTGCGGCGGTGCAAGTCGGCCAGTCTAGCGTTCAGATCCGCAACACATGGTGCCCCCCCGGTCATTGGCGGAGCGCCGCCGCAGCGCGGGCCGCGGCCTCTATGGAGGCGGGATCGGGCTTGCCCTTAGGCAACATCCAACTGCCCCCGACGCAAAGCACTGCATCAAGTGCAAGCCACTCCGCTGCATTGTCCTGGGTGATGCCGCCTGTGGGGCAGAACTTCACTTGGCCGAAGGGACCCGAGATCGCCTTGAGCGCACCAATGCCGCCTGAGGCGACTGCCGGAAAGAACTTCAGTCGTGAGAACCCGAGTTCGAGAGCGAGCATGATATCCCCCGCGTTGGCAGTGCCGGGCAGGAAGGGGACACCGCTCTTCACCGCCGCCTCTCCGAGGGATGGCGTCAGGCCGGGTGAGACGATGAACTCGGCACCGGCATCCAGTGAGCGGTCGAGGTCATCGGGCGTGAGCACAGTACCAGCGCCGACGGTGGCTCCCGGAACCTGCTTCATCGCCCGGATCGCGTCCAGCGCGAAAGGTGTGCGCAACGTTACTTCAAGTGCGGGAAGGCCGCCGGCCACCAGTGCCTCGGCAATGGGGCGCGCGTGATCGACATCCTCGATGACCAACACCGGGATCACCGGAGCAAGCGTCATCACGCGTTCAACGGCGGACGGAGAAATCCCGGCATTGGTTGTCATCGAAGGTGCTCCCGGACGAAGGCGGCAGCGGCCCCAAACAGGCCGGGCTGCGAGTGGATGATGAGCTTGACCGGCATCGCGGCCATCATGCCGGAAAAGCGCCCCTTGGCGCAAAACCGGTCTGCGAAGGCCGAGTGCATGATCTTTTCGCGAATGCGATAGCCCAGCCCTCCGGCCACGACCACGCCTTTTGCGCCGTGGGCCAAGGCGAAGTCGCCCGCGGCACTGCCCAGAGCCATGCAGAAGCGGTCCACCGCTGCCGCCGCGAGGCTGTCGGAGCCGTCGGTACCGACGGTCCACAGATCGACGTCGCTACGCTCGAGCACAGCGCGCCCTTCGAGTGCCGCAAGCGTCTCGTACATATCGACGATGCCTGGACCAGAGACGACGCGCTCCAGCGAAACGCGCGTATGGCGCTTGCGCAGGCGGGCGAGGACAGCATCTTCGATGGAGTCTCGCGGAGCGAAGTCGATGTGTCCGCCCTCGGTCGCTTGAACGTGGTAGCCTGCCGCGTCACGCAGAAGGATGGCCACGCCGAGCCCGGTGCCCGGTCCTATCACCGTTATCGCGCCGGTTGAGGGCAGCGGTTCATCGGGGCCGCCGAGATGCAGGAGATGGTCGGCATCGGCGCGAGCCACGGCATGTGCAACGGCTTCGAAATCGTTGACGATGGTGAAGCGCTCGATTCCGATCTGCTCCGCCAGCGCGCCGGGACGAATGGTCCACGGGTTGTTGGTGAAGCGGATGGCCTCGCCACGGACCGGGCCTGCGATCGCCATCGCCACCGAATTCGGCACGCTCCCGCCTCGACGCGCCCGAAAGGCTTCCCAAGCAGTCTGAAAGCTGACGTGATCGGACGTGTGCAGAGTCTCGGGCTCGCCGACCGATATTCTGCCGTCAGCACGTACGGTGGCGATGGCAAAGCGGGCGTGAGTGCCACCGATGTCGATTGCCACGATCTCGGTCATAGACCGGCCATCTCCAGCATGGCCGAAGCGCCTTGCTCGGCGCCGCTGGCTCCCGCACGGAAGAGGGCGAAGAGCTCTCGACCCATGCCGGCTTGCGGCAGAGGAGCCGGTGCCGGCTCGCGCCCTGAGAAGTCCGCCGTGGTGGATAGCGAACCATCCTCGGCTGAGAGCCGCACCACGTCGCCGTCGCGCAAATAGGCGAGGGGGCCCCACACGTCGTCCTTGGCGAGCGCCTCGGGCGTGACATGGATTGCTGCTGGCACTTTGCCGCTTGCGCCGGACATGCGGCCGTCTGTGACCAGAGCGACCTTATGGCCGCGGTCCTGCAGCACACCCAGTGGCGGGGTCAGCTTGTGAAGCTCGGGCATTCCGTTGGCGCGCGGACCCTGAAAGCGGACTACCACCACGACATCGCGATCCAGTTCGCCAGCGGCAAAGGCGTGGGCGACCGCTTCCTGGGTGTCGAAAACGCGGCAGGGTGCCTCGATGGTCCAGCGCTCGCGCTCCACAGCGCTGGTCTTGAAGGTTGCCCGGCCCAAGTTGCCGGACACCAGACGCATCCCGCCGTCGGGAAGGAAGGGCGCGCTGACAGGGCGGAGCATGTTCGCGTCATGGCTCTCGGCAGGTGCATCGCGCCAGACCAGGCTTTCGCCATCCAGATGCGGCTCCCTAGCATAGTCGGTCATTCCGCCCTCAGACACGGTCAGGATATCGCCGTGCGCCAGCCCCTCGCCTAGCAGCTCGCGAACGACATAGCCGATGCCACCAGCGGCGTGGAAGTGGTTCACGTCGCCCGAGCCGTTCGGGTAGACGCGGGCGATCAGGGGAACGACAGACGAAAGTTCGTCCAGGTCTTCCCAGTCGAGCAGAATGCCGGCCGCACGCGCCATGGCCGGCAAGTGGATGGCGTGATTGGTAGAGCCCCCGGTCGCAAGCAAGCCGACGCAGGCATTCACGATCGCCCTTTCATCGACCACTTTTGCCATCGGCCGGAAGTCGTGGCCCTTGCGGCCGATCGCTGCAAGCCGGTGGACAGCGGCTCGGGTGAGCGCTTGCCGCAGCGGCGTGCCGGGATTGACGAAGGCGGAACCCGGCACGTGCAGGCCCATCATCTCCATCATCATCTGGTTGGAATTGGCAGTGCCGTAGAACGTGCAAGTGCCCGGCGAGTGGTAGCTTTTGCTCTCGCTTTCCAGAAGAGAATCTCGCCCTACCTTACCCTCGGCATAGAGCTGGCGGATCCTCTGCTTCTCCTTGTTGGCCAGCCCCGAGGGCATCGGCCCAGCAGGCACGAAGATTGCGGGGAGATGGCCGAAGCGCAGCGCTCCGATGACGAGGCCGGGCACGATCTTGTCGCAGATGCCGAGCAGCGCCATACCGTCGAACATCGCGTGGCTGAGAGCCACTGCTGTGGATAGCGCGATGGCGTCGCGGCTGAACAGCGACAGCTCCATACCGGCAAAACCTTGCGTCACCCCATCGCACATCGCCGCCACGCCGCCGGCGACTTGTGCGGTGGCTCCGACTTCGCGGGCAAAGAGCTTCATCTGCTCAGGGTAGCGACCGTACGGCTGATGAGCCGAAAGCATGTCGTTGTAAGCGGTCACGATGCCGATGTTCGGGCCGCTCTGGGTAGCGATGCTCGCCTTGTCCTCGCCCGCGGCGGCAAAGCCGTGCGCAAGGTTGGAGCACGAGAGAAAACCTCTGTCCGTGTAGCTCTCACTCTCGCGTTCGATCAGCGCGAGATAGCGTGCACGGCTCTCTCGCGAGCGGGCGACAATGCGCTCGGTAACGCGGGCGACGACGGCAGATAGTGGGCTCATTATTGGTGCTCGCGGTTGGTGGTTCCGTACTGCGGGCTTATTCGTGCCATGTCACGCCGTTACGCTCGGCCAAAGCGATGGCGGCGGAGGGTCCCCAGCTTCCGGCTGTATAAGTCCTGGGCTCCAATCCCTGTTCCCCCCATCCTGAACGGATCGCGTCGATCCACTCCCATTGCGCTTCCACTTCGTCGCGGCGCACGAACAGCGTCTGATCGCCTTCGATGAGGTCCAGCAACAGACGCTCATAAGCAATGCGCCGCTGCGGTCCCGAGAACGCTTCGGGCATCGCGATGTCGAGCGGGACCGGGCGGAGGCGCAAGCCATCGCGATCCAAGCCAGGGATCTTAGCCATTAGCGTGAGCTGGATGTTCTCGGACGGCTGGATGCCGATCACAAGGCGATTGGGAACGGACCGCGCGCCACGCCCTGAGAAGATCGAGTGGGGGATGGGCCGAAATTGGACGACAATCTCAGTCGTGCGCCGCGGCAGGCGCTTGCCGGTCCGCAGATAGAACGGCACTCCTTTCCAGCGCCAGCAGTCGAGGTAGGCCTTGATCGCGACGAACGTCTCGGTGTCGGACTGCTTGCCCAACTCTTCATCATAGCCGGGCACGGCCTTTCCACCGATGGCGCCCGCCCGGTATTGGCCAGTGACCACCTCGTCCGGCCCTACCGTGCGAAGACAGCGCAGCACTTTGACTTTCTCGTCTCGCACAGGCCCCGCTTCATAACGTACGGGCGGCTCCATCGCGACCAGCGCCAGAAGCTGGAGCATATGATTCTGGACCATGTCGCGCAGAGCGCCGGCATCGTCGTAGAACGCGACACGCCCTTCAAGGCCGACGGTCTCGGCAACGGTGATCTGCACGTGATCGATGTGGGCGGCGTTCCACAAAGGCTCGAACATCAGGTTGGCGAAGCGCAAGGCAAGCAGGTTCTGCACCGTCTCCTTGCCCAGGTAGTGGTCGATGCGAAACGTGCGGTCTTCCGGGAAAGCGCGGGCCACGGCGTCGTTTATAACGCGGCTGGAGGCAAGGTTCGTCCCTAGCGGTTTCTCCAGTGCGATCCGCGCGCGCCCGTTGGCCAGACCGCTGGCGACGAGGCCCTCGATAGTCGGTTCAAACAAGCTCGGCGCCGTCGAAAGGAAGACGGCGAGGCCCTCCCGCGGGGTGCCCACTTTCGCCGCCAACTCGTCGAAGCCCTCGGACTTGGAGGCGTCGAGAGGCTGAAAAACGAGACGGTTGAGAAATGTCGCCATGCCCCCACGGCGTTCAGCCGGGAGGAACTGTTCGAGCGCCTCACGGGCGAAATTGCGAAAACTGTGGTCGTCGAGGTCTGCGCGGGCCGTACCTACGATCTCGATGCGAGGGTCCAGCAGCCCCTCGGCATCGAGGGCGCAAAGCGACGGCAGAAGCATTCTTTTGGACAAGTCGCCGGTCGCACCGAACAGGAGCAGCCGGTCAGCGGTGAATCGGGTCATGCGAAGCGCAGCCTCATGGCTCGATTTCTCCTGCACTGTGATGTGGACGGAATGGGGATGCGACGCAGCCCATAGGTGCATTATAGGTCATACCGAAGGCAAGCGTCCGTTTGCGCGTTAGAGCGGTTGGTCTGGCAGACGGTTCCCGCGGGGCTATATTCGCATGCGCCTCCACGAGAGACTTTGCTAATGCGGCGCGGCAGATTAGGAGGCCGGGCATGGCAGTCGAAGGCGTACACCTTCTTGAGCATATCCAGACCCCGGCGGTTATCGTGTCGCGCGGGCAGGTGAGCTTTGCCAATGCGGCGGCAAAGGCGCTGCTGGGCATTCATATAGTGGGCCAGGATGTGCGTATCGCCATCCGCGACCCACGCGCCGTCGCAGTGATCCTGGGCGACGGCGGGGGCAACGCCAAGGTTGCCGGATTATCGGTCGGCGGAAGTGTCTGGGAGATCGACTGCAAGGTGATCGGCATCGGCGAACGGCTGGTGACGCTTTACGACTTGTCGGTCCAGGTCAGTGTCGCGCGAGCGCACGCGGACTTCGTTGCGAATGCCAGCCATGAATTGCGCACCCCGCTCGCCACGGTGCTCGGATATGTCGAGACGCTGATGAACCCGAAGGCGGGCGGAGATGAGGCCACGCGGGAGCGGTTCCTGAAGACGATCCGGCATGAAGCGCTGCGGATGCAGGCGCTTGTCTCGGATCTCATGTCGCTCTCGCGAATCGAAGCGGTGAAGCACGAAGTTCCGTCCGAGCGCATCGAGATGGTCTCCCTAGCACGCGAGGTCGGAGGCGAATTCCGCACCGGCGGCAGTGTTACCGTCTCCGCCAACTGCGAAGAGGCCCCGGTGCTTGGTGATCGGGGCCAACTTGCACAAGTGCTGCGTAACCTGGTCGATAATGCCCTGAAGTATGGCGGCAAGGACGGCGTCGTGCAGGTGTCGCTGGAGGCGACGAATACGGGCTGGCTTCTGCTGGCCGTCCACGACGACGGTGACGGAATCGCGCCCGAGCACTTGCCGCGCCTGACGGAACGTTTCTACCGCGCCGACACCAGCCGCAGCCGCGCTGCGGGCGGTACCGGGCTGGGGCTCTCGATCGTGAAGCACATAGTTGAGCGCCACCGTGGCCGCTTCGATATCACGAGCCGCCAGGGATCAGGAACGACCGCCTCGGTGATGCTGCCGCTTCGGCAGGACTGACGAGGCGATCCGGCTTCGCGAAACTGACCTAGAAGTCGAACTCGAAGCGCGTACCCAGCACTTGTACATCGTATGACCTGTCTCCCGACGGGAGCGCCACGGCGTTCCGATACGCGAGATAGGCATAGTTCAGGTTGAAACGCAGGTTCGCTAGGGGTGACCAGATGACCGCGGCGATGTAGCCGTCCTGCGTGCCGCCCACGACCGATCCGTCGTTCAGGTCCAGATAGTCGTAGCGAACTGTCAGCTGAACCGAACCAAGACCGCCCTTGTCGATTGGAGTGGCTGGATTGGTGGTGCCGAACTGGCCGTTCTTGTACGTGCGGCTGTCACGGGTAAGGAAGTAGCTGAGCTCTGCGTAACCACCCCAGAACGTCAGATCCGGCAAGCCATTGCGGATCGCTCTTTGGGTAAAGACTTCGCCCGCTGTCTGCCAGCGGCCGTGGATGGCCGCCACCTCCGCTCCGTATCCCAGTTCGCGGTTCACCAGCAGTGAGGGGGTTCCGATCAGGCGCGTGTTGCTGGCGTGCAGATAAGGGCGCTGGCGGTATCGGATGCCGCTTTCCGTAATGCGGCCAAGCCGTCGCCAGTGAGCGGAGGCCCCGAGGTGCAGCTGTGTGTTGCCAATCTCAGGGGCATAGACGACGCGGCCGTGCAAGCTGTAGCTGTTGTTCTCGTCGCCGCCAGAGGGTCCATCACTGGCATTCGCAAGTGCGGAGACGTCGTCGGTGAAGACGCCGGCTTGCCCGAGCACGGACCCAGCTGTGTACTGGGCGGTGAAGCCAAGGCGTCGCTCAAAGTTGAACGCATCAGTGAAGGCTGCACGCTCCATTACGTTGCCTGCGGTGTCGCCTGTCAGCTCATCCAGCGACCAAGGGGGATTCTGGTTGCCCAGGCGCAGCTGCAAACCGCCGGTCCTGTATGAAATGTACGTATCCACGAGGTCGACAGAGTTATCGGAAAGTTCCAGTTCCAGCTTGTATCCGACGCCGGCGCCGACGCTTCCCTCCGCGCCAAAACGGATCCGCCGGACTTCGTTGACGAAGCCCAGGCCTTGGTCGGACAAGCCGTCCGATTTGGAGACGTAGCCGGCATCCGCCTGGATGCGGCCTTTGACCTTGAAGCTCCGGTCACCCTCCACAATCTGAGGCGCACCCTTCCACTGAATGGCAACAGGGGAAGAGACTGCCAAAGTCGGATCGGGAGTCGCTATCGGCGCGGAACCAGGAGCCGAGCTGCCCGCCTCATTAGCAACTGTAGTCGTCGGGGAAGTATCCCTGCTCTTACCCAGCCGCTTCTCGAGCGCATCCAGTCGCGCACGCAACAGCTCGACTTCGGCGCGAATCGCGGCGTCGTCGAGGGTGGGGATTGGTTCGGCCGTCGCTGGTGTGCAGCAAAGGGCGGCCCCGGTCATGGCCAGGAAGGCGATGGAACGTTGAGCATTCATAGGGTCAGGTCCTCTCGCCCAACTGGCCGGGTGTCTGTGACAACTAGTTGACGCGGGTGCGACAATCGCATGCCGGACGCGCCATCAGCGAAACGGCCGAGCAATACAAGTGCAACACCCCCGACACGCAAAGAGGAGAAGATCCGTCGTTGCGTCCGAGTTGCAAGCCGGAGTAAGCGCACCAGCAAGACGCTGCGAAGGGTCAGCCTTGGTTGATGGCGATGCCGTTGCTGCGACGCAGCTAAACGGCTCAATACGCAGAGCGTCGACACCAAGGTTGACATATCTTAGTCATCAAAGTGTCACAGCGTCCGGATAGAGCGCCACCAGTTCCAAGGGGATCGCCCAAATGCGTAAGATTACCACGTTCGCGCTTGTCGCCGCCTCGTCGCTCGCCCTCGCGGCCTGCGGTGGTTCGGGTGGCTCAGGCGGTGGTTCGCGCGATTACATCCGTGCGGTCGGATCTTCCACTGTCTACCCGTTCGCCACAGCGGTGGCGGAAGAGTACGCGAAGACCGGCGGGAAATCGCCAGTCGTCGAATCGACCGGCACCGGCGCCGGTATTCGGCTGTTCTGCGCAGGTGTTGGCGCTTCGCACCCTGACATCGCGAACGCATCGCGCCGCATCAAGCAATCCGAATACGAGCTGTGCCAGAAGAACGGCGTGGCTGAAATCGTGGAGGTGCAAGTCGGCATAGACGGCATCGCCTTCGCCGAAGCGAAGGGCGGTCCCGGCATGGCGCTGACGCCGGCCGACGTTTACAAGGCCATCGCTGCCAATCCTTATGGAAAACCGAACACCGCCAAGTCGTGGAAGGACGTCAACCCGGCGCTCCCCGACATGCCGATCGTCGTCTACGGCCCTCCCTCGACCTCCGGAACTCGTGATGCGCTAGCAGAGCTGATCCTTACGCCGGGTTGCAAGGCGGATCCCGCGACCGCCGCGCTCGAGAAGACCGACGAAGACAAGTTCAAGGCCATCTGCACGCAGGTTCGCGAGGATGGCGCTTATGTCGACGCCGGCGAGAACGACAATCTGATCGTGCAGAAGATATCGCAGAACCCTCGCGCGGTCGGGATCTTTGGGTACTCGTTCCTGGAGGCTAATCCCGACACTCTGAAGGGCATCCCGATGTCGGGAGTTGAGCCTACCTATCAGACGATCTCCGATTTCTCCTATCCCGGCGCTCGGCCTTTGTATCTTTACGTGAAGAAGGCGCACGTCGGACCGATTCAGGGGCTGGCCGAGTACATGGGCACCTGGCCGAAGGTCTGGGGATCTGATGGCCTGCTCAAGAACAAGGGCATGGTTATTGCGCCTGAGGATGTGCGCTCAAGAAATGCCGAAGTCGTCGCCAACATGACCCCGCTCGATCCTTCCGAGTTGAAGTGACCCACCTAGCTGCAGTGATCCGCCGAGGCGAAGTGAACGGCACCGTCGCATCGTGAGCGCGCCCATCGTCCTGCTGCTGATACTGGCGCTTGGCCTTGTCGGGTGGTTCACGGCGCGCGCCCGCGCGCGCCTGCTCTACACTGGTCGTGGCTCGATGCACTCGATGCCCACCTATCATGCTTGGCACGTCGTTCTCTGGATTGTCGTTCCAGCTCTGCTGACGTGGGTGCTTTGGACCTCTGTCTCGCCAGAGCTCATCAACCAGGCCGTCCTTAACGATCCTGCCGCAGCAGCCCTGCCTGAAGAACCGATGCAGCGTGCTACGATCCTTTCGGAAGCGCGCAGCGTCGCTGCAGACCCAAGCTTCATCGGCTTCACCCCGCTGTCGACGCAGCTCGCAGAGCCGATGCGTGCGGCGCAACTGCGGTTCGGCCTGCTCGGCGCCGCGCTGGTGGGCATCGTGGCTCTGGCAGGAGGCGGCTACGCTTTTACACGGGTGCGTAGCAGGTTTCCTGCCCGCACCCGCGTGGAGCGAGGTGTCATGCTGCTGCTGCTGGGCGCATCGCTGCTGGCAGTGCTCACGACGGTGGGGATCATCGCCTCGTTGGTTTTCGAAGCAGGGTTGTTCTTTCGCGACGTGTCGCCGATCGCCTTCCTGACAGGCACGCACTGGGCGCCGGCGAATGCGGTCGGCAACGATCTTGACAGCAACTTCGGCGCCGTGCCTTTGTTCTGGGGCACGATCTACATCGGCGCCATTATCGCGATGATCGTCGCCATACCGCTGGGCCTCATGAGCGCGATCTACCTAACGCAGTACGCAGACGCACGCGCCAGGAAGGTGCTGAAGCCGATCCTGGAGATTCTCGCCGGCATCCCGACTGTGGTCTACGGCTACTTTGCAGCGCTCACAATGGCGCCAGCAATCCGCGACCTTGCAAGTTCGCTGGGCTATGCCAATCCTTCCACCGAGAGCGCGCTCGCCGCTGGCCTGGTCATGGGCGTGATGATCATCCCGTTCGTGTCCTCAATGGCGGATGACGCGATCGCCGCCGTGCCGCGCGCGATGGCCGATGGTTCGCTGGCGATGGGAGCGACGAAGTCCGAGACGATCAAGAAGGTCCTTCTGCCTGCCGCGCTTCCCGGTATCGTCGCTGGCGTCATGCTTGCGATCAGTCGCGCCATTGGCGAAACCATGATCGTCGTCATGGCCGCGGGTGCTGCGGCGCGCCTTTCCGCGGATCCGCTGGAATCCATGACCACGGTAACTTACCAGATCGTGCAACTGCTGACGGGCGATCAGGAATTCAACAGTCCCAAGACGCTGTCGGCCTTCGCCCTGGGTCTGGTTCTGTTCGTCGTCACGCTGATCCTCAACATCATCGCGCTTCGCGTGGTGAAGCGCTTCCGGGAAGCTTATGAGTAACACCTGGCAATCGCCGGCGATGATCAAGCGTATCGCCCGGCGTCACGCTGCGGAGCGACGCTTCAGACTGGTCGGCCTCGGCGCGATTGTGCTCTCGCTGCTGTTTCTGGCCGTCTTGCTGTTCATCATGTTGAAGAACGGTCTGGGCGGGCTCGACTGGGAGTTCCTGTCCGGCTCGGATGCGACCAACGCGGACGCAGCCGGTGTTTGGGGCGCGGTCAAAGGCTCGTTCCTTACCATGCTGGTGACGCTGCTGCTTTCCTTCCCGATGGGCGTGCTGGCAGCGATCTACCTTGAGGAGTTCGCCCCCCGGAACAAGTGGATCGACTGGGTCGAAGTCTCCATCAACAACCTTGCGGCGGTGCCATCGATCATCTTCGGCCTGCTGGGGCTGGCGGTGTTCATCAACACGTTCAACCTGCCGCGCTCCTCGCCTTTGGTGGGCGGGCTCACCCTGGCGTTGATGACAATGCCGATCATAGTCATTTCCGGGCGAAACGCGATCAAGGCGGTGCCTCCGTCCATCCGCAACGCCGCGCTAGCGGTAGGCGCCAGTGAGGTGCAGACCGTGTTCCACCACGTGCTGCCGCTGGCGCTGCCCGGTATTCTTACCGGCACGATCATCGGTATGGCGCGCGCGCTGGGAGAGACTGCTCCTTTGCTGATGATCGGCATGCGCGCCTTCGTGGCGACGCCAGCGAGCGGTATCACGGACCCTTCGAGCGTGCTTCCGATGCAGATCTTCCTGTGGTCGGACGAGATCGACCGCGGCTTCGTTCAGAATACGAGCGCCGCTATTATCGTGCTGCTGATGTTCCTCCTGGCGATGAACGGGCTGGCCATCTACCTTCGCAACAAGTTCGAAGTCCGCTGGTAGGGTATGACAAAAGCAAAACTGACTGCACGCAACGTCGACGTCTTCTACGGTGACAAGAAGGCCATCGACGACGTTTCGATCGACATCGGCAACGGCGTGGTCACCGCCTTCATAGGACCTTCCGGGTGCGGGAAGTCGACGTTCCTGCGCACGCTTAATCGCATGAACGACACGATTGCCGGGGCGCGGGTGACGGGGCAGATCCTGCTGGATGGAGAAGACATCTACGACAAGGAGATGGATCCCGTAGCTCTGCGCGCACGGGTGGGTATGGTGTTCCAGAAGCCAAATCCGTTCCCGAAGAGCATTTACGAGAACATCGCCTACGGGCCGCGCATCCATGGACTTGCACAAGGCAAGGCGGACATGGACATCATCATCGAGAAGGCACTCACGCGCGCCGGCTTGTGGAACGAGGTCAAGGACCGTCTTACGGACGCGGGCACCGCGCTCTCCGGTGGCCAGCAGCAGCGCTTGTGCATCGCACGTGCCATTGCCGTCAGTCCGGAGGTCATCCTCATGGACGAGCCGTGCTCCGCGCTTGACCCGATCGCCACCGCGCGGATCGAGGAACTGATCGAGGAGCTCAAAGACCGCTACGCGATCGTCATCGTCACGCACTCGATGCAGCAGGCGGCGCGTGTCTCACAACGGACCGCGTTTTTCCACTTGGGAAAAATGGTCGAATACGGCGAAACTAGCCAGATCTTCACCAATCCGCGCGAAGTGAGGACCAAAGATTACATTACCGGCCGGTACGGCTGAGAGGAAGCGCCATGGTCGACCATACCGTCAAGTCCTTCGATAGCGAGATCAGCCAGCTGCGCGGCCTCATCGCTGAAATGGGCGGTCTCGCCGAAGTGGCCATACGTGAGTCCATCGAGGCCCTCACGCGTCACGATGCCGATCTTGCGCGAAAGGTCGTTGCGGCCGACGCTCGCCTGGACGCTCTCGAAGCCGAAGTCGATCGCCTGGCGGTGCGCACGATTGCTCTGCGCGCGCCGATGGCGGACGATCTGCGTGATGTGATCGCTGCGCTTAAGATCTCCGGCGTCATCGAACGCATCGGCGATTATGCGAAGAACATCGCGCGGCGTGTGGACGAACTGGAGGGGCGCTCCAAGGTTGAGCCTATCACTCTGGTTCCGGCCATGGCCGAGATCGCGCAAGGCATGGTGCGTGACGTGCTGAACGCCTACGGCTCGCGCGATGCGATGCTGGCGGTTGAAGTGATCCGCCGCGATGAGAAGCTGGACCAGTTCTACAACACGCTGTTCCGCTCGCTCCTGACGCACATGATGGAGAACCCCGCGACGATCAGCAGCGCCGCGCAGCTTCTCTTCGTGGCCCGCAATCTAGAGCGCATCGGCGATCACGCCACGAACGTCGCGGAGATGGTCTACTACGCCGCGACCGGTGAGTACTGTTCCGAGCGAGACGCCAAGGACGAGAAGGATTCTGCGATATGAGCGCTTCTGTTCTTGTAGTCGAAGACGACAGGGCGCTTTGCGACCTGCTCTCGTGGAACCTCTCGGCCGAAGGCTACGAGGTCCGCTCCACCGGGGATGGCGAAGAGGCGCTGCTCATGGTGCGTGAGCAGATGCCGGATGCGATCATCCTGGACTGGATGATCGAGCAAGTCCCCGGAATCGAAGTCTGCCGTCAGTTGCGCAAGGATCGTGCGACAGCGCGCATCCCGATCGTCATGCTGACCGCGCGTGGCGAAGAGGAGGATCGCATCCGCGGCCTTAAGACCGGTGCCGACGATTATGTGACGAAGCCCTTCAGCCCCCGTGAACTGATGGCGCGGATCGAAGCGCTGCTGCGCCGGTCGCAGCCTTCCCTGGCGGGCGACAATCTCAGCTTTGCGGACATAGAGCTGGATCCCACGTCTCACCGGGTGCGTCGCGGCGGTGAAGCGCTGCACTTGGGGCCGACCGAGTTCAAGATGCTGCGCTATTTCATGGAGCGTCCCAATCGGGTCCTTTCGCGCCAACAGATCCTCGACGGGGTCTGGGGCATGGACTCCGACATCGACGAACGCACCGTGGACGTCCACATTCGCCGCTTGCGCAAGGCTATCAATCGGCCGGGCGACGTTGATCCGGTGCGCACTGTCCGAGCGGCGGGCTACGCGATGGACGTAACCTGACGGCTGCCGCTTTCCTCCCTTTGTGCCGGTGCAATGGCTAGCAAGCTGACCGCTGCACTCGCTTGATCGAGGACTCCGCACTGGTTGGCCGATGGCACAGGAGAAACTATCCTTCTGGTCGTCGGAGACGCCGACAGCGAACATACGACGTGTGTCGATATATTCGAGGGCCGGCAGGTGGTCGATATGCCATTTCGGTGGGGGGTCGCCGTCCGATGGCGTCACCGGAACTGCCGCGCTCGTGGTGGCGCTGCAGGGGCTCGTACAGGCAGTGCAGGTGAGGTGTCGACGACTTGCGAAGCATTGGCTTTCGCTGACGAGGCGGCTCAGGCTGCGCGGCGTGCTTCGCTGTCTGCGAGCGCAACTTTGATTGCCGCTTCAAACTGATCGGTTGCGCTCTCCCACGAGAAACGGGAGCCGAGGTGTGCTGCGGCGGCGCGGTCGAGCGTCAGAGCACGAGCGATCGCTCGCCCCAGGTCCTCATCCAAGGCACCAGCAGCGCCGGCCAGTCCACCATCGACGCCGCGCCCGGTGAGGCCGAGGATGTCTGCCGGGCCGGACACAGGGTAGGCTGCGACAGGCACTCCACAGGCCAACGCTTCGATGACCACAAGGCCGAAGGTGTCGGTTCGGCTCGGGAACACGAAGCAGTCGGCTGCTCGGTAGGCGCTGGCGAGATCCTCACCCGAAAGCTCGCCTAGGAATAGCACATCGGGATACCTGCGCTGCAGCATAGGCAGGGCGGGACCTCCCCCGACAACGATTTTGCTGCCGGGGATGCTGGCCTCGAGAAAAGCTTCGAGGTTCTTTTCCGCGGCAACCCGACCGACGTTGAGTAGAACGGGACCTGCCAGGCCACTCATGGCCGGGTGCCGGCAACCTTCCGGGCGAAACAGCCCATGATCGATCCCGCGGCTCCACAGCATTGTCGGACCAATGTGGCGGGAGGCGAGTTCATCGGCCAAACTTTGGGTCGAGACCAGAACCGCACTGCTCGGAGCATGGAACCGGCGCATGATGGGCCAGAAACGCTCTGCGCTGATGCCCGTGCGTACGGCCGCATATTCGGGGAAGCGCGTGTGAAAGGCGGATGTAAACGGCACCCGGCGGGAAAGGCACCAGCCGCGCGCCGCCCAGCCGATCGGCCCCTCGGTCGCGATGTGCACCAGTTCTGGCCGCATTGCGTCAAGCATTCGGCGAACGCGAAAGCGTGGCGCCATCGCCAGGCGGATCGTCGCGTATCCCGGCATCGGAACGGTGAGAAAGGCGTGCGGAGCAATCACCTTCACGCTGTGGTCGCGCGTGCGCAGGAGGTCGAGCGTTGTCGAGAGCGAACGGACTACCCCGTTTACTTGCGGGAACCACGCGTCCGTCGCGATGGCCAGGTTCACGCCGCGGCCTCTGCCTCGAGTTGAGCGGCCTGTTCGGCGGCCTTTTCGCCCGCCCAGTCAATGATCGTGATCACGCCCAGAGCATCTTCGACCAGCGCAGTGCAACTCTCTACCCAGTCGCCATCGTTGTAGTACGTGATGCCGCCGAACTGACGGATTTCCGCGCAGTGGATGTGACCGCACACCACTCCGTCGAGCCCGCGCGAGAGCGCCTCTTGCGCGACCGCTTCCTCATAGCTGCACACGAACTGAACCGCGTTCTTGACGCGCTTCTTCATGTAGGCGGACAACGACCAGTACGGCATCTTCAGGCGCCGCCGCACAACATTAAACAGGATGTTGGCGCGCAGCAGCAGGCTGTAGGCCTTGTCGCCAAGGAACGCGAGCCAGCGGGCGTAGAGCACGATGCCATCGAATGCATCGCCGTGCGTAATGAGGAGCCTGCGGCCGTCCGCTGTCTCGTGGACCGCTTCCAAGGCCAGTTCGACGCCACCAAACGAGAGGCCGGCGTAATCGCGCAGCATTTCATCGTGGTTGCCCGCGATGAAAACAACGCGCGTGCCTCGGTGCGCCATCTTCAGCACCCGTCGCACGACTTCGTTGTGCGCGTCGGGCCAGTACCAGCCTTTGCGCAATCGCCAACCGTCGACGATGTCCCCGACAAGATAGAGCGTCTGGCACTCCATCGAGCGGAGGAAGTCCACCAGCATCTCGGCATTGCAGCCGCGTGTTCCGAGATGAACGTCCGAGATCCAGACGGTCCGGTACTTTCGCTTGGGGCGGAAAGACTTCGGATCCGGCAGGTCAAGCCAGTCCGGGATATTCCCGGAAGCAAACGGAAGGAGAGAGCGGGTCAGCACGCTACCGGCGTCAATCTGCAAGGCATGAAATCCTTTGCTGCTGAACCCCACTTTACGCATCTCGCGTTTCGTACTCGTGACGCTTCGCGGTCAGTTCGATGACGTTGAAACCGTTTTTCCCTGGATATTTCGGCCACGCACGGTTTCATTCAAGCGTCGCCGAACTGTCACCCGTCCGTCATACATAGAAGCCAGAAGCGACGCGGGCGAATGAGGGGGCCATGGGGCGCATCGATATTCTTTTGACCGGCGAAGTGGAGGGTGGCTTCGCCCCGTTTCGTCACGCCGATATTGAGCTGGTGCTACACCGCTGGAGCTTGGCCTCTCAACTCCCGTTGATTGAAGGTTCGCTGTGGGCCTTCGTGGAGTGGGTGCTTCCGGAGATGTCCGGTCTTGAGCTGTGCCGTCGACTGCGCTGCGATCCAGAGACGGCGGCAGCTCACATCACCATGGTGCTCGAAGAGGACGATCAGGAGGATCGCAAGCGCGCCCTTCGCACCGGTGCGGACGACTACATAGTCGGGCCGCTCACGCGCAACGCACTGCTTGACCGCATTCTGTCGGGGAACCTCACTGATCCCGGCGAGGCTAATGGTCGACGCGTGGCTTTGGGCGACTTGGTGATCGACATTCCTGCGTTCCAGGCGCGCTGGCGGGGCAAGGGTATTGCCCTGATGCCTAACGAGTTTCGGCTCTTGCGCTACTTTGTGGAGCATCCCGGACGGGTATTTACTCGTGCGCAGCTGATTGCCGCTTTGGGCAAGCAAGAGCCCGCCATTGACGAGCGAACCGTGGATGTCTGGATCGGCCGGCTGCGGCGCGCCTTGAAGGCCGCTGGTGCCGGCAATCCGCTTCGCACAGTGCGGTCCCTCGGCTACGTTTTCGACGAACTTTGAACGACTGTCAGCTGCTCAGGTCCGAAGTAGCAACATAGCCGCCTGCAGCGTCAGTCGGCGCGGCGGAGCATCGGCAGTTTTCCCCAGACGCTGAGCCTGAGCCGCGCTGCTTTATCACAAAAAAGAAAGCCCGGCTGCATTTCTGCAGCCGGGCTTCAAGGTGCCGTTGGGAGGCGATATGCCTCCCGGTGAAAGTCAGAAGTTGATGCCTGCGGAGAGGGAGAAGATCCGTCCCACGTCGTAGCTGTTGATCTCGATCCGGTTGGTGCCGTTGGACTGATATTCCTGGTGGCGCGTGCGGAGCAGGTTCCGAGCTTCGAACTTCAGCTCGACGTCCTGACCCAGGAAGTCCACGCCTTCACGCAGCACCACGTCGAGCTGCACGCCGGGCTTCTCCACGACGTCCGGCAGGCGGATCGAACCGTTGAGACCGCGGCTCACCACTCGGTTGCTGGCGAAGCTGAACAGGATGGTCTGCTGCGAGAGCCGCTCGGTGTTCTCCAGGCCAAGCTGCAGATTGACGATGTGGTCGGACTGGCCGGTGAGCGGCGCGCCGTCGCGGAAGTAATCGGTCGCCGACGTGGCCGCCGCTTGCGGGAAGATCGCAACCGTATCGTCCGCGCTGACCTTCAGCTTGGAGTGGGAGTAGGTGTAGTTGGCAATGGCCACGCCGCGCCGGGTGGACATCCAACCGCCCATCGCACTCAGGTCGAAGTACTTCTGCAGCTCCAACTCGGCACCGTAGAGCTGGGCCTCAGGAGCATTCGCGTAGCTGGTGATCAGTTCATCGGAGATCACGAACACGTACGATTCGATCGGATTCTTTATCTTCTTGAAGAACCCGGCGACCGAAAGCCGCTGATCGGGCGCGAAGTACCATTCAGCCCGGGCTTCGGCATTGTAGAGCTGGCTGTCGGTCAGCAGCGGGTTACCGAGGTACTGGCGGTTGCTCTCCGGATCGAAATACGGTTGATAGATGAGCTCGCGGAATTGGGGCCGGGCGATCGTTTTCGAGGCGCTCAGACGTACCTGCAGATCGGGCTGAAGTTGATACGTAAGGGTGGCCGCCGGCAGCCAGTAGTCGTTGCGCAGCGCTGGCGAGCTTGGCAGCGAGGTCGAGTCCGCGAAGACCTGAACGGCCTCTACCGATTGGCGAGCCTTTTCGAAGCGAACGCCGGCGTCCAAGCTGATTGCATCGGTGGCTTCCCAGTTCAGCTTGGCATACCCGGCGTAATTGCGGAGTTTCGCGCGGAACTTGGGGCTAGCGGTATCCACCTCGATCAGGTCAATGCCGCCAACCGGTGTGGCTAGCGGGTTGCCGTCGCTGTCCGTGGTCGTGCCCAGGATCAGACCCGGCGAGAGCAGCAGGTCAGGCCGCAGTACGGCCGCTGCTGACGGGAAGGTGCCTGAGGCGCGGAAGGTGAAGGCACGGCGCGAACTGACGCGGTTGGTATCGCTGAAGAGACCGCCAACCGTCAGCGCGACGCCCGGCATCGCCTGATAGGTGATGTCGATGCCGCCGGACCACAGGTCTTCGTTGAGGTCCGAAAAATTGACATTCGCGAAGCCGGTGTTGCCGTTGACGTTGTTGACGAACAAATCGCCGAAGGGGTCGGCTGCCGTGTTGGTCCGCACGTACTCGAGGCTGAATTCATACGGAGCTTCGCGCTGGGAGTTGGCATAAGCGCCACGCAGTTCCACCGACAGGTCGGTCATCGGCTTCAGCTCGGCCACGACTTGCGTGTCGATCAGCTGGCGCTCGTACCACGCGGTGTCCTGCTGCATGTAGTCGGCAGACGCGCTGCTGATGAAGCGCTTGCCCAGGCCAAGCCGCGTCTGTTTGATGGTGTCGCGGATATAGAGGTTGGTCCAGCGGACCCGGTTGTCCCCCCACTCAGCGCCCAGGCCGATCAGGCCGTTGGCGATGATGTGATTGTCTGTGTTGACGCGGGTGAAGTCAGTGTTGAGCGACAAGTCGGCGCTGTTCGACGTCTGCTGCGTCGCTTCGCGGTTACGCCATTTGTTGCTGAAGCCGGCTGCGGCGATCACGCCGAGCTGCGCGCCGCCAACGTCGAACGAGGTCCCGCCTGATACCGCGACCGAGTAGGCCGGCGGCAAGTCGCGCACACGCTGCACGGCTACGTTCCGGAAACGCGCCAGTTCGCTGCCGATCTTGCGGCCGAGAGCGATGTCCTGGTTCACCAGCGCGCCGCTGTCGAAATACTCTTGGAGCGAGGGAGTGAGATCGCGGCTTCCGTTGTCAAAGCCGGTCCAGTCCGTCTTGGAGCCATAGTAGCTGTAGCCGGTCTCACCGGTGGTCTCCGTGTCGACGCTGCCGCCGGCGGAAATCGTGAGGAACGACTCCTCGGGTACCGCCTTCGTGGTAAGATTGATGACGCCGCCGCCGAACTCACCGGGGAAGTTCACCGAGTAGCTCTTCTGGACGAGCGAAGAGGCGATCACGCCGGTGGGAAAGATGTCGAGCGGAACGACCCGGCGCAGCGGCTCGGGGCTCGGCAGGGGCGATCCGTTCAACAGGGCCAGCGAGTAGCGATCGCCCAGGCCGCGTACGTACACGAGACCGTCGCCCACCACGGACAGACCAGTTACGCGGCCCAGAGCGCCGGCGATGTCGCCTTCACCTGTTCGCGCGATGTCCTCAGTCGAGAGAACCGAGATGACCTGGTTGGATGACTTCACGACGTTCCGGCTGCGCCGTCCCGTAACGATGATGTCGCCGCCAGGAACGGAGATCTCCGGTGCCTCGTCGACGGTGTCGGCAGGCTCCCCTACGTCGGCGCCAACCGGCGGCTGCGTTGGGGGTGAGTTGGGATCGGCCTGCGCGTAGGCCAGTGAAGGCGATACGAGAGCTGTCGAAAGAATGAGAGCGCCCACCAGTCGCGACGTCAAGGACATCGGAATTCCCCTAGTTCCAAATGCAAGGACGGGGGCAGCCAGAAAGCCGCCCCCGCATTAGTCAGGCAGCTTGCCTCAGGTGGTCGGCAGCGAGGTGCACGCGCCCGAGTTGCCGGTGCCGAAGTCGGCAGCGGCGCTGTTGCAAGTCCAGCCGGCGAACCAGGTGTCGCTGGCATCGCGCACGGCGCCGATGTAGCTGGTCGTGTCGAAGAACGCCGAAACAGTCTTTGGATCGGTTGCCCGGAAAGCCGCCTCGTTGGCGCCATTCACGAAACCGTTCATCAGGGTGCTCGTGAAGCCAGCGTTATTGTTCGTTCCGCCGGAGAAGATGCTCTCTACCTGCGCAGGGGTGTAGCTGCCGGTGCCGATGAACTTCCTGTCGGAGCTGCAGGTCAGCACCACCGACATCGCATTGAGCGTGACCGGGGTAGCGCCCGTGCCGTGCAGGCGGATGCACTCGTTGTTAGGCGAGAACAGGATGCCGTTGACCAGCGTTATATCGGAGTTGCCGCGGAAGAGTGCGGAGGCTTGGGCGTTGCTCTCGGTATTGCTGCTAACCTGGCGCTGGATGGCGGTGAAGTTCGCCACTGCCAGCTTCGTGCGCGGGGTGTCGGTTTCGTTGCCGTTCGAGTCGATCTCGAACAGCCCATCGCCCTTGCCGTCACGCTGGATGAGCAGAGCGTACTGCAGATTCATCTGTGCGCCGACGTCCACGTCGAGGCTGTCGTCGTCCGCACCTACTGCAATGTAGTGCTTCATGTTCACGGTGCCGCCGAACGCTTCCATGCCGTCGTCCGAGCTGTTGTAGCTCATGATGTGGTCGAGCGTCGTGCCGCTGCCAATGCCTTCGGTGGTGAGTGCCTGCAGTTCCGAGTTGCCGCTCAGGATGAAGCCGGAGTAACGAATCTGGACGTAGCTCATGCGGCCGGCGTTATAACCGCTGTCGTTGCCGCCGAACCGTGCGGGGTTCTGTGCACCTTCGGTCTGGCGCTCACAGTTGCCGGACGTGGTTGAACCGGTGGCGCAGTCGGTGATCGGCGCGCGTCCCATGAGCACCACGCCGCCCCACTGACCCTGCGAGTTTTCGTTCACCTGGCCGATGACGTTGTCACGGCTGGTGAAGACGATCGGCTGCGTCGCCGTGCCAACCGCCGAGATGCGGTTGCCGCGGTTGACGGCCAGCCAGGAAGCGCCGGGAGCACCGACCATGATGACGCCTGGCTCAATGGTGAGCGTGACGTTGGTGTCGGAGGTCAGGTTGGCGGTGGAGCAGCCGACCGTCGAGGTCGCGAACGGAGCAGCGGTCGTGGGCGCGGTGAAACCACCATCGCAGCCCACGTCAACGCGGCCGTTCATTTGATAGACAAGGCCAGCGACCTTGGGGAGCGTGATGGAGCGATCGATCACGCTAGGCAGGTTGCAAACCCGGTAGCTACCGGTCGGGCCGGAGATGACGCCGGCGTCGGCGAGCTGCGTGGACGTGGCGATGGAGGGGCAAGCGGAGGCTGCAACAACGCCGGTGCCGCCGGTCGGCGTGGGGGTTGGTGCAGGAGTCGGCGCGGGGTTGTTGACGATGACGTCGCCGCTGGTGCCTGGCGATGCGAGATCGCTTGGGCCGCAGCCGGCGAGTGCGAGCGCGCTGCAGCCTACTAGCAGCAGGCCATGGATGTTCTTCACGATGAATCCCCCATTGGAAGGTCGAACCACGGGGCGATTCCGCCGCCGCTGGAGGGCGTGTTAGGCGCGCTGGGTGACAGTTTGTTGGCGCTGACATGACACTTTTGTGTAAGTCAGTGACACTGGAGTGACGGAAGTGTCAGATGCCCCGGATTGCGCCGCGAATCAGCACCGCGCCAATTACCTCGCCCTAACATTTCAGTTTTATGACACTTGCGTCATTTAGTTGCGGAAACACCCGCAGGGGCGGAAGCTCCCTTATCAAAACGATGAAAGGGAGAGTCGCACATGTCACTGACTACAATCATACTGGCTGCCGCCATGGCTCACGCTCCTCCTGCTGCTGTCGAGGAGGCGGGCGTATCTGACGTCGCGTACACCGAGCTGTCCGCCGGCGACGCTAATGGAGCCATTCGGAAGCTTGAAGGCAGCGCCAGCGAAAGCAACGATCCGGCGCTGCTGATAAATCTGGGTACTGCTTATGCGCAGCAGGGCGCGACCGACAAAGCGCTCGCTGCCTTCCGCGCTGCGATTGCCAGCCGGGAGCGTTACGAACTTGAACTGGCGGATGGGACCTGGATGGACTCCCGTGAGGCGGCTCGCAGCGCCCTTGCGCGGCTGCAGAGGATCACTGCTCAAGCTGCACGCTGATCTTGAGGCCGGCGGCACTTGTCATAATTGTCGTCGGCTTGAAGATTACGGTTAAGTCCGGGGAGAAGCACCCCTAGGTATTTCAGTCACAGAGTTGTCATCGAACGCAGGCTATTCGCTCCTCAACGGAGGGTCCGGTGATTCGATACGCTGATATGATGACACGCAAGTTCCCCTATGCGGCTAAGGCTTTAGCGGCTGCCGTTGCCATGCTCGCGCCCGTCGCCGCGCAGGCTCAGGCGGTCACCACGCATGACCCCGCCGGTAGCGGGCCGATTGTTGCAGCACTTGGATGGCTTCAGGGCACACTGCTTGGCAACGTCGCGACGGCGGTCGCCGTCATGGCGGTTGCCGCGGTGGGCTTCATGATGCTCACGGGTCGTATGAACTGGCGTTTTGGAGCGACGGTGATCGTCGGCTGCTTCGTCCTGTTCGGCGCTGGGGCGATCGTCACGGGAATCCAGTCGGCGGCGGCGGGCTGATGACTCTCGCCCGCTACACCGTGCATCGCGCGCTGACACGGCCGCAGATGTTCGCGGGCGTCACCTACAGCTATTTCATCATCAACGCCGCGGTGACGACGGAAGTGTTCCTCATCACCAAGAGCTTTTGGGCGCTGCCCGCCGCGCTGGCGATGCACGGCGTCGGCTACATGGGCTGCCTGCGCGAGCCGCGGGTGTTCGATCTGTGGATCGCGAAGGTCAGCAAATGCCCGCGCGTGCCTAACTGGGCTCGCTGGGGCTGCAACAGCTACGCGCCCTGAGCGGCGGGGGGATATCATGGCTAAGCGCGCAGTACCGCATCTGAAGGCCTGGGGCCGCAAGGAAGCAATGGTCGGTGACCGGCTGCCCTATCTTGCGCTGGTGGACGAGAATGTTGTGCTGTTGCGCGACGGTTCGGTCATGCTCTCGCTGATGGTACCCGGCTTCGCTTTCGAAACCGCTGATACTGACGAGCTCAATGCCCACGCTGCGACGCGAGAAGTGCTTTTGCGCTCTTCACTCGATGCGCGCTTTGTCCTTTACCACCACGTCATTCGCCGCCGCGTCGAGATTGAACTGGAGAGCCAGTTCGCCGATCCGCTTACAGCACACATCGACGCGCGCTGGCGGCAGCGCACCAGTTCCGGTGCACTGTTTGTCAACGATCAATTCATCACGCTGGTCCGTCGTCCCGCGCGCGGTAAGGCCGGATGGGCCGACAAGATGTCCCGCATGATGAAGCGCAAGGGCGCCGGTCCGGTCGAAGCGGATATCGCCGATGTCCGTGCCTTGCGCTCCGCTGCGAGCGCTATGACGGCCTCGCTTGGTGCCTACGGGGCGCGTCAGCTGGGCGATTACGAGAGCCCTGCTGGCCGCTGTTCGGAAGTGCTGGAGCTTCTAAGCGCGCTCTATAATGGCGAAATGCGCCCGGTGCGTCGTCCTGCCGACGAGGCTGACGTTGGCCATATGCTCCCTTATCGCCGCGTCAACTTCGGCATGGACGCGCTGGAGCTGCGCGGCGCCAATGGTGTGAGCTTCGGCTCGCTGGTGAGCCTGAAAGACTATCCGGACTCGACTGCACCCGGGCTCACCGATCCTTTGCTGCGCTTGCCGTGCGAGCTAGTGTTGACTGAGACTTACGCTCCATCCGATCGCCAGATTGCCCGTGAGCGCATCGATCTCGCCATTCGCCGCCTCAAGTCGGCCGATGAAGAGGCTATGTCGGAACGCCGCGAGATGAGTTCGGCTCGCGATGCCCTTGGCACTGGCGCCGTCGGATTCGGAGACCACCACCTTTCGGTTCTCGTCCGTGCCCCGAACCTCGAAGTGCTCGACGAAGCCACCGCCTTGTGCGCTGCTGCTCTGGCTGACGCCGGCGCCGTTGCGGTGCGCGAGGATGTGAACCTAGAGCCGGCGTTCTGGGGCCAGATGCCCGGGAACGAGAGCTTCCTCGTGCGCCGGGCGCTGATCTCCAGCGCCAACATGGCATGCTTCGGTTCGCTGCACGGCTTTGCCATGGGTCAGGCTAGCGGTAACCACTGGGGCGAAGCGGTGACGCTGCTCGCCACCACCAGCCAGACGCCGTTCTTCTTCAACTTCCACCAGGGTGATCTCGGCAACTTCACCGTGATCGGCCCGTCGGGCTCGGGCAAGACCGTGGTGATGAACTTCCTCGCCGCGCAGGCGCAGAAGTTCGATCCGCGCACGATCCTGTTCGACAAGGATCGTGGCGCCGAGGTCTTCATCCGCGGCATCGGCGGCAATTACAGCCGCATCGCGTCGGGCTACCCCACCGGCTTCAATCCGCTCTCGCTGCCCGACACCGCCTCGAACCGCGCGTTCCTGCGCGACTGGTTGGGCGTGTTGCTGGAGGCGCGCGGCCCGGAGGAACTCGCGACCATCGCCGGCGCCGTGGATGCGGCCTATCACAATGACCCCTCGCTGCGCCGCCTCTCGCACTTCCGAGAATTGCTCGCCGGCTCGCGTCGTCCCGAGCCCGGTGATCTCGCCTCGCGCCTCGACGCCTGGATCGTCGGCGGCGAGCATGGGTGGCTGTTCGACAATGCTACGGACCGTCTCGACCTTTCGGCCCGCAAGCTCGGCTTCGACATGACCGCGCTGCTGGAGAGCCCGCGCCTGCGGACGCCGACGATGATGTACTTGTTCCACCGGATCGAGGAACGGCTCGACGGCGAACCCACGATGATCCTGATCGACGAGGGCTGGAAGGCGCTCGATGACGAAATCTTCGCTGCGCGTATCCGCGACTGGCTCAAGACGCTGCGCAAGCGCAATGCGCTGGTCGGTTTTGCTACGCAGTCGGCGCGCGACGCCCTCGACAGCCGGATCGCCACTGCGCTTGTAGAGCAGACGGCGACGATGCTGTTCATGCCGAACGCGCGCGCCCGGGCCGAAGATTATTGCGAAGGCTTTGGCCTCTCCGAGCACGAACTGGACGTGATCCGCACGCTGCCCGCGCACTCTCGCTGCTTCCTGATCCGTCAGTCCGACGCCTCTGTCGTGGTGCGTCTCGACCTTTCGGGCATGCCCGAGGTGCTGACCGTCCTTTCCGGGCGCGAGAGCACTGTGCGCAAGCTCGACAGCTTGCGGGAGCGTTATGGGGACGACCCCGCCAACTGGTATCCCGTCCTGACCGGCATGGAATGGCCTGCAGATTCCGACCAGCCCGGCTTGTGGGCCGAGGCTGCGGAGTAGGCGCGTGGCAAGTGCATGTGATCAACTGACCGAAGTCGCTGCGGCAGGCGTCGGACCTGCGCTCCGCGCAGTCGACTGCATTGCCGGAGAGACGACCGCTTCCGCCTTTGGCCGCCTTTTCGGCGCCGATGGTGCGATGGCCCCGGTGCTTACGATACTGCTCACGCTCTACATCGCCTTCTTCGCGATTTCGCTGCTGACCGGACGTTCGACGCTGGGCGTCTCCGCGCTCACACCGCGGATGCTCACACTCGGGCTGGTGCTGACCTTTGCGACGAGCTGGGTCGCGTATCAGGGGGTCATGTGGAATCTTGCGGTCGGCGGCCCCGACTGGGTTGCCTCGGTGCTGACCGGCACTGATGGATCGGCCACCCAGATCTTCGGAGATCGCATCGATCTGGTGTTCGGCGCCATCGCGGAGAGCGCAGGAAACGGTCAGGGCGCGGCCGGGGCGCAAGCTGCGGCCCAAGTCGCGGGATCGGGCCAAGGCCTGTTCACGCCTGAAAGCGTGATGTGGATGGGTGGACTGCTGTTGCTGCTCGGAACTGTCGGCGTGCTGCTAACGGCGCGGATCGCGCTGGCGGTGCTGATGGCGCTCGGCCCTATCTTCGTGGTCATGGCGTTGTTCGGCGGCACTCGGGGCCTCACGGCCGGCTGGCTGCGGGGAGTGGTCTTGACAGCGCTGACGCCGCTCTTCGTCGTGCTGGCGGGGAGCATCACGCTGGAGCTTCTCGTGCCTATCGTGCGCTCGCTGGCGAGCAACCTCGTCGACATCGATGGGCGCGCCGCAATGGCTCTGTTCCTAGTCTCGGCAGTGCACTGTGCGCTGATGGTGATGGTCCTCAAGGTCGCCGGTACGATGGTGTCGGGCTGGCAAGTTTTCGGTCTGGGCAAGTCCGACCGGGCTGAGCGCGGCGCGGTCCTGGCCAGCCAGGAAGCCGTCCTTTCTCAACCCTACATGACGGGAGGCGCCGCGAACGGCGCCGGCGCAGCCTCGCCCCGCCGCGCCGCGCTTGCCGCTGCCGTCGGTGCACCGGTTGAGGTGATCCACTCGCAAGGCGAGACAACCGGCCGGTCGGGTGAGCGGCGCACCGTTGTCACTCAAGTCAGCGGAGGTGGCATCGCTCCGCTGGGTGGCAGCAGCGTCTCACGCGCGAGGGGCATCGGCAGCCGCTTCCGCCCTTCGAATGATACGGGGAAAGCCCGAACAGGGCACCCTGCAAAGGAGATGATACGATGATCCGCGGCATTCTTCTCGCCGCCACGGCCGCGGCTTCGCTATGCGCCCTGAGCGCACCTGCATCTGCCGCCGGCGGTGACGACCGCCTGGTCCATCACATGTATGCCGAGAACGAAGTCGTGCGCATCGACGGTCGTCCGGGCGTGCAGGCCACGATCTCCTTCGGTGAGGGCGAGGCGATCGAGAACGTCGCCGTAGGGGACTCCGCTGCGTGGCAGATCACCCCCAACAAGCGCGCAGACTTGCTCTTCGTGAAGCCGCTGGAGAATGGCGCCCGCACGAACATGACCGTCGTTACCGACCGTCACACGTACTTCTTCGATCTGGTCGCATCTCCCAAGACAAAGCCGGTTTACCTGCTGCGCTTTACCTACAAGGATGAGCCGAAGAACAAGGCTGGGGCCGCAGGTGCCGCCCTTGCGGGGCTGACGCCGGACGAGCAGGCGGTGCTGAGCGGCGGTCCCGCCGAGACGCCGGTCGATCCTGCCGCGCTGAACTTCGCCTGGCGCCCCAAGGGCGACACGAAGATCCTCCCTGCGCGCATCTACGACGACGGCAGCGCGACATACTTGCTGTGGGGCGAGAAAAGTGAGGTTCCTGCCATTCTCGTGCTGAACGAGAAGGGCGAGGAGGGGCCGGTCAACTACTCTGTGCGCGGGCGCACCATTGTTCTCGACGACGTTCCCAAGGCCATCCTGCTGCGTTCAGGCAAGGCGCAGGCGACGATCGAGAACCAGCGGCCTGCAGCGCCAGCGCCGGCCGTCATGAACGCCGGCACATCCGGGCCTTTAGGCAAAGTGACGCAGACTTCGGTTGCCGCTGCCTCGGCCGCGCCTTCGCCCATACGGGAGCATTGATCCATGGCGCCCAACTCTGCGCTACGTGAACGCTTCGATACCGAGCAGGCTCGCGACCCTCGTGAGCACGGCGGGGCTGAGATCATTGACCTTGCGACACGCAATGTCCTGCCGACCGTAAGCCAGCGCAAGCGCGGCGATGGGCTTGGGCTGGTAGCCGGCGTTGCGATTGTCGCTGCCCTCGGCGGCTTGACGCTGTGGTCGATGGACGCCGCGCGAAACGTGCCCGCGGAGCCTGTTCCTTCTGCCGTGGGTACGACTCCGATCGTACAACCTCAGGCGGACGTGCCGCAAGCTGTCGTGGCACCCGCCCCTTACGGCGACCAGGCGACTCTATCCGCGCCGCAGCCACAGGCTGTGCTTTCAGCGCCTCCGAGCCAGGCTCTCGCTCCACAAGGCATCAGCAACCCGCTCGCAAGCCCGACCGTCGTGTTCGACGCTGCCGGCGTCACCGCTCCCGCTCCGGGCACTGCGGGGGCAACGGAGTTCAAGGGTGCGAACCCGAACGAGGACTTCGCGGCGCGGCTGGGCGGACTTGGCGGTTCGAGCGCCGCCGCCACCCGCAGCTTCGATCCGGCAACCACCGTCACGCAGGGAACGCTGATACCCGCCGTGCTCGAGACTGCCATCGACACCGATGTGCCTGGTTTCGTGCGCGCTATCGTGAGCACCGATGTGCGCAGCTTCGACGGCCGCAGCGTGCTGCTTCCACGCTCCTCGCGCTTGATCGGCCAGTACAAGAGCGGCCTCTCTGCGGGCCAGAAGCGCGCTTACGTGATCTGGACGCGCGTTATCCGCCCGGACGGCGTGTCGGTAGATCTCGGGTCTCCCGCGATCGCCTTTGGCGGTGAAACGGGCTTGCCGGGCAAGGTCAACAGCCACTTCTTCGATCGTTTTGGTTCAGCGATGCTGCTGTCGGTCGTGGGCGGGCTGACCAATCTTGTTGGCACCGGAGCCTCGGTCGTAGTCGGCGGAGGGCAGTCGGCCGCGGCGGCGGCAGTGCAGCAGGGCTCCCAAGTCGGCCCGACGATCCGCGTTCGCCAGGGCGAACCGATCCGCGTGTTCACCGCGAAAGATTTGGACTTTTCGAAGGTCAAGTGAGCTGTGAGCGCCGATGTCCATCGCCTGCTCGCACGTCCCGGCACTGAGCCGGTGAGTGCGCCTCGTAGCGTCTATCTTGACGCCTATCTTGCTCCGCTCCGGCCTTGGCTGGAGCGGGAAACGGTAACCGAGATCCTCGTCAATCGCCCAGGCGAAATATGGGTTGAGGATGCAGAGCACGGTATGCAGCGTGTGGACCTGCCGGCGATGGACAACCAACTGCTTCAGCGGCTGGCCGAGCAGGTCGCGCGGATCAGCCACCAGGGCATCAACCGGGAGCATCCGCTTCTTTCCGCAACGCTGCCGGCGCTGGCGGGCCAAAGCGGGGCGCGCATCCAGCTTGTCGGTCCGCCGGCGACCCGGGCGAACTGGGCGATGGCGATCCGCCGCCATCGATTGTTGGAACTACCGCTCGACGCGTACGACCGCGGCCCCATCACTATTGATCCCGAGGCGCCAACACCCGATCCTCTGGCGTCGCCCATTGCTTTCCTGCGCGATGCGATCCGCCGCAAGCGCACGATCCTGATCTCCGGCGGCACATCGACCGGAAAGACTACGTTTCTGAACGCCATGCTCAGCGAAATTCCGGAACACGAGCGTGTCGTGCTCGTCGAGGATACCGCGGAGTTGCGACTGCCCGGGGCGAACGGTGTGGGCCTGATCGCGGTCAAGGGCGAGCTGGGTGAGGCCAAGGTCTCAGCGAACGACTTGCTGCAGGCGGCACTGCGCTTGCGACCAGACCGCATCGTGCTAGGGGAATTGCGTGGCGGCGAGACGGTAAGCTTCCTGCGTGCGATCAACACCGGCCATCCTGGTTCGTTCTCGACCGTTCACGCCAACAGCCCACGCGGTGCGCTTGAGCAGATCGCACTGATGAGCATGCAGACCGGGATCGGCCTGACACGTAGCGAGACGCTGGAGTATGCAGCCTCTGTGATCGACATTGTCGTCCAGCTGGACCGTCAGGCCGGGAAGCGCGGTATCTCCACCATTGCCGAGAGTACGTCGCTACTGAACTGAGGCGGCGTTAAGCTCGTTAGAGCGAGCATCGAGGGCAAGCCTCACTCTCCAGTCGACACCCAGCCACTCGGCCAGTCTGCGTAGGTCCTTGCCGATCGCGTTGCTATAGAGCGCCTGCACAGGCTCTTCGAGGATGAGAACCAGCTCCTGTTCCCCAAGGCGCAGAGCCGTACGAGCGAGCGCCTCTCCAGCGCATCCCGTCAGGCGGCGGCAGAGACGGATCGCCAGGCCCCAGCCGATTGCTTCGTGCAAGTCCTCGGCAGAAGCGAGACGAGAGAAAGCCGGCGGCACTTCGATGAGCCCCGAGTTGGCGAAGACAGTCATTGCCATCATCGCGCGCCCTCGCGCGCTGAGACCGACCCAGCGTTTGCGCAAGGCCCAGCTCATTGCCTCCTCGGCGCGCATGTTAGGCTCGGTTCGCATCGCGGCAAGCGCAAGCATGGTCGACGCAAGCCGTAGGTTATCGTCGGTCGAGGGGGCGGCGCAGACCGCCTTCGTCCAAGCCGCAACCGCCTCGGCGTGATCGGGTGCGACTTGCGCGCCGCGCGCGAAGGCGGCGATGCCAGCGAGCATGGGGTCCTGCGCCTTTGTCTCGGCATCCAAGCGAGAAAATACCAGCCCCTCCCGCAAGCCCCACGAGGAGAACACGATCCGCGAGGGACCGATCTGCTCAAGAAGCTGGCCCAGCAGCGCAGCGGCGTCCGGCAGGCTGGCGAGGCGGGATGCGGTGATACGGGGGTCCGCCTTCTCGGGCTTGGCGTTCTCGAACTGCCGACACAGCTGCAGGGCCGTCTGTGGTGAAAGCTCGAAGTCGTGTGGATCGTCCAACGGCCAATCAATTTCGTGCATCGCTTGCAGCGCCAGCGCGCGCCAGGAACCCCCAACGATGTAAAGCGGCTCTCCTGCCCCGCCGCTCCACCCCGCCCGTGTAAGGCCTTGGCGCACGGTGGCTGCGAATGCCGCCGGACCACCTGCGCGCAGATCGCCGAGACGCAGGGTCCCGTAAGGCAAGGTGATGCCGCCACGACGTACATCGCCGTCGATTGAGACCAGCTCCAGGCTGCCGCCGCCAAGATCGCCCACCGTGCCTTTCGCCCCCGGGAAGGCCGCAACGACGCCGGTTGCACTCGCGCGTGCTTCCTCCTCACCGGAGAGCAGGCGCGGCGAAAGGCCCAGGTTACGGACAGCGGCAAGAAACTCCGGACCGTTCTTGGCGTCACGGCTGGCGGCAGTGGCGACGCAATCCACGTCGGTCACCTTCAGCAGCTTGAGCATGGCCGCAAAGCGGGCGAGCGCCGAAAGGGCCGCGTGCATGGCCTTTTCGGAAAGCAGCCCGGTCTTTCCGAGTTCCTTTCCGAGCTTGGCACTGACTTTTTCGTTGAGGACGACGACAGGCGCGCGAGGCGGGCCGTTGTAAACGACGAGGCGCACCGTATTCGAGCCGATGTCGATAATGGCGCGCTTCTCGCCCTGCTGGATGCTCCCACTCATGATCGTTCAGCGAATCCTAGTGGCTGCGGTTCCCGAGGGCGGGCTCATGTCAGATGTTGCCGCGTCGAAGCGAGAGCTTGGGCACCTTTCTTCCACTGGTCAGTGAAGCACCCCGTCCGGACAGGGAGGGGTTGATCATGAAATAGCGGTGCAGGTTGAACGGGTTTTCGCTTTCCCCGATCCGATGGTAGCTGCCGTCGCTTTCCAGCACCCAGCTCTGTTCCGTGTCGAGCAGGTTCGCGAGCATGACCTGGCCAAGTACCTGATCGTGCACAGTTTTGTTGCGGATCGGCAGCAGCAGCTCGACACGCCGATCAAGATTGCGGCTCATCCCATCAGCCGATGTGATGAACACGCGCGCCTTGCGGCTGGGCAGTTCGCTTCCATTGGCGAAAGCCCAGATGCGCTCATGTTCCAGGAAACGGCCGATGATCGATTTCACGGTGATGTGCTCGGAAAAGCCGGGGATGCCCGGCCGCAGGCAGCAGATGCCCCGTATCACCAGCACGATGGTCACTCCGGCCTGGCTTGCGGCGTAGAGCCTATCGATCAAGTCCGGGTCGGTCAGTGAGTTCATCTTTGCCCAGATTGCCGCGGGCTTGCCATTCCTGGCATTTTCGATCTCTGCATCAATGCAATCGTACAAGGTCGCCCGCAGATTGATCGGCGAGATGGAAAGCAGGTCCGTCTTCTTGGGCTCGACATACCCGGTGATGAAGTTGAACAGCTTGCCTACGTCGCGCCCAGCTGCAGGATCCGCAGTGAAGTAGGACAAGTCGGTATAGATGCGGGCGGTGATCGGATGGTAGTTGCCGGTGCCGAAGTGGCAGTATGTGCGGTTGCTGTCGCCCTCGCGGCGCACCACCATCGACACTTTGGCGTGAGTCTTCCAATCGACAAAGCCGTAGATCACCTGGACGCCGGCGCGCTCCAGCTGGCTGGCCCAAAGCAAATTCTGTTCTTCGTCGAAGCGGGCCTTGAGCTCGACCACAGCGGTCACCGATTTGCCTGCCTCAGCCGCGGCAATCAGCGCATTGACCACGGCGGACTGCTTTCCGGCGCGGTAAAGCGTCTGCTTGATGGCTATGACGTCGGGATCCCGCGCGGCCTGACGCAGGAAATCGATCACCACCTCGAAGGTCTCATAGGGGTGCTGGATTACGATGTCTTTTTCGCGAATGGCGGCGAAGCAGTCACCGTCATGCTCGAGGATGCGCTCGGGATAACGAGGCGAATAGGGCTCGAATTTCAGTTCGGCCCGATCCTCGTCTACCAGCGCACCCAGACCTGCCATGCCGATCAGCCCACCGGTCTTGATGATCAGCGCCCGGTCCAGGCCGAGCTGCGCGCGCAGCAGATCTTCGGCCAGCGGATCGAATTTGCCCTGCAACTGCAGCACGATAACCATACCGCGCCGCCGACGCTGGATCGCGGTGCGATAATACCGCACCAAATCCTCGGCATCTTCCTCGATCTCGATGTCGCTGTCGCGAAGGACGCGGAATACCCCGTGTCCGTTCACCTTGAAGCCGGGGAAGATCTGTTCGACCTGGCGGCAGATCAGGTCTTCGATCGACATGTAGATTGCTTCGGGGCCCGGTACGCGCACGAAGCGCGGCAGAGCTTGCGGGATCAGGATCATCTCCATCACCGGCGACGCGTCCACGATCCTTGTGAGCGAGAAGAGAATGCCAATCCCGTTGCTTGCCACGAAGGGAAAAGGGTGCGCAGGATCAATCGCCTGGGGCGTGATCACCGGCATGATATGCTCGAGAAAATAGTCTCTCAGCCAGCGGTCGCCGGGAGCGCCGAGGCGTTCATCCCCGATGACGCGAATACCACATTCCCGCAGCTCAGTCTTGAGGCGAGCCCAAGTCTGTTGCTGAAGGGCTTCGATCTTCAGCACTTCTTCGTGAACGGCGGCGAGTTGCTGTGTCGGCGTCATCCCGTCAATCGAGATTTCCTCGATCTGGCGACTGATCTGTCCTGCCAGCCCAGCGACGCGCACGGTCATGAACTCGTCGAGGTTGCTGCCTGAGATCGAGAGAAAGCGGAGCCGCTCCAGCAAGGGATAACGGGGGTTCTCAGCTTCGGCCAGGACGCGTTCGTTGAAGGTGAGCCAACTCAGCTCCCGATTGAAATAACGTGATGGTGAAGCGGCGATGTCGCCGTCGTCAGCTTCGGGTAAGGGATTCGCCGTCTCGCGTGTTTCGAGCATGTAGGTCCACTGTAGTGCGCAATGATCGCCTTATCGAGTGACAAAGCCTGTCCGTCAAAAAACCCGAAGCGTTGTCATAATTGCTTCAGAGGGCTGCTAAGGCCTGAGCCAGGTGCGGATCAGCCAGGCAATCATGCCGAGCGCTGCCACGCTGCCGGCCCAGATGGCTGCCATCCATGCGAGCCGCTTCCATAATGGTGCCTGGTCCGCAGCGTCTGTTGCACGGCGGCGCATCAGTGGTACCCTTCGTGACCGACCTTGCCGCGGAACACCCAGTAAGCCCAGCCCGTGTAGGCGATGATGAGCGGCATCGTCAGTCCGACGCCGATCAGCATGAAAACCTGGCTGCGCTCAGGCGCGGCGGCGTCCCAGATCGTGAGTGCGTCAGGCACGACATAGGGGAACATGCTCACGCCGAGGCCGGCCATGCCGAGCAGGAAGATGCCGAGCGATAGCCAGAAGGGCGCCGCCTCCTGCCGCTTGGCGAGAGCGCGAAACAGCAGAAACACGATAATGGCCGAGAGCAGCGGTACTTGGCTGGCGAAGTAGATTCCGGGCGCCTCGAACCAGCGCCGCCAGTACTCGGCATCAAGCTGAGGCGTGTAGAGGCTGACACCGACCAGCAGGGTGACAGTCGCGATCGCGGCGAAGAAGGCGAGGCGATAGGCCTTGGCCTGAGGCTCGTCATCCAGCTTCCAGATCAACCAGGTCGCGCCCAGCAGGGCATAGCCCACGACGACGCCTAAGCCGGTCAGCAGCGTGTAGGGCGTCAACCAGTCCCACCAGGAACCCGTATAGGATCGTCCGGAGATTTCGATTCCCTGCAGGATCGCGCCCAAAGTCATCCCCTGAGCCAGAGCGGCGATGAGAGAGCCGCCGCAGAACGCCAGATCCCACAAGGCGCGGTGCCGATGGTCGCGCCAGCGGAACTCGAAAGCGACGCCGCGGAATACAAGGCCCAGCAGCATGGCGATAATCAGCGGATATGTTGCCGGCAGGATGATCGCATAAGCTAGGGGAAAGGCGGCGAAGAGGCCTCCACCCCCGAGCACCAGCCAAGTCTCGTTGCCATCCCAGACCGGGGCGATGGCGTTCATCGCCCGGTCTCGTCCGTGGCCGACTGGAAAGAACGGGAAGAGAATGCCGATCCCGAGGTCGAATCCGTCCATCACCACGTAAGCGAACACGCTGAAGGCGATGATGAAGGCCCAGATGGTGGTCAGGTCGAAGTTGACCGCCATGGCGCTATTGCTCCCTGTCGGCGGGCAGCTTGCGGCCGCCCGGGTTCTGGGTGGGACCCGGAGTGATACCCGCCGTACGAATAGGCGCATCCTGATCCTCTTCGATGCCGCCTTCGTGCGGGTGAGCTGCCTTGCTCATAAGGCGCAGGATGTACCAGGTGCCGACGCTGAAGCAGGCGAAGTAGACAAGGACGAAGGCGATAAGCGAGGTCCCAACAGCAGGTGCGGCCAAGGGGGATACCGCGTCGGCCGTTCGCAGCAGGCCGTAGACGACCCAAGGCTGACGACCGACCTCGGTGGTCACCCAGCCGGCGATCACTGCGATGAAGCCTGAGGGACCCATGATCAACGCAGCGCGGTGCAGCCAGGGCCAGTCGTACAGTTTGCCGCGCATCCGTGCGAGCAGGCTCCATATGCCGATGCCCAGCATGGCGAAGCCCAAGCCCACCATGATCCGGAAGGACCAGAATACCACCTCAACCGGGGGCTGATCCGCGAGAGGAACCGTGTCGAGCCCCTTGAGGGGCGCGTTCAAGCTGTGTTTCAGGATCAGCGAGGATGCGTTCGGGATTTCGAGGGCGTAGCGCACGGTCTGCGCCTCCTGGTCGGGTATGCCGAACAGGATCAGCGGCGCACCATCGGGATGGCTCTGGAAGTGCCCTTCCATCGCCATGACCTTGGCGGGCTGGTGCTCAAGCGTGTTGAGCCCGTGGGCATCGCCCAGAAAGATCTGCACGGGCGCGACCAGCGCGGCCATCCACATCGCCATCGAGAACATTTTGCGGGCGTGGGCGTTCTTGCGGTCCCGCAGCAAGTGCCAGGCGCCGACTGCACCTACAACGAAGGCGGTCGTCAGGTAGGCGGCCGTGACGGTGTGCAGCAGGCGGTATGGGAAGCTGGGATTGAAGATGATCGCCGCCCAGCTAGGGCCGGGTAGGATCTGTCCGTTTGCCCCGATCTCGTAACCGACCGGTGTCTGCATCCATGAGTTCACCGAGAGGATCCAGAATGCGGACGTGGCGGTCCCGGCCGCGACCATGCACGTCGCGGCGAAGTGCAGCTTGCGCCCAACCCTTTCCATGCCGAACAGCATCACGCCCAGGAACCCGGCCTCCAGGAAGAACGCGGTCAGGACCTCATATGCCATGAGCGGGCCGATGACCGGGCCCGCGCGGTCCGAGAAGACCGACCAGTTGGTGCCGAACTGATAGGACATGACGATGCCGGAGACGACGCCCATGGCAAACGCCACGGCGAAGATCTTCAGCCAATACTTGAACAGATCGAGGTACAGCTGCTTGCCGGTCTTCAGCCAGAGACCTTCGAGCACGGCCAGAAAACTGGCCAACCCGATCGAGAACGCCGGGAAGATGAAATGGAAGCTCACCGTGAAGGCGAACTGCAGCCTGGCCAGGATCAAGGCGTCGACGTTGTCGAACATGCAGGCCTTCTAGGCCTTTAGATTCGAACTTGCCAGCGCAAGGCTCGCACATGCACTTGAGGGCCTTGCAATTGATCATGCAGAGAAGAGAAGGGCCCGGCCACGCGGAGTGACCGAGCCCTCTACTCGCTGCAGAGATACGCTCCAGCTTAGCCGATGATCGACTTCACCTCGAGGTATTCGTGGAAGCCGTGCTCGCCCCACTCGCGCCCGTTGCCCGAGCGCTTGTAGCCGCCGAACGGCGCATGGAAGTCAAAGCCACCATTCACCCAGATGGCGCCGGTGCGCATCTTGCGGGCGATGTTGCGGCATGCTTCCACGTCGCTGCCGCTGACGTAGCCGCCAAGGCCGAAGTTGGAATCGTTAGCGATGGCGATCGCGTCCTCCGCATCCTCATAGCCGATAATGACCAGCACCGGCCCGAAGATCTCCTCGCGCGCGATGACCATGTCGTTGGTGCCGACGAACACCGTGGGCTTGACGTACCACCCCTTGTCCAGCCCCTCGGGACGGCCGGGGCCGCCCGCAATCAGCTCGGCGCCTTCCTTCAGGCCGATTTCGATATAGCGCTGGATGTCGTTGTACTGGCTCTTGGACACCACCGGCCCCATCGCGACGTTGCCGTTGGGATCGCCCACGCTGACGCTGTTGGCCGCCTCAGCTGCGATTTTCCTGACTTCCTCCATGCGGGAGGACGGCACCAGCAGGCGTGAGCCCGCCGAACAGGTCTGGCCCGAGTTACCCATCATGCCGGCAGTCGCGCCGGTGACATGCTCAGGCAGCTTGTCATCGTCGAGTACGATCCACGCGCTCTTGCCGCCTAGTTCCAGGCCGACGCGCTTTACGGTATCAGCGGCATCCTTCTGGATCTGTACGCCCACCGCTTCGGAGCCGGTGAACGAGATCATGTCGACGTCTTCGTGCGTGGAAAGCGCTGCTCCGATCTCGCTGCCCTTGCCCTGGATCATGTTGAACACACCGGCCGGCACGCCCGCGTCGTGAATGATTTCAGCGAGGAGGTGTGCGGAGTAGGGCGCAAGTTGCGGCGGCTTGAGGATCATGGTGCAACCAGCGGCGAGAGCCGGGAAGACCTTCACGCATGTCTGGTTCATGGGCCAGTTCCACGGTGTGATGAGGCCGCAGACGCCGATCGGCTCCTTGCGGACGAGGGTGACGCCGCGCTGCTCTTCGAACTTGAACTCCTTGAGCACTTCGATCGCGGTGCTCAGGTGGCCTTTGCCAAGCATGGTGTGAAAGCCGCAGGCGAGCGAACGCGGCGCGCCCATCTCTTCCATGATCGCGAGCCCAAGCTCTTCCTCACGCTTGAGGTATTCGGCCTGAATCGCTTCCAGCAGTTCGAGTCGTTCCTTGGCGCTGGTGACGCCGTAAGTGGCGAAAGCGCGGCGGGCAGCCGCAACGGCCTTGTCCACGTCGGCAACCGAGCCGAGCGAGATTGTGCCGGAGACTTCCTCTGTCGCGGGATTGATGACTTCGGCAGTCTTGGGCTCGATGGGATCTACCCACTGACCGTCGATGTAGAATTGAGTGTAGTTGCGCATGACCTCTCTCTCCAAATATGAAGCCCCTCCCCAAGGGTGGGGAGGGGTGGGGGGCTCCGGTGCGAGAGCGGAAACCCTCCCGCTGTGACTAGGCTTGCCTGCGGCTCACCAAATTCTTTGCCTCTCCCACTCCGGGACAGGATCTATCCGTTACTGTGTCCCTTCGGCGTACCACGTGCGGAACTCGGAGTAATTGGGCATTTCCTCCGAGTTAGCCTTGGGGTCGATTGGCACGTGGATCACGGTCACGCCGCCACGCTCATAGGCGCGCTTGATAGCGGGGCCGAGGTCAACCGCCTTCGACACGCACTCGCCGGCGGCGCCGAAGCCTTCACCGATCTTGTCGAAGCGGACCTTGTCGGACCAGTGCGTGCCCGTCTCCTTGGTGCCATGGCCAAAGGTGCGCTTGTATACGCCCACTTCAAGGCCCCACTGGAAATCGACGCCAACGACGCAAACGAGCGGCAGGTTCTCGCGAACGGCCACCTCAAGTTCGCCGACGTGGAACAGGAACGAGGAGTCCGAGGTGAGCAGCATGCCCGGGCGGGACTTGCCGGTCTGCGCGCGGTCAGCCAGCATGGCGCCCGTGGCATAAGGCAGGCCAGTGCCGATGTGTCCGTAGTTCTGGTTCCAGATCACGTCGTGCGGCTTGCACTGTGAGTAAGTCCACTGGAAAATCACTGTGGCGCCACCGTCACGGATCATGATGCCGTCCTTGGGGAATGCCTTGGTCGCCTCGGTGACGAACTGGCTGGTGTGCATCAGGCTTTCGCTGCCGCCCGGCTTGCCGGCAGCTTCCTCGGCGAGTTCCGCCAGCTGTTCGGCATCTTGCTGGATAAAGGCCGAAAGCCTCTCGGAAGCCTTGCGGCCGCCCAGTTCCTTGAGCGCGCGAGAGAGCTGCGGGACGACGCCGCGCACGTCACCGACCAGCGGCACGTCGATAGGACGGTTTACGCCGATGGCAGTCGGGTCCTGCTGCACGTAGATCCACTTGCGGTTCGCTTCGTTGTCCACCCAATGACGCCAGCGGCCGTAGTGCGACGGCTCGCCCAGCTCCGTGGCGAGGGCAACGCAGCAATCGCTATCCACGACGGCGTCGATCGAGGCTTCCGAGAAGCCGTAGGGAAAGGTGCGATCTTCCAGGCCCTCGATAAAGCTGGTGCCGCCGGAGGTCTGGATGACCGGGCACTGCATCAGTTCGGCAAGTTCTCTGACCGCTGCACCAGCCTTGCTGGTGTGGACGCCGTGGCCGACCAGCAGGATCGGGTTCTTGGCCTCCATGATGATCTTCGCGGCTTGGGCTATGCGATCACCGTCCGCGCCGGCGTTCACGAGGCGATAGCGCTCGGGCGGCAGGATCGGGGTGTTCGGCACGTCTTCGAGGATCACGTGCTGCGGCAGTTCGATGTAGGCTGGGCCGGGGGTGCCCGACATCGAGACGCGGATAGCCTCGCGCACGATCTCATCGACCTGATCGGCGTACTCGATGGAGCTGGAGAACTTGACGGAGTCCTCGATCATCGGCTCCTGGCGCACGAACTGGATGCGGCCACGGCGAACGCGGCGCTCCGTCAGGCGCGCCCGCTGGCCGCCGATGAAGATGACGGGATCGTTCTCGACCTTGGCGCACTGCACTGCGGGCATGGCGTTGGCCATGCCCGGGCCCAGCGTTGCGATGCAGACTGCAGGCTTGCCGGTGATTCGCGCAGCAGCAGCAGCCATGTGACCGGTCGCTGCCTCATGGTGCGAGGAGACGACGGTCCAGCCGCGGTTCTCCGCCTCAAGGAAAAGGTGGACGAAGTTGGGATCGGGAATGCCGAACAGAGTCTTGATGCCCTCAGCCTCGAACAGGTCCAGCATCCGCTTGTATACAGGCACGCCTTCGGAGTTCGTGGCTGAAGCCTTTGCTTGTGGCTGATCATCGTACATCGACGTGCCTTTCGTGCTGCGGTCTCCTGCAAAACTTGCTTCCAGTTCTTGCCCAGTAGCGGTGCGTTGCACTGCCCTAAGCGGAAGCTCATCGCCTTGACCGCTAACAACCCTCCCAAGGTTTTCTGGATTCGTGTTAGCCAACTGCGCTTGACCTGCCAAATGCAAATGAACAGCGCTGTTCATTTGCCGGTCTCGGCCTCCGCTGCGGCCTTTCGCATGTCACTCGCCGGCCCAAGGGCTTCATCGCTGTTTTGGCCAGTCGTCCGCACCAGATCATGAACTGCATCGCCGGGCGGGTGCTTGACCAGCCAACGCCGCATTGAGCCACCTCGCATTCAAATCGCTGCCCGGCCTTGACCACGGGCCGCTAACCCTTGAGGCGATGCAGGACGACAGCAAACCCCGGCTTGTGCTGGATGACAAAGGGAGAACACATGCCCGTCACTCACGAACCTATCGCCGCTCGCTCCTGGCTTTTCGCGCCGGGCGACAGCGAGAAGAAGATGACCAAGGCGATGACGGGCGAGGCCGATATCGTCCTTATCGATCTCGAAGACGCGGTGGCACCCGATAGCAAGGCGGGTGCCCGACCCATGGTGCACGATTTCATCAAGGCGCATCCCGAGCAGCGTCAGCGCCTATGGGTACGCATCAACCCTTTCGACGGCCCCTATACGCTTCTCGATCTCGCGGCGATCATGCCCGCGAACCCCGGCGGAATCATGCTGCCCAAGGTCTATGGCCGGCACGACGTCGAGAAGCTGGATCACTGCCTATCCGCCTTGGAAGTCGCAAATGGGATCGAGGAAGGCTCGACTCCGGTGATCGTGTTGATCACCGAGACCGCCGAAGCGATGTTCCATACCGGCGACTACAAGGGCGCACCGCGCGTGGTTGCGCTAACCTGGGGTGCCGAGGACCTGGCCGACTCCATCGGCGCCAGTTCCAACAAGGACGAGAGTGGCGCTTATACATTCACTTACGAACTGGCCCGCAGCATGACCGTGCTGGGCGCAGCAACCGCGGGCGTGACCCCGATCGAGACCATCAGCGCCGACTTCCGCGATCTGGAAGCCCTTCGCGCTAGAGCTGAAAAGGTGCGTCGCGACGGCTTTCGAGGCATGATGGCGATCCACCCGGCGCAAGTGCCAGTGATCAACGCCGCCTTCACGCCAACTGAGGAGGAGATTGCAGAAGCACAGGAAGTCGTCGACCTGTTCGCAGCAAACCCCGGCGTCGGTGCGATTGGCTGGAAGGGCGGCATGCTCGACAGGCCTTACCTCGCGCGCGCAGAGCGGCTGCTGAAGCAGGCGGGGAAGGGCCGCTAAAGCTCCACGCGAGCTTTTCAAGAAAAAACGGGCCGGTTGTTGGACCGGCCCGCTCTTAGTGTCAGCTATCGAGGCGCATGCCGGGCATGTCGCCTGCGTCGCGCCATTCCTGCATCTTGCGCTGCCAGTCGTCCCAGCCCGGTCCCCAGCCGCGGAAGAGGAACCACTTGGCTTCCTTCTCGCCCTCGTTGGTGAAGTAGCTAGGCGTGCACTCGTTGAGGATGATCGAGAGGTCCAGCTCCTTGGAACGGAAGTCCTCGACGTAGGCCTCCATGGCTTCCTTGGTCGGCTCCACGGCCTTGACACCCTTCTCAAGCGCATTGGCGATGATCCAGGTTGCGTGACGCGCCTGCTCGCCGAACTGGAGCGTGGTGTTGCCGTTGAGGCCGCCCTGAACGTAGCCGTGAAAGAACATGTTCGGGAAGTGACGCGTCATGTTCCCGTTCAGCGTCAGCGGGCCGTCCGACCAATGGTCGTAGATCGACACGTCATCGCGGCCCTTCACCGTCGAGATGCCCCAACGGCGCTTGAGGTCGCCGGCCACCTCGAACCCCGAGGCGAAGATCATGCAGTCGATCTCGTACTCTTGACCCTGGTGGATGAAGCCGTTCTCGGTCATCGCTTCCAGTCCTGCCGTAGTCGATACGTCGATCAGCTTCACGTTGGGCCGGTTGAAGGTCTCGTAGTAGTCGTTGTTCGACAGCGGCCGCTTGCACATGAAGCGATAGTAGGGCTTCAGCGCCTCCGCAGTATCGGGATCGTTGACGATATCCTCGACGCGTTTGCGCAGGCGCTCCATGACACGGAAGTCCATGACTTCGCGACGCTGCATGAATTCTTCCATGCCGATCTGGGGCCAGCCTTCGGCTTCCAGTTCAGCATTGAGGTTGCGGTTGATCTCGGTCCAGATGTCGCAGATCAGGTCCGGGTCGCCCGGAGGAATGATCTCGTTGGCGGCGCGCAGGAAGTTGGCCTGACGCTCCGCCTGCCAGCCGGGCTCAAGCGAAGCGGCCCACTCGGGGTTGGTCGGCGGATTGGGTCGCTCGTCCACGCTCGAGGGCGTGCGCTGGATGACGTAGAGTTCCTTGGCGTACTTGCCGAGGTAAGGCACGGCCTGGATCGAGGTGGCGCCGGTCCCCAGGATCGCGACGCGCTTGTCCGCAAGCTTGTCCAGCACCGGGTTTTCCCACGAACCGCCGGAGTACTCGTAGTCCCACCGGCTGGTGTGGAACATCTTGCCCTTGAACGTGTGAATGCCCGGCACCGCAGGGAACTTCGGCGTTGAGAGCGTACCGCCGCACATCATCACGAAGCGGGCACGGATTGTGTCGCCGCGATTGGTGGAAACGATCCAACGCTTCGCTGCTTCGTCCCACTCGATCGCGGTGATCTCAGTGTGGAGCAACGCCTTGTCGCGGAAGCCGAACTTGTCGACGATGGTCTGGATGTAGTCGTAGATCTCCTTGCCGTCCGCAAACTTCTTGGAGGGAAGGGTGTTCATCTCCTCCAGCAGCGGCAGATAGCAATAGGCATCGTTGTCGCACTGGATGCCCGGATAGCGATTCCAATACCAGGTGCCGCCAAAGCCACCGGCGTGCTCGATATGGCGGAAGTTGGTGACGCCCGCCTGAGTGAGGTGGAAACCGGCCAGAATACCGGTCCAGCCCGCGCCAAGGATCGCTACGTCGATTTCCTCATCGACGGCATCGCGCGGAACAATAGGTGTGAACGGATCGTGCTCGCGCGTGTCATAGACGAGGTGATCCTCGGGCGCGGCATACTGACCGCCAGCTTCACGCCGGATGCGCTTCTCGCGCTCTTGCTTGTATTTCGCCTTCAGCGCCGGGATGTCGACATCCTCGGGCGCGGGTACGATTGTCTTGGGGCAGTTCATATCCGGTCCCACTTCTTCAAGGGCGATCCCCGTGTCGGGCCGCCGTTTCCGTGATAAGTTTGCATAGCTAGTTGTCAACAGTGTTGTTCATTAGTCTCCGCATGCCATGGCGAAGCTGTAGCCGATGTGTTCGAGGTGGTATGCACCCCGAAGTCGACCATTTGCGACTTGTCCTGAATACCCTCTGCCGATTGTGCCACTTCGTCGTCAGTCTAGGAAGCGTGATGGACACAGCGTGTCTCCGCCATGAACATGCGGCGATCGGTTACTCCATTCTGTGGCACGTTCTGGTCGGGATCATCGCCCCGGAGAGCCGCGCCCCAGATTCATCATTCTGAATGGTGTGCGGATAAGGGGGCCCCAGTAAGGGTTGCATCCATTGAGCGGGCCGCGAGTAGCGGCAGCGGCGGCGCAAGGGCGTTGCGTTGCGCCCATCCGGTACTCGCGATACCACGTCGCCAAAGGATTCGGCATTCGGCCGCGGAGAGGTGTATTCATGCTGGCAGCCAGTGGTAGAAATGAGGCGGGGCTTCCCGCGCGTCCGGCCGAAGGTTGGCTGCTCCACCGTCTGACTCCGGCGAGCCGACTTCAGAGCGCGAACGGTATCCGCACCGGCGCCGACGGCCGCATCTACGTCGCACAAGTCGCGGGCAGCAGAGTCAGCGCCATCGATGTGGAAAGCGGGGCAATCGAGACGATCAGTCCTGCGGGCGCAGGGATCATCGGTCCCGACGATCTGGTTTTCGATGAAGAGGGCAATCTCTACTGCACTGAGATCACGGAAGGTCGCGTTTCGATGATGACCCCTTCCGGTGAATACCGGGTCGTTCACGGCGACGTTCCGGTGGCTAATCCCATCACGTACCATCAGGGGCGCCTGATTGCGGGCGAGCTGCGGATCGGCGGGCGGATCATGGAGCTTGACCGTAACGGCGGCGCGCACCGCGTGATCTATGAAGGCGTGCCAATGGTGAACGCGTTCGAGGTCGGCCCCGACGGTAAGCTCTACTTCCCTGCGCAAGCCGCAAACGAAATTTGGCGGATCAGCCTCGACGGCGGCGAACCGGAGATCGTGGCCAAAGACCTGGGCGTGCCTGACTCGGTCAAGTTTCATCCCGACGGTTACATCGTCTCGACCCAGGTCTATTCGGGACAAGTCCTCAAGATCGATCCTCGGACGGGTGACAAGTCGGTGCTTGCCGATATCGGGCCTGGAATCGACAACGTCACCTTCGTCGGCAAGCGCATCTTTGTCAGTCACATCAACGGCTCGATCACCGAGGTTGTTGACCCCGGCAAGACCAAGTCGCTCACCGAAAGCGGTCTGCAATGGCCACTGGGCCTCGCCGTGGGGCCGAACGGGCACGTTTTGATTGCGGACGGAGGCTTTACCTATCTGCTGGTCCCCGGCGAGACGCTGCAACTTGCAGGCATGTTGTTCACTCCCGGCTATCCCGGCTGGGTTCGGGATGTGGCGTGTGCAGGCGCGGACGAGTGGGTGGTGACGAGCGCTAATGGCGAAGTCATCCGCTGGCGCCCTGCGGAGCAGGCCCAGGAGGTGCTCGCAAGCGGGTATGACCGGCTGATGGGTGTTGATGTGGGCTCAGGCGGGCGCGTGGTCTTCGCGGAAATGCCGACAGGTCGTGTCCTGGAGATCGTGGGCAGCGAGGTCAGCGAGCTCGCTTCGGGCCTTGATCGGCCGATGGGCATAGCGATTGGCGGTGATGGAACCGTCTTCGTGGCGGAAAGTGGTGCTGGGCGCGTGGTCAAGCTATCCGGCGGTCGCAAGGAAACAGTGATCGACGGGCTGGGTCGCCCCGAGGGGATTACGATCAGCGAAGGCATGCTGTTCATCGCTGACCCCGGCGCGAACGCAGCGGTGACTTGTGACTTATCGGGAGGCAACCGGGAAACGGTGGTGTCTGACTTGCCAATGGGCGGCCTCGGGGGCGCGCCGACGGTGCAGCTTGGTGGCGTCGGCGATATGTGTGGGCCGATGTACACGTTCGCGGGCATCGCAGCTGGTCCGGATGGCACGATCTACCTGTCAGCGGATGCGGAAGGCAGCGTGCTCGCGCTGCGCAAGGCCTAAGGAGAGGTCGGATGTTCAAGCAGATCTGCTTCTTCCGCAAGCGGCCGGACATGACCATGGACGCGTTCATGGACTACTACGAGAACCAGCACTCGCAGCTGTCCAAGCGGCAGGGCCGCGCGCCCTCCATTCCCAACGCGCGCCGCTACGTGCGCCGCTACCTCAAGCCCGAGAAAAATCCGGTGACCGGCGAAGTGATCGATACCGGCTACGACTGCCTGATGGAGATCTGGTGGGATAGTCGCGAGGACTTCGAGCGCTCACAAGCGCTCATCTCCAGCCCAGAGCGGATAGACTTCGTGCGGGAGGACGAGCGAAACCTGTTCGCGAGCCATGACAACCCGGTGGTGAGCGTCATCGAGGAATATGACTCGCCGATGGGTCCGAATGGCGAGCAGACGCACGTCGACTTGCGCTACGAAGACTAAGCAGGGGAGGGCGTCTTGGGGGGAACGACTGACAGGGCCGGCGCGCTGGCCGAATGGCGCGCCTATCCGATGCTGCCGATCGCGGCGGCCTTCGGCTACGCAACCAGCGTCATCCACATCTACGGCTTCGGCCCTTATGTGGTGCCGGTCTCGGAAGAGTTCGGGTGGTCGCGCGCGATGGTCACGGCCGGCATCAGCATCGCCACCATCGTCCAGGCATTCTTCGGCATCCTGATCGGGCTTGCAGTAGACCGCTTCGGTCCGCGCCCTTTCGCTCTTCTCGGTATCCTGCTCGTTCCCTCGGCGTTCGCGCTCCTCGGCACCGCCACGGGCGACGACTGGAACTGGTATCTGCTGTGGGGCTTTCTGGCGCTGTGTGTGCTGCCGGTTCAGGCCACAATCTGGACAAGTGCGGTTGCGTCGCGCTTCACCGTTTCTCGAGGGCTGGCATTTGCGGTCACGCTGTGCGGCGCTTCCATAGCAGCGACGGTCTTCCCGCTGACGGCGACGTGGCTGATTGGCAGCGTCGGCTGGCGGCTCGCGGCCGCGGCTCAGGCTGCCATCTGGCTGGTCATCGCGTTCCCTATCATCTTCGTGTTTTTCCGCAGCGCTTTTGATCGTGCGAAAGGCAGCGGACGGGGCGCCGGCCACAAGCCGGTCCCGCGGGACTTGCCGGGTGCCACTCTGCGAGAGGGGATCTTTTCCAGCATCTATATCCGGTTGTTCGTATCGTGCCTGCTGTTCACGTTCACGATCCTGGCGTTGGTGGTCCATTTCGTGCCGATCCTCAGCGGCCGTGGTGTCGATCCGGTGGTTGCCGCAGGCCTTGCTTCGCTGATCGGCATTTTTTCGCTGATCGGCAGGCTCACGACAGGCCTGCTGCTAGACCGTTTCCCCGCATCGCTGGTGGGAGCAGTGGTTTTCGTCCTGCCGGTGGGAAGCTGCCTGATCTTGCTGCTTGCCTCCACTTCATACGCGACGCTGGCGATCGCGGCGACGCTGGTGGGGCTGACTCTGGGGGCGGAGATCGACGTGGTCGTTTATCTTTTGAGCCGGCACTTCGGCCTCAAGAACTTCGGCGGCCTCTATGGAGGGCTGCTGGCGGCTCTCTCGATCGGCACCGCGGCGGGCCCGCTGGTCGCGTCAACGGTCTATGATCGAACCGGCAGCTATGCGCCGTTCCTGTGGACCGTGCTGGGCTTCATGGCGGCAAGCAGCATTGCCATCGGCAGCCTGCCTCGGCGGGCTCCCGACTGGAGCACCGCCGAAGCGCAGTGACTTAGAGCTGGCGGACGCCGGTTGCGTCGCTTGCCTTGAACACCGGGATTTCCTCGACCGCCTTCATCATGATGAGAGGGATCTGGCGGTCAGTGGAAGCCTGGTAGTTCGCGTAGAACGGATGGCAGTCCGCAACGAAGTTCCAGACCTTCGTGCGCTCATCGCCTTCCGGTTCGCGCCATGTGCCACGGAAGGCTTGCGTCGCAACCTGGAATTCGATTGCGTCCATTTCGCGGATGTTGAGGTACCATTCGGGATGCGTATCTGCGCCACCCTTGGACGCAACGATCACCACTTCGCCGCCGATATCGGCATAGCACAACGGCGTGATGAAGACTTTGCCGCTTTTGCGCCCCACGTACTTGATCATGCAGTGCGTGGCGAAGTTGCGGCCGCCGACGGGCGTGATGTCCATGATGTGACCTTTCGCGCCGCCCGACTCCAGGTACATCTGGCGGTGCTCCACCACCCAATCCTTTCGGGTGTCGCGAATCGCGGCGGACGTTTCGTCGCTCATCGTAATTTCCTCTCGTTTCCTGCTGTCCCTGAACCTTGCTCATCTCGGTAGGCACGCCAAGGTATGATCGAACGGATCGTGCAGGCGAAGCAAGATGGATTTGGGCAGACGTGCCAATAGTCGAATAGCGGGCGCAGATGACAACATCGGATGAGGGCCGGTCATGGGTGAGGTCGGCAAGGCCGTGAACACGGCTAACAATTACATCACCTACATGGAGCACTCCCTCGCCAGCCTGCACATGAACCTTGCCAAGTGCAGGGCCGCAGGCTTTCCTCACCGCTAATGAGGGAGAGAAGCACTATGGTAGCAATGCCGGTCGCCCACATCAGCTGGGCGCTTGCCGATAATGCGCAGCGCCCGGCCTGTGATGCGTTCTTCCAGGACGTATTCGGGGCGCAGACCGCTTTTGAAATGCTGATCACGCCAGATACGGCGCACATGGGGCTCGACCGTGAGGAGAGTCTGATGATGGTAGGGGACACGATGATCATCCCTATCGCGCCGGCTGGTAGCGGCGAGGATGAGCGCTCCCCCTTGGGCAACATGCTGCGCCGTTCGGCCCACGCGATGCGCTGGGTCGGCGTGGCTCTCAAGGTTGCCGATCTGAAAGCGGCGGACGAGCGTCTCCGCGCCGCCGGGTTCGACCTGCACTACGATCGCGGCATGGAGGAGCACTACTTCATCATCGCCCGACATCAGGCGCTTGGCATGCGCCTGGAGATCCTTGCGCAGGACTTGCCGAACGATCCGCGCCGAGACCCTAACTGGCGGGCCATCGAGGCTCGCGACCAGCACCCGCTGGGCATCGAGGGGCTGCAGGCGATAGGCCTGTCTGCCCCCTCGTTTGAGGCTGCGCGCGAGGTTTTCGCGCAGCGGCTAGGCTGGCCTGAAATGGCCGCGCGCTCACTTCCGGAGGTGAACGCCGAATGCGCCGCCTTCTTCATGGGCGACACGGTGTTGGAAGCGATGGTGGGGCCCGAAGACGGCTCTCCCGTCGCGGTCCATGCGCGGGACATCAAGGGGATCTACAATCTAGTCTTCAAGGTGAAGGACGCCGGCGCTGCTGCCGATTACCTTCGAAGCAAGGGACTCGATCTGGTCGGGGATGTGCAGGGCCGCTTCGCGATCGCGCCCGAACAGGCGCATGGTCGATTGATCTGGCTGACCGAGATCACGCCAGAAGGCTATCCTTCCGTGGGGTCGCGCATGGGCGAGCTGGCGCCTTCTTTACGCGAGGCGAGCACCGCAATCTGATTGTGCCGTGACCCCTGCAGCTGATCGCGCAGGCTCAGCGAGCCTGCGCGATCAGCTGCAGCGCCTCGGCGTTTGTCCAGACTTTGCTGCCGATGAAGCGCCAGACCTCCTGCCCTTGCGAATCGTAGAGGATGGTGGTCGGCAGCGACTGCACGCTGTACTTCGCGGCAAGATCTCCTTCGGGGTCGAGCCAGGGTTCCAGATTGTCGCCGCCGCGCTCCTTGATGAACGATGCGACATTTTCAGTGCCGGCCATGTCCTGCGACACTGTCACCACGCGCAGCTTGCCCTCACGCAGATCGACGAGACGGTCGAGCGTCGGCAGTTCGACAACGCAGGGCGCGCACCAGGTGGCCCACAGGTTCACCAGCGTCGGCTGTCCACGCAGTGAGGATAGCGCCAGCGTGCGCCCTTCCGCGTCCTTCAGCGTCATGTCAGGCATAGGCTCGCCGTTGTGAGAGCGATCGAGCACTCCCGAGAGCTTTTCGCTCTTCGGCAGTTCGGCAGGGTTCGCGTCTGGTTGCACCGGCTCCGGGGTTTGCCTATCGCAAGCTCCAGCCAAAACGGTGAGACAAAGGGCGGCAAGCTTGAGCGAGCGGGACGACAGCAAGGATATGGGCTCCCAGGCGGGCAATGCGATGTGGGGTGGGCGCTTTGCGGAAGGGCCCTCGGCGATCATGCGCGAGATAAATGCCTCGATCCCCTTCGACAAGGCACTCTGGAGGCAGGACATCCGCGCCAGCAAAGCGCATGTTGCGATGCTGGGTGCGATGGACATCGTTTCGGACGACGATGCGCTGGCAATCGAGAAAGGCCTCGACGCCGTCGCCGCCGAGTACGAGGCCAACGGCGTTCCCGAGGACTGGAGCCTCGAGGACATCCACATGACCACCGAGAGCCGCCTTGCCGAGCTGATCGGCCCTGCCGCCGGGCGTCTCCACACGGCACGCAGCCGTAACGATCAGGTCGCCACCGACTTCCGCCTGTGGGTGCGTGACACCATCGACGAAACCGACGCGGCGCTGCGGGCGCTGCAGAGCGCTCTGGTTGCGCGGGCAGGCGAGCATGCCGACAGCATCATGCCTGGCTTCACGCACTTGCAGACCGCGCAGCCGGTTACCCTGGGCCATCACCTGATGGCTTATTTCGAGATGATCGGGCGAGACCGCTCTCGGTTTTCGGACGCGCGCAAGCGGCTCAACAAGTGTCCGCTGGGCGCTGCAGCCCTCGCCGGTACCGGCTTTCCCATCGATCGCGAGTTGACGGCCCAGGCGCTCGGCTTCGATGCACCGACGGCCAACAGCCTCGACTCGGTGTCGGATCGCGACTTCGCGCTCGACTACCTCATGGCGGCGAGCCAGTGCGCACTGCACCTCTCGCGCCTCGCCGAGGAGTTCATCATCTGGGCAAGCCAGCCCTTCGGCTTCGTGACGCTGCCCGATTCGCTCTCGACCGGCAGCTCGATCATGCCGCAGAAGAAAAACCCCGACGCTGCCGAACTGGTGCGCGGACACTCCGGGCGGATCACCGGGTGCCTGATGGCGCTGATGATGACGATGAAGGGCCTGCCGCTCGCCTATTCCAAGGACATGCAGGACGACAAGCCGCCAGTATTCGAGGCGGCAGGACTGCTGGCGCTTTCCATCGCGGCGATGACCGGCATGGTCGCGGATACGCGGTTCCGCGTCGATCGCATGCGGGCTGCGGCCGAGTTGGGCTTTGCCACTGCGACCGATCTTGCCGATTGGCTGGTGCGGCAGGCCGATATTCCCTTCCGCGAAGCCCACCACATCACGGGAGCCGCGGTGAAGCTGGCGGAGCAGCGCGGCGTTGCTCTCGACGCGCTGCCGCTGGAGGACTTGAAGACCATCGACAGCCGCATCGACGAGCGCGTATTCTCCGCCTTGTCGGTCGAGGCGTCCGTCGCTGCGCGCAAGTCGCACGGTGGCACCGCGCCTGACGAAGTGAGGAAGCGCGTGGCCGAAGCCCGCGAGGCCCTGGGCCTGGAGTGAAACGACGAATGCGCATCCTAATTGCCTGCGGTGTCATGCTCGCGCTCGCCGGCTGCGGCTCGCGGCAGAGCCTTGCTCTCAAGCCCGGCCAGGAACTGCCGCCGGCTCCGTTCGGGCGTGCGGTGCAGCCCACGCCTAACGAGCTGCTGGAGCCGCCGACGCTCGCCATCCCGGCGCGGAGCGTGGAATTGCGCACGCGCTCTGAGCGGCGCGAGGACGATCCGTTCGACCTGCCTCCTCCCGAGAGCGAAGACTGAGCACATCATGGACCATTTCGAACTCAGGAACGGCGAGCTCCACGCCGAGAACGTGCCGCTGGCCGCGATCGCGGCGCAAGTGGGCACACCGGTCTACGTCTATTCGCGGGCGACCCTGACGCGCCATGCGCAAGTGTTCCGCGAGGCTCTGAGCGCCCTTCCGCGTATGCACCTGGCCTTCGCGGTAAAGTCCAACCCCAACCTCGCGGTGCTGAAACTGCTTGCGGGGCAGGGATATGGCGCTGATGTCGTCTCTGCCGGAGAGATGCACCGGGCGCTCGCGGCGGGCATGCCGGGAGCCGACATTGTCTTTTCCGGCGTGGGCAAGACGGCGCGCGAAATGCGCGAGGCACTCGATGCGGGGCTGGGACAGTTCAATCTCGAGAGTGAGGAAGAGGGCGTCGAACTCGCCGCGATTGCAGCATCGCAAGGGCAAGTGGCCACCGCCACGCTGCGGGTGAACCCCGATGTGGACGCCCGCACCCACGCCAAGATCTCGACGGGCAAGTCCGATAACAAGTTCGGCGTCGCCTACGATCAGGCTGCTGCAATCTACGCGCGGCTTTCCGGTTTGCCGGGCCTCAACATGCGCGGCCTTGCCGTGCACATCGGCAGCCAGATCACTGACCTTGAGCCGTCGCGTCTTGCGTTCGGCAAGATGGGCGAGTTGATGCGCGCGATCCGTGGCCAAGGTCTGGCCGTCACGCACATGGATCTTGGAGGCGGTCTGGGCGTCCCCTACAAGGCGGGCGACGTCCTGCCGGGGCCCGCAGAGTATGGCGCCATGGTGGTCGAGGCTACGCGTGGGTGGGATGCAACCATCATGTTCGAGCCCGGACGCGTGATCACCGGCAACTCGGGCGTGCTGCTGACGGAAATTATCCGCGTGAAGGCGGGAGCCGTCCATCCGTTCGTGGTGGTCGATGCCGCCATGAATGACTTGGCACGTCCCGCGATGTACGACGCCTGGCACGACTTTGCGGCCGTTCGCCCAAGTGGCGAACAGATGACGGCGAACATTGTTGGCCCGATCTGCGAAAGCTCTGACACTTTCGCCATGGCCCGACAGATCGACGCGGTTTCGGCTGGCGACCTCGCTATCTTCCGCACGGCCGGTGCCTACGGGGCGACGATGGCCAACACCTACAACTCAAGGGCGCTGGTGCCCGAAGTGATGGTCGATGGAGATAAGTGGGCTGTTGTGGCAGAGCGTATCGAACCCTCGACGATTCTGGCAGCCGAGCGCGTGCCCGAGTGGCTTACCTGAGCTGGGCGGGCATCCTCGTGCGGTCATGATCGCTAACCTCCCTCTATTCCACCGGATCGCTGCTCAGCCGGTGATCGTGCTGGGCGCTGGCGAGGCCGCAGAGGCGAAGCGCCGCCTCGTCGAGCGGGCAGGCGGCGAGATCGTCGAGAACCTGCAGGAGGGCATCGACAGGGGCGCTCGCCTAGCCTTCATCGCACATGACGACGACACCTCGGTGCAGGCTGACGCCATCCGCGCGCGATGTGCGGGGCTGCTGGTCAACGTGACTGACCGGCCGGAACTTTGCGACTTCACCGTTCCGTCGGTTCTCGACCGAGCGCCCGTTCTGATCGCGATCGGCACTGGGGGAGCTTCGGCGGGGCTTGCCAAGCAGCTGCGCTTGCGACTTGAGCGGCTTCTTCCTCCCTCGCTTGGCGCTCTGGCGGACGCGCTGTACGCGGCCCGAGAGGGCCTCCGAGCCCGCTGGCCCAACGCCGGTGAGCGCCGACGCGCTCTCGACGCTGCCTTGGGGGAGGGTGGTCCTCTCGATCCCCTGGCAGAGGAAAGCGCCGATCGTGTCGCGACGTGGCTGGCCGGAGAAGCAAAGCCGCTCCAGGCCGGCACACTCGAAATCACGCTGCGCAGCCCTGACCCTGAGGATCTCACCTTGCGCCAGATGCGCTGGCTCGGTGCTGCCGACCTGATCGCCAGCGAGCCAGACGTGCCGCAAGCAATCCTGGATCGCGCGCGCGCCGATGCGAGCCGGGCCGAGATCGGCGCCGGGGAGCCTGCACCTCACGCAGCGGGGCTGATCTTGGTGCTGCGAACTGCATAGCGGCGCGTCGGCTTTTCTCGCGAGGAACGATCCACCCAAGGCGGTGTTAGCTCCTTTGAGGAGACATAAGATGCCGCAGAATGGATCAGAATCCGGTTCGCCCAAGCAGAACAATCGCTCGCCAGCAGAGCCGGTGACCGAAGACGTGGGCGGCGTTCAAGGCACCGCCCCGGACGCTGGATCCGAAAGCGACGCGTCGACAGCGCTCGGCCCCGGTGCGCCGGATGACGAGCCCGCCCCCGACGCCGGTGAGATTGAGTGGGCAGGGCAGGTCGTGAAAAAGCCACCCACGCCGGAGCGGTAACAAGGAAGCTGCCGCTACCAGATCCCCCCGGCAAGCGCGTCGATGGCGCCTTGCAGGATCACGGCTGCAGCGGCCGAGTCGATTCGTTCCGCTCGCCTTGCGCGGCTCATGTCTTGAGCAATGAGGTCGCGTTCGGCCCCGGCCGTGGACCAGCGCTCATCCCATAAAAGGATGGGCAGGCCCAGCGCGGCGAGGTTTCGGGCATAGGCTCGGCTGGACTGCGCTCGCGGTCCAGACGTGCCGTCCATGTTAAGCGGCAACCCGATGACGATGCCCTGGATTGAGCGTTCGCGGATCAGTGCCTCCAGAGCCGCCTTGTCCGCTCCGAACTTGCCGCGCCTCAGCGTCTTGCCGGGCGACGCGATGCACCAGCCCGCATCGCAAAAGGCGGTGCCGATCGTCTGCGTGCCGAGGTCGAGGCCGATCAGCCCGCCACCGTCCGGGAGCGCGTCACGATAGTCCAGCGTGCTCGTGGTAATCAGGGCTGCGGCTTCCATGCCTTCACTCGTCTGGCGAAATCGGCTCGCAGGTTAGCCCAGAACAGCGTGACATCGTAGAGATGATAATTGTTACCGGGGAGTACGTATGGCCCCATTTCGAGGTCGGGTGCCGGGCCGATGTGGAGAAGGTGATCCTCGTCGCAACGCGCAGGAACGGCTCCGGGGACCAGTGAACCCGTGTTGTTGCTGAGGTCCGGGACCAGCGTGCCGAGGTTCTCTTTGGCTTCTGCGCTGCCGTTCTCAGACCCGGTGATCGGATTTACGCAGACGAACGAGGCGTTGTCACCGATGGGTTGCCCATTCAAACCGGGACGACGGGCGTAAGCCTTCATTAGCATCTGCGCTTCGGCAGGGTCGGCGAAGCTGATCCAGCTGACAATGCAGCCTGTCGAAGTCGGCTCCTGACAAACGGGCATGTTCATCTTGGGCAAGTCGCGCTCAGTAGAAACGGGCCAGCCGATCACATAAGCGGCAACGATTCGAGAGGCGACAGGTGTCGCCACAACGTGATCGCGGATCAGCCGGAGCAAGTGAAACGCCCCTTGGCTGTGTCCCGCGAGGACGATCGGCTGTTGGGGATCGATGAACTTCAGGAACGTCTCGAACGCCTGCTCCACATCGCCGTAGGCGAGGTCCAGGGCTTGCGTTGCCTCTGGAGCATCCGTCAGGAATGCACCGACGGCGGCCTGGCGATAGCGCGGCGCCCAAACGTCGGGGCTGGCGTTGAAGGGGCTGGCCATGCCCTGCACGAAAAGGCGCGAGCGATCACGCGATTCCGGATCGTCGAGCGAGGCGTTCCAAGTCTTGCGACTGACCAGGCCGGTAGGGTGGACGAAGAATACGGCTGCGTTCACCTTCTCCGCTTCCGCTGTGAAGCCGGCTGGCAGCCATCGCGCCGCATCGGCTGTGCCAAGTTCCGGTCGTGCAAGCCACATCTGCGGATCGTCATAGACGGTCTGCTCCAGCGGCGGCTGATCCGTGAATTCCGCAGACGGGACGAAGGCGATTTCGCTCAGGTCCTGTGCGAACAAGCGCAGAGCCAGGAAGGTCACGAAGACCAGCACGACGAGGCCGGAGAAGATGTAGAGGAACTTGCGCGCCATGGTCTGCTAAAGTCCAAGATCAGGCGTCAAACCGCCGCAGGGGCAGGTTGCAGCGTCACGTCGTCATCCTGGTGGCGTTGGTTGTGGTCAGCCTCGCTCTCGAGCCAGACCTTGATCATCGCAACCAGAGGATCTGCAAGCGCCAGCCCAAGAATGCCAAACAGCACACCCATGATGAGCTGAGCCGCCAGGACGAGGGCGGGTGGCAAGTCCACTGTCTGGCGCGCGATGAATGGTACCACAACGTAGCCATCCAGCGTTTGCACCACTGTGTAGACGATGATCGTGTAAACGCCCATGTCCATCCCGCCGGAGAAGCCGACCAGGATCATGATCGCACCAGAGACCGGGGCGCCGAGATTGGGCACGGCCGCCAGCAATCCGGTGATGAGGCCGAGCAGGAATGCCATCGGCACGCCATAGATCGCCAGCATCAGCCAGGTGGCGATTCCTTCCACGGCCATGCCGATGATCCGCCCGAACATGAGCCGGCGAAGGGATCTCCCCATCGCTTCCAGCGTGCCCTGGAACCGGTCGCGTTTGTCGGCCGGAAGAATCCACGCAACGCCACGGCGGTAGATGTCGGGCTCAACCGCAAAGTAGATGCCGAGTACTATAATGAGGAACATTGTGGTGAGCGCGCCAATCATACCGCCCACGGCGCGGGTGAGCTGGCTGACACCTCCAGTTGCCTGCCGGGCCAGACGCTGAACGTCGGCAACATCGACCTGAATGCCATGCTGTCGCAACCACTCGAGTCCTCGAAAGAACTGAGCCTGAATGGTGGCGGGCAGCTGTCCCGCCTCGACTGCGACCCTGTTGCCTGCAAACTGCGCAGTCCAGACCAGAAAACCGAGCGTTGCGACCAGAACGATCGTCACGCGAATTCCGCGGTGTACCGGTAAGACCTTGCCGATGAGGCGCGCTCCGCCATCGATCAAGGTAGCGAAGACAATTCCGGCAAAGATTACAAGCAGGGATCCGGAGAGCAGAACGGCCAGCGCAAACAGCGATGCGACGCCCAGCCAGGTAAAAGCGCGCTTTGCTTCGTGCCTGATCCTGGGATCCGTAATGTCGCTAGGACCGACCTGCTCTTCGACGCGATTTGACGCCGGACTTGCCCCGCCGAAGCTTGCGTCGCTGGTCATCCGGCCGCTGCTGTCTGTGTCGCGGCCTTGTTCGCAGCGTCCATCGGAGGGCGTAGGGACGTACCCGCACGGTCAGCTCGCAGCGCCTCGAACCAGCTGAGCGGGTTCCAGGACTGGCTTCCATTCAAGGAAAACGTGACGAACTCGGCTCGACCCCCAATGTCGGAGAGAGGAACGGGCCCGCCGAGGCCATTGCCATATAGGGGGGCACGACCATCTGCCGAGTGGTCACGATTGTCGCCCATAAGGAAAACGTGGCCCTCCGGAACAGTAATCTCGGGATAGTGGTCGAGCGCTTGATCGACATGGTCGATTACAAGGTAACTCGCGCCATTGGGCAAGGTTTCGCGCAACGCTGGCAGCTCGTAGACCTCGCGGCCGCTAGGCAGCCGCGTTCGGTAGTGCTCGAAGGCGGCAAGGCAGGGGACGGTAACGGCGCTTTGTTCGCAGCTCAGCTCGTTCTCCACGGGCAATTGCACTGCCGGTTGGACAGACTGCGGCACGCGCTTACCGTTGAGGATGATCTGGCCGTTCACCACGGCCAGGCGGTCACCTGGCAGGCCGACCACCCGCTTGATCAGGTCTTCCTTGCGATTGCGGGGGACGACGATGACGATGTCGCCATACTCGGGCGTCTTGGCGAACAGGCGATTCTCGCCGCGCGGCAGCAAATGAAAGCTGATCGAGGACCAGTTCCAGCCATAGGGATACTTCGAAACGATCAGACGGTCGCCCACCAGCAGGTTTGGCATCATCGAGATCGAAGGGATGTAGAACGGCTTTGCCAGAAAGCTGTGGAAGCACAGCACGGCGAGCAGCATGACGGCGAGGCCGCGCATCTCACGTGCCCAATTCACCTGTTCGCGCGTTTGCCGGCGCTCCAGCCTCGGTGCCAGTGGCTGGGCTCTTGTCTTGTTCATGTGCGGGCGCGTTCTTCGATACGCAGCGCCTCGATCAGGACGAAGGCCTGGGCCCATGGGTGATCGTCCGTGAGCGTCAAGTGAACCACGGGCTCGTATCCGCTTGGAGTGAGGGCGCGCAACCGCTCGCCAGCGCCGCCTGTGAGTGCCAAGGTGGGCGCACCGGACGGGGCGTTAACTACGCCGATATCCTTCATGAAAACGCCAGCCTTGAAACCCGTGCCTACCGCCTTGGAGAATGCTTCCTTGGCGGCAAAGCGCTTCGCCAGTGTCCCGGCCTTCGTAAGCGTGCGGCGATTCGCTTTTGCCCTCTCGACATCCGTGAACACGCGATTCTCGAAGCGCTCACCGAAACGGTCCAGAGAGGATTGGATACGCTCGATATTGCACAAGTCTGAGCCGAGGCCGATGATCATGTGTCGAGTTCCTTGCACGGCTCGAATGGCCAACCGTTCGCTTCGCACCTTCGGCGTTTCGTGCAAACCTTGCGTAAGGCGAGAGTAGACGAGGGCGACATCACCGCACCGCGTCCATCAGCTCGCGCATTTTCCTGACGCTCCCCTTAAGACCGCAAAAGATCGCTTCCCCAATGAGATAGTGACCGATGTTCAGCTCGGCCAGCTGGGGAATGGCGGCTACGGGCTGTACGTTCTCATATGTCAGGCCGTGCCCGGCATGCGGCTCGATTCCGTTCTTGGCCGCTAAAGCTGCCATTTCGACGAGGCGCTTCAGTTCGATCGCGACCGCTTCACCGGTGGCGTGCGCATATTCGCCGGTGTGCAGTTCGACCACAGGCGCGCCGAGCGTCAGCGCCGCCTCGATCTGACGTGGCTCGGGTGCGATGAACAGGCTCACTCGGATTCCAGCATCCGATAAGCGCGTGACAATCGGTGCGAGCCGGTTGTGTTGCCCCGCTGCGTCGAGCCCACCTTCAGTCGTGCGCTCCTGACGACGCTCAGGCACGATGCAAGCCGCGTGTGGCTTGTGGCGCAGCGCGATCTCGACCATCTCATCGGTCGCGGCCATCTCGAGGTTGAGGGGCAGGCCGGTTGCCAGTTGGACCCGGGCGAGGTCTTCGTCCCGAATATGACGCCGATCCTCGCGCAAGTGAACGGTGATGCCGTCGCCGCCCGCCGCGGCAACGATTTGCGCTGCTCTAACAGGATCGGGATGGTCGCCGCCGCGGGCGTTGCGAATTGTCGCCACGTGGTCGATGTTGACGCCGAGGCGCAGCGTGGAAAGTCGGCTCATGCTTGTGCGCTCGCCAGATGGACCAAAATCAGGGTTTTGCGCGGCTGCCCGGCTTTACCGCCGGCAGTTCTGCAAGTTCAGGCGGCAGTTCGTCGGCCGCATAAGTGGGAAAGTTGAGCTCAACCAGTGCAGTGAATGGCACGCTTAACTCGACCGCGCCGCCTGAGCGATCCACCAGCGCGGCTGCGGCGATGACCTTGCCTCCCGCAGCCTCGATCGCCGCGATCGCTTCGCGCGACGACTTTCCGGTCGTCACGACATCTTCAACCATCAGCACCATGTCGCCGTCTTCCAGCGAAAAACCACGCCGAAGCTCAAAAACGCCTTCAGGCCGTTCCACGAACATGGCGTCGACCTGCAAGGCGCGCCCCATCTCCTGGCCAACGATGATGCCACCCATGGCGGGAGAGACGACCTTGTTTATCTTGCGACGGATGTCGTGCGGAAGCTTGGCTGCCAGTGCCGCTGCCAATCTACCTGCTCGTTCCGGATTCATAAGGACTCGCGCGCACTGCAGGTAATGGGCGCTGTGCCGTCCGGACGAGAGCAGGAAATGGCCTTCCAGTAAGGCCTTGCTCGCGCGGAACTCAGCGAGAACGGCTTCTTCCTGCATGGCTTTCTTGATCCTTGTTAAGGCGGCGCGCGCTGACGTGTCGCTTTCGGCAAAAATTCCCCTAGAGGCGCTTGAGACGCGCGGCAAGCGCGCGTATAGGCCCGGCCACTGGGGTGCATCAGCCCCCGTCATTGCGTGTGCGCCCGGGTGTGAAACGCTCCTTAGCGCGCAGGGGAATCGGGAAAGCACGACGACGATGAAATCCGGCAACAACGTCCGTGCCGCGAGCTGCGCGGTCAAGGCTCTCGGCCTGTCACTTGCCTTGGCAATGCTGCCGCAGGCTGCTCTTGCTGCCGCGCCGGCACCGGCATCAGCGCCATCTTTTCCGACAGCAGGGCCGACGCCGTCGATGGAACCGTCAGGCGCGCCTGCCCGCGGTGCAGAGGCGGCACAGGCTGCCGGCAACCCGCTGAACGCTACTGGTCCGACGGCGGACATGGCCGCCAGCCCGGCATATACACCCATGAAGCCGACGGAAGGCATTGGCCTTCCCGTCGACGGCGGGATCGGCCTCCAGAAGCAGTTTTCTCCCTTCGGTGAGTACGGCCACTGGATTCATGACGCCGTGCTGGTGCCGCTTATCGGCTTCATCACGCTGCTCGTGCTGGTGTTGCTGGTGATCGTGGTGATCCGGTTCAACCGTCGAGCAAATCCGATTGCATCGCGCACAAGTCACAACACGCTGCTGGAAGTGGCGTGGACCCTGCTTCCGGTCTTGATCCTGGTTGGCATCGCCGTTCCCTCGATCGACTTGATCGCCAAGCAGTACAAGCCGGCTCCAGCAAGAGCGCTGACGGTCAAGGTTACGGGAAACCAGTGGTTCTGGACGTACTCCTATCCCGACAACGGCGAGTTTGAGGTGAACTCTTACATGCTGAACCTTCCGGGGCAGCCGGCCATCAACGCCGGAGTCCGCGAGGTTGGTTCCGAGCCATGGGATGGTCCCGCCCAATTTGAGGTCGACAACCGCTTGGTCATTCCGGCGGGTGAGCCGATCCGGCTGCAGATCACTGCTGCGGACGTGATCCACTCGTTTGGCGTTCCCTCCCTGTGGTTCAAGACCGACGCCGTTCCGGGCCGCATCAATGAGAAGGTGCTCTTCGTCGAGAAGCCAGGCGTCTACTACGGGCAGTGCTATGAACTGTGCGGTGTGAAGCACGCTTACATGCCGATCGTGGTGGAGGCTCTGCCGCGCGATGAATTCAATGCCTGGGTTCTCAGCCATCCCGGCGGCGTCGTCGGTCAGCCAGGTTCCGTCAATGCCGCTCAGGCTCCCGAAGTGACGGCGCCCGATGTCGACGCAACACCGGCTACCAACCCGAATGAGGCGGTCCCAGCCGCTGAGACAACGGCTTCGCCGTCCGCCTAACGACATTCAGTACAAGGTCCCCGAGAATGGCCACCACCGCAGATCACTTTCAGGGTCACGTCGACGACCATCACGGTCACGCCGACCACGACCATAAGCCAAGCTTTTTCGCTCGGTGGTTCATGTCCACCAACCATAAGGACATCGGCACGATGTACCTGATCTTCGCGGTTATCGCGGGGATCATCGGTGGTGCAATCTCGGGCGTGATGCGCTTGGAGCTTGCAGAGCCGGGTATCCAATACCTGGGTGCCGTTGCCGAGTTCTTCGGCAGTGACGCGGGCGATTTCAACGCTACGCTCCACATGTGGAACGTGCTTATCACCGCTCACGGTCTGATCATGGTCTTCTTTCTGGTCATGCCTGCGATCATCGGCGGTTTCGGCAACTGGTTCGTTCCCATCATGATCGGCGCGCCCGACATGGCGTTCCCGCGCATGAACAACATCTCATTCTGGTTGACGGTAGCTGGCTTCATATCGCTGATGTGTTCGGCCTTCGTGCCTGGTGGGTTGGGTAATGGCGCAGGTACCGGATGGACGGTCTACCCGCCGCTTTCGACCTACAGCTCCACTGGACCTGCCGTCGACTTCGGCATCTTCGCGCTGCACCTTTCGGGTGCTGGCTCGATCATGGGTGCAATCAACTTCATCACCACGATCTTCAACATGCGCGCGCCGGGCATGACCATGCACAAGATGCCGCTGTTCGTGTGGTCCGTGCTGGTCACCGCGTTCCTGCTGCTGCTTGCACTCCCCGTTCTGGCGGCCGCAATCACCATGCTGCTGACCGACCGCAACTTCGGCACAACGTTCTTCGATCCTGCGGGGGGCGGTGACCCGATCCTGTACCAGCACTTGTTCTGGTTCTTCGGTCACCCCGAGGTTTACATCATGATTTTGCCGGCCTTCGGCATCATCTCGCAGATCATCTCGACGTTCTCGAAGAAGCCGGTGTTCGGCTACCTCGGCATGGCCTACGCCATGGTGGCGATCGGCGTGGTCGGGTTCATCGTGTGGGCGCACCACATGTATACCACCGGCCTTTCGGTGAACACGAAGATGTATTTCACCGCTGCGACCATGGTCATTGCAGTGCCCACTGGTATCAAGATCTTCTCGTGGATCGCGACGATGTGGGGCGGCAGCCTCGAGTTCAAGAGCCCAATGGTTTGGGCACTAGGCTTCATCTTCCTCTTCACGGTGGGCGGGGTGACCGGTGTTGTTCTGGCGAACGGTGGCATCGATGACGTGCTGCACGACACCTACTACGTCGTCGCACATTTCCACTACGTGTTGTCGCTTGGTGCGGTCACGGCTCTCTTTGCAGGGTTCTACTACTGGTTCCCGAAGATGAGCGGGCGCATGCACTCGGAGTTCCTGTCGCACCTGCACTTCTGGGTCTTCTTCGTAGGCGTGAACTTGATCTTCTTCCCGATGCACTTCCTCGGACTGCAGGGTATGCCACGGCGTTATCCCGATTACCCCGAAGCCTTCACGCATTGGAACTACGTCGCGACAGTCGGGTATATGATCATGGCGGCAAGCATCGTGATCTGGCTCGTAAACGTGGCCTATGCGTTCATCGCCGGGCGCAGGGTTGAAGCAAACTATTGGGGCGAGGGTGCGACCACGCTCGAGTGGACGCTTTCGAGCCCGCCGCCGTTCCACCAGTTCGAGACCGTTCCGGTCATCGAGGACGCTGGACACCATTGACGAGGGCGCTTGCCTCCGGGTGAGCACCCGCGTGATGCCCTCCCCAATTGCGGGAGGAAGCGGGGGAGGGCATGTCGCCCTCCCTTGTGCTTGATGCGATTGAGATATGACACAGTCTCGACCCCCGGCTCCTCATGCGCCTGCGCGCGATGATAGCGGACAGACGCCTTTGAACGGCGCGCTCCAAGTGCCTGCGGATTGGCGAGATTTCTTCGCGCTGACCAAACCGCGGGTGATGAGCCTCGTGATTTTCACGGGTCTTTGCGGATTGCTGGCTGCGCCTGAGCGGATCCATCCTGTTCTCGCCTTCACTGCCATCCTGTGTATCGCGGTCGGAGCGGGTGGCGCTGCGGCGCTGAACCAATGGTGGGAAGCTGACCTCGACGCAGGGATGAAGCGGACGGCCGCGCGGCCATTGCCCCAAGGCAGGATGAACCGCACTGACGCGCGCGATTTCGGCGTTGCGATTTCCGCGGGATCGGTGCTGCTCATGGGGCTCGCCATCAGCTGGTTAGCGGCCGCAATTCTCGCGATTTCGATCCTGTACTACGCAGTCGTCTATACGGTCTGGCTCAAGCCACGTACGCCGCAGAATATCGTCATTGGAGGTGGAGCAGGTGCCTTTCCACCGCTCATCGGCTGGGTGGCAGCAACCGGCGAAATCAGCCTTATGCCGGTGCTTCTTTTCGCAATCATCTTCTTTTGGACGCCCCCGCATTTCTGGGCGCTCGCCCTCTTCGTGAAGTCGGACTATGCGAAGGTCGGCATACCCATGCTGCCCGTCGTGGCGGGTGAGCAGGCGACTCGCCGCCAGATTCTGATCTACGCTATCTTGCTGTTGCCGCTCAGCGTGCTGCCTTGGTGGGTTGGCGGAGCGGGAAGCATTTACGGCGTGAGCGCGGCGCTGCTTTCGCTGGTATTCCTGGCGCTCTCGGCGCGAGTCGGCCTTCGCGACCGAACTGGTCCGGACGACACTATGCGTCCGGAAAAGCAGCTATTCGCCTACTCCGTGCTTTATCTTTTCGCGCTCTTCGCCGCATTGGTGGTGGATCGCTTCCTACCGCTGTAAGGTCGTTTCATGACTCGCGAGACCGATCCCAACCGCATTCGCCGCAGCCGTAACCGTGTGCTGGGGCTTCTGCTTGCCGCATTCGTAATCCTGGTGTTCTTTATTTCGCTAGCGAAGATGAGCTGAGCCGATGTCGGCGCATGTTGCTCATACCGTTGACCGGAATCGGCGGACGGCTCTGATCGGATTGGCTGTCGCTGGCGCGATGCTTGGCCTCGGCTTCGCCTCGGTGCCGCTGTACCGGATGTTCTGCCAAGTCACGGGGTTTGGCGGCACAACGCAGCGAGTTACCGATGAGGCCGCCGCGAAGGTGCAGGCGGCTAGCGATACGATTTCCGTCCGCTTCGACGCGAACGTCGAGCGAGGGATGAGATGGGAGTTCAAGCCCCTGCAGCGCACGGACCGTGTTACCATTGGAGCACGCGACATGGCGATATTCTGGGCGAAGAACACGTCCGACGAGCCGATCACGGGCACCGCGACCTTCAACGTCGAACCGGCATACGTCGGCAAGTACTTCAGCAAGATTCAGTGCTTCTGCTTCACCGAGCAGCGCTTGGAGCCTGGCCAAGAAATCCGGATGCCGGTGCTCTACTACGTCGACCCGGCCATTCTGAACGATCCTGACGCAAAGGACGTGCAGCAAATCACGCTCAGCTACACCTTCCATCCCGCCATCAACAGCGGAGCAAAGGCACTGGACCGGACCGGGTCGGGAAGTTAAGGGCGCTCAGTCAACATCACTCGCGGCGGCGGCTGCGGATTGCGATCAACAGGGACGAAGGCAGATGGCCGGCAGCAAAAATCACGATTATCATATCCTTCCACCCGACATTGCACCGCTCGCGACAACCGCTGGCGCCCTGGTCTTTACCACCGGCATGGTGCTGATGATGCATGACATGCCAGGCGGAGCGTTTGTTCCTTGGCTTGGTCTAGCATTGCTGCTGGCGAGTATGTTCTTGTGGTTTTCCAAGATCGTGAAGGAAGCGCACGCAGGCGATCATACCCCGGTCGTGCAGTTGCATCAGCGCTACGGCATGATCCTGTTCATCGCCTCCGAGGTGATGTTCTTTGTCGGCTGGTTCTGGGCGTTCTTCGACTTCTCGCTGTTCCCATCGCCGCTTGCAGAAGTTGTCGACGGGCAGTGGCCGCCAAAGGCGATCGAAGCCGTGATGGACCCGTTCGATCTGCCCTTGCTGAACACGCTGATCCTGCTTTGCTCGGGCACGACGATCACCTGGGCCCACCACTCACTGATTCACGGCGACCGTGACGGTCTGAAGAAGGGGCTCTGGGCGACGATCCTGCTCGGCATTCTGTTCTCGTTCATTCAGGCGTTCGAATACGCCAACGCGCCTTTCCCGTTCGGTGAGAACACCTACGGCTCGGCCTTTTACATGGCGACCGGGTTCCACGGCTTCCACGTGATCGTCGGCACCATCATGCTGATCGTTTGCCTGGTTCGGGCGAACCGGGGTGACTTCACCCCCCGGCAGCACTTCGGTTTTGAAGCGGCGGCCTGGTATTGGCACTTCGTCGACGTGGTGTGGCTGTTCCTTTTCGTGACGGTCTACGTGTGGGGCGGTTGGGGCTATCCCACGCACTGATGATAGGTCATTGTACCAAAACGGAAGGGCAGCCGAAGATCGCTTCGGCTGCCCTTTTCGTTGCTAGCTTTGATTGCATCGCGTGAACACGAGCGGTGATCGGGAGGCAAGCGTTCAACAGGAAAAGGCGCGATGAAGTCGAAACGGATTCCGGTATTCGCAACACTGCTGGTTGCGGCTGCTGTCGCCGTGATGATTGCTCTCGGCTTTTGGCAACTCAGCCGTGCGGGCGAAAAGGAAGCCCTGCTGGCGCGCTATGCGGCGGCAGATGCTTCATCGGCACCTGTGGCCTGGCCCGCCGACGAGGGGGCGCAGGCCATGCTCTATCGTCGCTCGCGCATCCTGTGCATGCGGGTGACCGGGCGAACCGCAATTGCCGGTAGGAACGCCAGTGGCGAATCGGGTCTCGCGCAGGCTGTTGAGTGCGTCTTACCCGATGGCTCTCGCGCAAAGGTGGTGCTGGGCTGGTCGCGCGATCCTGCGGCGCAGAACAATTGGGGTGGCGGTGTGGTGCAAGGTGTGATTGCGCCCGGGCCGCGGCTGGTGGCAGACCCACCTCTGGCCGGCCTGGAGGCTAACCAAACGCCCGACCCGTCCGAACTCCCCAACAATCACATGGCCTACGCGGTGCAGTGGTTCTTCTTTGCCGCGACCGCGCTGGTTATCTTTGTCATCGCTGTCAGACGCCGAGCTGCGAACTAAGCACGGGTCGTTCGCTCGCGTATCCAGCGCCATTGCGCCGGGCTGCTGCTGCCGCTAGGCGCGCAGGTGATGGAATACGTCAGCACTAGAGGAAGCGCGCCGGCGCTCGATTTTGAAGGCGCCACACTGGCAGGTCTTGCCAGCGACGGAGGGCTTTACGTTCCGCGCGAGTGGCCGCGCTTTACCGAGGCCGAGATTGCCGGCATGCGCGGTCTGCCGTACGCGGCACTTGCCGCTCGGGTGATGCAGCCGTTCGTCGGTCGAAGCTTAACCCCCGAGCGCCTGCTTGAACTGTGCGAAGCCGCATACGGCCGGTTCTCGCACAAGGCGGTGACGCCGCTGGTCCAACTCGACGCTCAGAATTGGCTGATGGAGCTATTCCACGGGCCGACGCTTGCTTTCAAGGACGTGGCGCTGCAGCTACTGGGGCTTCTGTTTGAGGAGTTTCTCAGCCGCTCGGACCGCAACCTGACCATCGTCGGCGCGACATCGGGCGATACCGGCTCGGCGGCGATCGATGCCGTCGCGGGTAGATCCAAAGTAGACGTCTTCATGTTGCACCCGAAGGGGCGGGTCAGCGACGTCCAGCGCCGGCAGATGACCACGGTGCTCGCGCCCAACGTTCACAACCTGGCATTGGAAGGCGTGAGCTTCGACGAGTGCCAGGCGATCGTGAAGCGCATGTTCAACGATCGTGCGGTGACGGACAGGTTCGCAATCGGCGCCGTCAATTCGATCAATTGGGCACGGCTTATGGCGCAGGTCGTGTACTACTTCGCCACGGCGCTGCAACTCGGGGCACCGGAGCGCACCGTCGCCTTCTCCGTGCCCACCGGCAACTTCGGCGATGTTTTCGCAGGCTACGTAGCGCAGCAGATGGGCCTGCCTGTCGAAAAGCTGATCGTCGCGACCAACGTTAACGATATCCTGCATCGCGCTCTGGCAAGCGGAGACTATTCGCAAGGTACGGTCACGCCAACGGCGGCACCTTCGATGGACATCCAGGTCTCCTCGAACTTCGAACGATTGCTGTTCGATCTCGGCGGACGCGATGGCGCAGCGGTGGCAGCGCAGATGAGCGGCTTCGAGGCAAGCAAGGCGATGCAGCTTACGAACGCCCAGCGCCAGGGAGCAGCAGCGCTGTTTGCGAGCTGCAGGGCGGACGCCGACGAGATGGCTCACGCGATCCGCTGGGCATGGGAGAACTGCGGAGAGCTGATCGATCCGCACACCGCCTGCGCGCTCCACGGCGCGCGCAACGCCGGGCTTGCGCCAGACGTGCCAGTCGTCACACTTGCGACTGCCCACCCGGCGAAATTCCCTGAGGCAGTGGAACGCGCGACCGGGCAGCGGCCCGGTCTGCCGACGCGTGTCGGCGACCTGTTCGAGCGCGAGGAGCGCTGCGCGACTGTGGCTGGGCAGTATGAGGCGGTGGCGGAATATGTGGCCATGCACGCGGTTCCGAAGGGCTGATGGCGAAGCTTTCCAGTGATCCGCTGATCCTTACGGGCGAGGGCTGGGCCGACTACGGCCTGCTCGACTCAGGACATGGCCGCAAGCTGGAGCGCTATGGACGTTACCGATTCGTTCGGCCCGAACCGCAGGCGATGTGGTCGCCCCGGTTGAATGACTGGGACGCTCACGGGGAGTTTGTGCCCGGGTCCGACGAGGATGGCGGCGGACGCTGGCAATTTGCCGGACCGGTACCGCGAGAGGGTTGGCGGCTCGCATGGCGTGACGTTTCCTTCACCGCGCAGTGTACGCCTTTTCGTCACCTCGGGTTTTTCCCGGACATGGCTCCGGTATGGGACTGGATGCGCGGCACGCTTGGCGCCGGCGAGGCATCGACGCTCAATATGTTCGGGTATACCGGCGTTGGCACTCTGGCGCTGTCTTCCAATGGCGCCGTGACCCACGTCGATGCGTCCAAGAAGTCGGTGGCGCAGGCTCGTGAAAACGCCGCGCTCTCCGGGATGGAGGATCGGCCGGTGCGGTGGCTGGTCGATGATGCCGCGAAGTTTGCTGCGCGCGAGGTGCGGCGGGGCCGGCGCTATGACGGCATCATCCTCGATCCGCCTAAATTCGGCCGCGGCCCCACCGGTGAAACCTGGCGGTTGGAGGAGAACCTCCCTGCGCTCATGGCGGATTGCCGGCGGCTGCTCGATGCCGACAGCCGTTTCCTGTTCCTCACTGTCTACGCAGTGCGGATGTCATCGCTGGCGCTTGCGGGGCTTGTGTCTGAGCTGTTTGCCGATTTGCCAGGCACGGTAGAACACGGTGAGCTCGCGGTCCGCGAAGAAGGCGAGGGCGGCAGGTTGCTTCCCACCGCAATTTTCGCGCGTTGGCACAATCCGGGCTAAAGGGCGCCATGGCCGATTCGCTCACTCTTGAAGTTGCCGACTTTGTTGTCGACGTGCTCACCGGAATCTACTCGGAGGAAACCGGAAAGCCGCAGCCCCTTAAAATCACGATTTCGGCAAAGATGAGGCCAATCGCGCATTACGCGCCTGATACGCCGTTATCCGCCAGCAAGAACTACATGGACCTGAAGTTCGCAGCGTCCGAGGCGTTGCCACAGGGCGTGCACTTCAAGTTGATTGAGGCGGTGGCCGATCACATCTGCGAGACTTTGTTCGTGCAGGATGAACGGATCGAGGCGGTAACCGTCAAGATCATCAAGTTGGCTATTGCCGAGGCGGGCGAGTCCATCGGAATAACGCTGACACGCGAGAGGCGCTGATGGTGCTGATGCGCGTCGGTGCATCGGCAAAAGAGCCACTCGCCGCCTCTGCACAGTTCTATTCAGAGCTTCTGCCTCGGGTGCGGGAGCAGCTTGCGCGGGGCGGCGATGTGGTGCTGGTGTTTGAACTTGACGATCAAACGCATCACGCCTGGCAGCGTGCCGCTGTCCAGGAATTGGCTCGTGCTCACGCGCCCGCCCGCGTCAACGCGCTCGCCGGCGGGAGTGAAGATGCGATCAAGGCGGCAGCGGATTACTTGAGCTGCGCTCCGGGAGTGACAGGGCAGTTGCTGCCGCTCGATGGAACCGGGGCGGGGGCGATGCTATATCCTTCAGGATGACCAGCTCGCTCGCTCCTCTTGTGGATCAGTTCCAGCGGCGAATCACGTACCTTCGCCTGTCCGTGACCGATCGCTGCGATCTGCGCTGCTCCTACTGCATGCCAGAGCGAATGACCTTCCTGCCGCGCAAGGACGTGTTGAGCCTTGAGGAACTGCACAAGCTGGCGCTTGGCTTCATCGACCGCGGGATCACCAAGATCCGGCTCACAGGCGGTGAACCCCTGGTCCGGCGCGACATGATGGAACTGGTCCGGGCGCTCGGTCGGAAGATCGGAAGCGGTCTGGAAGAATTAACACTCACCACGAATGGCACGCGGCTTAACGAGTTCGCTGAGGATCTGTTCGCAGCAGGCGTACGCCGCATCAATGTTTCGCTGGATACGCTCGACCGCGCCAAGTTCGCGCAGCTTGCCCGCCGCGACTCGCTGCCGCAGGTGCTGGAAGGCTTGGCTGCTGCAAAGGCGGCCGGGCTTCGCGTAAAGCTCAACACTGTGGCGCTCAAGGGCATCAATGAGGGTGAGATCGCTGATCTCGTGGCTTGGGCGCATGCACAGGGGTTCGAAGCGACGCTGATCGAGGTCATGCCGCTGGGCGACGTCGAGGAAGACCGCATAGATCACTACCTTCCGTTGATCGCCGTTCAGGACGATCTTGAACGGCGCTGGACCCTTGCCGCCTCGGATCACCGCAGCGGTGGGCCCGCTCGCTACTTCGACGTGAAGGAGACAGGTGGCCGCCTGGGTCTTATCACCCCGCTCACCAACAACTTTTGCGAAGGCTGCAATCGTATCCGCGTGACCGCGACGGGGCAGCTCTTTGCATGCCTTGGTGGCAGTGAGCAGGTGGACTTGCGAGCAGCTCTACGCTCGCAAGATCCGCAGGCGGCGCTTGCCGAGGGGCTAGACACCGCCATGAAGATCAAGCCAGCGCGTCACAACTTTGCAATCGATTCGCGCGGGCAAGCGCCCGCACTCGCGCGCCACATGTCGATGACCGGCGGCTGACGTGCCACTCAAGCTCGTATTTCTTGGGCGCTTGGAGGACCTTGCGGGTGAGCCCGAGAGGGAGGTGCCGACGGTAAGCTCGGTCTCGCAGATCATCGATGCGCTGGAGCCAGACCTCGCCGCTGCACTTAGTGGCGAGCGAATCAAATGTGCGCTGAACGGCGTTCTGGTCCATGATCGAGACGCGGGCGTGCTGAAGGATGGGGACGAAGTGGCGTTCCTCCCGCCGGTTAGCGGCGGCTGACGTGGCGCAGGGTGCGGCGGATGTTCGGCTTTTGAGCGCGCCGTTCGACGCGGGGCGTGAAATGACCGCCTTTACCGCCGCGCACCGGCGAGCGGGTGGTGTCGCCAGCTTCATCGGCCAAGTGCGCGCCGAGGCAGGGGAGAGCGCGGTGGAGGCGCTGGAGCTCCGGCACTACGATCCACTAACGCTTCCCGCCATGCGCGAACTTGCGGATCGTACCCTTGACCGCTGGAACCTTGAGGGATTGCTCATTATCCACCGCAGCGGCCTTATGAGCCCCGGCGATCCCATCGTTCTCGTGGCAGCCGCCTCTCGCCATCGGCGCGCGGCATTCAAGGCCGCTGATTTCGCCATGGACCACCTCAAATCAGAAAGCTGGTTCTGGAAGCGTGAGAAGGTCACGGGGCAGTGGCGGTGGGTCGAGCCGCGCGCAGAAGATTATGAGGATATCGCGCGCTGGTCATGAGAGATTCTCGGGGTCGTTTGATTCGGGTCAAGGTGTGTAGCTGCATTCGCGACCATACCGCCTCTAGTAAAGGAGGTCCGTCATGGTCCAAAGTCTCTCTCATCTCGAACTGAACAAGATTGCCGTTGTCACGACGGCCCCGGTCCGAACCCGAGTTGATCGTAACTTCGGCCTTCCTACCGCACTTTATGTCGCCACCGTCGCACTGTACCTCGCCTTTATTGGTGTGATGGGCACGACGTTCATGAATCCCGAGCTGGCGATACCGGTCGTTATCTTCGCGGGTTTTGTCGCCTTCGGCTTTGGTCTTGCCGGCTACTGGGCAAAGATGAAACCGCACAATGACACATCGCCACTTAGTTGGAGCCAGTTCACCCACGGCGGTATCGAAACAATGACAGGCCGCCTGACTGCGCGCCAAGCGGCGGTTCAGGTGCTGATCCTCCCGGTGCTGATCACGGTGTGGGCACTCGTGATCGCGACGATTGTCGCTTTGACCTGAGGCGTTTCCTGCAATGGATTTAAGACAGCCCCTCTTCCGCCACGTCGGAAAGGGGGGCTTGTCCGATCGCTATCTCAGACGCGCGCTAAGCCGTTCAATCACGGCATTCTCGCTTGAGACCCAACTTTCCACCTGACTGCGAGCGGCTTCGATCGCGGCCGCCGTGGGGCTGACCTGCTCAGGATTGGCGATGCGTGCGTCAGCATAGAGCTGATCGAGTTCACCCAAAGATGTCAGGACGCCGCTTCGCGCAGCCTGAAGGCTGGAAAGCGCAACTTGTGCATTGGTCCAGCTGTCACTGATTGCCCCCCCGACACCGGATATGGCGCGCTCGGCGACAGGTTGTCGTGATTTGAACTTTTCATGAGCTTCGCTCGCAATATCGACGAGTCCTGCAAGACGCGTGGTCAGATCAGCTGTGGGAGCAGGCAGGGCCGGCGGCGCTTCGATACTGCCAGACGCGGCGGAAGCGCTGCCTTCCACTCGCTCGATGTCTCGCACGGCGAGTGAGGGATAGGCGCGCGATCCCGCACATGCGCTGATGAGCAGTACAGCACCTAACGAGAGGGGCAGCGATACAAGGGCCGGGATCGAGCGGTCGGTTGCGCGCATCATTGTTAAGCCATAGCATGACTGTCGCTCACGGCGAGAGGCAATCCGCGCCGAAGCAACTGCAAAGCGACTGCTTGGTTGACTCACCGCCACGCTTCGATTAACGGCACCACTCTTTCCGGCCACCCGTGCCTGCACGGGATGTCCGGCACGTCGCCCGCAGGCGCTTTCCTTATGAAAGCTGCAGTGGCTGGGGCAGGTTGTTTCGGCCCTTAATCGGGCATATTTTGAGATTGGGTAAGGGCACCATGTTCGCAGTAGTGCGCACGGGCGGCAAGCAGTATCGGGTCGCCGCCGGAGACAAGATCGCCGTTGAAAAGCTGGCTGGCGAAGCTGGTGAGACGATCACGCTGGGTGACGTTCTGCTTGCGGGCAAGGACGGCGAAATCGCCGACGCCGGTAGCGTGAAGGTCTCGGCCGAGATCATCGCACAGGCGAAGAGCGAGAAGGTCGTGGTGTTCAAGAAGCGCCGCCGGCACAACTATCGTCGCAAGAACGGCCATCGCCAGCAGATGACTCTGCTGCGTATCGTCTCGGTCGGCTGATCGAAGAAATTCGGAGTAGATTGAAATGGCACACAAGAAAGCAGGCGGCTCTTCGCGCAACGGTCGCGACTCAGCTGGCCGCCGCCTCGGCGTTAAGAAGTTCGGCGGTCAGGAAGTGATCGGCGGCAACATTATCATCCGTCAGCGTGGCACTCGCGTGTACCCGGGCGTGAACGTGGGCATGGGCAAGGACCACACCCTGTTCGCTCTCGCGGAAGGCCGCGTGCGCTTCCATGATGGCAAGCTCGGCCGCAAATACGTGTCGGTAGACATGATGGCAGAAGCTGCTGAATAACGGACGGCTGTAAAAGGGCCGTCCCTCGGGATGGCCCAGCCGGCTCCCCAGAGCGGGAACTCCGGCCAGATGGAAGGGAGAGGGCCACCCCCGCTCCCTTTTTTTTGTGTCTCCCTTTTGTCAAGCTGGCACCGATGCGACAGGCGTGCGTTCCTGCCGCGCAGGTGCGTAACGCCTGTGTCATCCGCCTGGTCTAGCTGGACCGCGGCGGGGGCCTTTGAACGGAGACTTTCATGTTCATTCGCACGGAGCGATTGTTCCTGCGCCCGGCCTGGCCGGAGGATTGGCAGGAACTGTACGCGGCTATTGCTGACGAGCGGATCGTGCGCAATTTTGCTCGTATGCCGTGGCCCTACACGCCGGAAGCAGCGCGCGCGACGGTCGCGCGTCCGCAGGATCGACGCCACCCCTGCTTCCTGGTGACCTTGCCCAACGCGCGGGGCTCGCGTGTGATCGGCGGCACCGGCTTGGCGGCCGAGGATGGCGAGACGCAGTTCGGGTTCTGGATCGCGCCTGACAGTTGGGGCTGCGGATTCGCCAGCGAGGCGGCAAGCGCGGTGCTGCGGCTGGCGCGAACACTCGGCCATCGGCAAATCGCTGCTCGCCCATTTGCAAACGACGCCGCCTCTGCTCGGGTTCTTGAGAAAGCTGGCTTTCGGCAGACAGACCGAGTCGTCGAGCGCCACAGCCTGGCACGCGGCGGTGCCTTTCCGGCGCGCGAGTATGCGATCGAGTTCGAATCGGCCAGCGACTGCGATGGTGACGCTGGCGTGGCGTGTCAGCCCGACATGCGAGCGGCCTGAACCGGGCTTCTTTCGCAGTCCTGAGGGGTTCTTGAACGTAGTCGCTCCGAATGTTCGTTTCGGCGCTTTGTAGGTGCATTCGCCACCGAATCAGTGCAGCATCCTCAGGCGGGAATGACGGAGACGATAACATGTTCATCCGCACGGAGAGGTTGTTCTTAAGGCCAGGCTGGCCGGAGGACTTTGACGAACTGGTTCAGGTGGTGGACGATGCCGCTGTTGAGCGCAGCATCGGCGGGCCGGAACTTCCACATACCCCAGCAGAGGTGCGCTCGTACCTAAGGCGGCCGCGCGACGTCCGTTTGCCGCACTTCTTGATCAACTTGCGCGAGGAGGGCGGTGCCAAGGTCATTGGCAGCGTAGGGCTGGCGCGCGCCGGGGCGGAAGTCGAACTCAGCTGCTGGATCGTGCGAGGGTACCAGGGGCAAGGATACGCCGCTGAAGCCGTTCGGGCGGTGCTGACTCAGGCGCGTACGCTGGGGTATCGCCGCGTCATCGCAAACGACTTTTCGGAATCGAGCGCTTCAGCGCGGATACTGCAGCAGTCCGGCTTCAAGCCCAGCTGCGAGATCGGCTCGCCCTTCCAACTCGCACGCACACAGGGGCGGCACGCCCGACGCTACGTGGCTGTCCTGGCGGACAAGCTGGCAGATCTCGTCAGCGTATCTCGTGGCGCGGCTCACGCCTGAAAACGCTCGGTTATTCCCCAGGGTCGCCGGTTGAAAGGATCAGCCAGGGGGGACTGACTTCCGGCTTGATGTCATCGATCCGCAAGTGGTCGACGGCCAACCCAAGCTCTGGGTAGGCCGCGCGCTGCCGTTTGAGCTCGGATTGGCTGAGAGGCACGACTACAAGTCGCCGATTCACTTTCTGACGCCAGTTCATCCGGGCGGTGTTCTCTTGCCCGACGTAGCACCCCTTGCTGAAGCTGACGCCGTGCAGCTCCACCGCGTTGCATTCCAGCCAAAGCGTGGCATCGCTTCCAAGCTCGGCCTGCCCCTCCGTGACTCCCAGCTTGAGCCGGTGGGTCAGGTATGCCTCATCCGCGCTAGCGTCCTCGTCAGAAGCAGGGCTTAGCCAGCGAACGCCGAGAACGGGCAAGCGCGGGTCTGGGGTACCACCTTCGCTATGGTCGGGACGCCAGTGAACCGCGATCGAGGGATCCACAGCGATGTCGATAGCGCGGCGCAGGCGATAGAGCGAGAGGCGCTTCACCAGCGCTTGGGCGGCCTCAGCCTCGCAGTCCAGGAGGTAATCGTCGCCGTCGCCCCACACGATGAAATCGAACAGCGCCTTGCCCTGTGGACTGAGGAGCCCCGCCCACACTGGCAGGGTGCCCTGCACGTCAGAGGTGACGAGCCCCTGCAGGAACGGGGCTACGGCCTCCTCAGCGCCGGAGCGTGGCGAGAGGCGGATTACGGAGCGGCGGGTAAGTCGAGTGGCTGTCATATGCCGAAGGTGGGGTGCGGATGGGCGCGAGGCAATCGTCGGTGCGCGTGTTGGCTCAGCGCGGGCATTGCGCGAGCAGCACTGGCAGCTTGTCCAGGACCCAGGTTCCCGCCGGACCCGGCCGCGTATCCTTACGCCAGAGCGCGACAAGGGCATAATCCATGGCCGGTCGTTCTGGTAAAGTCAGCTCGACCAACGCTCCACTCGCAAGGTCATGCCGGACGACGTGGCGCGGCATCGAACCCCAACCGATGCCTTCCTTCAGCAGCATGTGCTTGGAGCCAAGGTCTGCCAGACGCCAGGTGCGTGGGCTGAAGACCGAGAAATCGCGTCCTTCGGTGAGCGGTGAACGGTCTGTCAGCACCAGTTGCAAGTGCTTGCGCGCTTCGCCCGGTGGGATGCGCTCCAAGGTGCTCAGGGGGTGTCCCGGCGCTGCGACGGGCACCAGTTCGACCGCACCGACCGTTTCGCGTTCGATCTCGGGCAAGTCCAGAATGTCAGGGCCGCCGATTGCCAGGTCTGCCCGGCCATCCAGCACCAGAGCGGCAACCGCTCCCAAAGCCTCCACATGCAGCCGCAGCGCAACGCTGGGGTACATGGCCTGGAACTCGCGCAGGAGGCGAGCCAGGGCTTCGCCCGGCATCATCACGTCGACCGCCAAGGAGAGTTCCGCTTCCAGTCCTTGCCGCAGGGCTCGAACTTTGGCGAGCAGCGCATCGACAGTGTCCGAGATCGCATGAGCCTCGCCAACGAGTGCTATCCCAGCGTCCGTCAGATGCGGACGACGCGAACCCTCGCGGTCGAACAGCCGCACGTCGAGCTGAGCCTCGAGCTGAGCGATGGCATAGCTGACAACCGAAATCGCGCGCCCCAGCTTGCGCGCGGCAGCGTTAAAGCTGCCTTCCTCCACGACGCACAGGAACACGCGCAAATGGTCCAGACTCGGTGGGACGAGATCAACCATTCAACTCTTTCGAACATCTTTGGCTGATTTATCTCACTTATTGGATAGCGGCGCTAGGGCCATATTCCACTCACGAACTGAAACTCACTCACGAGGAAGCCATGATCGAACTTCGGCCTTTCCAAAGCCTCGGCGCTGCAAACCATGGATGGTTGGACGCTCACCATCACTTCTCGTTCGCCTCGTACCACGACCCAGACCGGGTGAACTGGGGCCGGCTGCGGGTCTGGAACGATGACACGATCGCCCCCCAATCCGGATTTCCCGCTCACCCGCACAACGACATGGAAATCATCACTTACGTGCGCAAAGGCGCGATCACCCATCGCGACAGCCTGGGCAATCAAGGTCGCACCGAGGCGGGCGACGTTCAGGTGATGAGCGCCGGTACAGGTATTCAGCATTCCGAATTCAATCTTGAGGATGAGGAGACCACGCTCTTCCAGATATGGATACTCCCCGACCGCAGGGGTGAGGCACCCAGCTGGGGCGCCCGTCCGTTTCCTAAAGATGCTCGTAACGGACAATTCGTGACGCTTGCCTCCGGCATGGCTGATGACGATGCCTTGCCGATCCGTGCGGATGCTCGCGTACTGGGGGCTACCGTTAAGGCGGGCGAGAGCGTGACTTACACGACCCGCGCCGACCGGCACGCCTACCTGGTGCCTGCCACCGGCAAGATCAAAGTCGGTGACGTCGAGGCCAACGCCCGAGATGGTGTCGCCATCACCGGTCTCGACGCGATCACTGTTACCGCTCTGGAAGATGCAGAACTTGTCCTCGTCGACGCAGCCTGAACACATCTCGAAATTCGAAAGGATACTCTCATGACCGGTCGTATAGCACATCCCAAGGTCGAAAAGCTGATCGTCAATCGCTGGAGCCCGCGCGCCTTCGATGGCAGCGAGATCCCACAGGAAGACCTCGACGTTATCTTCGAGGCCGCGGGCTGGGCACCTTCCGCCTACAATGTGCAACCCTGGACATTCCTGTACGCCCGGCGCGGTGATGCGAACTGGGACCTGTTCCTGTCGCAACTCATCGACTTCAATCAGGGATGGGCAAAGGACGCTTCGGCGCTCGTTTACCTGGTGTCAGACAAGTACATGCGCGCAGAGGGCGGCAACACGGACAATCACAGTCACAGCCTTGATGCGGGCGCTGCGTGGATGCTCGCTGCGATTCAGGCGCAGGCGCTTGGCTATCACACGCACGGGATGACCGGCATCAAGTTCGGCGAGGCTGAGGCAGCGCTTGGCATCCCAGCCGATCACCGCCTTGAGGCCGCTTTCGTGATCGGCAAGGCAGCGGGCAAGGAGATCCTGCCGGATTTCCTGCAGGAGCGGGAGGTTCCCAGCAATCGCAAGCCTGTGAATGAGATCGCCAAGGCCGGCAAGTTCTCCTGAAGGGAACCACGTGCAGCGTTGAGCGCATAAGAACCACTGTCGCCGCCCGACTTCCCGGGCCTTGCCCAAAAACGGCGGTGAGAGTTCTTCAGCTTAGAGGTGGCCGTTCCTGGCGGACAAGCGCCAGTAGCTGATCGGCCACGTTCGCTGGCTGCTCCAAATGCAGCCAGTGCGTAGCCTCCGGGATTAAGGTCATCGACGCGGCATCGCACATCGAGGCGCTTTCGCGCGCCAGGCGATTGTCGAGGAAAGAGTCGCGCTCTCCCCAAATGATCGCCGTTGGGCACCGGATGCGGTCGATCGGCGCTTCGCCGGGTATGCTCAGCGCGCGATAGTAGTTGAGCATTGCCGTGAGCGCGCCGTGTCCACTCCAGCTTTCGACATAGTGGCTGAGAACATGACGCGGGAAGATACCGCTTTTGGCGCTCGTTTTCATCGTGGCGCGCAGGATGGCGAAATCGAGAGCGCCCAGCATCGTCTCTGGCAAGAGTGGTAACTGGAACCACGCGACATAAGCGCTGCGCAACGCTTGGGTGGGGTGGCGCATCGAGAAACGGCTCCAAACGTCCGGGTGCGGTGCATCGAGGATCGCGAGGCGCGTGACGCGGCTTGGGTGCCGGGCCGCAACGTGCCAGGCCACCAGGCCACCCCAGTCATGCCCGGCCAGCGCGAATTGTTCATATCCCAACGCCGTAGCGAGGCCGGTCACGTCGCCCACGAGTTTGCGTACTGCGTAAGCTTGCACCCCCTTGGGCCTATCGCTCTCGTTATAGCCGCGCATGTCTGGCACGATTACGCGCAATCCCGCGTCCGCCAGCCTATCGATCTGGTTTCGCCACGCCCACCAGAACTCCGGGAAACCATGGAGCAGGATTATGGGTGCTCCATCCGCAGGGCCGGCTTCGACGACGTGCAGCCGTACGTCGCCAACCCATACGTGCCGCTCTTGCCATCCTGGCGACAGAAGTTCGCTCATACCGGGTGAAGCCCGCGAGGACGCCAGGTGTTCCCGGCATTTCCCCCCGTGCGAGGCAGAACCCTAAGGCAGACCTTTTCGAAAGAGACGAGAGGCGTTCTAGCGCCCGAACTTGCGTTGTGTCTTTCCGTAGCGCAGCTTGCGTGTACCGGGTTTGCCCTCGTTGCTCCGCCCGACTTTGGGCGCCTTGTGCTCGCTCGCGGGAAGCCCGAGTTCCTCGCCTTCAAGCTTGCGAATCTCGTCACGCAGGCGGCCGGCTTCCTCAAACTCGAGATCTGCTGCCGCAGCGCGCATCTTCTTCTCGAGCTCTTCAATGTAGCCACGCAAGTTGTGGCCGACGAGGTTGTTCTCGCCTTCCGCATCGATGTCGATGAGCACGCCGTCGCGGCTGGCGGTATCCGCCACGATGTCGGCGATGCGGCGCTTGATCGTCTGCGGAGTGATCCCGTGGAGTTCGTTGTACTCCTGCTGTCTCGCGCGGCGGCGGTCGGTCTCTGCGATCGCGCGTTCCATCGAGCCGGTCATCCGGTCGGCATAGAGGATGACGCGGCCTTCGACGTTGCGCGCGGCGCGCCCGATGGTCTGGATCAGCGAGGTCTCCGAGCGGAGGAATCCTTCCTTGTCGGCATCAAGGATGCAGACGAGACCGCACTCGGGAATGTCGAGGCCTTCGCGCAGCAGGTTGATGCCGACCAGCACGTCGTAGACGCCTAGCCGAAGATCGCGGATCAGTTCGATGCGCTCCAGCGTTTCGACATCGGAGTGCATGTAGCGCACGCGCACGCCAGCCTCATGCATGAACTCGGTCAAATCCTCGGCCATGCGCTTGGTGAGGGTGGTGACAAGCGTGCGATACCCCTTCGCTGCCGTCGCCTTGCACTCCTGAATGCAGTCCTGGACCTGGTCCTCCACCGGGCGGATCTCCACCGGCGGGTCGATGAGCCCGGTCGGGCGGATCACCTGCTCGGCAAAGACGCCGCCCGCCTCCTCGATTTCCCAGCTGCCCGGCGTTGCGGAGACGGCGACGGTCTGCGGGCGCATCGCGTCCCACTCGTTGAAGCGCAGCGGGCGGTTGTCGATGCAGCTTGGAAGGCGAAATCCATATTCGGCAAGCGTGATCTTGCGCCGGTGGTCGCCCTTCGCCATCGCCCCGACTTGCGGCACCGTCTGGTGGCTCTCGTCCACGAAGAGCAGCGCGTTGTCGGGCAAGTACTCGAACAGCGTCGGCGGCGGTTCTCCCGGCAAGCGTCCGGTCAGAAAGCGGGAGTAGTTCTCGATACCGTTGCATGCGCCGGTTGCGGCAATCATTTCGAGATCGAAGTTGGTGCGCTGCTCCAGTCGCTGAGCCTCCAGAAGCCGGCCTTCTGCCTCCAGCTCCTTGAGGCGCTCCGTCAATTCAAACCGGATCGCTTCCGTTGCCTGCTTCATCGTTGGCCCTGGGGTAACATAGTGCGAGTTTGCGTAAACGCGCACCTTGTCGAGGCTCTGACCCTTCTTGCCAGTCAGCGGGTCGAACTCAGCAATATCCTCGATCTCGTCCCCAAAGAAGCTGATGCGCCAGGCGGTGTCCTCAAGGTGCGATGGGAAGATCTCGAGGCTGTCGCCGCGGACGCGGAAATTGCCGCGTGCGAAGGCCACGTCGTTGCGCTTGTACTGTAGAGCCACCAGCTTGCGGATCGTTTCGCTCTGGTCGACGGTCTCGCCTTTCTTGAGGTCAAAAATCATCGCCGAGTACGTCTCGACCGAGCCGATACCGTAGAGGCAGGAGACGGAAGCCACGATGATCACATCATCACGCTCCAGCAGCGCGCGCGTGGCGGAGTGGCGCATCCGATCGATCGCCTCGTTCACCGAGCTTTCCTTCTCGATGTAGGTGTCGGACCGCGGCACATAAGCTTCGGGCTGGTAGTAGTCGTAATACGAGACGAAATACTCGACCGCATTATCCGGGAAGAAGTCGCGAAACTCGGCATAGAGCTGCGCGGCCAGGATCTTGTTGGGCGCCAAAATCAAGGCAGGCCGCTGCAGTTCCTCGATCACCTTGGCCATGGTGAACGTCTTGCCTGAGCCGGTCACACCCAGCAGCACTTGTGTCTTTTCGCCTTCACGCGTCGCCGCCACAAGATCTGCGATCGCAGTCGGCTGGTCGCCGGCCGGTTGATAGTCCGACTGAATCACGAAACGCTTGCCCGGCAGCGACTTGTCCGGGCGTTGCGGCTTGTGCGGTACGAAGTTGCCGGAAGTGTCAGGCTCTTCCAGCCCCCTGCGGATGACGAGTTCTGCCATGGCGGAACATATGGGGTATGTGGCTGCGCTCCGCAACGATGGTGCGCTCTGTCGGCGTCAGCAGCTGACGGCCACGCAACCGGATGACGCTTTTGTTACAGCGAGCCAGTTCAAGTGACGTTTAGCTGCCCCTGCTATAGGCAGAAACCTTCGGCTCCGCTGACACGTTGCGGTTAGAGAGCGTAGCGCACGATCCGTGCGGACGGAGCATAGGGATAAGCGGGCAAAACGAACGTGTTGGCAGTTGCGAACAACTTCTGGAAGATCGCCGGGGAGCGAGCCGGCCGGGCGCGGGGCGAGATCCTGCGACGGTCCGCGCTTGCACGCGAGCCGCGTCCCGAAGGTGTTAGCGGGCCGCCGTTGCGGTACTTGCTGGGCGAACTTGCGTCCTTTCGCCGTGTGCCCGAACGGCACGAACCTGCCAAAGCCCGCAATCCCCAGCCCGTCATGCTCTTGCCGGGCTTTGGCGCGCATCCGGTCCGCATGCGGCCTATGGCGGATGCACTCACGGGCGCGGGGCATTCTTTGCATGATTGGGGCCTGGGACTGAACTTGGGGCCTACCGAGCAGAACTTTACTTTTCTCATGCGCCGGGTCGGTGCGCTTGCCCGGCAGCATAAAGCTCCCGTAGCGCTCGTCGGCTGGAGCTTAGGCGGCCTGTTCGCCCGCGAGATCGCGTGCCGCCAGCCGAACAATGTGTCGCGCGTGATCACCATGGGCACGCCCTTTTCGGGCAACCCACGGGCGAACAACGCTTGGCGCGCTTATCAGGTCATCACCGGTCACTCGGTTGACGAGCCGCCCATCGAGTGTGAGCTGGGCGGCAAGCCCCCGGTGCCAACGGTTGCCTTGTGGAGCCCGCGCGACGGCGTTGTTCACCCACGGTCCGCTTGCGGCTGGCCGGGTGAGCGGGACCGTGCAGTGGCTCTGCGCTGCACCCACCTTGGGTTCGCATGTGACCCGCAAGTGATAGCCGAGGTTCTGCGCCAGCTCGACGCGGAGGATTGATCTTTTCGCTCTTGCGCTGAGGCTGACTCCGAGCCGCACGTGTCGGGAACGGCGGGAGTTCAGCGCTAGCTGACGCCACGCATTGTTGCTCGTGGCGCCAGATTAATGCGATGGCGTTATCGTGGGTCAGATTTGGTACAGGCGTTCGACCCGCTCAGGATTTTCGATGACGCGAGCGTCGGTTTCCCGAAGAAATTCTTCACCGCGTGACGATAGCATCACCGAACTGCCATCCCGGAACAGCAGGACGTCATCCAGGGGTACGCCTGCCTCGTCGCGGCGAGTATTGCCAAGCATATAGTACGGCGTACCCTGCAAGTCGATCATCGCATAATAGCGGTTTTCGTCTCGCGTGCGAACGATTCTATCGATCCTGCCAACCCGCTCACCCTTGAGATTCACCACGGGTTTGCCCTCGACTACCTTCGCGTCGACCGGCTGAATCGTCATGTAGTATGTTGCGGTGACGTAGTCAGGATTCGACCAGTCGCTCGTTGTTCGCGCAGATGCGCTTGTCGCGTTGGCGCTGTTGTTGATTTTTGCCGGCTTTGTCACCGCAGGTGCGTTTGCAAATTCTGTCAGCGAAACCGTGCCGTTGCCGTCTTGGTCCAGCTGGGCAAAGCTCCTGTCGACCGGAGAAAACATCGAACTGCGCCTGTCTGCGCGGTACATCGCCAGCTGGTCGCGTGGCATCGTGTTCGTCCGGAAGTCGCGAAACTCTGCCCGCGAGAGTTGCTCGTTGTCGTCGCGGTCGGCAGCTTCGAACCAGCTGGCGCGATCATGAACACCCATGTGCATTGGCTTCGCGCCGGCTTGTGCTGCGGCGGTGGGAGCGCCAACAGCCAAGGCGGCAATCAGCGCGACGGCGGATAGTGGCTTATGCATAACTGTCCTCCATTGTTATAGATGACGCCGGAATGTCGCGGCAGTCTGCTTTGTAACGGAGTGCCGATCCCGTTGGTTCCTATAAAATCAATCCTCGGACGATCTGCGAACACACAATGTCGAGTGGATTATCCTGAGAACTGTACTTTAGGTTCTTTATAGAAGCCCTCAACTGAACGAAGGATGTAGTTTGTCAGTTGGCAATCGGCTGATTCCTTTGACTCGGCAGGTAGCGATGTCACCTAACTCTGAAGGAGCCTGGAGCAGCGGTGGAGTCCTGCTTCTCAGTCATCACACGCACGGCGGACGCCTCTCGCTGACGAAAGGCGACTGGAAGGGCAAGTTCGGAACGATTGCCCGCTCCTCCGGTTAGAGGTGTGGCCGACTCGCGGCTTCGCAGAGGAGAGAATGTTCATGAGTAAAGCTTCAGCAATTTTCGATACGCACGCGGAAGCGGAGCGTGCAGTTTCGGAACTGAGAGCGCTCGGTCTTAGCGACAACGATCTTTCGGTTATTGCCCATCATGGCGGCACGACCACCGCACGCTCTGGCGATGGTGAGATAACCGACGAGCATCACCGCAACATCCTACGCGGCATCCTGGGCGGTGGCGCGCTTGGCGCGGGTCTTGGCGTAGCCGCGCTCGCCATTCCAGGAGTCGGCGCCTTGGCCGCTGCCGGCGCGATTGCTGCTACCGCGGTTCCCGAGGCGATGGGCATCGGTGCAGCTGTGGGCGCGATTGGCGGCACCTTGAATGAGGCTCTGACCAAGCACGGCGTCAGCAAGGAGGATGCTTCCTACTACGGCGACCGTATGAAGGACGGCGCTGTGCTCGTGGTGGTCGAGGACACCGGAGTGGATACCCAGCGTGTCCGTGAGGTTCTTTACCGCAACGGCGGGCACAACTCCTCGCAAGCGCGTACGCCCCGTAGCATCTAAGAGCGACACGGCTCGCGAGCGGAATGAGGCGAAAGAGCAACCCCGGCGCCACCGTAACTGGTTGGGGCCGGGGCCCTCGACAATCTATCATCTGTCCCGAGCATCGTCGATATCGGTCGCCAGCAGCGGAGCTAAGCGCGTGGCGGCTGACGGCGATAGCTCAGCGCCTCGGCTATATGAGCGCGCCCTATGATCGGGGCGCTCGCGAGGTCAGCGATGGTTCGCGCGACGCGCAAGATTCGCGTGTAGCCTCTGGCCGAAAGCCTGACGGCCTCGGCCGCCTGGAGCAATAGCTTCCTGCCCTGCTCGTCCGGCGAAGCGTGTGCGTCCAGGAGGTCGCCCTGCAGTTCAGCATTGGTGCGAGCAGAGGTGCCCTTGAGACGCTCCGACTGAATGGCGCGCGCTAGCCGCACACGCTCTGCCACTTGCTCGCTGCCCTCACTAGCTGGCGGAAGAGCCAGATCTGCCGCGCTGACCGCCTCCACTTCAACATGAAGATCGATGCGGTCGAGCAGTGGACCGGATACTTTGCTTTGATAGTCCGCAGCGCAACGGGGTGCTCGGCTACAGCCTAGCGCCGGGTCGCCCAGGTGTCCGCAGCGGCAGGGATTCATCGCTGCGATGAGTTGGACGCGAGCAGGGTAGGTCACGTGGGCATTGGCTCTTGCGACGGTCACCTCGCCGGTCTCGAGCGGCTGGCGCAGCGAATCGAGGACCGCTCGTTGAAATTCGGGCAGCTCGTCGAGGAACAGCACGCCAAAGTGCGCCATCGAGACCTCACCCGGCTTCACTTTCAACCCACCGCCCGTCAGTGCTGCCATCGAGGCTGAATGATGGGGCGCACGATACGGCCTGGCGCGGCTGATGCGGCCCCCTTCCAACGTTCCGGCCACGCTTGCGACCATAGAGGTCTCCAGTGCCTCTTCCGGAGTGAGCTCGGGCAGGATGCCGGGAAGGCAGCTTGCCAGAAGGGATTTTCCTGCTCCCGGCGGTCCGATCATCAGCAGGTTGTGAGATCCGGCCGCGGCGATTTCAAGGGCGCGCTTGGCGATCTCCTGCCCTTTCACCTGCCGCAAATCCGGCCCGAGCACCGGCGGATCAGCTCGCCCCAATTCAGGTGTCGGGAGCACTTGGGTGCCCTTGAGGTGGTTGAGCAGGCTAACAAGATTGGGAGCCGCGAGCACGGGGACGCCGCTGGCCCAGCGCGCTTCGGAGCCTTGTCCGGCAGGGCAGATCAGGCCTTTCTCGGAGGCGCTGGCGTGCAGCGCGGCAAGCAGAACACCGGGTGACGGAATGAGGCGGCCATCCAGCGCGAGTTCGCCGACAGCGACAAAGTCTCCGAGTTGCTCGGCATCGGCAACTCCCATGGCGGCTAGCAATGCCAGTGCGATGGGGAGGTCGTAGTGGGAGCCTTCTTTCGGCAGGTCGGCGGGCGAAAGGTTGATGGTGATGCGTTTGGGCGGGAGGGCGAGCCCCATCGATGAGAGCGCCGCGTTAACGCGTTGCCGGCTCTCGCCAACGGCTTTGTCCGGAAGCCCGACGACCTGGAAGGCGGGCAAGCCGGCAGCAATCTGGCACTGCACCTCGACACTTCGTGCTTCTAGGCCGAGGTAGGCCACTGTCGAGACTAGCGCGACCACCCGGCTCCCCCACTTGGCTTCACGTATGTGCTGCGCGATGGACTGCAGGTCGCAACGTGTCGAGTTACAAAGCTTTCACATTGGCGCCGGAACGGCGGTAACAATGAGGCTAGCGCGGCATCTACGGCGGCGGTGACGCAGTTTCAAATTAGCGACACGGAGACTGACGGCTTGTACATAGATGCTGTCCCGACGGGCCGCTCACTTGGCCGAGCGATCAGAGGCGGCGACCATAGCGGTAAAGCGTGTAGTATTCGCCAAAGCACTTTTTGCACGGTTTGTGATATTCCGGCTTGCATGAGGAGGCATGGGTAATGGCCTCTTCGAGCGTCGTGGTTGGGAAGTGCCATGCCGTCGAGAAGCCATGTAATATTAACTGGTTAATGGAGGCTTCTAGCTTTGCGAGATGATCCTTCAGGCCGGCATCATCAAGCATCGTCTCAATCAGGCGCCGCTTCAGCTTGGCGTTCTCATCCTCAGGCGCTCGTAGCCGCTTCGCCTCGGACACCTCCAGGTCATTTTTGACCCGCCACTTGTAGATCATCGCTTTCGAGACGCCAGGACGCCGGGCCAAATCGCTGGTCTTCGCCCCTGCCTCGGCCTCATTTAGCACCCGATGACCTGCTCTTCCATGAACCTTTGTCGCTTCCTTGTCCGTCCTTCTTTCGGGCAAGACTCTATTCGGACTTGGAGGAAAACCGGGGGGGGGCACGTCAGATAGGGCAACCAACATGGCGCTCTTCACCGACCTGCGCGAGTTGATCCTACGGTGGCCCCTGTTATCAAGCGAGCGAAGAAAGCGGCGTATCGTAAGCTCCGAGGCGAGGTGCAGGATCATCCGAACTGGGGCGATCGGCAGGAGCCGGATTAGCCGGCCCCCGCCTGTCACTGGATGCGCGTAACCTCGACCGCAGCCTGCTCCCAAGAGAAGCCTATGAACTTTGCTGCGTAGCCAGATGTCGGCAACCACTCCTCAAATGCGAGCTTTTCGCCAACCTTCCAACCGGGAAAGGAGTGGTACTCATCAAAAACGAAGATGGCCCGGTCAGCGAGCCAGGGGGCCACTGTCGCCAGCGCGTATTTGGAAGACTCGTAGGTATCAAGATCGAAGTGGACGAAAGCTACCGACTTCTTCGGCCGATCAGCAAGGAACGGCGGGAGCGTATCCTGAACCCATCCCGGCACGAGTGTGACATTCTCTTCCACCTCGGGGAGTTGGGAATTTAGATCGAACCCGCCGGCGAGCGCCACGTGGCCCACCCAATCTTCGCGCAAGCCCTGAAAAGAGTCAAAGCCGTAGATTTTTGCCGGCGCGATCACTTTCGCGATATGATTGGTGGAGGTCGCCTGGAATACGCCAAACTCGATTACATCACCAGCGCTCGCCTTCTTCAAAGCATATTCAAGAAGGTCGAGGTGGCTGTGCAGAAGAACTGCACTATGAAGATTTTGATAGATGAAGTCGGCCGATTCCTTCTTGGCCACATCGTATAGGTAGTGAAAAATGTGGCGCGTCCGGTCGTCACCACGAGATTGGAGATCTTCCGTGCGATCCGCGATTTCGCGTATGGCGTTTTGGAGCTTTTCCGTCCGACTAGCGATCTCGCGGATCTCGGAAAGGATGATCTCAGTTGGGGGGGGCACTGCAGGCGTAGCGTTATGTCTGCCTCTATCGAAAAGCGTCATGAGTGCCTGCCTCCCTGCGGCAAGTGAGGTCTGAATTGAAGGAATGAGAGTACACTAGGTCTCTAGGCAGGGGAAGGGTGCCGGCCATCTGGGCTCAGGCTCACGACCACCTGTCCCAGCCGCAAGATGAGGGTGGCTGTGAGAGCCATGCGGGAAGAAGGAGGTCGGGCGGCGATCTTAGCGGGACGAGGCGGCGCCAGTCCTGCATTGGGCGATCAACTTCTTGAATCACTCGCGCCCGGTAACAGCCAGTCGTATTCAAGCTGACGAATTATGCCCCGTCGTCGGCGTAAATGATCGGGGCTCTGCGCTCAAAAGGGCGGATGGCGGAGTCTGCTGGGTTTACCTCACAGTGGATCAGCCCACTGGGCTGGTCTTTTTCTACCACATCTGACTTCGCGGCAAAGTAGACACAACAAAGTTCTTCCGGAAACCCGAACGCGCGCTTGTGAAAGGCAGCACCGGAGAAGTCGTGGTCAATTTTGAAACTGCGTCAACACCCTCTACGGGGAGTGGCTTGACTCGCTCGGCGTGCTGCACTAGTCGCGCCAGCCTGATGAACGGTCGCTCCGATGTGAGCGGCCCTTTTTGTTCGCGCCGTGATGGCGCCAATTTTGAGGTTTCGCCATGAAGCGCACATTCCAGCCCAGCCGCCTTGTCCGCGCTCGCCGCCATGGCTTCCGCGCTCGCACTGCGACTGTCGGTGGTCGCAAGGTCCTGCGTGCCCGCCGTGCGCGCGGCCGCAAGAAGCTGTCGGCCTGAGCCAACTTCCGCTGGGGGCTTGCCCCCCTGCTTGGCGGCGCCGCATCTCGCTTCCGCATGATTGTTGCGGAGGCGAGATGCGGTGCCGCTTTGTTTGGCGGAACTCTGTCCCTATCTCTGGCCGCGTGGCTGCACCCTACCTCATGATGACTCGGCGGGCCGACTTCCTGGCCGCCAATCGCGGGTTGAGAGTGGCGCGGCCGGGTTTCGTGCTCCTGGCGCGGGGCAACGAGGGGCAGGGGCTTCGTCTCGGCATCACGGTCACCAAGAAGATCGGCAACGCGGTTGTGCGCAATCGCATGAAGCGCCGCTTCCGCGCTCTCGCGCGCGAGGTCCTCGCGGATCACGGTCTGCCAGATACCGATCACGTCCTGATCGGACGTGAAGGGGGGATGGAACGAGACTTCTCGCGATTGCGCGAAGAGCTTGTTGCGGCGCTCGCCCGGGCGCGGGCAGGCAAGGGTGACTCGCCCCGGCGCAAGCGCGAGAAGCGCTGATGCGCTGGTCCGACCTCCCGCGAAAGGCGTTGATTCTAGTGGCTCGCGCGTGGCAGCTCGGGCCTTCGCAGGTAATGCCGCCCACTTGCCGCTACCAGCCGTCGTGCTCGCAGTATGCGATCGAGGCTTTGGGAAAACACGGTGCGATTAAGGGTGGCTGGCTGGCGATCAAGCGTATATTGCGCTGCCACCCTTGGGGCGGGCATGGCCCGGACCCCGTGCCCTGACGCTCGGGCAACCGCTCAAAAACGGGACTTGAAAGCTTCGTGGAGAATCAGCGCAATATCATCCTTGCGGTCCTGCTGACTGCGCTCGTCCTGTTCGGGTGGGACGCGGCGGTCGGGTACTTCTACCCGCAGAGCAAGACCCCCACTCAAGTGGTCGAGAGCGGCGGTGCCGACAATGCGGTCAGCCCTGGCAAGCCGACGCGCGAGGGTGGTTTGACCGACGCCGCCGACGTTCAACTGGAGCAGCAGGACCTCAGGACTGCTCTCTCTTCCGGCGGGCGTGTTCCGATTGCTGCCGACGGCGTCTCCGGCTCGATCAATTTGCGGGGCGCTATCATCGACGATCTCGTCCTCAATCGCCATCGCGAGATGGTCGACAAGGACTCGGGCCCGGTCCGCCTCTACTCGCCGGCAGGAACGCCAGCGCAGCAGTTCGCGCAGTTCGGCTGGGTTGGTGAGGGCATCGATACTCCGAACGCCAACACCGTCTGGACAGCGCCCGAAGGCGCGAAGCTGACGACGCAGTCTCCGCTGACGCTGACGTGGCAGAACGGTTCGGGACAGACCTTCGCGATCACATTCAGAATCGACGAGGACTATCTGATCACTGCCTCCCAGCGGCTTATCAACCGCGGAAGCGGTGCGGTCGCGGTGCAGCCGTTCGGCCTTATCAATCGCACGGATCGGACGGCAAGCCTCGATACCTGGAACGTCCATTCCGGTCCGATCGGCGCCTTCGACGGCTCCGTCGCTTTCGGCACCGACTACAGCGATGTCGTGGAAAGCGGCACCGTGAGTACGGCGGGGCGTGCCAACTGGATCGGCTTCACGGACGTCTACTGGATGTCTGCATTGGCTCCGGCCGAAGCGGCTGCCTCCGGCACGTTCCGTTCGCTGGGTAATTCGCTGTTCCGCTCGGACCTCGTCTATGACAAGACAGTGGTGCAGCCGGGCCAGCAGCTGGCGCTCACGACCAAGCTGTTCGCCGGCGCCAAGGAACACGCCGTGCTCGACCGCTACGAAGAGGGCGGAATCAAGAATTTCGGCCTCGCGATCGACTGGGGCTGGTTCCGCTGGTTCGAAAAGCCGATCTTCTGGCTGCTGTTGTCTCTGTTCAAGCTCGTCGGCAATTTCGGTGTGGCCATCATCCTGCTGACGGTCGTGGTTCGCGGCATCATGTTCCCGGTCGCACAGCGCCAGTTCGCCAGCATGGCCGCGATGCGTGCTATCCAGCCCAAGATGAAGGCGCTGCAGGAGCGCTACAAGGACGACAAGCAGACGCAGCAGCAGAAGATCATGGAACTGTACAAGCAGGAGAAGGTGAATCCGCTCGCCGGGTGCCTTCCTGTCTTCCTGCAGATTCCGGTGTTCTTCGCGCTCTACAAGGTGCTGATCCTCGCCATCGAGATGCGTCACCAGCCCTTTGCGCTGTGGATCAAGGACTTGTCTGCGCCCGATCCGCTGCACATCCTTAACCTGTTCGGCCTGCTTCCATTCGATCCGCCCAGCTTCCTTGGCATCGGCGTGCTCGCGGTGGTGCTTGGCGTCACGATGTACCTGCAGTTCAAGCTCAATCCCGCCCAAGGCGATCCTGCTCAGCAGCAGGTCATGATGCTGATGCCGTGGATCATGATGTTCGTGATGGCGCCCTTTGCTGCGGGTCTGCTGATCTACTGGATCACCTCCAACATCCTGACGATCGCGCAGCAGAAGTTCCTCTACAGCCGCCATCCGCAGCTCAAGGCGCAGGCGGAGAAGGACGCCGCCGACAAGCGGCGCGCCAGCGAGCAGGACAAAGCTGCAAAACATGGTGCCTGAAGAGATGAACGAGACCGAGGTTGTTGATGTGGAGCGTGCGCGCAAGCTGTTCGCGGGCCCGGTCACCTTTCTGCTGAGCGCCCCGCAGCTTCAGTTCCTGCCGGAGCCAGAGGTCCCCGAGATTGCTTTTTGCGGGCGCTCGAACGTCGGAAAATCGTCGCTGCTCAATGCTCTTACGGGGCGAAAGTCGATTGCGCGCACGTCGGTGACGCCGGGTCGGACGCAGGAACTCAACTTCTTTGAAGTCGGTACTCCCACAATCTTCAGACTCGTGGATATGCCCGGCTACGGTTTCGCCAAGGCCCCGCCCGCAGTCGTCGAGAAGTGGCGGCGGCTCGTACGTGACTATCTGCGCGGCCGAGTGGTCTTGAAGCGCAATCTATTGCTGATTGACGCGCGCCACGGTGTGAAGCCGGTCGATGCAGAGATGATGCAGATGCTGGACGAAGCGGCAGTCGGATACCGCATCGTTCTGACGAAGGCAGACAAGATCAAGGCAAGCGAACTGGAGGCGGTGACTGCCGCGACTGTGGCTGAGGCTCGCAAGCACTCTGCCGCCTATCCGGAGGTACACGTTACGTCTTCGGAGAAGGGCCTGGGCATCGCCGAGCTGCGCGCTGCAGTGCTGGCCGACAGCGAGATTTAGGCGGCAGCTCGCTGCCGTCACAGGGCGTCGGCATTCTCGACCAGCAGAGAATCACGCGTCTTTCAGATCGGCTGAATCGATGTGCCAGCGCAGTTGCTCCGGCGTTGCGCCTTCCACATCATTTACGTGCCGAAGGATCACTTCACCTGCCAGGCGGAATGGATCGCCCGAACTGGTCGTACCCGTGATCGTCACCGGCGCTGAGTAGTAAAGAGAGCCTGCCGCGCCCTCGATCGTGCCGGCGTTGACCTGCACATTCATGGTGCGATAGCGCTGCCACCACCGCGCGTAAGCATCTCGTGAGGCTGGGGGATTTCGAAATTGATCCCAAGCAGCGCCGAATTGATGATTTTCCAAGGCCCGAGCCCATGCGGCAATCACCGCCCGAGCGCCCGGCGCACCCTTTGCAGCTTCCGCTGAGAGTTGCTCTGGCACAGCGACAGCATTCTGCGCTGCCGAAGACGACTGCCCGGAGGCTGAAGCGGAGGGCGCTAGGCGCGCGGCCGGGGTCATGCCGGAAGTCGTGGGGCTTTCCTGATGGGCCGTCTCTGTCTGTGCGGGACCGCTGCAGCCGATGAGCGCAGCGGAGGCGGCGGTGACGGTCAGAATCGCTTTGATCATAGTGGATCGCTCCCTGTCCTGACCAACTCGCGCGGGGAAGGTGAGGTTGCGTGTGCATCCGTTCGCGCCGTCCGGCGTTCAGTATCGACACCGCAAGAATGAACCGATAGCTGAACAGGAGAGGGAGGGGCGCCGCCCATGAAGCTGATCATCGGCAATAAGAACTATTCGAGCTGGAGCCTTCGCGCCTGGCTTGCCTGCAAGCAGTCGGGTCTGAGCTTCCAGGAGCTGACGGTGCCGATTCTGGGCGAGGACTGGGAGCAGCAAAAGCGCGACTCGGAAGAGCTCGCACCCTCATCGGGCAAAGTGCCGGTCTTGTGGGATGGCGACGCGGTCGTCTGGGACAGTCTCGCCATCATCGAGTACCTGGCCGACAAGGTCGGGCGCGACAGGTTCTGGCCGAAGGAAGACGCCGCTCGGGCCATGGCCCGCTCAATGGTTGCCGAAATGCACTCGAGCTATCTGCCGCTGCGTCGCTCCTGTCCGATGAACGTGCGAGCCCGGACGCGAGGCGCCAGCCTCTCCCCTGAGGTTCGCGACGACATCGTACGGATTCTAACTCTGTGGGCTGAGGCACGCGCTCGCTTCGGGCAAGGTGGGCCGTTTCTGTTCGGCACATTCTGCGCTGCCGACTTGATCTACGCCCCTGTCGTGAGTCGTTTCCTGACTTACGGCATCCCGATGCCGGGCTTCGCGCAATCCTATGTCGAGGCCGTCTGGGAACATGAGTGGATGCGCCAGTGGTTCGCCGCTGCGGAGAGGGAGGACTGGGTGATCGAGCAGTTCGAGGTGCCGGTCACGCAATGAGCCGGTAGTCCGATGAGCCAGCGAGGCAGGTCAGCGTAGCAATTCAGTGGGGTAAGCCGTGCCATCCTTGCGGAAATATCTGTCGGCATTGAAGACCATGTCGATGTCAGCATAACCGCCGGAGCCTTGGCTGTTGCCGGCGCTCACCGCGAGAAAGCTGCACGGCTCCTCGCTCTCATTTACGATATGATGGGCGATCCCGTCCCCGCTGGCCCACGAACAGATGTCGCCCGGATTCAGCGGGGTGCGCTTCGGCTCCTCTCCCGCCGGGCCTTCCACAAGCACTGCGCAGCCGGTGAGCACGACGACCAGTTCATCCTCATCGTCGTGCCAGTGGCGCTGGCTATACCAGGCGCCAGGTTCGAGCACGACGTGACTGGCTCCCATGTGCGTCAGGCCCACGATGGGGCCGAGGCGCCGCCACCAGCGTCCGGCTACGGCTTCGTCGTAAGGGGAGGGATAGCCGGTACGGTTCGCCTGTTGAATCTCGTCGACGTCGAGCTTGGGCATACAATCACTCGCGCTTGTGTCGTATCGCAAGCGTGCATATGCGATAGCGCCAAGATGAGCCAGTCCGCTATCCTTTCGCCGAGCGTTGCCAAGATGGCAGAAGCGCTGATTGCCTGCCCCAGCGTAACGCCTGCCGCTGGCGCGGTGTTCGACTGCTTGGAAGCGCAGTTCGCGCCGCTCGGCTTTGAGGTCATCCGCTTCACCACAGGCGCGGCGCCTGATGGTCCGGTAGAGAATCTGCTAGCGGTCCGCCGAGGCCCGGAAGGTTCACGCCATTTCGCATTCGCCGGCCATGTGGACGTCGTCCCGCCGGGCGAGGGGTGGACGAGCGCGCCTTTCTCACCGGAGATCCGGGGCGAGTTGCTTTACGGTCGTGGTGCAGTGGACATGAAGGGGGCGATCGCGGCCATGGTCGGCGCTGTCCGCAAGATTCCGGCGGATGCGGGTACGATCAGCTTCGTAATAACGGGCGACGAGGAAGGCCCCGCGCGGTTCGGAACCCTCGCGCTGATCGACAAGATGCGTGAAGTCGACGCCATTCCCGACTTGTGCCTGGTGGGGGAGCCGACGTCGGTCAACCGGCTGGGCGACGTGGCCAAGATTGGGCGGCGCGGTTCGGTGAACATCTTCCTCGATGTCGAGGGGGTACAGGGCCACGTCGCTTATCCGCACCTCGCGGACAATCCGATTACCCGCTTGGTGGCGTTGCTGGCCGAACTCAAGGCCATGCCGCTCGACGAGGGCACGGATTGGTTCCAGGCCTCGAACCTGGAAGTCACCGACCTCACTGTCGGCAACCCGGCTCACAACGTCATCCCGGCCAAGGCGAGCGCGCGCATTTCGATCCGGTTCAACGATTGTCACACAGGAGCGGGGCTGGCCGACCGCGTGGCCGAAGTGGCTCAACGTCATGGTGCAACCGCTCGGCCGCTGATTTCGGGCGAAGCTTTCCTGACTCCGCCGGGCGCGTTCTCTGACATGGTGAGCGCCGCCATAGAGGACGAGCTGGGCTTCAGGCCGGAGCTTTCCACCAGCGGAGGCACCTCCGACGCGCGGTTTCTCAAGGACCTCTCGCCGGTGATAGAGTTCGGCTTGTGCAACGCGACGATGCACAAGCGGGACGAGGCTGTGGCGCTTGCCGATCTGGAGGCGCTTGCTCGCATATACCGCCGGATCGCGCAGGCGGCGCTGGCACGCTAGGGGAAGGGAGTGGCTCCCCCGCCTGCGAGCGTCATACGGAGCAGGTTGGATCACGGCAAAGACCCGGTTAAGTGTGCTGCGCTAGGCCGTTTGCGCCTGTCGATTTGAAGGAAATGCCGCCGCTGCGGCCAGGAGGCCGAATGGCGCATGTGCTACAAACGGAGGGGCTTGCCTCGGCGGTGCACGATCGTCTGGATGATGTCCCGCTCTATCGGTGGTGGCGTGAGCACATCGTGGGGAGCGTCGATCATGGCCGGGTGATCGAAAAGATCGTCGACGAGAGCGGGTGGTCGCCTCGATACCTGTTCATGACGATGATGTCGGCCGGGATTGCTGTGCTCGGCCTGCTGCTTTCCTCGCCAGCGGTGGTGATTGGCGCCATGCTCATCTCGCCGCTGATGAGCCCGATCCTGGGGCTTGGTTTCAGCTTGGCGCTATTCGACTTCGCCGAGATGCGCCGGGCGATGATCGCGCTAGCGGCAGGATCGGCCTGCGCGGTGCTGTTTACCGGGCTGATCGTCGCGTTTTCGCCACTGCAGGCGCCCACCACTGAAATCATCGCGCGGACGCGGCCGAACTTATTCGACCTGCTCGTCGCGCTCTTCGCTGCCCTGGCAGGCACCTTTGCGATTATCCGCGGCCGCGGCGAGACGATCGTCGGCGTTGCCATCGCCACTGCTTTGATGCCGCCGCTCGCCGTCGTCGGTTATGGTCTGGCCACATGGAACATGCCGGTTCTGGCGGGTGCCTCTGCGCTTTACGTGACGAACTTCGTCACCATCGCGCTTTCGGCCACCGTGATGGCGCGGTTCTATGGTTTCGGCCATTTCCTCTCGAGCCAGCAGAGTTGGATGCAAACAGTGGTGCTCCTTCTGGTTTTTGCGGGAATGGCGATTCCGCTCGGCTTGTCGCTCAAGCAGATCGCCAGCGAAGCGCTGACCGTCTCCCAGGTGCGCTCCTTCTTGTCCGAACAGTTCGGCGCGGAGGCTCGCGTTACCCAGCTTGACGCCAACTTCGATGCAAGCCCGGTCCGCTTCCGCGCGGTGGTCATCACGCCGCGTACCCGCATGCAGCGCTCTGCCGCCCTGCAGGAGGAGCTTGAGCAGCGCGTCGGAAAGCCGCTGCGGCTGCAGATCGATCAGGTGCTGCTGCAACCGGGCGCGGGGGCGCTTGATGCGCAGCGTGAGGAACTACGGCAGGCCGCCGATGCATTGAGCGGTCAGAACGCACGGGTGGCGGCCCTCGCCAGGGTGCTTGCGCTGGCGGCAGGCGTAGCGCCGGAGATGGTGACGGTCGACCGGGACCATCGGCGTGCCACAGTCGTTGCTGCACCGCTTCCTGGCGCCACGCTGGAAACGTATCGTGCCCTGGAAGAGCGGGCGCAATCCGATACCCCGGGATGGAGTATAGCCATCATTCCACCCCAAGGCCCTTTCCCAACGATCACGTTTGCAGACGGCGAAGACACTCTTCAAGGCGCCACGCGGGAGGCCGTGCTGACCACCGTTTGGGCCGCGCGGCGCTGGAATATCGGCGCCCTGGCGGTGCCTGGTCTCGTGGAGCCCACACCGGAGCGCCCGTTGCTCGCGCAGCGGCGTGCTGCGGCCATTGCCACGCTATTGCGCGAACAGGGGCTTGAGGCCGTTGCAGCACCGCCCGAAGGACAATCCTTCCGCCTTGCCGCACCACAGGCCGAAAGCTCATGAACGCCACGCAACTGCGGGCTTGCGCCCAAAGCCTGCGCTTGCTTCCCTTGTGCCTCATTTACATACACACCGAAGGACACCCAGCTGCATGAATGACGTCACCGCTGCCGAGCAGCCCGTGGGCGAGGCGCAGTCGGGTGCGCTGCAGTGGCGGATACTGATCGGGTTCGTTGGCGGCCTTGTCGCCGGCCTGCTGGTCTATACCTTCGCGGCCGGTGCTCCGTGGGTTGCAACTGTGGTCACTTACGTCACCGGGCCGATCGGGCAGGTATTCCTGCGCCTGCTGTTCATGCTGGTGTTGCCGCTGCTGTTCTCTGCGTTGGTGATCGGCATTGCCGAGATGGGCGAGATCAGAGCGCTGCGTCGCATGGGACTTGCGACGCTGGTCTATACGGTGATCGTGACCGGCATCGCGGTTGCGCTCTCGCTGACGCTCGTGAACCTGCTGCGTCCGGGAGCTGGCGTCGATCGCGATGCAGCGCAGGCTCTCCTGGAGCAGGGCGGCCAGGCGGCAGCCGGGATCGTCGCCAGTTCCCAGGAGTCTGCCAGCGGCGTTGATGCGGTGCTGGGTCTGGTGCCGACGAACATCGTTTCGGCGATGAGCCAGAACGACATCCTGGCGGTCATGTTCTTCGCGCTGTTCTTCGGGATCGGTCTGCTGCTGGTGCAAACGCCGCGCTCCCTCACTCTCAAGGACTCGATCGAAGGTATCTTCGAAGTTGCGATGAAGCTGATCGGCATCGTCATCCAGCTCGCGCCGATCGCGATCTTCTGTTTCATGTTCAACTTGTCCGCGCAGTTCGGCTGGGACTTGCTGTTCAAGCTGGCGGCTTACGTGGGCGTGGTCCTGCTCGCGCTCGGGCTCCAGATGTTTGGCGTGTTCTCGGCGCTGCTGGCGTTCGTCGCCAAGCGGAACCCGGTCACCTTCTTCCGTCAGACGCGCGAAGCGAGCCTCATGGCCTTCTCGACAGCCAGTTCCAACGCGACGCTGCCCACGGCGCTGCGCGTTGCCGACACGGAGCTGAAGCTGCCGCCCAAGGTCGCCCGCTTCGTGCTTACGATCGGCGCGACTGCCAACCAGAACGGCACCGCCATGTTCGAAGGCGTGACAGTGCTGTTCCTGGCGCAGTTCTTCGGTGTCGATCTCGATCTGGGGCAGCAGTTCTTCGTTATGCTGGTGTGCATCCTGGCGGGCGTGGGTACAGCAGGCGTACCGGCGGGATCGCTTCCGGTAATCGCGCTGATCCTCGGCAGCGTGGGCGTGCCGCCGGAAGGTATCGGCTTGATCCTGGGCGTGGATCGCTTCCTCGACATGTGCCGCACCACGCTCAACGTCATCGGCGATATCGTCGCCGCCACGGTGATCTCAGCTGTGGTTGGCGAGGGCTAGGCTCAGGAGAGCGCTTTCCGGCCCGGCTTCTCCAGCACCTTCGCTTTGTAGGCGCACAAGTCCACCACAGGGCAGCGCCAGCACTCAGGCGTCCGCGCCTTGCAGATGTAGCGGCCGTGCAGGATCAGCCAGTGGTGCGCTCCGACGCGAAAGGGGCCGGGCACTTTCTTCTCCAGCCCAAGCTCGACAGCGAGCGGGGTCTTTCCCTTGGCAAGGCCCGTGTGATTGCAGACGCGGAAGATATGGGTGTCCACCGCAAAGGTCTCCGCGCCATGCGCCGAGTTCAACACGACGTTGGCGGTCTTGCGGCCCACTCCCGGCAGCGCGGTGAGGGAGTCGCGGTCAGCGGGTACTTCGCCGCCGTAGTCCCGCTCGAGTATCTCGGACAGCCCGATGACGTTCTTCGCCTTCGAGTTGAAGAGACCAATGGTCTTGATGTGCTGCTTCAAATCCTCTTCGCCCAGCGCGATCATCTGCGCGGGGGTTTTCACGTCGCGGAACAGCGCGCGTGTCGCCTTGTTGACGCCCACGTCGGTCGACTGCGCCGATAACACCACCGCAACGAGGAGCTGATAGACGTTGCCGTATTCCAGCTCCGTCTCCGGATCCGGGTTCAGCTCGGCAAGGCGACGGAAGAACTCGAAGATGTCGGCCTTTTTCAAAGACCCAGCACCTCCGGCATGGTGTAGCGGCCAGCGCTTTGGCTCGCGAGCCATTCGCATGCGCGCACGGCCCCCTTGGCGAAGATGCTGCGATCTTCGGCTAGGTGAGAAAGCGTGAGGCGCTCGTGCGCGCCGAGGAACAGGACCGAGTGGTCGCCCGCCACAGTGCCGCCTCGCAGCGCTGCAAAGCCGATGGTGCCGGTGCCGCGCTTGCCGGTCATGCCGTCACGTCCGCGTTCAGCATCGGTCGCAAGGTCGATGCTGCGCGCCTCGGCCGCCGCTTCGCCCAGGAGCAGGGCAGTGCCCGACGGCGCGTCCACCTTCATCCGGTGGTGCGTCTCCACGATCTCGATGTCCCAATCCTCGCCCAAGCGGCTGGCGGCTTCCTTTACGAGGTGGGCAAGAAGCGTGACGCCCAGCGATGTATTGCCGGTTTGGAGTACCGGTATCGTTTCCGCCGCGTGATCGATCAGGAAGTGGTGGCGCTCCTCAAGGCCTGTGGTGCCGATAACGACAGGCACGCCGGCCGTGGTCGCCGCATCGAGATTGCCTTCCAGCGCTGCCTGAGAGGAGAAGTCCACTAGAACGTCGCTTTGCGCTGCCAGCGCGGCGACGTCTCCATCCTTGTCGATCCCGCCGGCAAGCACGTGCCCAGCCTCACTGATGGCGGCGGCGATCGCCTGTCCCATGCGTCCAGCGCTGCCAATGATACCGATTCTGGTAGCCGAACTTGTCATTGCATGATCCCCTTTGGCGGTGTCTCATGGCGGCGATGAAGAACATCCGCAACATCGTCATCCTTACCGGAGCCGGGGTGAGCGCCGAGAGCGGCATCGACACCTTCCGCTCCGAAGGCGGCCTGTGGGAGCAGCACCGCGTGGAGGACGTGGCGACACCTGAAGCCTTTGCGCGTGACCCCGACCTGGTGCTGCGCTTCTACGACATGCGGCGGGAGGCGATCCAGACCAAGGAGCCGAATGCAGCGCACCATGCCCTCGCGCGGCTCGACACCGAGTGGGACGGCGATCTGCTGATCGTGACGCAGAACGTGGATGACCTGCACGAGCGTGCGGGCGCCAGGCGTGTCCTGCACATGCACGGCGAGCACCTGCTGGCGTGGTGCACGGCGTGTGACGTACGTTCGCCGTGGGCCGAGCCGCTGCTTCACCGCCCGCCTTGCCCTGAGTGCGGTGAGGCGGCACTCAGGCCCGATGTCGTGTGGTTCGGTGAAATGCCTTACCAGATGGAGCGGATCTACGATGCGCTTCGTGCTGCCGATCTGTTCGTGTCGATCGGAACTTCGGGCGCTGTCTACCCCGCGGCGGGTTTCGTGCGGCAGGCTCGCGACCTTGGGGCAGCCACGCTGGAACTCAATCTGGAGCGCTCTCAAGGCACGCTCTGGTTTGATGAGGCGCGCCAAGGGGCGGCGACGAAGCTCGTCCCAGTCTGGGTTGACGAAATATTGGCTTCAGCTGCCCGCGGCTAGCGCTGGGCTGCCGATAGCAGTTCCAGGGTGCTGGGATCGCGGCTGCCGAACCAACGCTCGATCGTGGCTGCGAACGGCGCGCCGGCTGCGTCGAACAAGGTGAGCGAGGAGCGCAGCTTCGTCGCGTCAATAGAGCCGAACACGTGCTCGGCACTGGTGTCGCTCAGCGCGTTGAGCGCAGCAACGCATTCATGCAGACGAGCGCCCAGGATCGGATGCGCGAGGTACGCCCGTGCTTCGTCCAGGGATACAATCGCGTAGCGCTGCGCCATCCCGCTACGGCCCAGCCCGGCGATCTGGGGGAAGATGTACCACATCCAGTGGCTTCGCTTCGCGGCACGTCGGATCTCGGCAAGCGCCGTGGTGTAGCTTCCTTCCTGGGCATCGACGAAGCGGCTGAGGTCGTAAGTGCCCATCGTCAAGCTGGCTTGCTGCCGCCACAGCCGCTGCAGTCGGGGTCCTTGACGATCGAGATGGCGCGCAGCGAAGGCGCGAGGCCGTCGAGCAGGTGCAGCTTGCCGAACTGTGGATCGCCAAGCGCCGCTTGCCCTTGCAACAGCACGCGCATGGCCTGCATCGCGCCGAAAGTGCCCACCATTCCCGCCATTGCGCCCAGCACGCCGTCCGCCGCGCACGTATCGCAATCTTCGGCGTCGAACGCGTCGCCGACAAAGCAGCGGTAACAGGGCTGGTCGGGCAAGTGCCCGGCGAAACTCGCGACTTGGCCCTGAAAGCGGCCGATTGCAGCGCTTGTCAAAGGGACACGGGCTTCGACACAAGCGTCCGAGACGATCAGGCGAGTCGCAAAGTTGTCACAGCCGTCCAGTACAAGGGTGGCGCCGGAAAGGGCGTGCGCGACGTTTTCCTGATCGACCCGCTGGACCAGCGCGCGAACCTCCAGGCCAAGATCAAAGCGCTGCACCCATTCGGCTGCAACTTCCGCCTTCGAGCGGCCCACATCTGACGGCGCAAAAATCGTCTGACGCTGCAGGTTGCTGATATCGATCGTGTCGGAATCGATCAATGTCAGTCGTCCGATGCCGGCTGCGGCGAGATACTGGAGCGCCGGGCTACCGATCCCGCCGCACCCGACAAGCACGACATGCGCCTGGGCAAGCGCGACTTGTCCGGTTCCGCCCACTTCGGGCAGAACGATGTGCCGGGCGAACCGTGCGAGACGATCGGGCGCAAGGCTCATGAGGTCGGCTTCATTCGCTCGAAGTCGGGCCTGGCTCCGGCTGGCGCTCTTTCACGAAGCCGTGCAGCCCGTGCCACCACTGTGTCGCAATCACGGCACCCTTGGCCGGCTGCAACATGCCCAGCATCATAGCAACCGAAAGCGGAATAAGCAGCGCAAAGACGGCCAGCGGCGACCAGTCGTAGTCGAGCGGTAACGCGATCATCAACGGTGCAAGCACGTGGCCGGTGACGAGGATTGCGATGTAGGCAGGGAAGTCGTCCGCGCGGTGATCGGACCAGTCCTGTCCGCATGAAGCGCAAGCCTCCACTGACTTCAGCCACTTGCGAAACAGCCGTGCTTCGCCGCAGCGCGGACATTTGCACAAGGTCCCGCGCTGAGCTGCCTGCCAGTACGAAGCGGGCAGATTTGCGCTAGTGGATGAGAGGGGATTCATGCTCGCCCGCATAGAGCACCGCGATGCTGATGGAAAGCACGGTGCGGTGGCTCGGCGGCGCCACGAACCGGACTTCAGGAGCGGGAACGGCCACCTGCGCGTGGTGTTGTTCTTCCGAGACGCCGTTTTGGAGATACGCATGGACTACAGAAAATTCAGCATCGGCCTTGGCCTGTTCTCATTTGCGCTAGGCGCGGCTGAGCTCATGGGCTCTCGTCGGATTGCCGGCAAGCTCCACGCCCGCGGCAGCGAAGGCCTAATCCGCGGCTTTGGCGCGCGAGAAGTTCTGGCCGGTGCCGGCCTGCTTGCTGCTCCCTCGCGTCCCATTGCCGTATGGAACCGTGTTGCAGGCGATGCGATGGATCTGGCTGCGCTCGGTGCTGCAGCGAGGAAGTCGCCGCGCAGCCAGAATGTGTGGGGCGCCATCGCCTTTGTAGTGGGCGCCACCGCGCTGGATATCTTCGTGGCACGTGGGCTGAGCCGCGGTACGGCGAAAGCCTGATCGTCCGAGCTAAATGAACAAGACCGGGAAGCTGGTACCGGCCTTTAAGTAGTCAGACCCGTTGCGGGCCTCAGCTTTCGAGCTGCCGAAGCAGGCTGCGAACGTCGCCGTCCATATCGGCATCGCGGGTGCGCAGTTCCTCGATCAGGCGCACAGCGTGGATGACCGTGGAGTGATCACGCCCCCCGAACTTGCGACCGATCTCCGGGTAGGAGCGGGGCGTGAGCACTTTCGCGAGATACATGGCGACCTGGCGGGGGCGCACGACGGCGCGCGCGCGACGCTTCGAGCTCATCTCGGTCTTGTCGATGCGGTAAAACTGGCAGACCGTGCGTTGGATCTCGTCGATCGTGATCCGGCGGCGGTTGGCTGAAAGAATGTCGGTCAGCTGCTCTTCGGCGAGCTGGAGCGAAACCTGCTGCCCGGTAAGTTGCGCATAAGCGATCAGTTTGTTGAGGCCCCCCACGAGCTCACGCACGTTGCGGTTGATCGTCCGGGCCAGGAACTCGATGACATCGGCAGGAACCTGAACCGCCGCGAAGCGAGTGAGGCGGCTTTCGAGGATCGAGCGGCGCAGTTCGATATCGGCAGCCTGGATGTCAGCGACGAGACCCATGGACAAACGCGACAGGAGGCGCGGCTCGACGCCGTCGAGGGCCTGGGGAGCCCGGTCAGCGGCGAAGACGAGGCGCTTGCCTTCCTGCAGCAGCGCGTCGATCGTGTAGAGAAGCTCTTCCTGCGCGCTCGCTTTGCCGATGATGAACTGAATGTCGTCCACCAGCAGCAGATCGAAGCCGCGCAGGCGCGACTTGAATTCCATCATCTGGTTGTGCCGCAAGGCCTGCACAAACTCGACCATGAAGCGCTCTGCAGAGCAGTAGAAGATGCGCGCTTGCGGGTGGCTAGCGAGATACGCGTGGCCAATTGCGTGCAGGAGGTGGGTCTTGCCCTGGCCGGTAGCGCCCTTGAGATACAGGGGCGAAAACTGTGGCGTCTCCGGTGCTGCCATGCGCTGCGCGGCGTTGCAAGCAAGCACATTGCTGGTGCCGGTCACGAAGGATGCGAACGTCTGTGAGGCGTCGATTCCTGCCGCGCCCTGGCCCAAGGAAGCGAAAGCCTCCCCCTCAAGAGCCGCACTGAGCGAATCAGAAGCACCTTGCGCGGAATCGTTGGCGGGGCGGCGAGGGTTGCCGCCATTGCCCAGGCGTAGTTCCGGAAGCGGACGGCGACCAGGGTGCACCAAGATGCGCACGTGGCGCACGTCGGGACGCGCAATCTTCCAGGCCAGCGAGAGCCGATCGGCAAAGCGGTCAGCGACCCAGTTGGCCGAAAATTCGGTGGGCAGATAGAGATCGAGCGTGCCGGTCTCGCCGCAGTAGTTGCCTGGCTGGATCGGCTTGATCCATTGGCTGTGGACCTGCTGGCCGAGGTCCTTGCGCAGCCCCTGGCTGATGTCGGCCCAATCGGCCGCCAGGTTCAACGCTTCCTGATCCTCTTCCATTTCCACCCGCACTGCTTTCACTTTCCTGCCCGCGACCATTGCCGGCTGTAATGCTGAAGTTCCCGTCACCCCGACCGCCTCCTGCTTTCGAGTTGCCCGCATCCTGATTTCCGGCATCTCTCCGGCACTTTGCCGGGCATAACTCCGCCGTCGGTTGCAAACGATTATTTGCGACCCAGTTCTTGCACGCTATCGATTTCGACCCAGGCACGTTCCGCGACGGCCGTGGACCTTTCTAGGAAGGCATCAGCCGCCAAGGCAAGAGCGCGTCCCCAAATAAAAAAACTATTTGCAGTTGACAGCCGGGGCACTGACGCAAAACCTTAATAGTCAAATTAAGTATTCGTTTTCAAGTACTTGTCTTCGTTTGGGTCACGAATCGTAGCAATTCCGGGGGCTTGCGAAAATGCGCTTGTCGCATCCTCGACAGACACGAAAGAGGCCGGGAGTTTCCCCCCGGCCTTCGTTCTTGTTCCGTACTGTTTTCAGCTCAACGGGAGCCGAATCAAGTCACAGCGCAGCGACGCGCTTCGACAGGCGCGACATCTTGCGCGCTGCAGTGTTCTTATGAAGCACGCCACGGGCGACGCCACGTGCCAGCTCTGGCTGGGCGGCCTTGAGTGCTTCGGCTGCAGCGGTCTTGTCGCCGCCGGCGATCGCAGTCTCAACCTTCTTTACGAAGGTGCGGAGACGGCTCACGCGGTTGGTGTTGATCTCTGCGCGACGCTCATTGCGGCGGATGCGCTTGCGGGCTTGCGGCGTATTGGCCATGTCTGTCCTCGTACTGGCCGATCGCGGCCTTCGCTGTCGGTTGAAAGTTATGCTGGCGAGCGGACTCACCGGGAAGGGCGCCCCTTAGCGACATGCCCCTAAATCGTCAAGCATGTGCTGGTGTTCGCGCGTCTCTCTCGCGGCGTCTACGTCTGACACTTGCGGCACCAGAAGGTGCTGCGTCCACCTTGCACGAAGCGCTCTACCACGGAACCGCAGGCGCATGGATCACCTTCGCGGCCGTAAACCTGCCATGAGGCGGCGAAGTAGCCGAGTTCGCCTGAAGGCTGCGCATAATCGCGAATGGTCGAGCCACCTGCTGCTATCGATTCGGTGAGGACGTCTCGCACCGCCGGGACCAGTCGCTTGAGCGCGGGCAAGCTTACGCGCCCAGCTTCCTTGTCGGGCCGGATTCGCGAGCGATGCAGCGCTTCGCAGACATAGATGTTGCCCAGTCCGGCGACGATTCCCTGATCCAAAAGGAGTTGCTTCACAGGAGCGGTGCGCCGGGAAAACGCGCGCTGCAGGTGCATGGGGGTCAACTCTTCACCGAGCGGCTCGGGTCCCATTGCGGCGAGCGGCCCCCAGCTATCGAGCTTGTCCGTGGCCACAAGGTCCACCGAACCGAAGCGGCGCGCATCGTTGAGTGCAAGTACATGGCCTGACCCCGTCTCGAGCACGAGGTGGTCGTGCTTTTCAGCAGTGACCGGCTGAATCCGCCAGCGGCCGGACATGCCGAGATGAAAGACCATGGTGGAGCCGCGCTCGGTATGCACCAGCCCATACTTGGCGCGCCGTCCCAGCGTCGTGACGCGAGCTCCGGTAAGCGCTTGAACCAGATCGTCTGGGAATGGGCGTCGCAAGTCTGGGCGGTTCAGCGTGACGCGAGCGATCCGCTCACCCTCCAGATAGCGCGCAAGGCCGCGCACAGTGGTCTCGACTTCAGGAAGTTCAGGCATCGCGCCCGTATATAGGATGGCCTGCGCAAACCGCGAGATGAGGCGGTGATCGGCACTTGCCCTGAACCTTGGGGTCACTTCCGCGCTCTGGCCTTTGCGCTCCGGTCAAATCCCCGTAAGGCGGAGTGCATGAGCGATACCGTTTCCTTCGGCTATGAAGAGGTCAGCCCCGCGGAGAAGACTGAGCGAGTCGGCTCCGTGTTCTCCAACGTCGCGCGCAAGTACGACGTGATGAACGATGCGATGTCGGGCGGCATGCATCGATTATGGAAAGACCGCTTCGTACGGCGGGTAAAGCCGCGCGAGGGCGAAGCGATTCTCGACATGGCGGGGGGCACGGGCGACATCGCCTTCCGCCTGGCCGAGCGAGGGGCGCAGGTGACGGTGAGCGACATTAACCAGGACATGCTCGACGTGGGCGTGGAACGCGCCATGCAGCGCGGGATCGATGGCCTTGTGTGGTCGCGGCAGAATGCAGAGGAGCTTTCGTTCCCCGATCGCTTCTTCAATGCTTACACGATCGCGTTCGGGATCCGGAACGTGACGCATATCGATCAGGCGCTCTCCGAGGCCTTCCGCGTGCTGCGCTATGGCGGCCGCTTCTTCTGCCTTGAGTTTTCGACAGTGGAGTGGCCGGGCTTCAAGGAAGTCTATGACGCTTACTCACACCGCCTGGTGCCGAAGCTGGGTCAGGCCATCGCAGGCGACGCGGATTCCTATCGCTATCTGGTCGAATCGATCCGCAAGTTCCCCAAGATGACGGAGTTCGAGGCAATGATCCGCCAGGCCGGGTTCGTGCACACCAAGGTCGAGCCAATCATGGGCGGCCTCGTGGCGATCCACAGCGGCTGGAAGGCGTGACGGCTCCACAAGCGAGAGTCTGCGCGTGACGCGTCCTGCCACTCACATACTGCGCCTGCTTAAGTGGGGGCGCGTGCTTGCGCGGCATGGAGCGCTGCGCATCATCGAGGAAGGGCGCAACACGCCGTTGCCGGTGCGGCGGCTCTGCCGCATCGCGCGATTCGGGACGCGGCAGCCGCGCGTTCCCGATTACGCACGCGCTTTCCAGGAGATCGGCCCTGCGGCGATCAAGCTGGGGCAGACACTTGCCACTCGACCGGACATCGTCGGCGAGGAGGCGACACGCAATCTGCTGAGCCTGCAGGACAGTCTGCCGCCTCTGCCCTTCGAACTGGTTAAGCGGCAGATTGAGGACAGCTTCGGCGCGCCGCTTGAGGTGCTTTTCGCATCGTTTAATCCCCAGCCGATCGGGTCCGCCTCGATCGCGCAAGTCTATCGCGCCACGACGAACGAGGGCGCGACAGTCGCGGTCAAAGTGCTGCGCCCCGGCGTGCGCGAGCGTTTTTCGCGCGACATCGAAACATACGAGTGGGCCGCTGCGCACCTTGAGGCGCTTGGCGGCGAGGCATCTCGATTGCGCCCGCGCGCGGTCATTGCAAACCTCAAGCGCTGGACTTTGCGCGAACTCGATCTGCGCCGGGAAGCCGCATCAGCCTCTGAACTCGCCGAAGCGATGAAGGGGTACGAGGGATACCGCGTCCCGCACATCGACTGGGACCGCACCAACGGCCATGTGATGACGGTTGAGTGGATCGACGGCATCAAGATCAGCAACATGGCGGCGCTGCGTGCGGCCGGGATCGACATGCCGCGACTGGCCAGACGGCTTGTCTTGGCGTTTCTGACTCAGGCGATCAACGCCGGCTACTTCCACGCCGACATGCACCAGGGCAATCTCTTCGTGCAGCCCGATCCGCACGATCCCGCCGGGACGGTCGTCGCGATCGACTTCGGGATCATGGGCCGAATAGACCGTCAGGCGCGGCAATGGCTGGCGGAGATCCTCTATGGCCTCACCACCGGCAATTACCGCCGCGTGGCCGAGATCCACTTTGAGGCGCAGTATGTGCCCTCCTACCATTCACTCGAGGAGTTCGCGACGGCGTTGCGCGCGGTGGGCGAGCCGATGCGGGGGAAACCGGTCAGCGAACTCTCGGTTGGCCAGATGCTCGACGGCCTCTTTGCCATCACCCGCGACTTCGACATGCAGACCCAGCCGCACTTGCTGCTGCTGCAAAAGACGATGGTCATGGTCGAGGGGCTGGCGACGGCGCTCGATCCCGAGATCAACATGTGGGATGTCGCTGCGCCGTTCGTGCGCAACTGGATCCGCGACGAGTTGGGCCCCGAGGCTTTCATCGCCGACCGTCTGCGCACCGATCTCGATACGCTGCTGCGGCTGCCGGCACTGGTGCGGCGGATCGAGGAAAAGTACCCCGCAAAGGGCGGTGCGCCAGAGCAGGCACCCTTGCCGCGAGTCGACTTAATATGGGCTCGTAAACGCCGTTCTAACCATTGGAGTGGATATGCTGCCGCCGCGATCGGTGGAGGTGTGGCCGCATGGTTTCTGGCGCTATCGGGTTTGCTGGGCTGACAGCCCACACCACGCGGGATTCTGCGTGTGATGTAGCGCAAGTCAGTGCGCCCTGTTGGGACCGCTTTGCGAACTGGCCGCCACGCGCTGCGCGCCTTGGCTTGACAGCACTCCTGCTCCTGCTGATCGCGTCTGCTATCGTGCCGCTGAAGCGCCCGGTAGACCGCCCGAACGCCGCCATTTCCCAGAACGTGGGCGCGGCCTCAGCAGCTGTGCAGGATGATGAGGACATCGCACTTTACGAAGCCGTGATCCGCAAGATCGAGGCCGGTCAGCATTACTATGACTTCATTGCGGACGAGCATCGCCTGCGCCGCTTTCCAGTAACTCCGGGGTTTGCCGTGAGGCTGCCGAGCCTGGCCTATATCGAGGCTGGGCTGAACAAGCTTCATCTTGGCGTGCCAATGTCGATCGCCATCATGCTGGCGACGGTTGCCGCATGGTGGCGCCGCTTCAGTGAGGAGCCGGGTATCGGGCGCTTGCACCGGCTCGCGACGGCCATGGCGTTCGTAGGAGCGTCGCTTGCGGTCAACGCCCACTACTATGCCCTGCACGAGTTGTGGGCGGGCATGCTGCTTATGTTGTCTTTTGGTCTGCATCGCCCTGGTACGGCGGAACAGCCTGGGCGCTGGGGGGCTGCTCTCCTGTGCGCGGCCTTGGCGCTGTTCATTCGAGAGCATTCGCTGCCGTTCGTGCTGTTGATGGGAGCGATCGCCGGGTGGCGGCGGCAGTGGCAGGAAGCCGCTGCCTGGATCGCTCTGGTGGTCGCGTTCCTGGCCGCGCTTGCCCTACACCTGCATATTGTTTCCGGTTTAACCCTGCCGACCGACCCCCACGGGGAGAGCTGGCTCGCGTTCCGGGGGCTCTCGGGCTGGCTGGGCAACATCGTTCAGTCCGGCAACTTGCGCCTGCTTCCTCACTGGCTCGCCGGACCGCTGGCGGTGCTGACGATGTTGGGCTGGGCGGGCTGGCGCTCACCCGCCGGCACGTTCGCGTTCCTGATCTCGGTTGGGTATGGCTTTGCGTTCATGATCGCGGGCCGTTGGGATAACTTTTACTGGGGGGCGATGATCGCCCCGATGCTCACGGCCGGGCTGATCTTCGCGCCGCGCGCGCTTCGCTCGCTTGTGACAGCTGCAGGTCCTGGGGAGCAAGCGCGCAAGGCCATTGCGCGCTAACCGGCACTGTTGCAGAAGCGGGCGCGATGTCTGGCCCGCGCATCCTGCTCGTGGTGGGCGGCGGAATCGCCGCTTACAAGTCTTGCGAACTCGTCCGCATGATCCGCAAGGAAGGCGGCTCTGTGACGTGCGTGTTGACGGAGGGCGGCAGTCACTTCGTCACGCCGATGGCGCTTGCGGCCTTGTCCGAGAACCCCGTCTTCACCACGCTCTGGGATCTCAAGAACGAGACGGAGATGGGCCATATCCAGCTTTCGCGGCAAGCGGACCTTGTTGTCGTCTGTCCGGCAACCGCGGATCTCATGGCCAAAATGGCGGCGGGCATTGCGGACGATCTCGCGACGACGCTGCTGCTGGCAACTGACAAACCCGTGATGGCGGTGCCCGCGATGAACGTGCGGATGTGGCAGCATCCCGCGACGGTGCGAAACGTCCAGCTTCTGCGTCGATCCGGCGTCGACGTCATGCAACCCGAAGAAGGCGCCATGGCATGTGGTGAGTTCGGGCCTGGCCGCTTGCCCGAGCCGCTGGCTGTGTGGCAGCGCATCTCCTGGGCGCTGGGGCTGGAGCCGATGGAAGTGGCACCTCTGCCCGGAGAGGATCGCGCCGGGGTTCTGTCAGGCTTCACTGGCGCGCCTCCAGCCTTCACTTCGGCGGCAGAGGAGGGGAGTGATACTCTTGCCAACCTGTCCGGCTCGATGATCGCTCGCGGCGGCGAGCGCGCGAAGATGGTGATGGGGCCGGCCTCCGCGCATGAGCAGCCGCTCGCAGGTGCAGAGACAGAGCCATTGCTGCCCCGCAAGGGCGAAGCTCGCGCCGCTCCGCCGACGGATCCCGATGCACTGAACCAAACCGCCGGTCCTGCTCTCGGTAACCCGCTGAGCGGTCAACCGGACTTCGAGGATGCCGCGCATCGTCCGCTTTTCGGCCGACACGTGCTGGTGACGGCGGGGCCGACGCACGAACCGATCGATCCGGTGCGCTACATCGCAAATCGCTCTTCAGGAAAGCAGGGCTTTGCCATTGCTGCCGCCGCCGCTCGAGCGGGTGCGCGTGTCACGCTTGTTGCAGGGCCTGTCCACCTGGCAACGCCTCCCGGTGTCGACCGTGTCGACGTCGAGACCGCTAGAGAGATGGCGGAAGCAGTCAGGCAGGCGCTCCCGGCGGATGTGGCGATCATGGTGGCCGCCGTCGCAGACTGGCGCACGAGCACGGTTGCCGAAGAGAAGATGAAGAAGCGTGGCTCTGCGCCTCCTGCGCTGTTGCTGACAGAGAACCCGGATATCCTCGCGACCGTAGCCACCAGTACGCAGCGCCCGTCGCTGCTGATCGGTTTTGCTGCCGAGACTCAGGATGTGATCCGCCATGCGCAGGAAAAGCGGCTGCGCAAGCAAGCCGACTGGATCGTAGCCAATGACGTCTCGGGAGACGTCATGGGCGGAGACGCCAATGCCGTCCACATCGTGCGCGCTGACGATGTGGTGAGCCTGCCAGAGATGCCCAAGGAGGACGTCGCGCGCATCCTCGTCGAAAGGATTGCAGATGCACTCGCCCTCTAACGTGCCCGTACCCGTCAAGCGTCTTCCTCACTTCGAAGGGCTGGAACTGCCGGCCTACGCCACTGAGGGAGCTGCTGGCATGGACGTGCTCGCGGCGGAGGACGTCACGCTCGCGCCCGGCGCACGGCACCCGGTGGCAACCGGGTTGGCCTTCGCGATTCCGCACGGGTTCGAGATACAAGTGCGGCCGCGGTCGGGCCTGGCGCTGAAGCACGGGATTACCGTGCCAAACACGCCCGGCACGATCGATTCTGACTACCGTGGTGAGTTGAAGGTGATCCTGATCAATCACGGAGCCGAGGTGTTCGAGATCCGGCGCGGCGATCGCGTGGCGCAACTGGTGCTGGCTCCGGTAACGCGAGCATCATGGCTGAAGGTGGATGAGCTCGATCATACGGAACGAGGCGAGGGCGGATTTGGATCGACCGGCGGAGTGGTCTCGCTGGGGAATTGATCCTACGCGGCAGGTTGAAGTGCATAAAAAAAGGACGGGCTCGCTTCGCAGCGAACCCGTCCCTCGGTGCCTCCCCTGAGGGAGCTCGATTATCTTCTGGTCTTCTCTGGCGCGACGGTAATGCGTACGGTCTCTCCCGAGTTCCCGGGGAAGTTGGTGAACATGGCTTCTACCAGATTGGGCACCAGGTACTGGAGCTTGTTGGAGGTCGAAACTGCCTCTGCCTCACCTTCGAAAAGTCGCTGGCTATCTGCACGGCGATCGATCTTCAGCGAGACGCCACTGGTGTAGACCGTGTAGCTTTCGACGCCGTTGTCAAAGAACGGATCGTACCAGCCATAGCGCCACGGGCCACCGAAGCCGCCAAACCCTCCGAAGCGGCTATATCCACCCCATGGACCGTAGGGGCCATAGCCGTACCATGGGCTCCATGCCGGGTAAGCGCCCACTCCGGTGGAGCGGATGCGCTCGCGACCTTTGTCCACGCCATAATCGAAACGGACAAGAAGCTGCGCCTGTTCAGGATTCGCCACAGGAGTGTAACCCTGCTGCGCCAGTTTCGCCTCTACAAGGCGTGCGTAGTTGTTGAATTCGATGCCACCGGCCATGGATGGATCGTCCGCAACCACTGCAAATGTCTGGCCAGCCGGGGCTGGAAGTTGCGACTGGAATCGCGAAACCTCGGCGCGGAACGGCGAAGCGCAGGCGGCGAGTGTCGCCAGCATCATCACCACGGCCACGGCCCGCAAGCGGCCCAGGCCGTCTTTGGGGATTTTGGTCATGCTTTTGTTCTCCATGGGTCGAGCGACCCGAGACGCCTCTCCCGACGCGGCTCACCCAGACACTTCCCGTCGATTACATAAGTCCGGCTGAATACCGGTTGAATAGAGGCACTTATGCGGCAAAATGCACTCGGGGGCGTCCATGATCCTGTTGTGCACTCCCGCTCGCCTCTGCACTTTTGAATGTAGGAAACTCGATCTGCGATGACGACCCCGATTCTATCGATCAACTGCGGAAAGGCCGTGCCGTTCCGAGGCACCGAATCGAGCGCAATTGCAAAGCGGCCGGCAACCGACCCCGTGCACGTGGCTACGTTGGGTCTCGCGGGTGATGAGCAAGCGGACCTCTCCGTTCATGGCGGCCCGGAGAAGGCAATCCACCACTATCCCGCAGACCACTATGAGTGGTGGCGGCAAGCCGTCGGTCACCACCCGTTGTTGAGCGCGCCTGGCGGATTTGGCGAAAACATCTCCACGCATGGGCTGACCGAGGACGCGGTCTGCATCGGCGACAAGTGGCGCCTGGGCTCGGCGCTCGTCGAAGTCACTCAGGGCCGGCAGCCCTGCTGGAAGCTTGATCACCGTTTCGATGGCGCCGCGGTGATGAAGTCGATGATAAGGTCGCGACGCTCCGGGTGGTACTACCGAGTGCTTGAGGAAGGCGAGGTTGCCGCGGGCGATGTGATGCAACTTGTTGATCGCCCCTTTGCGGATTGGAGCGTCGCACGCGTGTTCGGCCTCCTCATCGCGGGCGACCACAAGCAGGATCCCCAAGGTCTCGACGCGCTTGCCGCGGTGAGCGCCCTGTCAGGCGCGTGGATCAGGCGCCGTGCTGCACTTGTGGGCCCATCCGGCTGACCGGGTGTCTCCCGGCTCAGCCGCGTACGAGGCCCAGCGCGTTGTACGTCGCGTCCAATGTGGGCAGGGCAAGGGTCCGGGCCTTTTCAGCACCGCTCTTCAGGATAGCGTCGAGCGCACTGTGGTCGCCGCGCAGCTCCACAAAGCGCTGGTTGATCGGCGCGAGCTTTTCCACCAGCAACTCGCCCAGAGCGGGTTTGAACTTGCCAAAGCCTTCTCCGCCAAAGCGGGTCAGCACGCCTTCAACGCTTTCGCCCGACATGGCGGCAAAAATGCCCACCAGGTTGGTCGCCTCGGTACGCCCCGCCAGACCCTCCTTGTCGGAAGGCAGAGGTTCGGGGTCGGTCTTGGCCTTCTTCACCTTCTGCATGATCGTATCGGCATCGTCGGTGAGATTGATTCGGCTCATGTCCGAAGGGTCAGACTTGCTCATCTTGGCCGAGCCGTCGCGCAAGCTCATGATCCGGGCAGCTTCAGCCGGGATGAACGGTTCCGGCAACGTGAAAACCGGCGCATCTTCGGACGCGAAGTCATTGTTGAACTTCTGCGCTATGTCGCGGGCAAGCTCCAGATGCTGTTTCTGATCGTCGCCCACTGGCACGTGGGTGGTTTGGTAAAGCAGGACGTCGGCGGCTTGCAGCACCGGATAAGTGAATAGTGCGACACTGGCACCCTCACGGTTCTTGCCCGCCTTGTCCTTCCACTGAGTCATGCGGTTAAGCCAGCCCATCCGGGCCGTGCCGTTCAGCAGCCACTGCAGTTCGGCGTGCTGCGGCACCTGCGCCTGATTGAACAGGATCGAACGCTCTGGATCGATCCCGCACGCAACCAGTGCCGCAACCATCTCACGGGTGTTGGACGTAAGATCCCCCGGGACGTGCGGCATCGAGATCGCGTGGAGGTCTGCCAGGAAGTACAGGCACTGCCCGCCCTGAGCTTGCGCGTCGTCCTGCATGCGCACCCAGTTGCGGATTGCGCCCAGATAGTTGCCGAGGTGCAGATTGCCGGTAGGCTGGATGCCGGAGACGATGCGCATGTGCAGGACCTGATTATTCCGAAAGATTAGCCGGCTGCTTGGCCGGTCGGCGCCGCCGTAGCTGGGCGAAGTGGCTCTTGTCGAGCGCGCCTACGAGCCAGGCGATGCTGAAGAAGACGATCCCCCCCGCAGCCACGAGGACACTCAGCGACCATGCGCGCTCGAACAGGCTGCCATGATAACGCTCGGCCATCAATGGCAGCAGCAGCCAAAGAGCGAACGCCATCACTGCTGCGGCCACCCCTTGCCGCGCGATCCGCGCGATGAGGGTCGGCGTCATCCGGAACCAGCCGCGCGCGTGAAGGACGGCGTAGAGTGTCGCGACGTTGAGTGTCGAGGTGAAGGCGGTCGCGGCAGCCAGCCCGACGATGCCGTAGCGCGGTATGACCATGAAGTTGACGCCGATGTTGATGACCAGCGACCCCGCGGCAATCCACACGGGCGTGCGCGTGTCCTCGCGGCTGAAGAAGCCGGGCTGGAACACTTTGACCAGAACGTAGGCCGGCAGCCCGCAGACGAGCGCCGCCACGATCTGAGCCATGATCGCACCGTCAGCCAGGGTCATCTTGCCGCCCACGAAAAAGGCCGTGACGAAGGCCGGAGCACAGACAGCCAGCGCTGCGGCGGCGGGGATCGTGAGCAGTGTCGCCATCTCGACCGCGTTCGCCTGCAGGCGTTGCGCGCCGTCCTCGTCGCCCGACTGTAACTGCCGCGCCAGCATCGGAAGGATCGCGGTGCCAAGAGCGATGCCGACGATGCCGAGGGGCATCTGGTTGAGCCGATCGGCATACTTCAGCAGCGTGAGCGATCCCTGTTCCAGAGAAGTCGCGAAGAACGTGTCGACGAATTGGCTGATCTGGTAGATGCCCGCGCCGAAGGTGGCAGGAAGGATCAGCATGCCCATGCGCCTGACTTCGGGCGTGAGGCGCGGCATCGTAAGTGTCAGCCGAACCCCTGCCTTGCGTGTGGCCCACGCCATGTAGACCAGCTGAACCACGCCCGCCGCACACACTGCCGCCGCGAGGGACCAGGCAACGGTGATGTCATCGCCGCCACCCTCTCGCAGGAAATAGCCCACGACGATGCCGGTGATCAGCGTGATGTTGAGCAACACCGGCACGAAGGCGCCAGGCGCGAATTTCGAATGCGCGTTGAGTACGCCCGAGAACATCGCCACCAGGCTCACAAGGCCAAGGTAGGGGAACGTCAGGCGGCTAAGCGCAACGGCAAGTTCAAACTTGCCGGGAACGCTCTGATATTCGCTGGCGAGGAGCCATACGATACCGGGCATCGCCAACATGGCGAGCGCGGAAAAGCCCAGCAGCACCCAGACGAACACGGCGAGTACATCGGTGGCAAAGCGCACTGCGGCGGCCTCGCCTTCCTCGCCGTGGAGCGCGCGCGTGTACATCGGCACGAAGGCGACCGAGAAGGCGCCTTCGGCAAAGAGGCGGCGGAAGGTGTTAGGCAGGACGAAGGCGAGCTGGAATGCATCGGCCGCAAGACCTGCGCCCAGCACGCGCGCGAGCAGAATGTCGCGCACGAAGCCGAATACGCGGCTGACGGCTGTCAGCCCGCCGATCGTCCCAACGTTGCGGATGAGGCCCATAGTGCGAGACTCATCCCCACCGTATGATCAAGCGTTCCCCGCGGGCGGGGCACCGGCCCCCTGCTGCGAGGAGAGCTGCTGCACATAGAGCCCGTTGAAGTCGATCGGCTCCAGCATCAGGGGCGCGAACCCGGCATCGCGGACGGCTTCAGCGATGATATGGCGAGCGAAGGGGAACAGGATGCGCGGCGCCTCTGCGAACAGGAAGGCGTGCGCTTGCGCATCCGGCAGGTTGCGCATGCCGACCAGCGCGCAGTAGCTAAGGTCTACCGCGAATGCTGTCCCGGCATCGCTGCGGGACGTCACCACGATCTTCAGCTCCACTTCATGGACTTCGCCCTCGATCGGGTTGGCGCCGATGTTGAACTGCACGTCGATTTGCGGCTGATCCTGCCACTGGAAGCTCTGCGGGGCGTTGGGATTCTCGACCGACAGATCTTTCACATACTGCGAGATGATTCCCGCGGCAGGAGCATTGTCGTCGCCGTTGCCGCCATCCACGTTCAGGTCGGAAATAATGTTGCCTTCGTCGGCCATTGTGCCCGGTGCTTTCTCAAGAAGTGGTCGGTAGTGTTAGCGGGCGCGCCTAGCATCGGCGCGGCCCGGCGGCAATGCGCGAGTCGCTTGTCCCCCGCCTTTGTGAAGCGTGATCCACTTCTATCCGGCCGTATCCAGAATGCTCTCCGACTGGCGCTTTTTTTAGAGTTTCGCGGCAACTCACGCGTTGTTCATTTGTAAACATTACCTATCTGGGGCTATGCTGTCGGACTATCCGACGGAGAGGAAGGACGGTTAGTTAGACGTGACGGTCGAAATCGTAATCCTGGCGATGATCGCGGCCTTTTTGGGGCTGCGTCTCTATTCTGTGTTGGGCCGTAGAGCCGAGCACGAGGAAGAGGCGGTACCCGGTCGCGTCGAGGGGCGCCGCGGAACCGCTGGTGCGCCACGCGTTCAGGCGCCTGCGAAGTCAGAAGACGGGACTGGCCCAGCCAACGCGCGCCAACGCGAAATGCCTGCGGTGTCTCCGGCGGTAGAGCGTGGGTTGCGTGAAATCGCCGCAGCTGATCGTCGCTTCGATCCCTTTGCCTTCATTGATGGTTCACGCAGTGCATACCGCATGATCCTCGAAGCCTTCTGGCAAGGCGACAAGGAAGAACTGCGCCACTTGTGCGATCCGGCGGTTTCGGACGGCTTTGCCGCTGCCATCGACGCGCGGCACGAAGCTGGCGAAACGCTGGACAACCGCCTCATCCGAATCGAAGATAGCACGATCACTGCGGCTGGCCTGGAAGGCAACCGCGCTCGGATAACCGTGCGCTTCCGCAGTGACATCGCAGCAGTCACGCGCAACGCAGAAGGTGCTGTCGTTGCCGGTTCCCTGGATGACGCGATCGAGGCGGTGGATATCTGGACTTTCAGCCGCGATGTCTCCTCGCCCGATCCGGACTGGTTGCTCGACGAGACCGACGAGGGCTGATCTTGCACTTGCGGCGTGGGGTTCGGCTCGCAGCCGCTTGTGGCTTGGCCTTGCTGGCGGCCGCTTGCGGACGGCTGGTGCCGGAGGCCAATAGGCCGTCAACGCCACCTCCGCTGCCGTCCGCGGAGACCGCGCTCCAGCTTGGCCTGCGTGAAGGGCCTTCAATTTCCTCGCTGCGCATCCGTCAAGACGATGCCGCAGCGGCCATGCTCTCGTTCCGCGAAAGCTGTCCGAAGCTGACAGCGCGCGCCGACGTGAGCGGCTTAACTCAACCCGGCGATTGGACGGCTGCGTGCGACGCTTTCGCACGCTGGCCGTATGGTCAAGCTGAGAGCTTCTTCGACCGGTATTTCGAGGCCGTTCAGGTCGGTGACGGCCGTGCCTTCGCGACCGGTTATTTCGAGCCCGAGATTGCCGGATCGCGCGTGCGCCTCCCCGGCTACGAGGTCCCCGTCTACGCCCTGCCGGCAGACCTCGTTCGCGCTCGACCGGGAGACGCGCCACCGCTCGCCAGCGGGCGCATGCCCATCGGCCGCTACGACGCGAACGGGCGCTTTTCTCAGTACTATGATCGCACGCAGATCGAGAATGGTGCGCTTGCGGGCAAAGGCCTGGAGATCGCCTGGGTTCGCGATCCTGTCGAGTTCTTCTTCCTGCAGGTTCAAGGATCCGGAAGGATTCGGCTGCCTGACGGGGGCATGATGCGGATCGGTTACGCGGGCCAGAACGGGCACGCGTATACAGGTATCGGCGCTCTCATGCGTGAGCGGGGATTGGTGGGCGAAGGTCCTGGCAAGTACCCCGGCTCGATGCAGGGCATCATCCAATACATCCGGGAGAATCCGGTTGAGGGCAGGGCTCTCATGCGCGAAAACAAGACCTGGGTCTTCTTTCGGGAGCTTACCGGTGACGGGCCGATTGGTGCTCTGGGAGTGCCAGTGCGGGCGGAGAGCTCTGTCGCGGCTGATCCCAGGTTCGTACCGTTGGGCGCGCCGGTCTGGCTCGATCTGGACCGCCCTGTGGCAAACGGACTGTGGGTGGCGCAGGATACCGGAGGCGCCATCAAGGGTGCCAATCGCTTTGACACCTTCTGGGGAGCAGGTGAGGATGCACGGCGAATTGCCGGCGGTATGAGCGGGCGCGGCCGGGCCTACGTCCTGCTTCCCAAGGGAACGCTCGACCGCCTGCGCGCAAGATGAGGCCGCCCCGGCGCTTATCCCCCGAGGAAGCCGCGGTCTGGCGTAGAGTGGCGGAGACCGTGAAGCCCCTCAACCCGCAAAAGGCGGCCCGTATCGATGCTGCGCCGCAGCTCCCGAAGGAGCCATTGCCGCAAGCGGCGAGTTCGCCCCCTGGTTCCGCGCCGCACCCGAAAGCACGTCAGACCGGCAGCGTCATCTCCAGCACAGCTGTGCGGCCCGCACCTCCTGCTCGCTCTGGGCACGACAAGGTTGGGCTCGATTCGTCGTGGGAGCGCAAGGTAGCACGCGGCGGTATGGAGCCGGATTTCAGCCTCGATCTTCACGGCTCGACGCTGGATCAGGCATATAGCCGCCTGATCCATGGGCTCTCGCAAGCCAAGGCCATGGGCGCCCGAGTGGTGCTCGTGGTCACTGGAAAGCCGCGTCCCGCCGAAGCTGCCGATCGGGGCACTGCGCGCGGGGCCATCCGGGCCAAGCTGATGGACTGGCTCGGCGCCAGCGAGCATGCGAGTGCCATCGCCGCCATTCGCGGGGCTCATCGGCGGCACGGAGGGCCAGGCGCCGTCTACATCATTCTAAAGCGGCGGCGCTGATCGAGCAAATTCGCCGCGAGCTTGTAAACAGAAAGGGCGGCAGTCCTGAAACCACCGCCCTCCAGCCTTCAGTGCGACCCGAGGACTTCACTCTGCCGCGACAGCCTCCTGGAAGCCTTGCGCGATATCTTCGACTGCCTCGTTCCGGATCAGGTAGTCGAACGCGCTGAGCGCTGCCTTCGAGCCTTCACCCATGGCGATAATGATCTGCTTGTACGGCACCGTCGTCGCATCTCCCGCCGCGAAGACGCCCGGCAGGTTGGTGGCATTGTGCGCGTCCACGACGATCTCGCCGAAGCGCGTCATTTCGAGGCCGGAGTCCTTGAGGAACTCAGTGTTGGGCACGAGTCCGATCTGCACGAACACACCTTCCAGCTCGATCTTGTGCTCCTCGCCAGTCTCGCGATTCTTGTAGACGAGCGCGTTCACTCTTTCGCCATCGCCCTCGACCTCGGTGGTCTGGGCGGAGGTGAGAATGTCGACGTTCGGCATCGAGCGCAGCTTGTCCTGCAGCACCTGATCGGCGCGTAGCTTGCTGTCGAACTCGATGAGGGTGACGTGGCCGACGATGTTGGCCAAATCGATCGCGGCTTCCACGCCGGAGTTGCCGCCGCCGATCACGGCCACGCGCTTGCCCTTGAACAGCGGTCCGTCGCAGTGCGGGCAGTAGGCAACGCCCTTGTTGCGGTATTCGGCTTCGCCGGGCACGCCGAGGTTGCGCCAGCGCGCGCCGGTAGTGAGGATTACTGAGCGAGCCTTGAGCGATGCACCGTTGGCAAACACGACCTCGTGCATGCCGCCCCGCTGCTTGGCCGGGATCAGCTTTTCAGCCCGCAGCAGGTTCATGGAATCGATGTCGTACTCCCCAACGTGCTGCTCCAGCGCACCTGCAAGCTTCGGCCCCTCGGTGTAGGGTACGGAGATGAAGTTCTCGATGCCCATCGTGTCCTGCACCTGGCCGCCGAGGCGCTCGGCGGCGATGCCGGTGCGGAAGCCCTTGCGCGCCGTGTAGATGGCCGAGGCTGCTCCCGCAGGGCCGCCGCCGATGACCAGCACTTCGTAAGGTTCTTTGTCGGCGAGCTTGGCCGCGGCGCGGGCTTCGGCTCCGGTGTCGAGCTTGGCGAGGATTTCCTCCACGCTCATCTTGCCCGAACCCCACATTTGGCCGTTCAGGAAAACCGCAGGCACGGCCATCACGCCGCGTTCGTCGACTTCCTGCTTGAACGTGCCGCCCTCGATCAGGGTCGCGGTGACTCGCGAATTATAAAGCGCCATCAGGGTGAGCGCCTGCACCACGTCGGGGCAGTTGTGGCACGAGAGCGAGAAGTACATCTCGAACTCGAAATCACCTTCCAGATTGCGGATCTGCTCCAGCGTCTCGTCAGAAACCTTAGGCGGATGGCCGCCGGCCCACAGCAACGCCAGCACCAGTGAGGTAAACTCGTGGCCGAGTGGCAGCCCGGCGAAGCGGACCCACTTCGTAGCGTCGGAGGCGCGGCGGATGATGAAGCTGGGGCGGCGCGCGTCGTCGCCATCGAACGTGGCGGTGACCTTGTCGGAAAGGTCGGATATGATCTCCAGCAGTTCGCGCGTTTCCGCCGACTTCGCATCGTCGCCAAGCGAGGCGACGAGCTCAATCGGCTCGCGCAGCATGCCGAGATATTGCGAGAGCTGTTGCTTCAGATTGGCGTCGAGCATGGTCGAAACTCCGGGTCTTTGTCTTTGGAGGAGGTTGGCGGCCCCGGGGCTGATGGGGGTGAGCCCCGGGGCCGCTCCTCAGGCAGCGTCAGGCGCCGCCTGGATCGTATAATTCGAGCGAATCAGAGCTTGCCGACGAGGTCGAGCGAAGGAGCGAGCGTCTCGCTGCCTTCTTCCCAATTGGCCGGGCAAACCTGGCCGGGGTGCTCGCGCCAGTACTTGGCAGCCTTGATCTTGCGGACGAGTTCGGTGGCGTTGCGGCCCACGCCCTCGGGAGTGATCTCGACGAGCTGGATCACGCCGTCCGGATCGACCACGAAGGTCGCACGGTCGGCAAGGCCAACGCCTTCACGCAGCACGCCGAAGTTGTTGGTGAGAGCGTGGTTCTGGTCACCCAGGAACGCGTACTTGAGCTTGCCGATCTTCTCGGACGTGTCGTGCCAGGCCTTGTGGCTGAAGTGGGTGTCGGTTGAAACGCCGAACACCTCAACGCCCATGCCCTGCAGAGTCTCGTACTGCTCGCCAAGGTCTTCCAGCTCGGTCGGGCAGACGAAGGTGAAATCGGCGGGATAGAAGAAGAACACAGCCCACTTGCCTTCGATGTCCTTCTCGGTGACGTCAAAGAAGTCCTTGCCCGCCTGGAACGCCGTGTTCTTGAACGGCTTGATGGTGCTTCCGACAATACCCATGAATGTGTCTCCCTCGTTGCATGGTGAGTTACCGCAACGGGAGATAGGCTCTGAAGGTGTCAGTTTGTAGCCGGAAGCTCCGATTGGCTTGATCGCTACTGTCGATCACCGGTCGGCGGACTGTGCGGCTCTGGCGATCAATCGAACGAAACTACGATCGCTCTTTTATGCGTCAGGTGCCGCACTGACCGCGATGCAGCAGCTTGTGGTCAGCGAGCACCAGCGCCATCATTGCCGAGACGACCGGCGCCCCTCGGATGCCGACGCAGGGATCGTGGCGCCCCTTGGTGAACAGTTCGGTTGCTTCGGACTGTCCGTTCTCGCCCGGGCGCGTGATCGTTGCCTGTGGTGTAAGGATGGAACTGGTGGGTTTGAAGGCGACGCGCACCACCACCGGTTGTCCCGTCGAGATCCCGCCCGCGATACCGCCCGCGTGGTTGGCCTCGAACATAGGCCCTTGCGCTCCTGGACGCATTGGGTCGGCGTTCTGTTCACCAGTGAGGCGAGCGACAGCGAAGCCATCGCCGATTTCCACCCCTTTGACCGCGTTGATCCCCATCATCGCAGCGGCGAGGTCCGCGTCCAGCTTGCCATACAATGGCGCGCCCCAGCCCGCGGGCACTCCCGTTGCGACGCACTCCACAACCGCGCCAATAGACGAGCCTGCCTTGCGCACGGCGTAGACCTGCTCGGCCCAGCGCTCGGCGGCGCTGGCATCGGGGCAGAAGAAGGGATTGCGATAGATCTCGGCAGGATCGAAGCTCGCGCGATCGATCGTATCGCCGCCAATCTCGACCACATAGGCCAGGATCGACACTTCCGGAATCACCAGCCGCGCAACGCCACCGGCCGCAACGCGCGCTGCGGTCTCGCGCGCCGAACTGCGGCCGCCGCCGCGGTAATCGCGGAAGCCGTACTTGGCGTCGTAAGCGTAGTCCGCATGGCCGGGACGGTACGCCTGGGCCACCTCGGAATAGTCCTTGGAACGCTGGTCCACATTCTCGATCATCAGCGAAATCGGAGTACCCGTCGTCCTGCCTTCGAACACACCCGAGAGAATACGGACCTGGTCCGGCTCCTGCCGCTGTGTCGTGAACTTCGATTGTCCGGGGCGGCGCGCATCAAGGTAGGGCTGAATCGCGTCCTCGGTGATTGCGAGGCCGGGCGGGCACCCGTCCACGACCGCGCCGAGTGCCGGCCCATGGCTTTCGCCCCAGGTGGTGAAACGGAAAAGGTGGCCGAAGCTGTTGACGCTCATGGGGCTGGCTTTGTCGCGCGATTGGCGCTTTGTCCAGCCGGCGCTATGGAGAGGGCATGTTCCTCGTCGTCTTCCGCAACCGTAAACGTGCCGAAATCGATGCCGCGGCCTATGCTGCTGACGCGGCTCGCATGCTTGAGCTGGCGGTGCAGCAGCCGGGCTATCTCGCTTTCAAGAGCTACGCCTCGGAGGATGGCGAAGTCGTGGCTATCTCGGAGTGGGCGGACGAAGCTACCGCCCGCGCTTGGGCGCGCCACGTCGAGCATGGCCCGGTTCAGGGCAGGGGCCTCGCCGAGTACTACGAGGACTATACCCTCTTCGCCTGCGCCAATCCCCGCATTCACCACTTCGAGCGGGAAATCACATGAGCACCTGTTATGTGGCTCCAAGTGCGGGAAAGAAGCGCGTATGCTGAGGCGCTCGCTCCCGATCTTTGTAGTGCTCGTTGTCGGCCACGCCTACTGGCTGTTGGTCAGTCACGTTGAAGGCGTTGAGGAGCCTTGGGATGCCGAAGCCTACTGGGCGCTATGGTATCCCGGTTCGATCCTTCTATCCGCCGGAGCGGGGGTATTGCTACGGCGCTTGGGATGGGTGGCGGGAGCGTTGTTTACCTTCTGCCAGCTCCCGATCATGTGGCTCAACAACGGCTCCGGCCCGCTGTGGGGCGTCGGTTTCCTGTTCCTATGCCTGCTGGCCATCCCTGCGGGTGCGGCTTCGTCCCTGGCTGGCCGCCTGGCACGTCGCGGTCAGCGGCCTTGATGATCAGCTGCCGCATCCGCTTTGTTTATGGGCAGGACTGGCGTTAAGAGGCTGTGATGACACTGACGATGTTTGGCATTCCGAATTGCGACACGATCAAGAAGGCGCGCGCTTGGCTTGACCAGCAGGGCTTCGGGTACCGCTTCCACGACTACAAAAAGCAGGGGGTGGATCGTGAGCAGCTAGTGCGGTGGGTAGATCAGGTGGGTTGGGAAGTCTTGCTCAACCGCCGCGGAACCACGTTCCGGGCGCTGCCAGATGCCGCTAAGACAGGCCTTGATGCCGACAAGGCCGTCGCTCTGATGGCGGCGAACCCCAGCTGCATCAAGAGGCCCGTCGTGGAGTATTCAAGCGGCCTGCTGGTGGGCTTCGATCCGACAGCCTGGGAGCAGGCGCTGCGTTGAGGCTCAGGCTTCGTCCCGCTCGTAGATCAGAGAGACTTCACACCCGCATGACGCGTAGCTTGTAGCATGGCGCGCGCGGGCCTGACGGGCGAACGCTTCGAGCAGTTGTGTCCCGATCCCGCCGCCGCTGTGCGCAGGAGGGGGCGCTACGTCGCCTACGCCATTGTCCCGGATGATAAGGCACCAGCCTTGTTTATCCACGTCAAACGTGATCTCCACCAAGCCTGCGCGCCCGTCGGGAAAGGCGTACTTGGCACAATTGGTCAATGCTTCGTTAGCGAAGAGGCCGATGGCCACGGCAGCCTCGCGAGGCAGACTCGCTTCTGAAAAGCGACCTGACACTCTCACCTGCGGGGGGAGCATCGCGTTGCTGGCCCGCGCCAGCATCCGCTCCAGATAAGGCTGCATCTCGACCATGACGCCTTCTCCTTGCTCCCCTGCAAGGTGGGTGTAGGCCTCCGAGAAAGTCCGCACGCGACCGATTGCATCGTCGAAAGCCCGGCGGACCTGTTCAGAGTCCTCGCGTCGCTTTTGAAGCTCGAGCAGGCTTGCGACGAGCGCGAAGTTGTTCTTGGTGCGGTGTTCCAGCTCCGCCAGGAGGACGGCACGACGCTCGATCTCCGCCTCGCCGTGCTGCTGGGCGGCCTCTACGGCCCGACGAAACCTCTCGGCAAAGGCAAGAGCGATCAGTGCTGAGGCGGCATGTAGCGCCACGTGGGCGAATTTGCTGGCATCGGAAGTCATGAGGTCAGCCATCGGCAGCACCTGGGACCAGCCCCAAAGGAAACAGATCCCGTAAGCGACCAATCCTGCTTCCCATCGGCCATACAGGGTCGCCAGGAGAATAGCCGGGTAGACCGTGGCAAACGGCCCGGCACCGGGGGCCAACATGTCGATCGTCAGTCGCAGGACGACCATTGCAACACCGCAGGCCGCGCCTAGCGCGAGCCGCGCTATGGTTTGCGTGAAGGGGCGAGCGAACCAGAGGCCGACATCAAAGTGCGCGAGACGCTGCATCTTCTCGTCCATCCCATCCCCCAACACAGCGCTCAAAAATGCGAATGTCGTGCCACAGCATGGCACGACCTGATCCAGGATTAAGCGCCTTGACCTTCGTAGTCGAGAGACAAGTAGAGCCGAACTCGTGGAGCCGCGGTAATGCGCACCTGAAGACTAGTGGCCGGCTCGCCGCGCCCGCATCCACTCACCAACAGGAGCGTGCGGAAGGCCGACGTCGCGAAGGCCAAGAATGCCAGGACGGGCCGCCTTGATCTGAAACAAGGCATTTACCGCAGGGAGTGCGGTCATCGTGTCCCAGTCATGATTTCCCCAGTGCTCGGGCGGAGTGAAGCGCATCTTCACATCGACGTCGGGGTCGCCTTTCACTTCCAGGCGATACTGATCCGCGTCGATCTCCCACCCTTCGGCAAGCTTCTTGGTGAGATACCAGACGACCTTCATCTGCACGACGGTTCTGCCGCCGACTTTGCCGTTCCAGCCGCCGCGCAGAGCCGCATTGGTGCCTTCGCCCATTTTGAACCATCCGAGGTCCACGTCTTCGGCAGCCGTGGCGTACTCGCAGAAGAACTCGATATCGTCATAGGCGATTTCCAGTGCAGCGCCGATGCGGACGACAACGTCGCGAAACAGAATCAGCCAGTCATGCGCCCGCTTCATCAGATCGTCGGTCATGCCGCCCGGCTCGCCCATCCCGAGCAAGGTCCAGGTCTCGACGGATTCGTAGACCGAGCAGTCCGCCGATTCCGTGGTGCCGACGTAATCGACGTCGCGGCAGATCGCCGTGATGGCAGTCACAACCGAATTGATCCAGCCAGGGTTGATGCCCGTGATATACAGCGAACTGCCCCCGCGTTGGCAGGCTGCCTCCAGCTTCTCCTGAACTTCCCCCTGAATGCCGCCGACATTAAGGAACAGGTTGGTGCTAACGACGTCGAGCCCGCTTTCAAGCAGCCGAACCGCATGGTCCAAGTCCGCCTGGAAAGGCGTGTAGAGGACCGTATCGGCGCCGAGCGCGAGCAGTGCGTCGATGTCGTTGGTCGCTTTGATGCCGGTAGGTGCCCGTCCACACAGATCGCCGGCGTCAGTGCCTGACTTGCTGTCGGAGTAGGCATAGACACCGACAAGCTCCAGTCGCGGATCGTCGAGAATTGCGCGCAACGATAGTTTGCCCACTTTGCCGGTGGTCCATTGGATGACCCGCAGCCTGTCCATATCCCTCTCCTATCAAGCCGGGATTGTCCCCAGTCTGGAGAGCATGTTCGCTCGGACGTGCGGAGAGGGGTAGTTCCCTTTCGGGAACAGCGATCAGGCGCGGGTTGCTGTCACGATGTAGTTGAGCGCGAGATCGTCTGTCAGGTGGAGCCCCGCTAACGGCGACCAGCCGATGCCGCGAGGAGCGCTCATCACCAGTCCCGCGGCCGTCAGCAGCTCGCTGAGCTCTTCGGGCGTCACGAAGTCGCTCCAGCGGTGCGTGCCGCGCGGCACATGCCCGAGGCGTTCCGCCGCCTCGACCAATAACAAGCGCGAACGGGCAGTACGGTTGGGCGTGGAGACCACCAGCAGCCCTCCCGGTGCGAGCGCATCGGAAAGGGCGGCCACGAAAGCCCCCTTGTGCGCAACGTGCTCGATGACTTCCATGGCGCAGACAAGATCGATACCCCTGGGGGCGATCGCTCCGATCTCGCCGGCCTGGTAATCGATCGAAAGCCCCATCGCGAGTGCGTGCGCCGATGCTGCGGCGATGTTTTCGGGTGCCGCATCGATTCCCGTGACGTCCGCACCAAGACGGGCCAGGGGTTCTGCCAGCAGCCCGGCTCCGCAGCCGACATCGAGCGCTCGGCGGCCCGAAAGCGGTTTCAGCGCCTCCGCATCCGTGAAGAAGTGCGCATCTATCGCCTTTCGGATGAAGGCGAGTCGTACCGGGTTCAGCCGGTGCAGCATCGCCGAGGACCCTTTTGGATCCCACCACTCTGCGGCCAGCGCGCCGAAGTGCGCAGCTTCCTCGGGGCGAATAGTGTCCGGACTTATTGCATTGTTCATAACCTACCCCTAACAGCGCGCCCGACTCTAATCCACCTGCCCGAACATTGGGGCTCAGGCGATCGAAGGAGCAGTTGCGACGTGGCCCGCATCGTGATGAAATTCGGCGGCACCTCCATGGCCGGCACCGAGCGCATCCGGCGCGTGGCTGGTATCGTCAAGCGCCAGCAGGAAGCTGGGCATGAAGTGGCTGTAGTCGTTTCGGCCATGGCAGGCGAGACCGACCGCCTCGTCAACTTCTGCCGCGAGGCGAATGCGCTTTACGATCCGGCTGAGTACGATGTGGTGGTGGCGAGCGGCGAACAAGTGACATCGGGTCTGCTGGCGCTGACGCTGCAGGCCATGGGCTGCAAGGCGCGCTCCTGGTTGGGCTGGCAAGTGCCCATCCGCACAGACGACGCGCATGCCAAAGCGCGGATCGAGGACATCGACGCCGAAGCGCTAACCGCTTCCATGGCGAGTGGCGAAATCGCAGTGATCCCCGGCTTCCAGGGCGTGTCGCCGCAGGGCAGGGTGACGACGTTGGGCCGCGGCGGTTCGGATACTTCGGCCGTGGCTGTGGCAGCGGCAGTGCAGGCGGACCGCTGCGACATCTACACGGACGTCGACGGGGTCTATACGACCGATCCTCGCATCGTCGCCAAGGCGCGCAAGCTACCACTGGTCACGTACGAGGAAATGCTCGAGCTTGCTTCAGTGGGCTCGAAGGTGCTGCAGACCCGCTCGGTCAGCCTGGCCATGAAAGAGAAGGTGCGGGTTCAGGTGCTCTCGTCGTTCATCGATGAAAGCGCGCCGCCCGCCGATGATCTGCCGGGAACGATGATTGTCAGCGATGAGGAACTCGAAGGAAGCGACATGGAACGCCAGCTCATCACCGGCATCGCCGCCGACAAGAACGAAGCCAAGATCACGTTGACGCGCGTGCCCGATCAGCCCGGCGCCGTCGCGGCCATCTTCGGCCCGCTCGCCGATGGCAACATCAACGTGGACATGATCATCCAGAACGTCGCCAAGGAAAAGGCCGAGACGGACGTGACCTTCACGGTCCCGCAGGCCGACCTCCTGCGCGCGCAAGCGATGCTGGAGGAGCGCAAGGAAGCCATTGGCTACTACCGGCTGATCTCCGACGACAAGGTCGCCAAGATCAGCGTCGTGGGTGTGGGCATGCGCAGCCATGCAGGCGTGGCATCGACGATGTTCCGCACGCTGGCGGACCGCGGCATCAATATCCAGGCAATCTCGACCAGCGAAATCAAGGTCTCCGTCCTGATCGACGCGGATGAGACCGAGCTGGCGGTGCGTGTGCTCCACACCGCCTATGGCATGGATGCAACGGCTTAAGCGTGCTCTGAAGGACGCCCTCGTAAGCGGCAGGGGGCGTTTGCGCTCCTCCCAGCTTGTGCGAAGGAGCGCCCCGGCCTAAGGCGCCTGCCTTTCCCATTGCGGGTACACGGAGCATTGATGGCCGCCTCTCCCAAGACTTCCGCGCTGATGGCGCGCGGTGCGCAGTTCCTCGGCAGCGAGTATGCGATCCTGTGCGGCGCGATGTCCTGGGTATCGGAGCGTAACCTCGTTTCCGCGATCAGCAATGCCGGCGGCTTTGGCGTGATCGCTTGCGGCGCAATGACACCCGAGCTGCTCGATGCCGAGATTGCGGCCACGAAGGCGCTGACCGGCAAGCCCTTTGGTGTCAATCTGATCACCATGCACCCTCAGCTCTTCGACCTCATCGGTGTCTGCACGGAGCACGGTATCGGTCACGTGGTGCTCGCAGGTGGCATACCGCCCAAGGGTAGCGTTGAGGCGATCAAGGGCAGCGGAGCGAAAGTCATCTGCTTTGCTCCCACGCTTGCGCTCGGCAAGAAGCTGCTGCGCTCCGGTGCAGACGCGCTGGTGATCGAGGGGATGGAAGCCGGAGGACATATCGGCCCGGTTTCGACTTCGGTGCTCGCACAGGAAATTCTGCCGAGCTTGGCAGCCGAGAACGTGGTGTTCGTTGCAGGTGGCATCGGGCGGGGTGAGGCCATCGCCGGTTACCTTGAGATGGGCGCGGCTGGCGTGCAGCTTGGCACTCGCTTTGCGTGCGCAAGCGAGTCCATTGCGCACCCGGACTTCAAGAAGGCATTCTTCCGCGCGTCCGCCCGCGATGCTGTCGCCTCCGTGCAAGTGGATGGACGGCTTCCGGTGATCCCCGTCCGGGCTCTCAAGAACAGGGGCACCGAAGCGTTCACCGCCAAGCAGATCGAAGTCGCCAAGCTGCTCGATGAGGAAAAGGTCGTAATGGGCGAAGCGCAGCTCCAGATTGAGCATTACTGGGCAGGCGCCCTGCGTCGCGCGGTTGTAGATGGCGATGTCGAGAACGGTTCGCTCATGGCGGGTCAATCCGTCGGGATGGTGACCAAGGAGGAACCCGTTGCCGAGATCATCGGCGCGCTGGTCACGGAATGCGAGGCGGCGCTGAGCAAGCGCGCGGCTGCTTGATGGCCGAACCGCTGATCCTGGCTCTCTCGTGTGTCGACAGACCCGGCATTGTCGCCCGGGTGACGGGATACCTGGCGCAAGTCGGCGGCAACATCATCGAGGCGCAGCAGTTCAACGACCTCGCCGAGAACAAGTTCTTCATGCGCGTGGCCTTCGATCCCGGCGCGGCCGACCGTGAGGACATCCGCGAAGGCTTCGGGCCGATCGCCCACGAATACGGCATGGCCTGGTCGATGCTGCGCCGCGACCGGCCGAGGCGCGTGCTGCTGATGGTCAGCAAGTTTGACCATTGCCTTGCGGACTTGCTCTATCGCCAGCGAATTGGCGAGTTGACCATGGAAGTGGTGGGCATCGTCTGTAATCACCCCCGCGAAGTGCTGAACGTGCCGTTGATCGGCGATATTCCCTTCCACCATTTGCCGGTGACGAAAGACACCAAGGCGGCGCAGGAAGCGCAGGTGCGCGCCATCGTGGAGGACAGCCGAGCCGAACTGGTGGTGCTCGCGCGCTATATGCAGATACTCTCAGACGAGATGGCGGCCTTCCTCTCTGGGCGCTGCATCAACATCCATCACTCGTTTTTGCCAGGCTTCAAGGGGGCCAAGCCATATCATCAGGCTCACGCGCGCGGGGTGAAGATGATTGGCGCGACTGCGCACTACGTGACAGCGGATCTGGACGAGGGCCCGATCATCCACCAGGACGTGGAAGCGGTCACCCACGCGGACACACCGGATGACATGGTTCGCAAGGGCCGCGATATCGAGCGTCGGGTTCTGGCCGAAGCGGTACGTTTGCACCTGGAGGACCGGGTGCTCCTGAACGGCACGCGCACGGTAGTCTTCCAGAGCTGAGCAGCCAGCCGATAGTTCTTGCGCCCCTTGCTGCACCGCCTCATCAATGAGGAAAAGCACGGGAGAGCGACCATGCTGGTCAGCGGCATCGATCACATCAACATTCTTACCCACGATCTTGAAGCAACGGCGGCGTTCTACGAGCGGGTGCTGGGCCTGACCCGCAGTGAAAACCTCGGGGTTGCTGCTGGCTTTCGTGGCGCGTGGATGCGCGATGGCTCAGGCGCTGCAATCGTTCACCTCGTCTGGAAGGACCCAGCCTCGGAGCGGTATGATGGGTACATGCCGGGGCAGTCCACCAATGGGGTCCATCACGTCGCTTTCCGATGCCGGGGCTTTGAAGCCGCTCGTGAAAAGCTCGATGCCATGGAACTGCTGTATCGGGTGAATGACGTGGCGAACGGTTCGATCCGGCAGATATTCCTCGTGGATCCGAACGCCGTAAACGTCGAGTTGAACTTCGCCAACGATTGAGCGGCCGTTGCTATGGCCGAGCAATCACTGGCCCGCGGCTTTGCTCTTGGCTAAGCTTGGCCGTTAGCAAGTCAAATTGGAGTGCGAGCATGTGCGAGGATCCGACCGCTCAAGGGCAAGACTCCGGAGAGGGCAACCGAGCGGTAAGCCGTCGTGAGTTCACCGTCCTTGGCGCCGCGATTGCTTTGGCTGGGTGCACCGCAGACGTGCGCGCGGCCGGCACGAGCAGCAATCTGCGGGAACGCATGGTGGAGATTACCACCGCGGACGGCATCGCTGACGCCTTCTTCGTCTATCCCGCACAAGGTGCGCACCCTGGAATCGTGATGTGGCCGGACATCGCAGGTTTGCGGGAAGCCAAGAAGGTGATGGCTCGCCGGCTGGCTGCGGCAGGGTACGCCGTCCTTTGCGTCAACCAGTACTACCGCGGCGGGCCCGCACCCATCCTGCAGAGCTTCTCGGAGTTTCGCACGCCGGAGGGGCAAACCAAGATCAAGCCGCTGCGCGAGGCGCTCACGACAGAGGCGGTAACGCGCGACGCGGGCGCATACGTCACGTTTCTTGATGGAGAAGCGGCGGTAGATAAGACCCGCGGGATCGGCAGCAACGGGTACTGCATGGGCGGCCCATTCACAGTGCGCACAGCCGCTGCCGCCCCCAGGCGAGTGGGTGCGGCAGCCTCGTTCCATGGGGCAGGGCTGGTGACGGACGAGCCGGACAGCCCGCATCGCTTGCTGGCCCGGACGAAGGCCGCATACCTGTTCGCGATCGCCCGCAACGACGATGCAAAGGATCCTTCCGTCAAGGAGCAGTTGCGCAAGGCCGCTGATGCCGCCGGAGTGCCGGCAGAGATCGAGGTCTATCCCGCCGACCATGGCTGGTGCGTACCGGACTCACCCGCGTACGACCCCATCGAGGCCGACAAGGCGTGGGAGCGGATGTTGACCCTCTTCGACAGACTCTAAGTTGTCGCCCGTCCAGGGGCGCTCCTCCGGTCTTGCATGTGACGACCTGGGGATGCGCCAGGATTGACCGGCCTCATCCCGGCGAGCGAAGCCATGGCGTGTTTGATGCCGGCGCTGATGGCGCGGGGTTCAGCTAGCGGCTCAAGAATTTCGACGCTAACGGCATCATCCTGATTGTCGCGCCCGCTGCAGAATCGCGAGAAAGCGGCCGCGCTCAGTTCCCACTGCCAGGCGCGGCAACCGTATCGCTGGGAAATATGCCGGCTACGGCGAGCGCGGCACCCACCTTCGAGAGCGAGTCGAGCAGGTCTCCGACTGCGTCCTCCTGCAAGATGAGTTCCAGTGTGTCGCGGGCGGTGCCTGCTCCGTTGTCGCGCAGAGCCATCAACAAGCTGAGGATGATGGCTTCATGCTCGGAGACACGGCTGCATGCCAGCGGCGCAAATCCGAATGTCTCCAGCGCATCGCGGTTGAACAGGAGCATGGTGCGGTGAAACGCTTGGAGGCCTCCGATCATGCGCCAGCGGGCGAACGCAGGGGCGAGCGCTTGTGCCGGGCAGGTATGTTGGCCCATCGATGTAACCCATGCGCGCATCGACCAGACCAGAAAGCGGCAACCGCAATCGAGGCTCTCGAGCGGACGATCGACGAACTGGTACATTCCGGCATCTCCTGAACGTTCAAATTGGGGCTTTAATTTGCGAACGATTATCATTAGCGTTTGTTGCGCGGCTTTTCCGAGCGGTCAACCCCTTCCGGGATGATCGGCCGGTTGAGCGGCCGGGGGCGGCGTCAGTCATGGGGCGCCGTTCTCTTCTCCCAGCCTTACAGCCGGGGCGGGGCTCAAGCCCGCCCCGGTCTTTTCTCAGCTAATTTCCGGATGAAAGCGGCAGGTGCTCAGCCGTCGATCCGGTAGTCGATCGGCTTAAAGCTTCCTCCGTTGCTGTCATAGGCAGAGCAGGCGGTGAGACCGACGATCAGGTCCTTCTCTGCTCTCAGCGAGATCGAGTCGCCTGCTTTGCTGATGGGCGGCAGGACGCTGACTTTGCCTTCGCCATTCAGCGGCACATTCATGAAGCAGTTGAAGGCGACTGGGATCGCGTCAGGCGTGATGCTCCACGGCGCCAGAGCCTCTGCAAGATTTCCGAAGCAGCCGCGATGGACCGGCTTGTCGGGGTAAAAGTGGCGGAACGTGTGCTCGCTGCACGGCGTCAAGAGGAAATCGTGGCAGCCCACATTGTCCGCCTCGATCGTCATCAGCACGTTAGAACGATTGGACCACAAACGATTGCCGGTGGTGAGGCGAATTGTCTCTTCGTAGTCAAAGGTGCGCCCATTGCTGATCACCTCCCGCGTGTCGTCGCGGCTGAAGGCGAGCAAGTCGGCCACTTGCACGCCTTCGGGATCGACGACCGTGAGAAGCTGGCCTGCGCGCAGTTCAAATCCAGCCGCAGAGCGCGGCGTTATGCGTTGGGTGTTCATTCGGCTTCCGCACGCTCCTGCTTGCCCCGACGCGGGTCGACAAAGGGGCAGCGCCAGCTTTCGCTCACAAGCCGGCCGCTGTATTGCGCAGCCTCGCTTGTATCACCGTGGCGTGCGAGCATCGGGTTCACGGAACCTGCCAGCTTCTCGTCGCGAGCTAGGATGGCCTTGCGGATGTTTTCGTATTTCCCTTGGTCCCGCAGCTGCTCGAACTGATCGTGCAGATTGAAGACTAGCACGGGCCGAGGGAATCGACGCGCAGGACGGCTGGCATTCGGATGCATGCCGACAACGAAGAAGCCTTCGCCGCCAAAGCTGAGCGAAAAATGAGGGTCCTCAGGATCGCCGCTGACTCGTGGATCGTAGGGCTGGTTCAGCCAGGCGTCCTTGTCCGCCAATGACTGGATCCGCTCCCACATCGCCTTCTCGAATCGTTCTTCCGAAAGCTCGCCCGGGCTGGCAAAGATGAAGGCGATGCTGCGAAACAGGCCCGGGTCATCGCGATAATGGAAAGCCCAATCCAGCAGCTCGCGGTGGATGCGCACGTCGTCCCAGCCGCTCTCGACGGACCAGCAGACGATAGTCTTCAATGTACCATGCGCAAGCGCCGACTTCGCGCCGACGCACGGAAAGTCGTTGTCGCGAACGAAGGCAGTAAAGTCCTCTCGCAGCCGAAGCTCGGCCGTTTGCGTAATGTTCGGTCCCATTTGCCTCAATCGATCGTCTTGATCTCGCATCAAGCGCATCTTCTTTGGATGGGGAAAGGGTTTCAGGAGCCCGAAGGTTCCCCGCTTGCCCCCAAGTGCGATGGCCGCGATGCTGCTCATCCAGGAAAAAAGATATGGGAAGGGTTAGTGACCATGGAAAGGGCGTTTGCGGTCGCTGGACGGGCGGTCGTCGTCACCGGCGCGGCGCGGGGGATCGGTCTCGCTCAAGCGCAGTTGCTGGCAACATGCGGTGCGCGGGTCGTACTGGTCGATAACGGCTCGGCGCTTTCGGGTGCGAGCGGTCATACGGGAGCGGCGCATGAGGCAGCCGCTGCAATCGTTGCCGCGGGTGGTGTGGCGGTGGGCTGTGCTGCCGATCTTTCGACGCTGGCGGGCTGCGAAGACGCGATTGCGACCTGCATCAAGGCTTACGGTACGATCGATGGCTTGTGTCACTATGCCAGCCCTTGTCCCGACTTGCAGGGACCCGACGCGATGCGGGACGAGGATATTGCGCTGCTTCTCGCGGTGAATCCCATGGCAGCCATGCGCCTGACTCGTGCCGCATGGTCTATCATGCGCGATCAGGGCTTCGGACGCATCGTTCTGGCGCCCTCGGCGGCGCTCTACGGAGCGGCGGGGAACACGCCCTACGCGGCGAGCAAGGCGGCATTGATCGGGGTCGTGCGGTGCCTGGCCGTCGAAGGATTCGAGCACGGGATTCGCGTCAACGGTGTCCTCCCGGCAGCACAGTCGCGGATGACGGAAGGCTTTCTACCGGAGCCTTACGCCACCTGGTTTTTCGAGCGGATGAAGCCGGAGCACGTGGCCGCAGGCGCCGCGTGGCTGCTCTCTGAGGCATGTGACCTCACCGGCGAAATCCTGGCTGTCGGGGGAGGCCGCGTGGCGCGCATGCAACTCGCCGAAAGTGACGGCGGGTTCGCGTCCGGGGACGATCCGGACGCGGTTGAAGCGGCGATCAGGAGCGCCATGGCCGAGCAGCAGCCCGAGAGTTTTCCCCGCGACCTTGCAGAGCGCAGCGCACGCGTTGCGGCTCTGTTCCGGCCAGCCGGGTGAGCGGCCTCAGCGGTACTCGAAACCAGCCTTGCACTGTATCTTGAGCGAGTTCTGCTGCAGCGCCGTCATGAGGTAGGCGCCCACCAGCATCGGAACTTCGAGCATCTGCTTTTCGGAGTAAGTCTTCGCCAGCGTCTCCCAGGTGTCGTCGGACATGCAGTGATCCGCGATCAGCTCCTCGACGGCGCGTAGCAGTGCCGCCTCGTGCTCGCTCCAGCCTTTCGCTTCAGAGCCGTGGGTCACTCGCTCGATCTCCTCGGCCGTAATGCCAAAAGCCTTGCCGATGTCGACGTGCTCGCACCACTCGAAAGGCGCACGGGCAAGCAGCGCGAGGCGCAGGATCGCCAACTCGCGCTCACGAGGGGGAATGGTGCCGCGCGCAGCCAGTTCGATACCCAGCACCATCTGGCCCTTGAACATGCCAGGATGCCGAAGCGTGATCAGGCTGACGTCTGGGAAGGGGCGATCTTCAGGAATACTGAATGCGCTGCGGATCTCCGCGACCTGTTCCCGTCCTTCGGCAGAGATTTCATCGAGCTTCAGCGGTGCATAGCGCGGACCGCCAGCGATGACCTGCTCCTCGCGGGCAGCGGTATCGAAATCGTACTTGCCGGTGATGGGCTCGCTCATGCTCTCTCCTCTCATGTTCAGCTCTGCCTTGCCTTAATCGCTCAATAGAGCTGGGCAAGGGCGCAGGTCAGTGCGGTTCGCCATCATCCGGGACCCACTTGCGCATTTGGGCGAAATAGTCTGCGAACTGCGCACGTACAGCACCGGTCTCGAGCCCGAACAGCGAAGGGTCTGGCTTGCTGGCGCGTTCACGCTCGTCGTTGCGCGCCCACCAGAGCGCCATCGCCTCGGCGAACTCGGCCGACACATCTTCTCCGAGCCAGGCGTAGAGCCCGCGCACTTGGTCGACAGGGTCTTGCTGCATGGCCTTGAAGTGGATGTCGTAGAACCGCGCATCGTTGCTCTCTGCAGAACGGAAAGCGATCGCGCGCCGCATGCCTTCCGACCACGTGCGAAGGTTAAGCTCTCCGATGTAGCCGTGGTCCAGCGTGTCGGTGAACCGTCCCATGATGTCGGCATAGACGACACAGACGGATAGCAGCACGTCAGAGGGATCGCGGTGAGTCATCACGAAGCGCGCATCCGGGAACGCGCTGTCGAGCGCGTCCAAGTAGAGCAGGTGGGAAGGGGCCTTGAGCCGCCAGCGCCGCTCCGGCTGCCTCCACTGCAGCAGCTTCAGCACGCGTTTCTCGTAAGCGTATGTGGCCGTGAGATCGGCGTTCAGCAGCCAGTCTGCATAACTTGGCATCTTGGCGAAGGAGAGGAAGATCTGGCTGGCCATCGTCAGGGCCATCAGGTCCTGGCACTCCATGGCGCCATCGATACCGGTCGGTGTCCGGGTGCCGCCCTGAAGTTCGCCGTCCAGCGCGCTTGCGGCCATGCCGCGCCTCGGATCGGGGCCTGAGACCGTGGCCGGAGGCGGGCAGGGCTGGGCGCTTTCCCAGACGCGTAAGTAGCGGATCGCCGGATCGCTCGAGAGCAGAAACGACAGGGCCGACGAGCCGGTCCGCGGCAGGCTGACGCCGAACAGCGGCTTGCGGATTTCGCCCTCGTCGATTTCGGGATGCCGGCGGTACCAGTCCTCGATCATCAATCGCTGCTGCAGGTGCAGAAGAATGCGGCCATACACGGCTTTCTCGCCTGCGGCGTTGAGGTCGGCCTCCTGCTCAAGAGAGGAGACCAGCACCTCCAGCCCCTCGCGAAACGCGTCGCCTCCGAAGTCCTCAAGGCCGGTCTCGCTGCGCGCTTTGTCGATGAGTTCGCGTGCGCTTGTCATCTCCGTGCTCTCCCGTGCGATTGTGTTGTTGGCGCTTTATGCCTGTGTCCTGGCGAGCCGAGCAATCGCCGGGACGATCAGTCGCGCGAGGCGCGCACCGCCGCTCCTCCCGCAAACGGGGCGACCGCCAGCAGCACGAGACTGACTGCGCCGGTAAGCGCAATGCCGCTTTGGCCGCCGGTCGAAAGGCTTCCGGCGCCAAAGATCAGCAGGGGCACGCCAAGAGGGATGACGAGGAGACCAGCAAGGGCGGCGCCGCCCCGCAGGCCCGCCGTGATCGCCGCCACTGCCACTCCGAGCGCGGCCAGCCCTGGAGTGCCGGCAAGCAGGCCAAGTTCGACTCTGAGCAGGGCTTCGCCATCGAGCCCGAGCAGCGCTCCGGCGGGAAGAGCGGCGAGCATCAAGGGTGGCCCGAAGCTCAGCCAGTGCGAAAGCACGCGCACGGCGATGACCCACTCTTCGCTGATCCCCCGCAGCGCCCATTGGTCGAACATCCCGCGCTCCAAGTCGGGCTCGATGAGCCGGTCGAGCGGGAGGATGGCCGCCAGCAGGGCCGCGATCCAGATCACCCCGCCCCCGGTCCGCGCCAGGAGGGGCGCGTCGGGACCCACTGCGAAAGGGTAGATCATCGCAACGGCCAGGAAAAACAGGATGGGGAGCATCGCCCCGCCGCCTTGACCGGAGCCGAGCAACCGGGAGAGGTCGCGTCTCAGAAGAGCGGCAAAGAGCCGGATCACGCCGCGTGCTCCTGAAGCGCGAGTGTCGTCATCCCCGGCAAGGCGAACGGCTGGTGAGAGGCGACCAGAGCAATTCCACCCGCCGCACAGTGAGATGCTGTGAGTTCCTCCACTGCACGCGCTGCATGCACGTCTAGGCCGTTGAGCGGCTCGTCCAGCAGCCAGACTGCCGCCTTTTGCCCGAGCAGGCGGGCCATCGCCGCACGCTTGCGCTGTCCAGTCGAGAGATAGCGCACGGGAACGTCGAGCAGTTCGTCGAGGCCCAGCGCCTCGAAAGCGCAGTGAGAGCTTCCGTCGATACCGCTCCAAAAAGCAAGGGCTCGGGCGAGGGGCAGTTCCGGGTCGAGGGCAGGTCGCTCGTCCACAAGGCCGATCGCACCTTGGCGTTCCACTCTCCCTGCGAAGGGGCGTGCGAGGCCGGCCATTAGGCGCAGAAGGCTGGACTTGCCGACGCCATTCGCGCCAACCACCTGCAGCGCGTCTCCTGCAGCTAGCGCAAAGGACACGCCGCGAAACAGCAATCGGTCGCCGCGTCGGCAGGCGAGGTCGTGTGCGGCGATGCGGGCCTCTTGCATGGCATGGCGCGATAGGGGATGTCGCGAGGACTGCCAAGGAGAGCGCAATGACGATACCCCGCCTGACTGATGAAGAGCGCGCCGATGCACTTGCCTCTCTTCCGGCGTGGAGCCTGCGTGAGGATGGACTGGCCATCACGCGCAGCCTGCAGTTCGCCGATTTCAACGCCGCTTTCGGCTTCATGACGCGCGTGGCGATCCAGGCCGACAAGGCCGATCACCACCCGGAGTGGTTCAACGTCTACAACCGCGTCGAAATCACGCTTACCACGCACGATGCTGCCGGCTTGAGTGCACGCGACCTCGCCATGGCGAGGTTCATCGACGCTATCGCCTGAACCGCGCGAACTCGTGCGGCTGTCGCCTCAAAGGGCTGCGTTGTTGTAACAGTGCCAGGTGAAGATCGCCGCCGCGCCGCGGTGAGGGCGCCAGGCCTCGGCAAGCGCTCGCGTCTCCTTCTCGCTGGGGCGAGCGGGCAGGCCCAGAATCTTGTGTAACCCGGCCTGTACCGCAAGGTCGCCGGCGGGCCATATGTCGGGCCGCCCTTCCGCAAACAGGAGATAGATCTCGGCGGACCAGCGGCCGATCCCCTTGATCTGTACCAGTTCGGCAATGGCCTCTTCGTCGTCGCTCGGCAGGTTTTCCAAGTCGAGCGTGCCCGCGACCACCAGTTCGCACAATGACCGGGCGTAGCCTTGCTTCTGTCGCGAGAGCCCGCAGCCTCGCAATGCGTCGAACTCGGCGGCAAGCAAGCGGTCGGGGGGCAGCTCGTCCCCCAGCAAGGCCTGCAGCCGCGCCCACACCGATGCCGCCGCCGCGACACTGACTTGCTGGCCGACGATCGTGCGCAGGAGCGTTGCATAACCCGTTGGGCGGATGCGGGGCTCAGGATAGCCGGCTATGCCAAGCGCCCGCGCCACGCTTGGTTCCCTGGCGGCTAGGGCATCCAGCCCTTCGCGGAGTGCTTCTGCTTGTAGTCCCATGCGATTCGGTTGCCTTGCCAAAGCGAGAGTCACCCACTAGCAGCCTGCAGCGGAGGCTTGTATAGGCACTCGCTATGATACAGTGAGTATCATAGATTTGAAGATGGGACAGAAGCGACATGCCGCAGATCATCGTTGTCAATCAGTCGGGTGAAGAGTCGAGCGTCGAGGCGAACGAAGGCCGCACGCTGATGGAAGTGATCCGTGACAGCGGCTTCGACGAGCTTCTGGCGCTTTGCGGCGGCTGCTGCTCTTGCGCGACCTGCCACGTCCACATTGCTCCGGAGTACTTCGACAAGCTCCCCAAGATGACCGAGGACGAGAACGATCTGCTCGACAGCTCCGAGCATCGCAATGAGTACTCCCGCCTGTCATGCCAGGTGCCGATTACCGGCGTGCTTGAGGGCTGCAAGATCACGATCGCGCAGGAAGACTGAGCGCGCGCACTTCATTGAGGGGCGGTGCCGCAATTGTTTTATCACGCACCACGCGCAAAGGGTTTGCGCCGGACCGCGTGAGTTCCTAATTCCCGACCATGACCGCGCCCCCTACGACCGCGCCTGACGCCCGGACTTCGACTCTCGACCTCATCGGCAATACGCCGCTCGTTCTGCTAAAGGGGCCGAGCGAAGCGGCGGGCTGCGAGATCTGGGGGAAGTGTGAGTTCGCCAACCCCGGTGCCTCAGTGAAGGACCGCGCCGCGCTGTGGATCCTGCGCGATGCGGAGGCCAAGGGGCTACTGCAGCCCGGCGGAACGATTGTCGAGGGGACTGCTGGTAATACCGGCATCGGCATGGCCCTGGTCGCTAACGCCCGCGGCTACCGCACCATCATCGTGATGCCGGAAACGCAGTCGCGTGAGAAGATGGACACTTTGCGCGCGCTCGGGGCCGAGCTGGTTCTGGTGCCAGCGGCGCCATTCTCAAATCCGGCACACTTTGTGCATACGTCCCGGCGCCTCGCTGAAGAGACGGAGGGGGCGATCTGGGCCAATCAGTTCGACAACATCGCGAACCGCAAAGCCCACATCGAAAGCACCGCGCCAGAGATCTGGCAGCAGATGGAAGGCCGGATCGACGGCTTCACGTGCGCAGCCGGAACCGGAGGTACGATCGCGGGCGTGGGAATGGGCCTGAAAGCCTTTGATGAGAACATCACGATCGCGTTGACGGATCCACATGGTGCTGCGCTCTACAACTACTACGCCAATGGCGAACTGAAGGCGGAAGGCTCCTCTGTTGCCGAGGGGATCGGGCAGGGGCGGATTACTGCCAATTTGGATGGTGCGCCGATCGACACGCAGTTCCGGATTTCCGACGAGGATGGCCTTCACTGGGTGGGGCGCCTTCTGTCCGAGGAAGGTCTCTGCCTGGGCCTCTCTTCGGGCATCAACGTCGCGGGCGCGGTGGCGCTTGGGCGGCAGCTTGGTGCCGGCTCGCGTGTGGCGACAATCCTGTGCGACACGGGTTTTCGCTACCTTTCCTCGCTCTACAATCCCGGTTGGCTGGAGGCAAAGGGGCTGCCGGTCTTCCCTTGGCTGTCGAGGTAAGCTACTCTGTCGCTGATGGCAGGGAACGCTCCACCCCGCATGATCGACCCGATCGTCGCAGCACGTCACTATGCGCCGCCGACGGCGCGCGAATTGCGTGCACAGGCGGTCCACCGGCTGCAGGTGGGCATATTCGGCCTTTCAGCCATGCTCCTGATCGTGGGGCTCGCCAACATCATCATGGATCGCGCCCGGCTGACTGAAAGCAGGGAGCCGGTGGAAGCCGTTATCGCCGCCGACGCGCAGCCCAAGAAAGCTGCGAGCGAACCTCTGGCTGATATCGGCGTGGTTCCCTCCGCCGACCCGACGCCCGACGCGATGGTCGATGCGATACAACCCGAAGCTTCTTTTGCGCCCTAGCGCCGCCCGTACGACCTGCACGGCCCTACTGGCGCTTGCGCTTGCTGCGTGCGGAGCAAAGCCGGTTGAGGTTCCTGTTAGTGAGCCGCTGACGATCGGCATCTCGACAAGCCTGCCGCTGCTATGGTCCGAGAGCGGGGATATTCGGGGACAGCTGGCGCAACAGGCACCAGCGCACTGGGCATCAGGATTACTGGACGCGAAAGGTCAGGTAGCTCCGCTCGATACCTTGGCCGACGCCGAAGGTCGCCTTCCCCTGCCGCAGGATGCGCTGCTTGTCCTTGCTCAGCCGCAAGCCCTTACGCCGCAGGAGAACGTGGCGCTCGACGCTTGGGTGCGCGGGGGCGGGCGTTTGCTGTTGTTCGCCGATCCGATGCTGACGTCGCATTCTGCCTTTCCTCTGGGCGACCCGCGCCGCCCGCAAGCCATTGCAATGCTTTCGCCGATCTTGCGTCACTGGGGGCTGGAGCTGGAGTTCGACGCGGATCAGCCCTCGGGTGAGCGTCTGGCGAACGCTTATGGCGTGCAGCTGCCGGTTGATCTCCCCGGACGGTTCCGCATTGCGACGGAAACGCAGTGCCGGCCGGAAGCCGATGCCTTGGTGGTGGAATGCGCAATCGGGGAAGGGCGCGTGCTCGCGGTCGGGGACGCTGCGCTGTTTGATGGGGATGATGCGGGACGAGCCGCCGCCCTCGACGCTCTGATCGACCGAATCACGCGCTGATCTCCGGTCACCGCGCTCCCTGCGGGGATGAGGCGGGATCACTGGTGCAGCTGCCTTTTCAGGCATTTTCTAGGATCTGCGCAGGGGCGAGAGCTTCGCTCGCGTCACCGAACCGTCAGGTTCGCTGCAGCTTGCCGCTGTTTTGCGCAGCTTATCCCATTCATCCCCATTTTTCCCTTTTCGGCCCGGAGCGAAGGGGTTAATAGGAACAGCAATCGGAATGGCTGAACTCGCCGTGCTCGCATCGGGCTCGGAAAGCCGGCCCCGCGCGACCGCGGGGTTCGGAAGAGGGGTGCTGTTTTCGGGAGGGGCATTTCAGGGGATCGAGTCGGCACAAATGGCGGGGCAGCCGTTGATCTATCGAGGACAGGGCTTCTCGCTTCGCCGCGACAAGAACCGCTTCGTGCTGCCCAATCTCTTTCGCGGCACGGTTCGCGAATCGAGCCAGGCGCCGGTCCTCTGCCTGGCCAAGCATGATCGCTGGCCCTGCCTCGTCGGCTACGGCCTCTCGCGCGTGAATGAGTTCGAGAACATTATCGAGCAGGAGCGTGAGTTCGCCATGAAGTCCGGCCAGCCTTTCGATCGCGATATGCTGGCGATGACGCTCTACAACTATCACGAGATTCCTTTCGACGGCAGCGGCCGGTTCGTGCTGCCTGAAGATCTCGCGACTCTCGCCGAGGTGGACGATCAGCTCTACTTTCAGGGTGCGGGTCAGTACTTCTTCGTCTTCGCCCCGGCTGCCCTCGCCGCCATGACGGAGCCTACCTTTAAGGGGGCGCAAGTCTCTTGCGCCAGCCTTGCCGCTGCCGAGTTGAAGAAGGCAGCTCGCAAGTGAGCGCCGCTCCTCACGTTCCCGTCCTCCTCGAAGAGGTGGTCGTGGCACTGCACCCCGCCCCGGGTGCGGTGATTGTCGACGCCACCTTCGGTGCGGGCGGCTACACCCGCCGCCTGCTCGATGCCGGGGCCACCGTGCATGCCTTCGATCGTGACCCCGACGCGATTGCCGCCGCACGCGACGATCCGGAACGCTGGCCCGAACTGCAGGCGCTTGAGCCGCGGCTGGTGCTACACCCGCGGCGTTTTTCCGAGATGGCGGAAGCTCTTGCAGAGCTGGGGATAGAGCGGGTCGACGGCATCGCCATGGATATTGGCGTATCTTCCATGCAGCTTGACCAGGCCGAGCGGGGCTTCGCCTTCTCCAGCAACGGTCCGCTAGACATGCGCATGAGCCAGGAAGGCGAATCCGCAGCCGACTTTCTGAATTCCGCCGACGAAAGCCATATAGCCGATGTGCTCTACCTCTACGGCGAGGAGCGTCAGTCGCGCCGGGTAGCGCGCGCGATCGTTGCCGCACGGCCGCTGGAGACCACCGAGGATCTCGCGCGCGTGGTGAGGAAGGCGCTTGGCTACCATGCCGGTGCGCCCAAGGACCCCGCCACCCGCAGCTTCCAGGCCATTCGTATTCACGTGAACGGCGAGCTCGATGAGCTGGAAGCGGGTCTCAACGCTGCCGAGACACTGCTCGACACCGGCGGCCGGCTCGCGGTGGTGTCCTTCCACTCGCTTGAGGACCGCGTCGTGAAGCAGTTCTTGCGTGCGGCGAGTGGGGCAACTGCCTCCACCTCCCGCCACTTGCCGCAAGCGGCCTCGAACGAGGCACCCACGTTTATCCAAGTATCCAAGGCAATCCGGCCAAGGGAGGCCGAAGTCGCCGCCAATCCCCGTTCACGTTCCGCCACCCTGCGCAGCGCCGTGCGTACTGATGCTACAGCACGCCAGAGGAAATCCGCATGAACCTCACTCGTGACCGCGTTCACTCCATCGGCTGGATGACCGTGCTGCTGATCTGCGGAGCGCTCAGCGTCGCGTTGATGCTGCGGGTGAACGCTGTGAAAAGTCAGGTGGCGGCTTCCGAGAAGCGGCTCGTCTATCTCCAGCGGGACATCGAGTTCCTGGAGACGGAGTTTCAGACGCGCTCGAACCAGCAGCAGTTGAAGACGCTCAACGACGTCGAGTTCGGCTATGAGGCGCCTCGGGCCGAACAGTATATCGAGGGCGAACGGCAGCTTGCCGCACTCGGCAAGGCGCGCGCGCCCGGCGCTCCTGAACCGATCCGTTATGCCAGCGCCGATGTCGGCGCTGAGGAGGCAGAAGATGCAGGCAGTCGTTTCCTGGCTCTGGTCTCACCGGTCACTGGCGTCACGCCGGCTGCAGCAAAGACCGGAGCGGAAACGCACTCCAGCAGCAGCGATGGTGACGAGGCCGAGGCGAAAGTTCTGGCGCGCGATGCAAGGAACCTCAGCAAGCGACTGGCGCGGATCGAACTCGCCGGCGGTGCAGAGTAGATGGCCTCTCGAGCCATCTCGTCTGGTTTTACTGCACCCTTACGCTCCGGGTCGGCTCGTGCAGCGACTGCACCACGCCTGGCGTTCTCCAACCCGGAGCCGGTCTCGTCCGCGGCCCCGCTTTCGACAGGGCGGCATCGGCTTGTCAATGTGCGCCAGCGTGCATTAATCGTTGCCAAGTGGCGAGCGCTTTGGGTGCTTTGCGGCTTCGCGCTCTTGGCGATGTGTGCTCTCGTAAGGCTGACGTTTCTCGGGCTCACCGGAGGCACCGCGCAGCGGACCGATTACAGTAGTCTGCTGCTGCCTGCACGCGGTGTCATTGTCGATCGAAACGGCTCTCCACTCGCGCGTGACTTTCGAGTCTATTCGCTTTGGTTCAATCCCAAAGCGATGACGGATGGCCCGCCCCTCGTGGGTGAGCCCCGTCAGATCGTCGCGAAGCTGCAGGCGATTTTCCCCGACCTGGACACCGCGAAAGTGACACGCCAACTTGCCTCGGGCCAGGCGGGCTACTTGCGGCGCTCTATTCTTCCCGAGGAGGCCAACCGGGTTCATGCCATCGGTGAGCCGGCTTTGCAGTTCCCTCAGGAAGCGTCGCGCTTCTATCCGCAAGGGTCGATGGCGGCCCACGTGCTTGGCTTTGTGGATTCCGGAGGGCAGGGCAAAGTGGGGATGGAGCAGGTGCTCGATGCCCACCTCAAGTCTCCCGAGGGGCGCGCGCAGAGTACGGCTTTGTCGATCGACGTTCGGGTGCAGGGCGCGCTGGAAGATGAACTGGGCCGCGGCATGGCGCTTTCGAATGCCAAGGGCGCGGCGGGTGTGGTGCTGGACGTCGATACGGGTGAAGTGCTTGCGCTTGCCTCGCTGCCCTCGTTCGATCCTAACAAGATCGAACGTTCGAGCACGCCGAACATCTTCAACCGGGTGACGAACCAAGTGTACGAGCTTGGCTCCACGTTCAAGCCGATAACCGTCGCCGCCGCGCTCGACGCGGGTACGATCACCTCCCTGGGCCGTCGCTGGCCGGCCGCGCCGCTGCACGTGGCCCGATTCACCATCCGTGACAGTCACGCCATGGGCTCCTCGCTGAACGTTCCGGAAACGCTGATGCATTCGTCCAACGTGGTCACCGCGCAAATCGCCGATGAGCTTGGCGGCGTGCGGATGAAGAAGACGATGGAGTCGCTCGGCATGAACGAGCGTCCCACGATCGAGTTGCCGGCGCGCGGTTTTCCGATTTGGCCATCGGGCAAGTGGCCGCGGTTGCGCACCATGACCGTGTCCTATGGTCACGGCATCGCAGTGACGCCGCTACATCTCGCTTCCGCTTACGCGGCGCTCGTCAACGGTGGCATCTGGCGCCCGACAACACTGCACAAACTGGCGCCGGGACAGGTGCCTGAAGGGCGGCGCGTGTTCACCGCTTCCACCAGTGCCCGCATGCGCCAGCTTCTGCGGATGATCGTGTCCTTCGGCACAGGCCGCAAGGCTGACGCTCCCGGCTTTCGGGTCGGCGGCAAAACCGGTTCTGCGGAGAAGCCGGGCGCGGGAGGCTATCGCCGCAGTTCCCTGATTGCGACATTCGCTTCTGCGTTTCCAATGGATCATCCCCGCTACGTCGTCATTGCCATGCTGGATGAGCCGCAGGGTACGCCGGCGACCTCGTTCCAGCGCACGGCTGCCTGGAATGCCGCGCCCGTGATCAGCCGCGTGGTGCCGCGTATCGGTCCGCTGCTCGGCATCATGCCGGACGAGACGCGCGATGTGGATATCTCGGATTTGAAGCCCCTGGTACCCGGAGAGGCGAAGGAATGAAGCTCTCGGCTCTCGCGCACGCTGCCGGCATGGCGATGCCCGCCAATGGTGAGGCAGATGTCACCGGGTTCGCCATCGACCACCGCAAGGTGGCTCCCGGAACCGTGTTCGGTGCTTTTCCCGGCGCACGCTTCAATGGCGAAGCCTTCATCCCCGCTGCGATCGAAGCGGGCGCGGTCGCCATAGTCGCTCGTCCCGAGGCAACAGTGCAGGGCGCCGTCCACTTCGCCAACGCCGATCCCCGACACGCCTTCGCGCGCCTTGCTGCCGGCTTCTTCACGCCGGTGCCTGAGGCGCTGGTTGCGGTAACCGGCACGAACGGCAAGACCTCCACCGTCGAGCTCACGCGGCAGCTCTGGCGTATGGCCGGGTTGCGGGCAGCCTCCATCGGAACACTTGGCGTGACCACGAGCGACGAGAGCGTCTCTACGGGGCTCACCAGCCCAGACATCGTCACTTTCCTGTCGAACATGACTGGGCTCGCGCGTGAGGGTGTGACGCACGTGGCCTATGAAGCGTCCAGCCACGGGCTTTCGCAGTATCGCAGCGAAGGGCCGCGAGTGGCGGCGGGTGCCTTTACTAATCTCAGCCGCGATCACCTCGACTACCATGCGACAATGGAAGACTACTTCGCGGCCAAGATGCGGTTGTTCGAGGATGTCGTCGCGCAGGACGGAACGGCAGTGATCTGGGCTGACGATGTGTGGTCCCAGAAGGCGATCGCGCATGCAGAGGGCCGCGGACTTGCACTTTTCACCGTGGGTACTCGGGGTACCGGCCTCAAGCTGATCGAGCGCACGCCGACTGCGCTGGGTCAGACGCTCCACATCGAGCACAATGGCAAGGCTCTCAAGCTGGAGCTGCCGCTGATCGGTGCGTACCAGGCCGCCAACGCGCTGGTCGCGGCCGGTCTTGTGATCGCGACCGGGGGTGAGCCTGGGCTGACCTTCGATGCCATGAAGCGACTGCAGACCGTGCGTGGCCGGCTGGAGCGCGCCGCCATCTCGGCAAAGGGCGCGCCGATCTACGTTGATTACGCGCATACGCCGGACGCCCTTGCGGCTGCCATCGCGGCCCTTCGCCCGCACGTAGCTGGACGGCTTATCGTCGTGTTCGGCGCCGGTGGAGACCGGGACCAGGGCAAGCGGCCGGAGATGGGTCGCGCGGCCTGCCAGGATGCTGACGTAGTCATTGTGACCGACGACAATCCGCGCGGCGAAGATCCTGCCGCGATCCGAGCCATGGTGCTCGCCGGGTGCGACGACGGAGCAAAGGAAATCGGAGATCGCAGCGAAGCCATCGGCGCGGCGATCGCTGAGGCTGGCAGCGGGGACATCGTTCTCGTTGCGGGCAAGGGGCATGAACAGGGGCAGGTGGTTGGCAGCGGCGCGGATACGCGCGTGCTGCCGTTTGACGACGTAACCGTCGCCAGGGAAATGTCTGGCGCGAGCTCTATCCCTTTGGGAGACCAGTAAAATGAATGCCACTGCCCGTATCCTCGACTGGCCCGTCGACGCATCGGACGAGCACCCGCTAGCTCTATGGGACGCGGCCAGCCTTGCGCGCGTGCTGAAGGGTACGACCAGTGCCGAGTTCCTCATCTCCGGCGTCGAGATCGACAGCCGTGACGTGCAGCCCGGCGACTTGTTCTTTGCGCTGAAAGGCGAAACGATGGACGGCCATCGCTTCGTCGAGACTGCGCTTGCCAAGGGCGCGGCTGCCGTGGTTGTGGATCGCCCCGTCAACGGCCCTCACATTATGGTGAAGGACACGATGGAAGCGCTGGTGCGCCTTGGCTCTGCGGCGCGCGCGCGGACCCGTGGCCGCATCATCGGCGTGACCGGATCGGTGGGCAAGACAGGCGTCAAGGAATCGCTCTTCGCAGCCCTCGACCGCGCTTCACACGGCGATGCCCATCGTTCGGTCAAGAGCTACAACAACCATGTCGGCGTGCCCCTAAGTCTCGCGCGGATGCCCGCCCGGGCCCGCTTCGGCGTGTTCGAAATGGGTATGAACCACGCTGACGAAATTGCGGACCTGACACGTCAGGTGCGCCCAGACGTCGCCGTCATTACCACGATCGCGCCAGCTCACATCGAGATGCTCGGCTCCGAGGAAGCGATCGCCGATGCGAAGGCAGAGATATTCGAGGGGCTGGAGCCTGGCGGAGTGGCTGTGATCCCAGCCGACAGCCCGCATTTCGAGCGCTTGAAGGCCGCTGCCGACAAGCTCGGCGTGACGACCGTGTCGTTCGGCAAGTCCGCTCACGCAGATGTGCGCCTGCTGGATACGGTTGCGGCCATAGGTGGCGGATCGCTGGTGACAGCTGACATGGGCGATCGCCGGGTATGCTACACAGTGGCTGCTCCAGGAGAGCACTGGGTGATCAATTCGCTCGCGGTTATGGCCGCGGTCCGCGCGGTGGGCGGGGACCTCGGCGCGGCGGGCGTCGCGCTGGCCGAGATGGAGGGTCTGGCCGGCCGCGGCGCCCGCATCGAAATCGACGTGCCCGGCGATGAGCCCGAGGCAAAAGCCCTGCTTATCGACGAGAGCTACAACGCCAATCCTGCCTCGATGCGGGCGACGTTGGCCCAGCTCGGCCGTACTCCGGCACGCCGGCGCATTGCGGTGCTGGGCGCGATGAAGGAATTGGGCAGCTTTGGCTCTGACTTCCATGCCGCTCTGGCAGAGCCGATGCGCGAAGCCGGAGTAGACTACGCCGTCCTGGTGGGGCCCGAAATGAGCTCACTTGCAGACGAACTGGGGAAAGCAGAAGCCAACGCGCTTGGCAAACCGCTGAGCTTCGCGCATTGCGCAAGTGTGCAGGAGGCTACTGGCACTCTGCGCGCCTTCGGGCTCGAGCGTGACGACGCGATCCTTGTGAAAGGATCCAACTCCGTCGGGCTGGCTGCCCTTGTTTCAGCTCTTAGCAAGCGCGAAGGTTAGGTTCCGCCCCCCCACATGCTGTACATCATCGCAGATTGGTTTCACTTCGAAGGGGTTGCAAACCTCTTCCGCTACCAATCGTTCCGTGCCGGCGCCGCACTGATGACTGCTCTCCTGGTAGGGTTAGTCATTGGTCCGCGGTTCATCAACATGCTGCGCGTGCGCCAGGGCAAAGGGCAGCCAATCCGCGAGGATGGTCCCAAGACGCACCTAGCCAAGCGCGGTACGCCCACGATGGGTGGCCTGATGATCCTGACGGCGCTTGTCATATCGGTGCTGATCTGGATGGACCTGACGAACCCGTTCGTCTGGGCCTGCCTTGCAGTGACGGTGGGCTTCGGCGCGATTGGCTTCCTGGATGACTACGACAAGGTGACCAAGCGCCACCATGCCGGCTTGTCCAGCAAGATCCGGCTGCTGCTGGAGTTTGTGGTGGCCGGGATCGCGGCCTTCATCATCGTCAACCAGATATCCACGAACCTTTATGTTCCGTTCCTCACCGGGCACTACATACCGCTGGGGCCGTTCTACTACGTCTTTGCCGCCTTCGTTATTGTGGGGGCAGGCAACGCAGTGAACCTGACGGACGGGCTCGATGGCCTCGCGACGATGCCGGTGATTATCGCTGCTGGCACGTTTGCGATCATTGCCTACCTTGCGGGCCGCGTGGACTATGCCGGTTATCTCGGTATCCCGCATGTGCCGCGTGCAGGTGAGCTGGCCATTCTCTGCTTTGGGATCATGGGGGCAGGGCTCGCCTTTCTCTGGTTCAACGCGCCGCCGGCAGCAGTGTTCATGGGCGATACCGGAAGCCTTGCTCTGGGCGGCGCGCTTGGCGCCATCGCGGTTGCCTCACATCACGAGATCGTGCTGGCCGTGGTCGGCGGGCTTTTCGTTCTTGAGGCGGCATCCGTCATCATTCAGGTTTTCTTCTTCAAGCGCACCGGCCGCCGGGTGTTTCGCATGGCACCGATCCATCACCACTTCGAGCAACTCGGCTGGGCGGAATCGACCGTGGTCATCCGCTTCTGGATCATCTCGATCGTGCTTGCGCTGGTGGGTCTTTCCACTCTGAAACTGCGATAGCCCCGCAGTGCTCACTTCTCCCTTCTTCGCTGGCAAGCACTATGCGGTCCTCGGGCTTGCCCGCTCCGGGTTGACCGCCGTCGAGACGTTGCTGGCCAGCGGGGCGCAGATCATGGCCTGGGACAACCGTGAGGAGCCGCGTGCCGCATTGGCGGACCGGGTCGAACTCGCCGATCCCGTAGGCGCAGACCTCACAGGGCTTGACGGAATAGTCGTCTCGCCGGGGATTCCGCTCAATCGCCATCCGATTGCCGAAGCCGCCCGTCAGGCGAACGTTCCCGTCATCGGCGATATCGAACTGTTTGCGCTGTCGCGGTCCAACTTGCCTGCGCACAAGGTCGTCGGCATCACAGGGACGAACGGCAAGTCGACCACAACGTCGCTCGTCCATCATGTCCTCGAGAGTGCGGGCGTTCCCAGCTGCATGGGCGGAAACATCGGGCTGCCCATTCTCGGCCGGGAGCCGCTGCCCGAAGGCGGTGTCTATGTACTCGAGCTGTCCAGCTACCAGATTGACCTGACCTACAGCCTCGACTGCGATGTTGCGGCGTTGCTGAACATTACTCCCGACCATCTGGATCGCTACGACGGGTTCGCAGGCTATGTGGGCTCGAAATCGCGTCTGTTTGTGATGCAGGGGCCGGATCATCACGCCGTGTTCGGCGTCGGCGATGATGACACCGCAGCTATCGCCGGAAGGCAGGTCGCGTGTCACGAATCGGGCCGCGTGCACTTCGCGGATGGTCGAGACCTTCTGAATCTGCAGAAAGACTGGCCATCGCTGCAGGGGCCGCACAACCTGCAAAATGCCGCGGTCGCTGTAGGGATCGTAGAGGCGCTCGGTCTCACCCGAACTCAATGGGAGCCGGCGTTGCGCACCTTTGCCGGTCTTCCGCACCGCATGGAGCGCGTGGCCGAAGTGGACGGTGTGCTGTTCATCAACGATAGCAAGGCGACTAATCCGGCCTCGACGGCTCCGGCTCTTGCTGCCTTCCCCCCCAATCCGGAGCGGCGTATCCACTGGATCGTCGGGGGGCTGCCGAAGGGCGAGGATCTCGACGAATGCAGCCGCTACTTCGGGAACGTGGCCGCAGCTTACACGATCGGCGATGCGGGCCCAATCTTCGCCGATCTTCTGGCGCCGCACATGCAAGTTCATCGCAGCGAGATGATGGCCGAAGCCATTCGGATGGCAATTGCTCAGGCGCGGCCAGGCGAGGTGGTGATGCTCTCCCCCGCCTGCGCCAGCTTCGATCAGTTTCGCGACTACGAAGCGCGTGGAAACGCCTTTCGCCAAATCGTCGAAGCGCTGACTGCACCGGGGCTCAGCAATGAGCAGGAGTTGGGGTGATGGCGACACATGCCCCCGTCGCGCCGCGCCCGGACGGAATTGCTCTGGTACGGTATAACCGCAGCCGTCGCAGCAGTCTGGCCATCTGGTGGCAGGAAATCGACCGCGTGGTTCTGGGGCTTGTGCTGATCCTCATGGCCATCGGCACAATCTCGGTGGCGGCTGCCTCTCCAGCCGGCGCAAGGCGCCTGTCCACTTCGGCCAAGCAGCTGGCAGACCTCCACTTCCTGATCCTACACTTGCGCTGGCAGGCGCTGGGTCTCGTCGCGCTTTTCGTCACGTCGACCCTGTCGAAGGATGCGGCGCGTCGGCTGGGCATCCTGATGGCAGGGGCCATGCTGGCCGCTCTCGTACTGGTGCCGTTCGTTGGCAGCGAAGTGAATGGTGCACGGCGCTGGATCAATCTCGGCGTCTCGATCCAGCCGTCGGAGTTCCTCAAGTGCGGGTTTCCGATTCTCGTCGCATGGATCCTCTCATGGCGAGTGCGCGACAAGGATCTCCCCGTCATACCGATTACGATTGGCGTCGTCGGCATAATCGCCCTTCTGCTGATGATGCAGCCGGACTTCGGCTCGACAATGCTGTTCGGTGGCACGTGGTTCGTCCTTGTGCTGCTCTCCGGCCTAGATGTTCGGCGAGTGGTTGCTGCTTCTGCGGCAGGGGTAGCCGGTATTGCCGCGGCATACTTCTTCTACGATAACGCGCGGAATCGCATCGACGCTTTTCTGGGCGGTGGCAGCGCTTTCGACCAGGTGGACCTGGCGCAGCGCACGCTGCTCAACGGCGGCTGGCTGGGCGCCGGTTTCTGGATGGGGACGCGCAAGCTGGCGCTGCCTGAGGCGCATACCGACTACATCTTCTCCGTTATCGGTGAGGAGTTCGGTCTCGCTGCCTGCGCTGTGGTGGTCATGGTCTATAGCGCGATCCTGGTGCAGACGATCTTGCGCCAAGTGCGAGAGGACGACTTGTTCACGGTGCTCGCCTCCACTGGTCTGGCAGCTCAGTTCGGTGGGCAGGCCTTCATCAACATCCTCGTCAATCTGCAGCTGTTTCCGTCAAAAGGTATGACGCTGCCGCTCGTCTCCTACGGCGGCTCGTCGACGGTGGCGGTGTGTACGTGCTTGGGATTGCTGCTGGCGCTGACGCGCCGGAACCCCTTTATCGATCGTGAGCGCTTCTCGCTCAGCGATGTCGGAGACCTCTCATGACCGCCGTGAGCCGTCATTACGTGCTGGCCGCCGGAGGAACCGGAGGACATCTGATTCCAGCTTTCGCCCTTGCAGTCGAACTGGAGAGACGTGGCCACCACGTCGCCCTGATCACAGACGAACGCGGCGCCGCAATCCCGGGTAAGCCAGACACCTTGCCCGCACACATCCTGCCGCCCGGACGCATTGCGGGCAAGAACCCGGTCGGCTGGGTAAAGGGTGGCAAAGGAGTCCTCGAAGGGCGTCGGATGGCGCTACGCCTGTTCGAAAGCTTCAATCCCGCTGCTGTTGTCGGTTTCGGCGGCTATCCCGCGCTGCCCACCATGCTAGCTGCGCGCGCAGCGAAGATCCCCACCGTCATTCACGAGCAGAACGCGGTGCTGGGGCGCGTAAACCGCATGTTTGCGTCTCGCGTCGATGCGATCGCGACGGCCTTCGCCAATGTCGACCGACTGTCGCCGAAGCAGCAGGGCAAGGTTTCGCTTGTTGGCAATCCCGTACGAGCCGAGGTGCTGGCCCTGCGTGAGGCGCCGTTTCCTCCATTTACGGAAGACAGCCTACTGCGCATTCTCGTCACTGGCGGAAGCCAGGGCGCGCGGATACTGTCGGAGGTGGTTCCCGACGGGCTCGCCATGCTCCCAACCGCGCTGCGTTCGCGCTTGCAGGTGATCCAGCAGTGCCGCGCCGAGGACATCGAAGCCGTGCGTCAACGCTATGCCAGCCACGGCATCCCGGCCGAGTTGGCCACATATTTCGAGAACATGGCTGAGCGGCTTGCAGGTGCGCATTTGTTTATCGGCCGTGCCGGTGCGTCGACCATCGCGGAACTTACCGCGGTGGGGCGCCCCGCAATCCTCATTCCGCTGCCGATCGCGACCGACGACCACCAGGCCGCCAATGCCCGCGAGATGGCATCTGCTGGCGGTGCGCGCTCGATCCGGCAGAACAAGTTCACTGCAGGCGAACTGGCGAAGCAGATCCGGGCTATGGCTCAGAGGCCCGAGACTCTCGCGAACGCGGCACATGCGGCTTGGAATTGCGGCTATCCCAACGCTGCGGCCGATCTGGCTGACCTTGTGGAGAGCTTTGGCGGGGCGCCGCTGATGGACGTGATCCGCGTGGGAGCGAAACCGGCCGCAGTGAAGAAGAAGGAAGCTCTGGCGCGGGAGTCCGTGGAATGAAGGGTGTCGCCACAGACATCGGTACCGTACACTTCGTAGGGATCGGCGGCATCGGCATGTCCGGCATCGCGGAGGTCATGCACAACCTCGGCTACACCGTGCAAGGTTCCGACATCGCCGAGAGCTATGTGGTTGAGGGCCTGCGCTCACGCGGGATCAAGGTTATGATCGGCCATGCCGCCGAGAACGTGACCGACTGCGCCGTTGTCGTGACTTCGACCGCCGTCAAGCGCGACAATCCCGAAGTGGTTTACGCGCTGGAGAACCGCATTCCGGTGGTGCGCAGGGCAGAGATGCTGGCAGAGCTCATGCGGCTTAAGAACACGGTCGCCGTGGCCGGCACTCACGGCAAGACGACAACCACATCCATGGTGGCCTGCTTGCTGGAAGCGGGGGGCGTAGATCCGACCGTCATCAACGGCGGGATCATCAATTCCTACGGCTCCAATGCGCGGCTGGGCACCAGCGATTGGATGGTTGTGGAGGCGGATGAGAGCGACGGTTCGTTTCTGCGGCTCGACGGCACCATTGCAGTCGTTACCAATATCGATCCCGAGCACCTCGAACACTACGGCAGCTTCGACAAGGTGAAGGACTGCTTTGTCGAGTTCATCGAAAACGTGCCTTTCTACGGCGCCGCTGTGCTCTGCGTCGATCATCCGGAAGTGCAGGCGCTGATCTCAAAGGTGCGCGACCGCCGCGTGATCACGTATGGCTTCTCGGCTCAGGCCGACGTGCGGGGCGAGAATGTCACTCCAGTGCCGGGCGGCAACCGCTTCGATGTCGTGGTGCGTGAACGTGATGGCACGCAGCGCTGCATCGAAGGGATGGAACTTCCGATGCCCGGCCGCCACAACGTGCAGAACGCGCTGGCAGCCGTCGCAGTCGCGATCGAGATGGGCTGCGGCGATGAAGTCGTGCGGACCGGGTTTGCGCAGTTTGGTGGCGTAAAGCGCCGCTTCACTCGCGTAGGCGAAGTCGACGGCGCAACCGTGATCGATGATTATGGTCACCACCCCGTAGAGATACGCGCGGTCCTCGCTGCTGCTCGCGAGGGCGTGAAGGGTAGAGTGCTGGCGGTTGCGCAGCCGCACCGCTTCACGCGCCTTCGTGACTTGATGGATGACTTCCAGACTGCCTTTAATGACGCCGATGCCGTCTATGTCACACCTGTCTACGCGGCGGGTGAGACGCCCATTGAAGGTGTCGATGCCGAGGCGCTCGTAACCGGCCTGAAGGCGCGCGGTCACCGTGATGCGCATGTGGTCTCCGGCTTTGACGACCTCGCTGATTCCCTCGCACGAGTGGTGCGGGCTGGCGATGTGATTGTTTGCCTGGGGGCAGGCGATATCACGAAATGGGCGGCGGGTTTGGCCGATGCGATCCGGGCGAAGCTGGTGGCGTGATGGCGGATACGCTTCCCAAGGTAGCCGGTAAGCTGACGCCCGGCGCACCGCTTGCACCGCTGGTCTGGTTCAAGTCGGGCGGCGCGGCAGAGTGGCTGTTCGAGCCGCGCGATCTGGCCGATCTGCAGGGTTTCCTGTCCGAGCTCGATCCGCAGCTAGCAGTGATGGCGCTTGGTCTCGGTTCCAATATGATCGTGCGGGACGGCGGGGTCCCCGGCGTCGTCGTGCGGCTTGGCAAGGCTTTCGCGGCTGTGCGCAAGTTGGACGCAGTGACGCTCGACTGCGGCGGTGGTGCGTCAGGCATCCTCGTCTCCTCAACAGCGCGTGATGGCGCCATTGCCGGCCTTGAATTCCTCCGCTCGATCCCGGGCACGGTCGGGGGCTTCGTGCGGATGAATGGAGGGGCCTATGGCGGGGAGGTGAAGGACATCCTTGTCGATTGCGACGTGGTGCTGCGCTCGGGCGAACTGGTGACGCTGCAGAACGCGGATCTGCACTATACATACCGTCATTCAGAGCTGCCTGAGGGCGCCATCGTGGTCTCCGCACGCTTCCGCGGGCAAGCTGGCGATCCTGTGGCGATCCAGGCCGAGATGGACCGCATCTCAGCCAGCCGCGAGGCATCCCAGCCGCTGCGTTCCAAGACCGGCGGTTCGACGTTCAAGAACCCCGAGGGGCACAAGGCGTGGGAACTGGTGGACGGTGCGGGTTGTCGGGGGCTGACACTCGGCGGGGCGCAAGTGAGCGAGAAGCACACCAACTTCCTCATCAATACAGGGGAAGCAACCAGCGCCGAGATCGAAGCACTGGGTGAGGCCGTGCGGCAACGGGTGAAGGATACCTCCGGCGTAGAGCTTGAGTGGGAAATTCAAAGGGTGGGTAACAAGTGAGCGGGGATGATATGCTGCCCAAGCTTCACGTGGCGGTCCTCATGGGGGGCTGGTCCTCGGAGCGTCCAGTATCCCTGATGAGCGGCGAGGGCGTAGCGAAGGCGCTCGAGTCCAAGGGGCACAAAGTCACGCGGATCGACATGGATCGCGACGTGGCTCTGCGACTTGCCGAGGCAAAGCCCGACGTGGTGTTCAATGCCCTTCATGGCGCGCCGGGCGAAGACGGCACCGTCCAGGGAATGATGGACCTGATGGGGCTGACCTACACCCATTCCGGCCTCGCGACCTCAGTCATTGCGATCGACAAGGAACTGACGAAGCAGGCGCTCGTGCCCCATGGCATCCCCATGCCGGGCGGCCGTATAGTCGAATGCACCGAGATCTTCGAGCGCGATCCGCTCCCGCGTCCGTATGTGCTGAAGCCCGTGAACGAGGGCTCTTCTGTCGGAGTCGCCATCGTCACGGCGGAGGGGAACTATGGTACCCCGATCGCGCGCGACGCAACGGGCCCATGGCAGAATTTCGACAGGTTGCTGGCAGAGCTCTTCATCCGCGGGCGCGAACTGACGACCGCGGTGATCGGCGACCGCGCGCTGCTGGTCACAGAACTCAAGCCCAAGTCCGGCTTCTACGACTTCGATGCCAAGTACACCGACGGGATGACCGAGCATGTCTGCCCGGCAGAAATCCCGGACGAGATTACCGCCGCCTGCAAGGACCTGGCGTTGCGGGCCCATCAGTTGCTCGGTTGCCGCGGTACCAGCCGCTCTGACTTCCGCTGGGATGACCAGAAGGGCGTAGACGGACTGTTCCTCCTCGAGGTGAACACGCAACCCGGCATGACGCCGCTCAGCCTCGTGCCTGAGCAGGCCCGCGCCTGCGGGATGGACTATCCTGAACTGGTGGAGGCGATCGTCGCCGAAGCGCTGACGGACGCCCGCGCGAAGCAGGCGTCGCAGAAGAAAGACGTCGGGCCATGAGCCAGACCATCCGCCGCAAGGCCACCAGCGTCCGCAAGACAGCAGCGGCGCAGGGCAAGCGGCAGAGGGTGAATCAGGCCAAGGCCCGCACCGGCTCTGCGCTGGATCTGCTCATGGCCTGGTTGCCGTTCAGCGAAGCGCAGCTCCACCGTATGTTCCTCGCGATCATTCTGGGAGGAGCGGCCGTACTGGTCTGGGCCGTCGCGTCGGTCGCGGGTCTCCCAGCGATGGCCAATCTCCAGCTGGCGCAAATCGCGTCTGACGCAGGGTTCGAAGTCCGGCACGTCGACGTGCGCGGCGTCAAGAACCTGAATGAGCTCAAGGTCTATGAGCGTGCGCTTGCGCAGCAGGACCGGTCTATGCCGCTCGTCGACCTGGAAAACCTGAGGCAAGATCTGATCGGTCTCTCGTGGGTGAAGGACGCACGTGTTTCGCGCCAGCTACCCGACACGGTTGTGATCGATATCGTCGAGCGAGCCCCTCATGCGGTGCTACGCAAGGCTGATCGCTTCGTCTTGATCGACGAGACCGGTCACGAACTCGAAACGGTCACGCGCGCTCGCGCGCAGGGCAGGCTGATCGTGTCCGGTCTTGGCGCTGGGCAGCAGGTCATCGGGCTCACGCGCCTGCTGGACGCGGCGCCGGCTTTGAAGCCGCGCGTGCAGGAGGCTGAGTGGATCGGTAATCGCCGCTGGAATATCACCTTTCAGACGGGACAGGTCCTGGCGCTGCCCGAAGGAGAGAAGAAGGCGGCCGGAGCGCTGGTATCCTTTGCTCGCCTGGACGGGACCAACCGGCTGCTGGGCGGCAAAGTTACGATTTTCGACATGCGCGCCTCAGATCGGATCTACTTGAGGATCCCTGGTCGCGAGGCAGAGCAGGCCGCACTGAGCGCAGGCGCCGTCCGCAAGGTGGAGAACAACTGATGGCTGCTCCTCGCATCAGCCGTGTATTCGGCGCGGTGAATATCGGCTCGTTTCGGATCTCGGCGATCGTGGCCGGCATCTCGGACGTGGGCGACATGGTCGTGCTCGGGTCCGGGCACCGCGCCAGTCAGGGCGTGCGGCGCGGCTACGTCACTGACATGGCCGCCGCTACTTACGCCGTGCGCGATGCCATCGATCGTGCCGAGAAGATGGCGGATACCTCAGTGCAGCGCGTGTGGATCGGTTGCTCAGGCGCGGGGCTTGCGAGCCAGGTGGCCGAGGTCGACGCAGAAATCGGCGGGAGGCGTATCGAGCAGGAAGACATCGACCAGCTTCTCGTCTCTGCCCGCGATGTCATCCGCCCGGACGGCCGCGTCGTCCTTCATGCGCAGCCCGCGCAGTACCGGCTCGACGGTGCACACGGCGTTGCTAGCCCCAAGGGGCTGCATGCAGAGCGTCTGGGGGTTGATATCCACATCATGCTCGCAGACGGCGCACCGATACGCAATCTCACCGAGGCCGTTCAGTGCGCGCACCTAGAAGTCGAGGCCGTGGTCGGTTCACCGATCGCAGCGGGTCACGCCTGCCTCTCGCTCGAGGAGCGGGATCTGGGTGTCGCCCTTGTCGAGTTCGGGGCAGAGGTCACCAATGTCGCGGTTTATTCGCAAGGCATGCTCGTGGGCCTGACGCCGATCCCCATGGGCTCGGCCGACATCACTGACGCGATTGCATCAGCGTTCGGGATCCGGCGCTTCCAGGCCGAGCGTCTCAAGTGCGTCAATGGTTCGGCGCTGGCAAGTCCGACCGATCACCGCGAGATGATCCCCGTCAACGCCCCGGGCGAAGAAGAGACCGGCCCCGTGGCGCGCCACGCGGACGACAAGAACCGCATTCCGCGTGCAGAGCTGATCGCTGTCATCACTGGCCAGCTCGGCATCCTCATGGAAGAGGTCAATAAGTCGCTCAAGATCATGCGCTTCAACGGGCAGCGCGGAAAACAGGTGGTTTTCACCGGCGGTGGTGCCGAGCTGGTAGGGCTTGCCGACTATGCTCAGGCCGCACTTGGCAAGCCCGTGCGCATCGGCCGGGTTCCACATCTCAGTGGGCTTGCGGAAGCACATGTAAAACCGGGGTTTTCAACCCTGGCCGGACTCGTGCTATACGCCGCCGCTGATCCGGTTGACATCCGCACGCTCAAGCATCGTCGTCAGACTACGGTTCGAGCGGAGCGCATGGGGTCGGTTGGTCGTATCTACCGCGCGTTTCGGGAGTACTTCTAAGCCAGAGAGGGATCATGGGCAGCGGCGAATCGTTCGTCTGTTGCGCTGGCCGGCTGTGGACAAAGCCTTGACGCACTTTGCTTGGTGGAGTTCAGGATGCCATCAGGCTTGGTTAAGAACCTTCATCCGCGCGTGTCTGCCAGGAGAGTGAGATGAGCATCAATATCGGACCGCCGGCGATTGAAGAGCTGCGCCCGCGGATCCTCGTGATCGGCGTTGGCGGCGCCGGTGGCAACGCAATTGCCAACATGATCAATGCGCAGATCGAAGGCGTCGACTTCATCGTCGCCAACACCGACGCGCAGGCGCTGAACAGCTCGATCGCTGAGAACCGCATCCAGCTCGGTCCGGAAATCACGCAAGGCCTGGGCGCAGGTTCGCGGCCCGAAGTTGGCCGCGCGGCTGCCGAGGAGACGATCGAGGAAATCGAGCGCCTGCTTGAAGGCGTGCACATGGTCTTCATCGCCGGAGGCATGGGTGGAGGCACCGGCACAGGTGCGGCGCCGATCATCGCCAAGGCGGCGCGCGACAAGGGCGTGCTGACGGTGGGCGTGGTGACCAAGCCGTTCCTGTTCGAGGGTACACGCCGCATGCGCTCCGCCGAATCCGGCATCGAAGAGCTGCAGAAGCATGTCGACACCCTGATCGTCATTCCCAACCAGAACCTGTTTCTCGTCGCCAAGGCTGAGACCACTTTCAAGGAAGCCTTCCAGCTCGCAGACGAAGTGCTGCAGCAGGGCGTTCGCTCGATCACCGACCTCATGGTGATGCCAGGCCTCATCAACCTCGACTTCGCGGACGTGCGCTCGGTTATGGGCGAGATGGGCAAGGCGATGATGGGCACTGGCGAGGGCGAAGGTCCGAACCGCGCCTTGGAAGCAGCCGAGCGCGCTATCGCCAACCCTCTGCTCGACGGAGTGTCGATGCAGGGCGCCAAGGGCGTAATCATCTCGATCATCGGCGGCGACGACATGAAGCTGCTGGAGGTCGACGAGGCGGCCAACCACATTCGTGAGCTGGTCGACAGCGATGCGAACATCATCTGGGGCTCGGCTTTCAACCCGGATCTGCAAGGCAAGATCCGCGTCTCCGTTGTCGCGACCGGCATCGAGCAGTCAGCCGAGCAGGCAGAGATCGCCTCGCGTCCGGTGAACCTTGGCATGTCGCGCGGACCGGTTCGGCCGAACGCAGCGCCTGCGGCTATGGGCGAGCGCGTTCAGGCTCCTGCGACCGCGCCCACCCCCGCGCCTCAAGCATCTGAGCCCGAAGCTGAGCCGTTCGACTTGTCCGAGGAGGCTCAGTTCGAGGAGGACGATGCAGCGCTCGAACTCGGTGGAAGTGAAGAAGTGGCCGACGACGAGGTTGAGAGCGCACCAGCCAGCTACAGTGGCGCAGGCGAGGCGCGTGCCGCGCGGCAGCCGCTTGATCTGAGCGCTGCACAGCAGGCTCCCGCGCCCAAGCCGAGCCGCCAGGACGAGCTTGATCTTGCCGCGCAATCGGCTGAACCGTCGCCCGCCTTTGGCCGCCGCCGTGCGCTCCCGCCGGAGCCGGCTCCCGCTGCTGCTCCCGCACCCGCTCCGGCGCAGCGCCCCGCGGCAACCGGAAGCACGTTGTTCGAACGTATGTCGAACCTGTCGCGCGGTTCCAAGGCGGCTCCGGCTGCCGACGCGGATGACGACGACGATGGCGGCTCGATCAGCATCCCCCGGTTCCTCGGGCGTCAGAACAACCAGTAGGGCAATTTGGCAGGAGCGGCCTGGGAAGGGCGTTCCTGCTCAGTTCAGCTTGGCTTCGCCATTGGAGTGCTGGATATTCCGGTGCTTGCGGTAAGGCCGGACGCAAAGGAAGTGCCACATCTTGCAGCTCAGGCATCGTCTTGGGGCATGGCTCGCAAGCGCAGCCTCCACGGCATTGCTCGCGTGCCCTCACATTGCACAGGCGCAATCGGCGCCCGTGGTCGCCCGACCCGTGGTGCAGGCGCTGCCGAGTGCGGAGTCACGGCAGCTCAATGAGGCGCTGGCGCGGTTAGCGAGAGATCCGCGTAACATCGATGCGCTGATCGAAGCGGGCGATGCTGCCAATGCGCTAGGCGATCCTGAAGCTGCCGCCGGTTTCTACAGGCGAGCGGACGGAATTTCGGCCAACAATCCCCGCGTGCAGGCGGGATTGGCGCGGGCGCTTGTACTGCAAGGCGACCCCACCCAAGCCATCCCGCTGTTTGCGCGCGCTGAGGCCGGCGGCGCAGCTGGCGAAGTCGCCGCAGACCGAGGGCTGGCCTACGATCTGGTCGGTGATCCCCTTACGGCGCAGAAATACTATCGCCTGGCACTGTCGCGAGAGGATGACGATGAGGTGCGCAGGCGCCTGGGGGTAAGCCTCGCCATCACGGGCGATGCTGCTGGTTCGGAAGCCATGCTGATGCCGTTGCTGCGCAAGCAGGACAAGCCAGGCTGGCGTTCGCACGCGTTTGCAATGGCGATTGCGGGTAAGACGAAAGAGGCGGTCGAGACCGTCCGCGCTATTTTGCCGGAGCCGCTGGCGCAAAGCATTACGCCCTACCTCCGGTACATGCCACGTTTGACGCGCGCGCAGCAGGCAGCTGCGGCGAACCTGGGCAAGTTCCCGCGCGCCGCCGAGATAGGACGCGACGATCCGCTCATCGCGGCTTTCGCGTCCTCGGCTCCGACCGCGCGAGTTGCGGCTGCGGGTGCTCAGCTGATACCTCAAGGCCGGGCGCTAGGAAGCGGGCGAACGGCGGTAGCGCAGCAGTCTGCAGCACAACCCCTTAGCCGCGCCCAGACACGGGCCAAGGAGCGGGCAGACAGGCTTGCGCGCGCTCAGGCGAATGCGGCCGCGCGGGTCGCGCCTCCAGAGCCGATTCCTGCTATTGACCGCGACAGCGGTGAGCTGCCTTCAGTGGCTGCGCGACCACGAACCGCAGTGGCAACAGGTGCCGCTCAGGTGCCCGCAGCGGCATCTTCGGTGCCCGGTCGCGCTTTGGCGAGTTCGCCGGCCTCAAGCACAATCGCTTCCAACACATCGGCTTCTACGGCCTCTCGTGCAGGCACGACGAATTCTGCGGTTCCCACCACCGGGGGAGCCGCACGGGGTATGGGGATCTCGCGCTCGGCGGCTTCGGCAGCACCGCAGGGGACGCCTTCCGGCCCGGAAGGCTCGGCCCCTGCAGGCCCGGCCACGGCACCGACGCCAGCACCCGGGTTCGATCTCGCTCGCGTCGGGGCGGCAAATGCCTCCAGCGCGAACTCCGTAGTCCAGACCCCTCCCAACCCCGCCACTCTCGAGCAGGTCTTTGCCGATCTTGGAGCGCCGAGCCGCGCGTCTGCGCCGATCGCCGGGGCTGTCGATGTTCTCTCGATAGAACCTGCCCAGCCGGCACCACCTCCTGCTCCGGCGGCTGAGCTGGCAAAAGCGCCCGTAAGCAAGACGGAGGAACCGACGCCGGCACCCAAGCCCGAGGCCACGAAAAAGCCTGTCGGGAAAGCGACCGACAAAAAAGCGGCTGGGAAGAAGGCAGAGGGCAAGAAGGCGGTGCCCAGCCATCCCAGTCGCATCTGGGTGCAGACCGGCGTCGGCCGCGACGAAAAGGCGATTGCGTTTGATTGGGGCAGGAGAGCCAAGGCCAACCCTGCCTTGTTCAAGGGGCGGCAGCCCTACGTGACGGAAATGGGTCGCACCAACCGTATTCTGGTTGGGCCTTTCGAAACGCAAAAGGCCGCGAGTGATTTCGCAGCCCAGGTTAAAAAGGCGGACGTTGCGAACGCCTTTGTTTGGACGAGCCCCGCCGGTCAGGTGGTCGATCGTCTTCCAGACTAAGGCGCATTTCGTAACGAACAGCTTATCCACACGCTGTTCACAGGCTTGTGCAGTTTTACGCAGCCGTGTGCGGCCGTGCGATTGTGCCGCACACCCGAGCCGACGCAATCACTAGGCGTCTTGGAGGCGTAATGACGGGATTTATGAGAAGCGTGGGCGACGAGATCGAACGCGAAGAAGAGGCCGCACCGGTAGAGATGCTGGCGGCGCTCTTCGAAGCGCGTGACTGGCCCTACGAATACGTGGGCGAGGATGAAATCTCTGCCGAGGTGAAAGGAAGCTGGGCGACGTACCAGTTCCAGGCGATCTGGCGGTCCGAAGACCATGTCTTGCAATTGTTGTGCCTGCCGGAGATCCGCGTGCCCGAAGGCAAGCGTTCCGCGACAGTCGAGGCGCTGGCGCTCATCAACGAGCAGCTCTGGCTGGGTCACTTCGACATCTGGTCCAGCGGAGGGGTCGTCTTGTACCGCCATGGCTTGATGCTGGGCGACGAAGGCCTGCTTGGTCCCGCACAGGCGCAAACCGTCGTGGAAGCCGCGATCGATGAGTGCGACCGGTTCTATCCGGTCTTCCAGTTCATCCTTTGGGGGGACAAGACGCCGGCTGAAGCCCTGGCGGCCGCCTTGGTCGACGCGGCGGGCGAGGCCTGAGGACGGTTGGCGCCGAGCAAGGAGATGGCGATGGAGCGGTTCAAGCAAATACTGATTGTCGGCTGCGGCAACATGGGCGGCGCAATGCTGCAGGGCTGGCTGAAGGGCGGCCTCGACCCCTCTCGCTTCACGATTGCGGACCCGGGCCTGGAGGCCGCTCCTGAAAGCGTGGCGCTCCTGCGTGAAGTGCCCGACCGAGTGTTTGACGTCGTATTGTTCGGGGTGAAACCGCAGTTGCTTGATGCCGTGGCGCCGCAGGTCGCCAAGACGGTGGGCGGCAACACTGTGCTTCTCTCCATCCTTGCTGGCGTCGAACTGCAAACGCTTGCTGCCCGCTTTCCCGACCACGGCGGGATAGTCCGGGTCATGCCTAATCTTGCTGCCGCTATCGGCAAGTCGCCGCTCGCCTTGGCAGCGCTGGGCTTGGCTGAGGGCGAGCGAAATACACTGGAGAGCTTGCTGGCCCCGCTCGGCTCCCCTGAGTGGTTAGACAGCGAGGCGCTGTTCGATGCAGTCACGGCATTGTCGGGTTGTGGGCCGGCTTTCGTCTACCGCTTCATCGACGCTATGGCCGCTGGCGCCGTGGCGCTCGGCGTGCCGGCCGCGCAGGCGCAGCGACTCGCGCTGAATACGGCCGAAGGCGCGGCCCTGCTGGCAGCTTCGTCTCCGCATGGGCCTGGCGAGCTGGCCCGGCGCGTAGCAAGTCCTGGCGGCTCCACCCAGGCTGGGTTGGACGTGTTCGATCAGAACGCGCAACTGTCGCGCCTGGTGGAAGAAGCCATGGCCGCCGCCCAGCGCCGGTCAGCCGAAATGGGTAAGGCCGCCCGCTCTACCTGACACAATTCGTCACGCACAGGCTCGGCGGGTTCTTCTTGAAATGTCAACGAAGAAGGCCAATATTCGCATAGGCCGGAAACCACCGCATTGGGCGGTGCCGGTAAGGGAGTTTACAATGGCTAACTGGAACGACCCCCAGCCCCGCACGGGCTTCGGTGCGTCCCCGGGCCTCGGCGGCCGCGCGGATGTGCGGGCTGGCTTTGACGCCGGACTGCGCAAGCACATGCTGTCGATCTACAACTACATGGCGTCCGGCGTGCTGCTTTCAGGCGTCGTAGCGATGCTCTTTGCCAATTCGGGTCTGGCCGCGCAGGTGGTCGGGACGCCGCTTTGGTGGGTGATCGCTCTTGCTCCGCTTGGTTTCGTGTTCGGCATGAGCTTCGGTGCGAATCGAATGAGCACGGCGAAGCTGCAGGCACTGTTCTGGGGCTTCTGCGTGGTCATGGGCCTCTCGCTGTCGACGATCTTCCTGGTCTTCACCGCCTCGTCGATCGCAACCACGTTCTTCGCCACGGCAGCCGCTTTTGCGGGTCTGAGCCTTGCAGGGTACACGACGAAGAAGGACCTGTCCGGCATGGGCTCCTTCATGATCATGGGTCTCGTCGGTATTCTGGTTGCCATGCTGATCAACTTGTTCGTGCAGTCGACAGCGCTGCAGATGGGGATCTCGATCCTTGGCGTGCTAATCTTCGCGGGCCTGACGGCTTACGATACTCAGCGTCTGAAGCAGCAGTACTTTGCACTGGCCGGCACCGATTTCGCCGGCAAGGCGATCGTGCTTGGCGCGCTCAGCCTCTATCTGGACTTCATCAACATGTTCCAGTTCTTGCTGAGCTTCATGGGTCAGCGCGACTAAACGATGTTTCGAAGCGTTCCGCTTCGAATCATCCACAGGTGAATGAATATGCCCGGCGCGGGATCCTCGCGTCGGGCATTTGCAATGAGTGGCTAAGCGTTTAGATGGAACACCTCACATGGTGGAGAGGGTCGGTGACGGTTCCGATGTGTAAACGTTTTTGGAAGTTTGCGCCCGCTGCGGTGCTCATCAGCATTCTCGCTGCTTGCGCGCAGAAGGCACCACCCCCGCCGCCGCCGCCGCCGCCCGTGGTGGTGATCCCTCCGCAGCCGCAGCCGCCGATGGGCGCTCCGGAAAGCATGCGCATTCCTGAAATGGCGGATAACGGCGTCCGCACCACAGTGAACAGCAACGTGTCGACCGCGCAGACTGTGTGGAACTTTCGGTCCGCCTTCAACGTGGCGGCGCTGAACTGCGTTGAACCCGAGTACGAACCGATTCTGGCGGGGTACAAGCAGTTCCTCAAGGTTCACGACAAGTCGCTGGACCGCGTCGACGACGAGCTGGACAAGAATTTCAAAGGCGCCTTTGGCAAAACAGGCATCCGCGAGCGCGAGACATACCAGACGCAGGTCTACAACTTCTTCGCTGTTCCACCGGTGAAAACCACTTTCTGTGAAGCTGCCATGCAGATCGCTGCAGAGCTTGCGCAGGTACCCGCAGGCCAGTTGGAAGGCTACGCTCCACAAGGGCTGGCGAAGATCGAAGCCCCGTTCATGGACTTCTTCAACGCTTACGACCAGTACCGCGCCGACCTCGCGGCTTGGCAGGCAAAATACGGCGGCATCATCGTCCTTGCGCCGGAGCAGCGCGCGGAGGCGGTAACCGCACAGTGAGCTGTCGTTGACGGAAATTACCTCTTTCGTGCGCGGGGTGGGTTCGCTAATGAGGCCACTCGCGAGGTGGTCGCTTCTGCCTTGTGCGATTGCTGGAACGGGGCCGTAGCTCAGCTGGGAGAGCGCGTCGTTCGCAATGACGAGGTCAGGGGTTCGATCCCCCTCGGCTCCACCAGTAATTGAAAAACTGCACCAGCGGCCGCACATAACTGCGGCCGCTCGCATTTTGGCGGACCGCGATTGGCCGCATACGCTCCATCGGACTTGACCGCCCATGCATTTTCTCGACCAAGCCAAGATCTATATTCGCTCCGGCGGGGGCGGCCCCGGCGCGGTGAGCTTTCGGCGCGAGAAGTACGTCGAGTACGGCGGTCCCGATGGTGGCGACGGCGGCAAAGGCGGCGATATCATTTTCGAAGCGGTCGCGGGTCTCAATACGCTCATCGATTTCCGATACACGCAGCATTTCAAGGCGCCGCGCGGCGGGCACGGGATGGGCAAGGACCGAAAAGGCGCACAAGGCAAGGACCTCGTGATCAAAGTCCCCGTAGGGACGCAGATCATCGATGACGAGGATCGGGACATGGTGCTGGCCGATCTGGTCGAAGCCGGACAGCGCTTGACGCTGCTGGAAGGCGGGCTCGGTGGCCGCGGCAACGCTTCCTACAAGACGTCGACCAACCGCGCACCGCGTCAGCACCAGCCTGGTTTGCCGGGGGAAGAATTGTGGGTGTGGCTGCGGCTGAAGCTGCTGGCGGATGTTGGCCTTGTTGGTCTGCCGAATGCCGGCAAGTCTACCTTCATCAACCAGCTCACGAACACCCGCGCGAAGGTCGGCGCTTATCCCTTCACTACGCTGCATCCCCAGCTGGGGGTGGTGCGGCACAAGGCGCGTGAGTTTGTGCTGGCCGACATCCCCGGTCTGATCGCCGGTGCCGCGGACGGTGCGGGCATCGGTGACCGCTTTCTTGGCCACATTGAGCGCTGCCGCGTGCTCATCCACCTTATCGATATCGCCGGCACCGATCCGGCGGAGGCGATGCAGGTCGTGGAAGAGGAACTCGCGGCTTATGGTGCTGGCCTGGACGAGAAGCCGCGCCTGATCGTGCTCAACAAGATCGATCTAGCCGACCCTGAACTCGCTTCAGGGTTTGCCAGCGAGTTGCAGGAAGCCGGAGCTGACAAGGTTTTCGCGATCTCTGGTGCAACGGGCGAGGGCATCGATGCTTTGCTCGACGCCGTGATCGCGCATCTGCCGGCAGCCACCGTAACCGAGCGCCCTCAGGGCGAGCGCGAAGAGGAAGACGAGACCCCTTGGTCGCCGCTCTGAGCGGTGGTGAGACCAGTTCCATCGGAGGCACGACGATCCGCCCCCAGCGTCGGACCTCGGTGCTTTCCATGACAGCGTGAATTGCCTAGAGGCTTGCGCTCCCATGACGATCGCCAGTCTTTCCGACCTTGCCGATACGGCGCTGTGCCCTCTCCTCGTAGTGAAGGTGGGCTCGTCGCTTCTGGTTGGAGCAGGGGGCGTCCGACGCGAGTGGCTGAGTGGTTTGGTGGCGGAAATCGCCGAGGTGCGGGCGCGAGGGCAGGGCGTCATCATCGTTTCGTCGGGCGCCATTGCCTTGGGCGCCGCGCGTCTGGGCCTCGACAAGGGTGGCCGCGGCAGCTTGGCTGACGCACAGGCGGCGGCGGCTGTCGGCCAGATTGCGCTCTCCGGCCTGTGGGCGGAACTGCTGGGCAGCCACGGGCTGACGGCGGCGCAAATTCTGCTCACGCTGGACGACCTCGAGGACAGACGCCGCTATCTCAATGCCACAGCCACCTTGGCGCGGTTGCTCGATGCGGGCGCCGTGCCGGTGATCAACGAGAACGACACGGTAGCGACGCAGGAAATCCGCTTCGGCGACAATGACCGCCTTGCCGCTCGCGTGGCCCAGGCGGCGCAAGCGAGTGCGGTGCTGCTGCTTTCCGATGTGGACGGGCTTTACGATCGCAATCCCAGAGAACCCGGTGCGCAGCTGATCGCCGAAGTTGATGGCGTCACGGCCGAGATTCACGCGATGGCGAGCCGCGAATCAGCATCGGGCATGGGCTCGGGTGGGATGACCTCCAAGCTGCAGGCCGCCGAGATCGCGGAGCTCGCCGGGATCGCGCTGGTGATCGGCAATGGAATTCACGAGCGGCCAATCGCGCGCGTAACGCAGGAGGGTATCGGCACGCTGTTCCGGGCGCGGCGCAAGTCGGGTGCGCGCAAGGCGTGGCTTGGTGGGCGGCTTCGTCTCAAAGGCGAGCTGACCGTCGACTCGGGCGCGGCGGTGGCTCTGGCGGGCGGATCGAGCCTGCTGGCCAAAGGCATCACGCGAGTGGAGGGGCAGTTTGACCGCGGCGATCCGGTTGCGATCTGCAGCGAGGAAGGCTGCGTGCTGGCGCACGGGCTTGCTGAGTACGACGCCCAGGAGTGCGCGCGGCTGAAAGGCCGGCACTCCAGCGAGCATGCGGAGTTACTGGGATATGCACCCCGCTCTGCAGTTATTCACCGCGACCAGCTGGTTCTGAAGTGATTATTGCGCTGACTGGAGGGACCGGCTTTGTCGGCCGGGCTTTTGTGGAGTCCGCACTCGAGGCTGGGCATGAGCTGGTCGTGCTCGCGCGCTCGCCGCAGGAACCACGAGCCGGTGTCGAGTGGGTTTTGGGAGATCTGGAGAATCGCGCCGCGCTTGCCGAACTCGTGCGTGGTGCCGACGCGGTTGTGCATGTTGCGGGCGTGGTCAATGGGCCGGACGCCAAGGCGTTTAGGGCTGGCAATTACGTTGGCACGTTGAATCTCGTCGAGGCGGCGGGTGCCGAAGGTGTGCGGCGCTTTATCCACGTTTCTTCGCTCTCGGCGCGAGAGCCGGGGCTTTCTGCCTATGGTGCATCCAAGGAACGGGGCGAAAAGGTCGTCATGGCCAGCCTGCTCGACTGGACGGTCGTGCGTCCACCGGCCATTTACGGGCCGCGCGACAAGGAAATGTTCGAGTTGTTCCGGGCGGCACGCTGGGGCGTCATCCCTATGCCGAAGGAAGGCCGAGCGTCGCTTATTCACGTTGACGATCTCGCGCGGCTGCTCCTCGCTCTGCTTCCGGGCGGCGAAGGTGTGAGCGGGCGCACGTTTGAGCCGGATGACGGACGCGCTGGTGGATGGGAGCATCGCGAACTCGCCTTGGCGATCGGCTGGGCGGTAGACCGGCGACCCAAGGTGCTCGGCCTTTCACCTGCGGCGCTGCGTCGCGCCGCGGGGATCGATGGGTTCCTGCGCGGGCGCGGAGCCAAGATGACGCCAGATCGCGCTGCATACTTCAGCCATCCCGACTGGACCGGACACCCTTCCGCCCATGTGCCGCCCGAAATCTGGGAAGCTCAGGTGGAAACGCGTACCGGCCTCAAGGCCACGGCGCAGTGGTACCGCGAGCAGGGGTGGCTTTGAGGCTGGCCTGAGGTGGGCTTCGCCTACTTGATGGCGGGCTGCTTCCAGGTGCCGTAGAAGGCTATTAGTGCCACAGCGAGGGTGGCAAAGCCGAGTGTGCCGATCACGCCGGGGACGTCGATGCCGCTGGCCAACAATGCGCTGACTGCGCCGACCACGACCACGGTGACGGCGGCATTGATGATGTTGTTTGCCGCAATCACCTGGGAGCGTTCATCCAGTGCAGTATCGACTTGCAGGATGGCGTAGAGCGGCACGATGAACATGCCGCCCGCGAACGCGATCAGCACCACGTCTGCAAGTGGCCGCCAAGCTCCCGGATACGACAGGAACTCCCAGACGCCCGCCCGCGTGGCCTGCATTTCGAACGCTTGTGAGGATAGCCAGAGATCGATGAGCCCCGCTGCCATGCCGAGAGCACTGACGGGGACGTAACGGGCGGAGACTTCGCCCTTGAGCAGCCGGTTTACGGCAAGCGAGCCGATTGCGATTGTCACCGAGAAGACCGCGAGAAACACGTTCACTACGGACTGCCCTCCGCCCAACGTCCCCGATACCAGCGGCGCGAACTCGCTCACCAGAACCGTCCCGGCCGTAAAGAACCAGCTGATGCCCAGGATGGCCGCCCATACTCCGCGGCCGTGCCGGGCCGCTCGCACGACTTGCCAAGTGCCGCGCAGGATGTTCAGGTCGACAGGGTGACCGCCGCGCGATGGCGGAGCAGGCGGCACGGCAAGGCTTGCGAGAAGACCTGCCAAAGAGAGAATGAGGGCAACCATGCCGGCGGATTGAGGGGCGATGAAGCCAGCCAAAAGCTGGCCGCCCAAGATCGCAACGAATGTGCCACCTTCGATCAGGCCAGTGCCGCCCATGATCTCGTCCCGGCGCAGGTGCTGCGGCAGGATCGAGTATTTGACAGGGCCGAAGAATGCAGAGTGCGTACCCATCAGGAATAGACAGACCAGCAGTACCTGCACTGATTGGAGCCAGAACCCTGCCAGGGCAACGGTCATGATCGGCACTTCGGCACACTTCACCAGCCGCACGAGCCTGCTCTTGTCCACCCGGTCCGCGATCTGACCCGCAACCGCTGAGAACAGGAAGTAAGGCAGGATGAACAAGCCGGCCGAGATCACCGCTAGCTGCTCGGTCTTTTCCGGCTCAGCGGCGAAGACGGTGAAGTTGGCGAGGAAGAGAAGGGCGAACTTGAGCAGATTGTCGTTGAAGGCGCCAAGGAACTGGACGGCGAACATTGGCCCCAATCGGCGCGTGCCCAGAAGCGATAGATCGGGTGCTGACACGCTTACTCCTGCGATGGCCGCGGATCTGCCTCTCGGCAGAGCGCTAGGTTCCGGGCTGCTTCGGAGTGTCTTTGTATTCGGGTAGCTGCAGATGAGCAATGAAGTCGTCCACGAACTGCTCGGCCTCGCCCGGCAATACGGGGCCTGGGCGCGTCAATACTTGCGAACGCCATCCCACCAGCGCGGAAGTGACCAGCAGGGCCACTCGCCCCGCCTCGGCGCGGCTGAAACGTGTCGCCATGAATTCGGTCAGGTAGTTCAGCACTTTCGCGGGGCCACGGACGTGGAACACGGTGTTGAGCTCCGGAAAGCGGCCGCCCTCGCCCATGATAAGGCGGAACACGCTGATCGACTGCGGGCGCATCAGCGTGCGTAAGAAGCGAAGGCAGTAGCGATGTAGCCCGTCAACGGAGAAGCCACCAGCAACGGTGGCGCCCTCCATCTCAGAAGCGAACTGCGCAACCAGTTCGTCTACCACTGCGCTGAACAGCTGTTCTTTCGACGCGAAGTGAGACCACAGCGTTGCTTTGGAGCCGCCTAGTTCGTCGGCAATCGCAGACATGCTGGTGGCCGCATAGCCTTGTTCGAGGAACGAGCGCGTCGCGACCTGAACGATCGCCGCACGACGCTTCTGCCTGTTCTGCTCCCGCTTTCCCATCTCTTTTTCCATTGTGTACGGGGCAGTACACTTTTGTATTGACAAGCGCAATGCGAAACACGAATGGAGCTGTACTGATGAGTACACATTTCTCTTTCCGAGTCGGTGCGTCGGGTCTGCTGACGATTACCTTGGCACTCTCCGCTTGCGGCATGCCCAACCTCGGGCCGCGGCCTCAGGTCCGCACCCCCGCCATGCTTGATACCAGTCGCACTTTCGCCACGGCAGAGCCGTCGGCCGAATGGCCGCGGCAGGAGTGGTGGAGAGCTTATGGCGACCCGCAGCTTGACGCGCTCGTTGCCGAGGCGCTTGCGGGATCGCCCAGCGTGGCGGCCGCCGAGGCCCGCATCCGGCAGGCGCGCGGTGCGGCCGAGGTCGTGGGGTCGCAGCTCCTCCCGCAGATCGGCGGCCAAGGCTCTGCCGGTGTAGTCAAGCAAAGCTACAACAACGGCATTCCGGCCGAGTTCGTGCCGAAAGGCTGGAAGAGCAGGGGCGATCTGGCGCTGACCGGCGACTTTGATCTCGATCTATGGGGGCGTCGCCGCAATCTGCTTGAGGCGGCGACATCGCAAGCCGAAGCCGCGATGGCCGATGCCAGCCAGGCGCGGCTGCTGATCGCAAGCAACGTCGTTTCCTCCTACCTCGACCTTGCTCGGCTGATCGCTCGAGAGGCGACGTTGTCAGAAGCGGTGGCGTCGCGGGAAAGCCTGGGCGGTCTGACTCGGAGGCGCGCTGAGCAAGGTATCGAGAACCAGACGCCAGTCCGCCAGACCGAGGCGGAGACCGCCCGTGCGCGCATCGCATTGTCCGCCAACCGCGAGCAGATCGCGGCGCGGCGCCATGCGCTCGCTGCTCTGCTGGGTGCCGGTCCCGATCGCGGGCTGACCATTCGGCCGCGCCCGCTGACGCAAGTCGACGAGGCAGTGCTGCCCCCTGACGCCGGGATCGCGCTTGCAGGACGGCGCCCGGACATCGTCGCTGCTCGCCTGCGCGTGGAAGCCGCGGGCAGCCGCATCGACGTTGCAAAGACGGCTTTCCTGCCGGACATATCGCTGCGGGGGCTGCTCGGGCTCACCTCGATCGGCTTGTCGAACCTGATCGATTCCGGCTCGACTTACGGCAATGCCGGTGCAGCCTTGAGCCTGCCGATCTTCGACGGAGGCAGACTGGGTGGGGAGTATCGCCGGGCGCGGGGGGATTTCGACCTGGCCGTGGCGGATTACAACGCCACCGTCGTGGACGCCTTGCGCGAGGTCGCCGATGCGCTGGCGACACGCGAGGCCGCGCGGGAGCAAGCGCATGACGCGCAACGCGCCGTTGCCGCCGCGGACGCCGCCTATGATCTCGCCCGGCTGCGGTACGACGCCGGGCTCTACAGCTACATCGAGGCGCTCAGCGCGCAGCAGCTCGCACTCGCATCGCGTGAGGCGGCGATCGATGCCCAATTCCGCATTGTGGCCAGTGAAGTCGCTCTCAAGCGAGCGCTCGGCGGGGGTTACGCGGAGCATATGAAGGAAAAGGTTTCGACAGATGAGTGACATCGAGCACAACCAGCCCGCTGGTGAGGCGCCGCGCGCCGCAGGGGCAGGTGATCCGTCGGGTGCCGTGGTGGACAAGTCGAAGCGCCGGCCTCTGCTGATGGGCGTGCTGGTCGCCGTCGTCGTCATCGGCGGTCTCTATCTGCTGTACGAGACGTTCATCGGCGGCCGTTGGGTCTCGACCGACAACGCCTATGTGGCGGCCGACACCGCGCAAGTGACACCGCTGACTGCAGGTCAGGTGGTTGAGGTCGCCGTGATTGACACGCAGCCGGTCCGTCGCGGCCAACTGCTCATGCGGCTCGACGACGAAGATCAAAGCATCGCCGTCGCACAAGCAGAAGCCGAACTGGCAGCGGCTCAGCGCCGCTACACGCAATCACGGGCGCAGGGCTCTGCTGCCGGCGCCACGGCTCAGGCAAAGGAAGCGGCGGTGCCTGCTGCACAAGCTCAGCTCGCGTCGGCCCGGGCCGACCTCGAAAAAGCGCGAGCGGACTACCAGCGGCGTGCCTCGCTTGAAGGAAGCGGCGCCGTTTCCGGGGAGGAACTCACCAGCGCACGCAACATCCTCAGCGCCAGCCAGGCGGCTGTGCTGCAGGCTGAGGCGAGCCTCAGCCAGGCGCGCGCGGATGCCACCAGCGCGCGGCGCAACGAAGCCGCTACGGTGGCCCTGACCGAGGGCTTGCCGATGGACGAGGCGCCCGAAGTGAGGGCTGCAAGAGCGCGCCTCTCGCAGGCGAAGCTGGACCTTGCCCGTACGGTGATCCGCGCACCAATCGATGGTGTGGTGGCACAGCGCTCGGTTCAGGTGGGGCAGCGCGTCACGAACGGATCGGTCGCGATGGTCATCGTGCCGCTTGAGCAGCTCTACGTCGAAGCCAACTTCAAGGAAGACGAACTCGGCAAGGTGCGGAGCGGCCAGACCGTGGACCTGACCTCCGACTTTTACGGAGACGATGTCGTCTATCACGGCAAGGTCATGGGCTTTGCCGGGGGTACGGGCTCGGCGTTCGCCTTGATCCCTGCGCAGAATGCCACGGGCAACTGGATCAAGGTCGTCCAGCGCCTGCCCGTTCGCATCTCACTGGATGCCGAGGAACTGCGGGCGCATCCCTTGCGTGTCGGCCTGTCGATGGAAGCCACTATCGACCTCACGAGCCGTCGCTGATGGCCTCGCGCGCAGCAGCTGTTCAGGGGCTGTTCGAGCCCTCGGAGGAACCTCGGCCCTATAGCGGCGTGAAGTTGATGATCGCCGGTCTGGTGCTGGCGATGGCGAACTTTATCGTCGTGCTGGACCTGACAATCGCCAATGTCTCGGTGCCGCATATTGCCGGCGGCCTCGCAGTCTCCGTGTCGAGCGGGACCTGGGTCATCACCTCCTATGCGGTTGCGGAGGCGATTTGCGTACCTTTGACTGGCTGGCTGGCTGGACGTTTCGGCACGCTGCGCACATTCGTTTTCTCTCTCCTGGGCTTTGGCATCTTCTCGGTCCTGTGTGGCCTGTCCGAGAGCCTCGGCATGCTGGTGGCGTTCCGCCTCGGACAGGGCTTCTGCGGCGGTCCGCTCATGCCGCTCACTCAAACCATCATGCTGCGGATCTTTCCTCGGGAACTGCACCCCAAAGCGATGGCAATGTGGGCGATGACGGTCGTGATCGCTCCCATTCTCGGGCCGATCCTGGGCGGCTGGATCAGCGATGACTGGTCCTGGGAATGGATCTTCTTCATCAACGTCCCAATCATCGCGCTGATACTCTTTGGCGTGGTCACGCTCCTTCGCGGTGTCGAAACTCCCACGCAGAAGACGCCGATCGACGGCATCGGCCTTGCTCTCCTCGTTACCTGGGTCGGGGCGCTGCAACTGATGCTCGATAAGGGACGTGAAGAGGACTGGTTTGCCTCGTCCTTCATCGTCGGCTGCGCCGTGGTGGCCGCCATTTTCTTCGCGCTGTTCCTGATATGGGAGCTGACGGAGGAACACCCGATCGTCGACCTCAAGGTATTTCGGCATCCCGGCTTCACGGCGGCGACGCTGTCGCTAATCCTGGCCTTTGGCACGTACTTCTCTTCCATCGTCGTCATCCCGCAGTGGCTTCAGACTTCGCTGGGATACACTGCGACACACGCGGGGTACGTCATGGCCTTTAGCGGCGTATTGGCGGTGGTCATGTCGCCCTTGGTGCCGGCACTGATGAAGCGGTTCGACCCGCGCCTGCTGGTGTTCACCGGCATTGCATGGCTCGGGGTGTGTGCGCTCCTTCGCTCGGTGTGGTGGTCGACCGATGCGACCTTCTGGACGCTTGCTATGCCGCAATTGCTGCAGGGGGCCGGGGTGGCACTGTTCATGGTGCCCCTGACCACTATCAGCCTGGGAGCGGTGGAGCCGCGTGAGACTGCTTCCGCTGCCGGCATGGCCAACTTCGGCCGCACTCTTGGCGGCGCGATCGCGACCGCAGTGGTAACGACGTACTGGAGCAACCAGGCCCGAACCGACACCGCGCAAATGGCAGGAGAGCTGAATGGCGCACCCGAGCTGCTCGCGCGCATGCAGGAACGGGGCTTCGGGGTAGAGCAATCTCGGGCGGTCATCGAACAAGTGGTGACGCAGCAGGGTTTGGCTGTCGGGACTACGCATCTGTTCATGGTGGCTGCTGTTGTCCTGGTGTTCGCCGCCATGGCGATCTGGCTGGCGCCACGTCCTCCCAAGGGCGTCGGTCCCGCAGCGGCGCACTAGAGCGGCGTTTGCATGAGGGCGGGAAGGGGCTAGGCAACCCCGATGCATGATGCTCGCCGCCAGGCTCCCGCCGTCGCTCGCAACCGCGATTCCATCCTGCAGGTGCTGCGCGATACGCTGCCGCCCCAAGGTTTGATCGTAGAAGTCGCCAGCGGCACCGGTGAGCATGCTCTGCATTTCGCGCGCGAGTTGCCGGGACTCACCTGGCAGCCAACGGACCCTTCGCCGGAGGCGCGGGCCTCGATCGCCGCATGGCGGCTAGCCCACCCTTCGGCCAATCTTCTGGAGCCTCTCGCGCTGGATGCAGCCGACCCGGACTGGCCCGTTGAGCGCGCCGATGCTCTGCTGTGCATCAACATGGTCCATATCAGCCCGTGGGAGGCTACGGTCGGGCTGATGGCGGGTGCGAGGCGGCTGCTCGCGAAGGGCGCGCCTCTGCTGCTCTACGGACCGTACCGCCGGGGCGACCGGCCGCTAGAGACGAGCAACGCTGCGTTCGACGCCGACCTCAAAGCCCGCGACCCGCGTTGGGGGCTGCGAGAACTCGACGACGTGTCGGAGCTTGCGGCCGCGCACGATCTTGCGCTCGAGGCGACGTTCGAGATGCCGGCTAACAACCTCATCGTGGTGTTTCGTCACCGCTGAGGCCTGCTGCCGTTCCCCCGTTTGGCACGGGCGGCCGGGTATGCTTTCATGCAGGCAAGGTGGAACGGCGAGAGAGGACAGCAATGGACAAGCGCGAACTCGGCAATGGCCTGAGAGTCACCAAGCTGGGGCTCGGGTGCATGAGCATCAGCGGTGCCTACGGCGAGAAAATCACGCAGGCAGAGGCCGATGCCTTGCTTGGCAAAGCTTACGAGCAGGGGATTACGCTGTTCGACACAGCCGAAATCTATGGGCCCTTCATCGGTGAGGAGATGGTGGGGCGTGCCATCGCGGGGTTCCGCGACCAAGTAGTGCTTGCCACCAAATTCGGCTTCAGGATCGATCCGGAGACGGGCAAGGCGAACGGCATGGACAGCCGACCCGAACACATCCGCGAGGTCGTGGAAGCCTCGCTGCGGCGGCTGGGCACCGACCGCATCGACCTGCTTTATCAGCACCGCGTCGACAAGGAGGTTCCAGTTGAGGACGTCGCTGGCGCGGTGAGCGAGCTGGTTGCCGCGGGGAAGGTGCAGTGGTTCGGCATGTCCGAGGCCGATCCGGACTCGATCCGGCGGGCGCATGCAGTGCATCCCGTCGCGGCGCTGCAAAGCGAATATTCGCTGTGGTCGCGCAACATCGAGGCGGAAGTGCTCCCTACCATCCGCGAGTTGGGGATCGGCCTTGTGCCCTACAGTCCCCTAGGTCGCGGCTTTCTGACCGGCACCGTCCAGCCCGGCACGCTGCCAGACGGCGACTTTCGCGCGACCATGCCGCGCTTCCAGACCGAGGCAGGACAGGCAAATCTGCGCCTGGTGGATGCGCTGGTGGCGCTGGCGAGCCACAAGGGCTGTACTCCGGCGCAACTGGCACTCGCCTGGGTGCTGCATCAGGGAGAGGACATCGTGCCGATACCGGGCACCCGAAAGATCGAGCGCCTGAACGAGAACGTGTCGGCGGCTGAACTTACACTCTCTGCTGATGACCTGGCCATGATCGAGCAGGCCGTGCCTGCTGATGAGGTCGTGGGCGGGCGATACTGATGGAAGCGCAGGCTGCGGACCCGGAGACCGCTCTTAGAGACGTTGCATCACGCGCCGAGCGGATCGAGACACCTTGCGGTCACGGTACTGCGGTATGGCACGTCTGGGGAAAGGGAAGCCGCTGGTGCTGGCGCACGGCGCGCAGGGCTCTTGGCAGCACTGGATACGCAACATCGACGCGCTCGCCTCAGAACGGCGCGTGATTGCGGTGGACTTGCCAGGACATGGCGAGTCCGCATTGCCGGAGACACAGGATCACGCAGGGATGGTCAAAGCCCTCGCCGTGGGCCTGAAACACATATGTGTCGAGGAGAGGGCGGTTGACCTTTGCGGCTTCTCCTTCGGCGGAGTGGTTTTCGCGCATCTCGCGGCTTTCTACCCGAAGCTGGCGCGGCGACTGATACTTGTCGGCTGTGGCGGATTGGGCACGCCAAATGGCCGGGTCGCACTCAGCGGTGTGAGCGGATTGCGCGGGGAGGAGCGTGCGGCGGTTCTCAAGGCCAATCTCCTCGCACTCATGCTGCACCACCCTGACAGTGCCGATGAGCTTGCCGTGCATATGCTGTTGCCGAACGCAAAGCGCGCGAGGCTTTTCGCTGCAGACATGGTGCTGCCGGACAAGCTTTTGCGCATCCTGCCAGAGGTGCGGTGTCGTGTGGACGCGATCTGGGGTGAGTTCGACCGGCCGCATCCCGATCCCGCGCTCCAGCAAGAAGCTTTGCGCACGGTCTGCCCTGACGCACAGCTGGAGGTCGTTTCCGATGCTGGGCACTGGGTGATGTATGAGCGGCCGGAAGCATTCGGGCGCGCTCTTGAGGCGCTGCTGGCACAGCGAGCCTGATAGCGTCGCCCTGGCCCGATCCAGGGCGACGCTGGCATGTTACCAGACGAGTGGCAGGTATTCCGGTCCGACCACGCCGCCGGGTCGGTATTCGATATCGGTGCCCGGCTTCACCGAGAAGTCCGGGATACGCTTGAGCCATTCCTGCAGCGCGATTTTGACTTCGAGCCGTGCGAGGTGCGCGCCCATGCAGCTGTGCACGCCGACGGTGAAGGCCAGGATCGTCTTGCGCGGGCGATCGAAGTCAACTTCCAGCGGGTTGGGGAACACGTCGGGATCGAAGTTGCAGGCCGGCAGAACGCAAGTGATGCGGTCGCCTGCCTTCATCTTTGCGCCACGCATCTCATAATCCTGCGCCAGGACGCGGCCCGAGAAGGTGACGGACCAGCGGCGCAGTAACTCTTCGACGATCTTGTCGATGTCTTCGGGACGCTCGATGATCTCGCGGCGCTTATCCGGATGCTCGGCAAGGTAGAGCCAGATGTTGTTCATGGTGGCAAACACCGTGTCGAGCCCGCCGATGAACAGGAAGCAGACGAAGCCGAAGATCTCCTTGTCGGATAGCGGCACGCCGTCGAACTCTGCATGGGCAATGCGGCTCACCACGCCGTCATCCGGGTTTGCCTTCTTCTCGGCGATCGCTTCCTTCAAGTAGGCGGTGATTTTCTGCATCGCGTTGCCCATGCTCGCGCGATCGTTGGAATGCAGAAGTTCCACCGCCCAAGAAACGAACGTGTCGCGCATGTCCTGCGGCAGGCCCATGATGTCGAGGAACACCGACACCGGCAGAGGACGGCCGTATGCCTCGGTGAACTCGCACTCGCCTTTGTCGATGACCTCGTCGATCAGGTCGTTCGCAAGCTTGCGGATCTTGTCTTCCAGCTGCAGCACGGCTTTGGGGCTGAACAGCGGGTCCACGATGTTGCGGTACTTGCGATGGTGCGGCGGATCGATTTCGATCGGGATGAAGTAGAAGTAGTCGTTCGGATCGCGCGGAAAGGGCGTGGCGCCTTCGTTTGAGAAGATCTCCGGGTGGCGCAGGACGAACAGCGCGTCCTCGTGCTTGATCGCGGTCCAGGTGTTGCCGAACGGAGATACGTCGTACCAGATCGGCGGGTAATCCTGATGCAGCTTCGCCATGAAGTCGTGCGGCGCCTTCAGAAACTCAGGACTGAAAGTGATGCCAGCCGAGCGGATCATGTCCTGCGGTATGTGATCGGGAATCTGGTCAGGCCCAGCGCGGCGGGGCAATGTGGGCGGGACGGGGTTGGCGGCGTCAATAGGCATGTCGTTCCTCTCCGATCCGGTCTTCAGTACTGGGTTTCAGGCGTGTGTACGACCAGGCCGTCGAGTGCCTCGGTCATGTCCACCTGGCAACTGAGCCGGCTGGTCGGCCGAACCTCGGCTCCGGCTGATTCGAGCAGTTCTTCCTCAGCCTGAGACGCAGGTGACCCGACCCTCTCGGTCCAATCCTCGTCGATGTAGCAGTGGCAGGTCGCGCACGAGAGACCGCCGCCACACTCGCCAACGATTTCCTCTATGCCGTTGTACAGCGCACCGCGCATGAGGTTTTCACCCACGGGTACATCGACCTCAGTCGCACGGCCGTCGTGCGCGACAAATGTGACTTTCGGCATCTTCTTCTCCCAGAGAACACTGTTCTCAACAGTAGACGCGAGGTGGAGGCAAGTCAACATGCTCGCTCTTCCCGATCGCTCGACTCACTGCTGGACCGAGCCAATGATCGCGCGTAGCTCTTATTCCCATGGCCACAATGACCACTCCTGAGACGAGTAGCTTCGGCAGCGAAGACAAGACTGAACGCACACAGGTGCTCATCCGCGCAGCAAACGACCTGCTGGATGAAGATGGCTTGGAAGGCCTCACTATACGAGCCGTGCTCATGCGCTCAGGGCTGGCCCGGCGTGCCTTCTACGAGCAGTTCAACGGCAAGGACGATCTGGTCCTGGCGGTGTTTGAACGCACGCTTAGCCTGGCGGCTGAACACTTCGCGGGGGAAGCGGAGAAGGCCGGCGACCCCGTGGAAGGGCTGCGCCGCATTGTGACCGGACTTGTTCTGGGGCAGCTTGGCTACAAAGGTGCGGAGAGGGGGCGCCGCAGCGCAGCGCTGAGCCGGGAGCATTTGCGCCTGGCGGAATCCCGGCCTCAGGATCTGCAAGTGGCAATCAGTCCTCTCATCGCGCTGATGGCAGAGGAAATTGCCAAAGGCGTGAAACGTGGCGCGCTACGCCCTTGCGACGCCCATTTGCAGGCCAACTTCGTTTATAACTTCGTGGCTGCGACGGTGCATGTCGAGCTGCTCGCGGAAGAAGGAGGGGCTCCGGATCGCAGCAAGCGTGACAAACTCGCGGATGCGATCTGGGAGTTTTGCCGCCGCGCTATAATCGCCTGACGCGCCGAGCGAACACTGGTCAAACGCGACAGCTGCAGATTTGCTCATAAAGCCGCTCGATATCGTCGCGGTTGGCAAGACCGGTCCCCGGCGATAGCACTGCGGCAGACCCAGCGGCCATTCCCATGCAGAACGCGTCAAGCTCGTTGCGGCCGTTCGCCAGCGCGTGAACCATCCCGGCGACAAAACTGTCGCCCGCCCCAACTGCACTCTTGGCTTCGATCTCAGGAGCCGGAAGGAAGTAGACTCCTTCAGCGCGCGCGAGCACCGCGCCAAGATGGCCCATCGTCACGGCGACAAGGCGCGCCTTGCCTGTCTCCACGAACCGCATGGCTTCAGCGCCGATCTCTTCTGCGCTCTCGAGCTCGCGCCCGACAAGCGCCGCCAGTTCTCCCTGGCTCGGCTTGACGAGCAGGAGGCCTCCCGCCTCCAGTCCAGCCATCAGCGCCTCGCCGGAGCTATCCAGCACGACAGGTGTGCCGTGGGCGGTGGCCAGCTTGGCTGCTCGCGCATAGAAGTCTGCCGGCACGCCATGCGGCAGGGACCCTGAGAGTACGAGTGCATCGAGAGGCAGGGCATCGGATAGTGCATCAAGGCAGGCCTGCCACTCCGCTTCCTCGATCAAAGGCCCGGAGGGCGTAAAGCGGTACTCCTTGCCCGTCTCGAGCTCATGCACTGCAGAGGCAATTCGCGTTGTGCCGGCGATCGGCACGCGGCAGCATCCAAGGTCGAACTCTGCCAGCAGCCGCTCGAGCGTTGCACCGGTTGCGCCTCCGGCCAGATAGAAGCTGTACGCTTCGCCGCCGAGCCGCTTGAACACGCGCGCCACATTTATGCCTCCGCCGCCGGGAGCGTATTGCTCGTTAGTGGTGCGCATCTTGTGCGTATGCTGCACGCGCGTGACATCGTAGGACACATCGATCGTCGGGTTCATCGTGAGCGTGGCGATACGGGGCATGCTTGGACAATTCCTGTCGTTGTGTTGCGATGCCTGCTCCGGAGGGCCGGTCAGAGCAGGAGGCTTCAGGAAACAACGGCGCACCAGGGCAGAGGCTGCAAGTGGACAGTGCTTCCGCCGTCCCTTGCCTCGCGCGGTGCGCTCGACGCTATGCCGATATCCGATGCTTTTCGCGGGAGTCGCCCGAGAAGTCGACCAGTTCACTACCGGGTGCAGCGCGGCCGAAAAGAAAGCCCTGGCCCTGCGTGCACCCTTCATCGCGCAAGTAGTTGCGCACAGTCTCGTCTTCTATGCCTTCGGCGGTGATCGTGACGCCGAGGCTTCGGCCAAGCCCGATCACGGCGCGAATGACGGCGCACGAGTTGTTCTCACGGGTCAAGTTCAAGATGAAGGACTTGTCGATCTTGATTTTGGTGAAGGGGTAATTCAGCAAATAGCTTAGCGACGAATAGCCAGTGCCAAAGTCGTCCAGCGAGATGCCAATTCCGAAGGCGCGCAAGTTGCGGATGATCGCTCCGGGGCGCGGTCCTTTCTCCATGAGTACGGCTTCGGTGATTTCCAATTCAAGCCGCTCGGCCGGCAAATTTGCGGCACTGAGCGCACCGATAACGGTACTGATCAGATTTCCATTGCGAAACTGCAGGGGTGAGACATTGACGGACAGCTTGATGTGCTCTGGCCAGTTCATAGCCTCTCGGCACGCGGCCTGGATCACGAACCGCCCTACCGCTTCGATGAGTCCGATTTCCTCGGCCAGCGGGATGAACACATCCGGCGAAATGGCGCCTCGCAGAGGATGGTACCAACGGAGCAAAGCTTCATAGCACTCCACTGCGCCGCTCTCGAGATTGACGAGTGGTTGATAGTGGATCTGCAACTCTCCGCGTTGAAGCGCTTGGCGGAAGTCGATTTCCAGTCTCGTCTTCTCCTGCGCCGCCGCGTCCATCTCGCGCTCAAAGCTGCGGCACGTGCCGCGCTTTTCGGCTTTGGCGGCGTAGAGCGCCAGGTCTGCGTAGCGCAGCAGCGTCTCGGGATCTTTGCTGTCATGGGAGGAAAACGCCAGGCCGACAGTGGCTCCAATATGAAGCACGTTGCCTTGAACGAGGAACGGCTGCGACAGAACGCTGATGATCGAGCGGGAAACGATTTCGGCCTGTGTGCGGCTGCTTTTGTGGAAAATGAGCGCGAACTCGTCTCCGCCGATGCGGCAGAGCAGCGAGTTTGCTGGAAGCAACTCTTGCATCCTGCGCGCCGCATCGGTCAGCAACGCGTCGCCATAGTGGTGCCCGTACGTATCGTTCACCGCCTTAAAGTGATCGAGGTCGATGAGAGCCAGCGTAACCGCCTCACCGGTGTTCGCGTCTTCCAGTAGGTGACGCAGGTGCTCGCGGCAGTGGGCCCGGTTGGCCAGACCGGTCAGTTCATCATGCTTGGCCATGTGAGCCATGCGCTGTTCGATGCGACGACGCGCGGTTATATCGAACACGGAGATGATTGTGGCCGCATACCCCTCGAGCTGCGACAGGCGAGTGGAAATAACGGCCTCGACGATTTGACCGTCCGCGCGGCGCATTGGCCAAACCTGATGGGGATCTGTGACGTCCAGCGCAAGCATTCGCTCGGCGCGCTGCCACTCGCTTTCCGCGAACAGCTTGCGAGCAGCGCAACCTTCCAATTCCTCCACGGTATAGCCGAAGTAATCGGCCGCAGCGGGGTTGGCAGCGCGGATAAAGCCATTCTCGATGTCGTGAACCAGCATCGGCACAGGGTTGCGTTCGAACAGCAGGCGGAAGGCTTCTTCGCTCTCACGTAGTTCGGTGATGTCGACGCGAACGCCGATCGTGCCTCCATCCGAGGTTCTGCGCTCGTCGATCAAGATGCGGCGTCCGTTCGCCAAGCGCTGCTCGTGCCGCGACGCCGGTGCGGCCATGCGAGCGAGGCGCTCCTGCAGCCATTCCTCCTCGCGACCGATAGCTTCGGGGTAGTCGCCGCGCTCTATGCCCACTCGCAGTGTGTCGGCGAAACGGACGCCGGGAGCGAGAAGGTCGGCAGAAACGGCATAGATTTCCGCGTACTGCTGATTCCAGAGGATATATCGCCCGTCCGCATCGAGGAAGACGATACCTTGAGGCAGAAGGTCTATCGCCTCGCGCAGCCGCTGTTCGGCGCGGGTTGCAGCCTGCATCGCATCTTCCAGCGATTGCATGGCTCCATAGTGTTCACCGTACAGACCAGCTCCATCCAACTCGAGTTCCATCTGAGCCCCCAATGGGAACAGCATCTAACATGTACCAGTTAATTTTCCGGGAAAGGAAGGCCCTTCTACGGCCGAGATGCATGCACTTCGGGGTAGAAAGGTAAACGCGTGGCACGCGCGCCGAGCGCTAATAGGCCCGGCCAGAGCCGAGCCGCGAGCAAACCGGCGCCGAGTGCGAAAGGGCGTTCCGAAAGCCGCTGCAAACGCATAGCACGGCGCACTTGTTTACTTGTCTGGGCGGAAAGGAGGCGTTGGAAATCGGCAGTCGGTGCGCCGCTTACCAGACAGTCCGCTGCAACATGCGCACTGCGCAAGGCCACCGCCATGCCATCTCCGCTCAAGGATGCAGTCATCGCGGCCTGGTCACCAAGCCGCCACACATGTGCCGGCTCGTCTGCCCGCGCGCGGTGGAGATAGCCGTAAGGAAGGTTGGCGATGGCCAATGGCTTGGCGAAGAGTGGCTCTGCATCCTCAAGCCGCTGTCCAAGCCTCTGCTCGCGTAGGAGTGAAGCGAGCAACCTTTCCCAATTATTGCCGAGTTCGGCGAAGTGGCTGCGTTTGACCACTAGGCACAAGTTCGCCTCACGCGCGGCAACCCTTTGCAGCCCCGCATAACCGTGCCCGAACAGCACCAGTTCGATGGCCGAGCCAATGGCATCGAGCGAGTGGCGTGGCAGCCGCCAGTGCATCTTGAAGCCGATGTAGCCGCCTCGCGTAGCTGGAGGGGTGCGCGCGTGGCCGCGCAGGTCATGCTTGCCGGTGGCGAGCAGGATGTGCTCAGCCGTCCGTTCCCCATCGGAAGCAGACACGTTCTGTCCGCAAAGACCGGTCACGCGCACCCCGCGCACGACCTCGGCTCCGGCTGTGGCCGCCTCCTCCAGCAGCGCTTCGTCGAGGACAGCACGGCTGAGGCCCCGGGCCACGAAAGGGAGCCCGGTTTCAACAGTGTGGCGCCCACGGTGCACGCGGACGCAGTCAATCGCCACGCCGCCCAGGCGGGCGGGATCGAGACCTAGGCGTTCGAGATCGCTGCAGGCCTCTACCGAGAGAAATTCGCCGCAGACCTTCTCGTGTGGGCCTGCCTCGCGCTCGAGCACTGTGACCGCTCGTCCCGCCTGAGCCAGACGGGTTGCCACGGCTCCGCCCGCCAGTCCGCCGCCGATGACCAAGATAGGCGTCACCATCGTTGCCGCTCCACGCAGTAGCGGAACGGGAAGCGCCAGCGAACCTTCGCCTCCTTGACGCCAGCTTGAGAGAGAAGCCGCTCCCAATCGGCCCGGCGGAAGCTGCGTGCAACCGAAAGCGGCCCATCGTGCCGGACAAATGGATGCCAGCGGGCCAGAGCGGCCACGGCGGTGAAGCCGTGCCAGGCAAGGGCGTGGCGATGCAGATCGTTGACGAACCAGCCGCGCTGGGCAGTGCTCTCCATCCAGGCAAGGAACCGCACGACTTCAGCATCATCCATGTGGTGAGTGACCAACGAACTGATCACCAGATCGGGCGCATCCTTTTCCGGCCAGGCGTAAGCATCGCCGGTGTGCCACTCAATCCCGAGATCGGCGTCGGTCGTTGCGCGCGCGACGGCCTCGCTGCGCCAGTTGAGGTCGATCCCTATCAGCCTGGCCTTGCGCCGCTTGCGCCGTAGCATTGTTGCAATGCTGCGCAGCATGTCGCCTGCACCGAAGCCTACGTCGAGGATGATCGGTCGCGCGTTTGGCCCCATGCCCCTGATGGCGCGCTTTACAAAGGCGAGTGTGGGACCTCGAGCGAGCGTCACGGTGTTGACTTGCGCCAGATCCGTGACGCACGCGGAGAAAGCTTCCAGCGTCACATCATCGCCGTCCATCAGTTCGGGAGCCATCGAACGCTGGCGCAAGTCAGGCATGATCAGAGCAAGCTGAAGCGGAATGTCTCGGCGGCGAGGCCGGGTCCGAACGCCATGGCAAGGCCCGGCCGCGCACCATCGCCTTCCTTGCGCGCCGCCATCATCCGCGCAAGCACGAACATCAAGGTCGCGGACGACATATTGCCGCATTCCCGCAGCACCGTGCGTGAGGGCTCCAGCGCATTTTCAGGCAGCTCCAGGCCACGCTCCACAGCGTCAAGGATCGACCGCCCGCCTGCATGCACGGCCCACAGGTCATAGTCCGCGCAGGATTGCCCGCGCAGTATGCCCGTGTCGTCATTGCGGCTGCGCTCGATCGCGAGTGCCTCCGAGATGCGGATCGGCACCTGCCCGTCGAGGTGCATGGCGAAGCCCTGATCGCCAATCCGCCACGTGATGAGGTCGTCCGAACCGGGTATGGCGGCGGCTCTGAAGTCGTTGAGGGCGATGCCCTTGGGCTCCGCGGTGACGAGGGCGGCTGTTGCCCCGTCGCTGAACAGCAGCATTGCCAGCAACTTGTCGACTTCCGTGGTTTCCTGAAGGTGCAATGTGCAAAGCTCCACGTTCACCACCAGCACGCGCGCTTCCGGAGTCGATCGCACCAGATGATGGGCGAGGCGCAATGCATTGACGGCGGCGTAGCAGCCCATGAAGCCGACCAGCGTGCGCTCGGCCGAAGGGTCTATGCCGGTCCGGCGGATCAGAATTTGGTCAAGGCCCGGAGCCACGAAGCCGGTGCAACTCGCGACCACGACATGAGTGATCCCTTGCCTTCCGATGTCGTCGTCCAATTGGTCGATCGCCTGAAGCGCGAGCTCCGGAGCCCAGCGCTCATAGAGCTCCATACGGCGTGCGGTGCTGGCGAACTTGCCCCGGGTGTAGATGCCTTCGCTGTCGCTGACGGCGCCTTCTTCGGAGACGAGCGCCTCCACGAAAGAGTAGCGGCTCTCGATGGCCGAGCGCTTTGCCATGCGCTCATACACCGCGCGTTCGCGCTTGCCTGGGAGCATGTGATCGATCAGGCCGCGAAAGGCCGCGTGAACATCGTTAGGCGGTAATGCCGTGCCGATCGCGTTTATGTGGGCCGTAACCGGCGCGGGAGGGGTCTGCATTGTCAGCACTCTGCCTGTTCCGCATCCATCACCGTCATGCGCGGATGCGAGGATACAAACGCCCGCGCCGCTTGTTTGCTGCAAGCGTGACCCTAAGGGCGAGACATGCAAAACGACCCGCCGTGCTGGTGCACGACGGGCCGCGGCTTTCCTCCCCAGGAAACTGTTTTGCTTGATGCCGAGCCAGCTCGCTCGGTCGCCTCTCGCTCAGCGTCGGATCGCGCTGCCGAGGCGGTGATAGAGATTGGAAAACTTGGACGAGATCGGATCGTCCTCGTGGGCCTTGAGATAGAACAGGACTGCTTCCTGCAGAAGCTTGAAGTCCTCGTTCGAAAGCACCGCGCGGGCACGGCTCGGTTCGGTCTGAGTGGCCATATCGGTCATAGCACGTTTCCTTTCTTTAACGCGCGGGAAGCACCGCGTGGTCCGTGGCGGGGCGGCGCCGGTATCGTTCGCCGCCCACCGTCGAGATCAGGCGGCGAACTGATTCATCGTGTTGTGAGCGCCGCCGGCCTTCAGCGCGGCTTCGCCTGCGAAGTATTCCTTGTGATCGTCGCCGATGTCCGATCCGGCCATGTTCTGGTGGCGGACGCAGGCGATGCCCTGGCGGATCTCCTGGCGCTGCACGCCCTTGACGTAGCCAAGCATGCCCGCTTCGCCGAAGTACTCCTTGGCCAGGTTGTCGGTCGACAGCGCGGCGGTGTGGTAAGTCGGCAGGGTGATGAGGTGGTGGAAGATGCCGGCTTCGCGCGCCGCGTCCTTCTGGAAGGTGCGGATGCGCTCGTCGGCTTCGTCGGCCAGCTCGGTGCCGTCGTAGTCCACGCTCATCAGCTTGGTACGATCATAAGCGGAGACGTCCTTGCCGGCCTCCTGCCACGTGTCGAACACCTGCTGGCGGAAGTTCAGCGTCCAATTGAACGACGGCGAATTGTTGTAGACCAGCTTCGCGTTGGGGATCACTTCGCGAATGCGGTTCACCATGCCGCCGATCTGGCCGATGTGGGGCTTCTCGGTCTCGATCCAGAGCAAGTCGGCTCCTTTCTGCAGCGATTCGATGCAGTCGAGCACGCAGCGGTCCTCGCCGGTGCCGGAACGGAACTGGTAGAGGTTCGAAGGCAGGCGCTTGGGCTTCATCAGCTTGCCGTTGCGGCTGATCAGCACTTCGCCGTGGCCGACGCTGGAGACTTCCTCGCAGTCGAGGAAGGCGTTGTACTGGTCGCCGATGTCACCCGCTTCACGGGTGAACGCGATCTGCTTGGTGAGGCCGGCGCCGAGCGAGTCCGTGCGGGCGACGATCAGGCCATCGTCGACGCCCATTTCCATGAACGCGTAGCGGATGGCGCGGATCTTGGCGATGAAGTCCTCGTGCGGGACAGTGACCTTGCCGTCCTGGTGGCCGCACTGCTTTTCGTCCGAGACCTGGTTCTCGATCTGCAGGCAGCAGGCGCCCGCTTCGATGAACTTCTTGGCGAGCAGGTAGGTCGCCTCGGCGTTGCCGAAGCCGGCGTCGATGTCGGCGATGATCGGAACGACGTGGGTCTCGTAGTTGTCGATGGCGTGCTCGAGGCGCTTGGCTTCCATCTCATCGCCAGCTTCGCGAGCCTTGTCGAGTTCGCGGAACAGGCCGCCGAGTTCGCGAGCATCGGCCTGCTTAAGGAAGGTGTAGAGCTCTTCGACCAGCGCGGGAACCGAGGTCTTCTCGTGCATCGACTGGTCGGGCAGGGGGCCGAACTCCGAGCGGAGCGCGGCGACCATCCAGCCCGAAAGGTAGAGGTAGCGGCCCTTGGTGGTGCCGAAGTGCTTCTTGATGCTGATCAGCTTCTGCTGACCGATGAAGCCGTGCCAGCAGCCCAGTGACTGGGTGTAATTGGCGGGATCGGTGTCATAAGCGGCCATGTCAGCGCGCATCACCTTGGCGGTGTACTTGGCGATGTCGAGGCCGGTGCGGAACCGGTTCTGCAGGCGCATGCGAGCCACCGATTCCGCTTCGATCCCGTTCCAGGTGGGTTCGGTGCCGATGGTCGCGCCGGCTTCGGCGATGGTCTGCTGGTAGGTCACGTCAGATCCTCAAGTTGATGAAGTGCGTGCTGGAGACCTATGCGACCGCTGATGGGGGTAGAACCGCCCACGGAGTCGGCGTGTCAAACTTTACAGAAGTTCCTTGTAAAGTTGTGGAGACATGACAAAGGTGTGTGTCATGGCAGGAACCCGCCCCCTTTACCTCGGTCCCCGTTTGCGCCGCCTCCGCCGCGAGCTGGGGCTGACACAGCAGACGATGGCCGATGATCTCGGCATCTCGCCTTCGTACATCGCGTTGCTGGAGCGCAACCAGCGCCCGGTCACGGCGGACTTGCTCTTGCGGCTGGCACGCACGTACCGGCTGGACGTGTCCGATCTCGCCAGCGAGGACGGGGAGAACTACGCCCGCCGGATTGCCGACGTGCTGCGCGATCCGATCTTCTCGGACATCGACTTGCCCTCGCTCGAGGTGTCGGATCTCGCCACCAGCTTTCCCGGCGTCTCGGAAGCGCTCTTGCGGCTGCACGGCGCATATACGCGAGAACAGCAGGCGCTTGCCGAACGGAGCGCTGGCGTGGGCGAGGCGGATGGGCAAGACCCCGTGGCCGAGGCTCAACGGTTTCTGGCCGCCCGCCGCAACTACATAGACTTGCTCGATCGTCGTGCAGAGGACCTTGCGGCGCAGATCGACACCGAAGGCGGCATGACGCGATACCTTGCCAAAAAAGGCGTGCGGGTGCGCTTCCTGCCGCCCGACGTGCTTGTCGATGCGCTGCGCCGGTTCGACCGCCACAACCAGCAACTGCTGATTGCCGACACGCTCCGGGCCGAAAGCCGCGCCTTCCAGTTGGCGCTGCACATCGCCTATTCCAGCTTGCGGACCGAGATCGGGCAAGTCCTGCGGGAGGAGGCCTTCACCAGCAAAACCGCCGAGACCCTGGTTCGGCGCGGGCTGGCCGCCTATGCCGCCGCTGCGCTGCTGATGCCGTACGACCGTTTCGCGCGGACCGTGGAATCCCGCCGCTACGATGTGGAGGCCATCGCGGGCGTGTTCGGCACCAGCTTCGAGCAAGTGGCCCACCGGCTGACGACTTTGCAGCGGCCGGGACATGAAGGCGTGCCGTTCTTCTTCCTGCGCGTCGACGAGGCCGGCAATGTGTCGAAGCGGCTGGATGGTGCCGGCTTTCCTTTCGCGGCGCATGGGGGGGGCTGTCCGCTGTGGACGGTGCACAAGGTGTTTCGCCGCCCCGGCGAAGTGACGACGCAGTGGCTTGAACTTCCCGACGGCCAGCGCTTCTTCTCGATCGCACGCACCGTCAGCGCTGGCGGCGGAAGCCATGGACGTGGGCGCACGCTGCGAGCGATCGCTCTTGGCTGTGCGGCAGAGGAAGCTCCTCGGCTTGTTTACGCGCAAGCGGAGGAGCAGCGCCCCCCGACGCCGATTGGCGTGACCTGCCGCTTGTGCCACCGTGCGGAATGCGAGGCGCGATCCGCGCCGCCCATCGGTCGGGAGATCCTCGCGGACGATTACCGCCGGCCATCTCAGCCGTATGCCTTTGCCGAGAGCTGAGCGGGCGTGAAGCCATTCTCAAATGCGATAAATTGTTTGCAATGGCGAATGGCGAGTCTACTCCTCGCGTCGAGCAGGTCAGCATAGCGCGCATCGCAAACATGCGAGCGGGCCCTTCGCGTGTCGAGGGCTTTGCAAGACGGCCGTCTGAAGAGACAGAGAGGATGGAACCCGTGAGCCAGGAGCCCGCCGTGTCGAGCGATCCCCGACAGGCCAAGACATTCCCGCAACTGGTGCGTGCTGCCGCTGCAGCCTATGGCGATGAGACCGCCATAGTGCTGCGTGAGGCGTCGATCCCGAACGAGTCGGCCACGTACGCTGAACTGGACGCGCGATCGGCGCTGATCGCTCGTGGATTGCTGGCGCTGGGAGTGGGCAAGGGAAGCCGCATTGGCTTCATCTGTGGCAATGGACCCCGTTTCGCGGTGTGGTTCGCCGCTGCCGCGCGGATCGGCGCCATCGCCATTCCGATCAGCACAATGATCCGCGCCAACGAACTGGTCCGGGTGTTGCGGCAGTCCGATGTGCATGGGCTTTATGTTCAGCGCGAGCTTCTGGGCAAGGACTACGTCGAGCGTCTCTGCGAGGCGCTGCCGGAACTTTCCGAAGGCACCGGGTCGGACTTGCGCATCGCGCGGGCGCCGTACTTGCGCTGGATCGTCTCGCACGGTGACAATCTGCCGCCGACGTTCCGCACCATGGATTTCATCGAGCAAGCCGCGCAAAGCGTTAGCGACGAGCTGCTGCGCGAAGTCGAAAGCGAAGTGCACACCACCGACCAGCTGGTGGAGATCTACACGTCCGGCTCCATGGCGCTGCCTAAGGGCGTGAAGCACAATCACGGTCCCGTGCTTTTCCGCAGCCACTACCTAGCGGACATGCTCGGGCCCCAGCGCGGCAAGGAATCGCAGGCGATGATGCCGATGTTTTGGATTGGCGGCATGATGATGTGGCTCGTGCCGAACTGGGAGGTGGGGGCGCCCACCATCTGCACGGAGCGGACGCTGAACAACAGCCGCATGGCGTTCGGCTCGGTTCTCTCCGACGATGATCTCGCGCTGATGTCGAAGGCGCCCAAGCCCTGGTGGGGCCTGGGGATGAGCGAAACGCTTGGGCCTTATTCCTACGGCGACGATTTCCGCGCGCCGGGACGCCCCGTCTGCGCGCCGATGGACCATATCGCGCCCGGCTACGAGGTGCGCATCGCCGATGAGGACGACCAGCCGCTGGGAAGCGGGCAAGTGGGCGAGATGCAGCTACGCGGCTATCCCGTTGCCAGCGGCCTGCACAAACTAGAGCGCGAGGGCTACTATACCGCCGACGGATACTTCAAGACCGGCGACTTGTGCGAGATCGAGGACCGTCCGCAGGGGCGGCGGATCCACTTCGTCGGCCGCAACGGCGATATGATCAAGACGATGGGCTCGAACGTCTCTCCAGCCGAAGTCGAAATGGAGATGCAGTCGCTCGATGGCGTCCATAACGCCTACGTTTTGGGGCTGCCGGATGAAGACAGGGGGCAGCTTCTGGTGGCCGCGGTCGTTCCGCGAGACGGGGTCGAACTCGACTTCGCCATGATTGAGGCAACGCTGCGCCAGCGGCTGTCCAGCTACAAGGTCCCTCGTGCCTACGTCGCGATCGCGCGTGAGAACGTGCCTCTTCTTGCCAGCAACAAGGTGGCCCGCCGAGAGCTTGCAGAGATGATCGCACAGGAGCTGGGCCGCCATTGAGCTGGCAGCCTTGCTCTGTAGCCGCCCGCCTGTGGGCAATGCCGAGGCGGTATTGACGCACCGAAAGCAACGACTTACCCCCGGTTCGAAATTGCGAAAGATTATATGTCGCGGTCTTCCCCAGGTGTGCGCCGCGTCGCCGCCATTCTGAACTTCATTGCCGATCATCCCGGACAGGCGTTCGCGCTGACTGACCTGGTGCGTGCGCTCAAGCTGAGCCGCGCGACGTGTCACGCCTTGCTGACCGGCCTTGTCGATGTGGGCTATCTCTACCGTACAGGCGACAAGACTTATGTGCTTGGGCCTGCTCTGGCCGCGATCGGTCACACGGCGGCCGAGCATTTCTCCCCGTTGCAGGTGGCTCAGCCCGAGATGCGCAGCATAGCGGATGAGTTCGACGTGGTTTGCGGCGCCTACTTCCTTGAAGGGGACATGATGCATCTGCGTGAGCGGGCGGCATCGGCCAACCACGTGGGCTATCCGGTGCCGCTTGGCATTCGAATGCCGCTCACCACCGTGCAGGCAATTGTGTTTTTCGCCAAAGCGCCGAAAGAGGCGATGTCCTGGCTGGACCGCAACATTCCCGCGGCAGACGAGGGAAGGCGCCAGCTCCTTGAGTCCGGCATGCAGTTCGTCTGCGAACACGGCTATCTCCCGCTGACACGCGCGGCCGGTATCGATCCGGTCTTTAGCAGCGCCTCCAGTACGCTGCGCAGCGCCACCGATGATCCGCCGGTAGCGCCCTTGCTTACGTTCGAGGATGAGGCGCGTTACCCCCTCGCGGCGATCATGGCCCCGATTTACGACGCAAGAGACAGAGTTTCGATCTCGCTGTTGATGGCAGGCTTCCGGGACGTTCAACAAGGGGGAGAGGTGCGAGCAGCCGGTGAGCGGCTGACCGCCGCCTGTCAGCGCGTCTCCGACTTTCTCTCCGGACGCTTGAGCGCCGAGGAAGACTGACGCACTTTCGCCCCGCTTTCCCGCGCTTGACCGCGCTGCGGCACACACGTATCCCATGCCCTAAGTCGAAAATAAATTCGACATAGCGAAAAACAATAGGTTGGGGAGTGCCACTATGTCCGACGTGATCGTTGCTCCGGAGACGCGGGACCTGGAAGATCTCTCGCGCGACCTTAAAGCCTGGCTGGAGAGCCGGATGTCGGAGGCGCGCGATCTCAGGCTTGAGAACCTCGCGTATCCCAGAGGCGCCGGGCAGTCGCACGAGACGATCCTGTTCGACGCCCATTGGCGCGAAAACGCCGAGAACCGCTCGCAGGGCTGCGTGCTGCGCATCAGGCCAGAGAAGTTCACGGTCTTCCCCGACAACCTCTTCGAAGAGCAGTACCGCATCATGAAGGCCCTGGCCGACGATGGCCGGGTGCGCGTGGCGCGGCCGCTCTGGCTGGAGCCGGACGCGGGCGTGCTGGGGAAGCCGTTCTTCATCATGGAAAAGAAGCAGGGCCGCGTGCCGGTCAGCATCCCTCCTTATGCCCGCAGTGGCTGGCTGGCGGAGGCCACACCTGAGCAGCGCAGGACGCTGTGGCGCAGTGCCGTCACCCAGTTGGCGCTGATCCAGAAGATTCCCCTCGACGGCCTGAAGTTTCTGGAAGGGCCGGACGGCGCTCGCCAAGGGCTGGCACAAGAATGGGACAAGTACCGTCGCTTCGTGGCGTGGCTGGAAGAAGTCGAACCGCAGCCGATCCTGCGCGCTGCTTTGGCGCGGCTGGAGGCAGATTGGCCCGAGTGTCAGTTGGAGGGGCTGGTCTGGGGCGACGCGCGCATCGGCAACATGATGTTCGACGATGCATTCGAAGTCGTGGCAGTCATGGACTGGGAGCAGCCCTCGCTCGGCGGCGCATTGCACGATCTCGCCTGGTTCTGCGTGCTGAGCGAGACCATGCACGGGCCGAACTCGGCATACGGAGCCCCGCTGGAAGGCATGGGCTCGCACGACGAGACGGTGATGCTGTGGGAGGAGGTCAGCGGTAAATGCGCGGCCGGGCTGGAGTGGTACGAGGATTTCGCCCAGTTCAAGATGACTTGCACTGGTGTGCGCCTGGGGCACTTGCGGGGCACCCCGATGATGGACGCACAGACGATGGCGAAGCGGCTGAAAGTCGCCTGATCTCCCCAGACCTGAGCGTCATGTGCGCTCAGGTCTGGGGAGCCGCGTCGTTATCCCTCTGCCGGTTCGCCTGCCGCACGGGCCATAGCGAGGCGACCCTCGGGAGTCTCATGCGGGAGCCGGCGCGAAGCGAGCCAGAGGAATACCAAGGCAATCGGCGCGAGCACGAGCAGGCTCAGCATCCCGGCGGTGAGCGATCCGGTGACGGCGCTCACCTTGCCAGCCCAGTAAGGGCCGGTGCCCGAAGCCACCACGATCGCGATCAGGGAGTAGCATGCCGCAGCGGAGCCCCGCATGCGCGGCAGGACGAGGTCCTGAACCAGCGCTGCGATTGCGCCGCTCCACATCGCGCCGACCAGGCTGACCGCCGCGTAAGCCGCTAAGAACACAGTGATGTCGGTCGCGAGCAGCATGATCGGCACCGTGACCAGCGAGCCGCAGATTGAAATCGCCGCCAAGCCGAGCGGCGCGCGTGCGTCCCGCTGCTTCCAGGCGTCTGCCAGCCACCCGCCGCTGATTACCCCTAGGATCGCGCCAAGCGTGTGGATGATGCCAAGGCTCGCGCCCAATTCGCTGGCGTCCATGGCGTATGTCCGCATGGCGAAAGGTGCGGCCCAAACGTTGACCGCGCCGCCGACGCAGGCGATCAAGGCCGTGGCGGTCATGGCATAGACGAAAGTGCGGTCGCCAAAGGTAAGCGCGAACAGCGGCCGATCGCGAAGGGCCTGAATCTGGCCCCAGGTTACAACGACATACGTTCCCACGCCAAAAGCGATCCACTGCGCATAGTCGCCGGTAAGGGTGACGAGGAGCGCGGCTGCGACCGCCACGATGGCAAGCGCGCGCACATTGCGGCCAAGCGCGGGGCGTCCGCCTTCCCGCATTACGGTCCACAGAGTGAAGGGCGGCAGAGCTGCCGAGAACTCGCGGATGATGATACTGCTGGAGCCTGTCGCCACCGGCTTGGCCCGCGCCGGCTCACGAATGGTAAGCAGCAGGAGCGCAAGAGGAATGCCGGGCAAGCCCACGCAGATCAGCGCCGCCTTCCAAGCCGCCAGATCGCATGCGCCCGCGATCGGTATCGCGGTGCACATCGACGTCGACCAATGCTCGAGGAAATAGCCGCCCACGGCCATGGCCAGCGCGCCTCCCAGGAACGTGCCTGCGAGGTAGACGCCGAGCGCAAGCGCGCGATTTCGAGGAGGGAACACGTCCGACAGCAGCGAGTGCGAGCACGGGTTCGCCGCAGCCTCGCCCACGCCCACGCCGATGCGGGCCGCCGCAAGCCCGGCGAAGCTGGTTGCCGCGCCGCCGAGCGCGGTCATGACGGACCACAAGGTCAAGCCGAACGCCATCACCTTCTTGCGGCTGAGCCGGTCGGCGATGCCGCCCATCGCGATGCCGACGATGGAGTAGAAGATCGCGAACGCGGTTCCGAGCAAAAAGCCGAGTTGCGCGTCGTCCAGCCTCAGGTCGGCCTTGATGGCCTCTGCCAGGATCGAGACGATGTAGCGATCCAGATAGTTGAGCAAGTTCGCCGCAGCGAGCAGCAGCAGCGTGAAAATAGCTGTGCCACCTATGCGTGATGAGCCGGCGCCACTGCGCGCCGGGATGTCCGAAATTGTCGCCACGCCGTCTCCCTCGGCTATATTCTTATTTTTCTATCGTGTCGTTCCCGGCCTCAGGAGAGGCCGAGCAGATTCCGTGCATTGTTATTGATGATATCCTTGATCTCGTCGTCAGGCACGCCGGCGAAGTCACGCAGGATGATCTCGCGCGATTTCGGGAAAGTCGTTTCCGAGTGCGGATAGTCCGATGACCACATGATGTTCTTGCCACCCGGCAAGTTGCGAGTGAGAATGCCGGTGCGGTCCTGAATGAACGAGCCGAACACGTTCGTGTCCATGTAGTAGCTCGGCGGGTTCTTGATCGGGCACTCCGTCCAGAAGCGCTGCTTCTCCCAGGTGCGGTCGTTGTATTCGGCGAACCAGGCGAACCAGCCCACGCCGCTTTCCATCGAGCCGATGCGAAGATCGGGGAAGCGGTCGAAGATGGCGTTGTAGATGAAGATGCCGATCGGCTCTGCCATGGCCAGCTTGCTCATCGGCATGTCCGCCAGGAAGTACTCCTTTTGGCCGAAGCGCGGCACGCGAGCGCCCAGGTGGAAGGTGATGATGACGTTATGGTCGCACACCGTCTTCCACAGCTTGTCGAACGCCGGGTCCGAGTACTGCAGCGCGCCCTTCGGGTCTCCGGTCAGGGCCGAGACTTGTCCTTCTTTCAGGTTCTTGATGCCGGAAGAGGTCTCCCAGGCATTCTTGTTCTGCGGGAATGCGGGAAGGTTGATGGCGCGGAAGCCCTTCTTGGCCAGGCGCGCCACATGCTCGCACGTCTCGTCAATGTCGCGCATGGGCACGTAACCGACGGGGAACAGGCGGTCGGGCGCGGCGGAGCAGAAGTCCAGCACCCAGTTCTGATAAGCCTCGTAGCTCGCCATGTAGAGTTCGTTGTCGGTGGTGCCTAGTGGGCCGCCGCCGAACAGGAGCGCGGCATCCATACCGTCCGCATCCATGTCGGCCAGGCGTTGCGCGGGCTCCCACACCTTGCGCTGATCCGCCAGGCGGCCCTGCATCTTGAAGTTCTTGCCCTCGCGCCCCGCCTGGTTGTTGATCATCATGAACGGGCGACGATTGCCCTCAAACACGATGAAGTCGCCTTCCTCGGCGTGCTCGATATACGGCGCGCGATCTTTCAGGTGCGAGGGAAGATAGCTCTTCCACATGTCGTGCGGCGGATCGATGTGAGCGTCCGCATCGAAGATGGGGCCCAGGGTCCATTCGCTTGCGCCAGCACCCTTGATGGCCGGATCTGCTTCACTCATCTCCCCAACTCCATCTTTTTATGTAATTCTAAATAGTGAATTTAGTATCGCAGTTCTGAATGATTTAGTCAAGGAGATCGGCTCAGGAGCGACGCGGCTAGTCGCGGTGCAGGATCATTGCGCCGTAACCGTAGCCCCCATTCGAAACGATGCAGGTGCGGGCATCCTGGACCTGCCGACCTTCGCCGCGGCCCCAGAGTTGGACTGTCGCCTCGTGGATGTGCCCATAGCCGTGGAAGCGTCCGGCGGAGAGTTGTCCGCCGCCGGTATTGAGCGGCAGGTCGCCGTTGAGAGCGATCCTCGATCCGCCCTCCACAAAGCGGCAGGCCTCGCCCCGAGGAACCAGTCCGAGCGCTTCCATCCACATCCAGACGTGGATCGAGAACCCGTCATAGATCTGTGCGCAGTCCATGTCGGCTGGCTTCAGATCGGTGCGCGACCAGAGCATCTCGCCCGCCTTGTCTGCCGCAAGATGGGTGAAATCCCCTTCGAACTTGCCGACCCACAAGCCGCCGATGGACATCCCGATGGATTCGAACTGCAGAGGCGGGTTCCTGAGATCCTTAGCCGCATCAAGGCTGGAGACGACGATCGCTGTCGACCCATCGATGTGCGAATCGCAGTCGTAGAGCCGCAGTGGCGAGGAGATCACCCGGCTGGCGAGGTAATCGTCGAGGCTCAGCGGCTTGCGATAGACCGCATTGGGGTTGTGCATCGCGTTGGCGCGATTGTTGACCGCGATGGCGCCGAGTTGCTCTTCATTGGCGCCGTACTTCTCGAAGTAAGCTTGGGCGTAGAGCGCGAAGGTGTTGATCGGAGAGAGCGCGTTGAACGGAACGGTCCAGGCGTTGTTGCCGTCCACGCGATTGCGGCTGCCCGCCATCAGCGTCGAGGTGCGGGACTGGAGGCGCGCCTGCGCCTGCGCGACCGAGCGGAACACGATCACATGGCGGGCGAAGCCGCAGGCGATGGCGTTGATGGCGTTGAAGATCGGCGCCATGTGGCTGAACCCCTCGGCCGAGGCGAGAATCCACCTGGGGTCGATACCCAGAACGGCCGCGGCTTCCGAAGGGCTGACCGGCGCGATGCCGCCCCCTTCAGAGGACTTGCCGGGGTACGTGGCGATGCCGTCGATGTCGCAGGGCTTGAGCCCGGCATCGGCGATCGCTTCGAGGCAGGCGTCGGCGGTGAGCTGCAACGCACTGCGGGTTGAGGGGCGCCCGACTTCCGACTGGCCCGCGCCAGTGATGGCGCACAGCTTCTCAGGATAGGCCGTCATGCCGGCGCGCTCGGGCGGAACATCGGCAGCCAGACGTCCTCGTGCTGCTCGAACGCGACTTCGACGGCCATGCCGATATGCACGGTTTCGACCGGCGCGAGGACGTTGGTGAAGACGTAGAGTTCCGCCTGCTCTTCAAGCTCCACGACGCCGAAGATGAAGGGCACTTCCAGTCCCGGCGCCCAGCGCTCGCGATTGATCGTGTAGCTGGCGACGCGGCCTTTGCCCGAGACCGGCTGCGGCGCTACGTCCTCGCTGCCGCACCGGGCGCAGCGGGGCAGGGGCGGGTGCTGCCAGGTGCTGCACGGCGTACAGCGCTGGATGAGCATCCGCCCCTGCGCGCCCGCGGTCCAGTAGAACGCGCTATCCGGTTCCAGCAGCGGCAGCTTTCGCGGCGGGGGCGCTGTGTTGGTCTCCTTGGCCGCATCGCTCATCAGAAGACGACCCCCTGGACCTTGAGATCGATGATGGCGTCTTCGTCATACCCCAGCCCTGCGAGGATCGCGTCGCTGTCGGCGCCTAGCTCGGGCGATCGCTTGGAGGGCAGGGCCTGCTTGCCGAACAGCATGGGGACGCTCACCATCGGGATCGTCGAGCCGTCGCCGTAATCGACTTGTTTGAGATAGCCGTTCGCCTGGACCTGCACGTCGTCCTTCATTTCGCCGACGTTCTGCACGACATCCCACTGACCCTCCTGTCGCGCGAGGATATCCTTCCATTCGGCCAGGGTGCGGCTGGCGAACATGGCCTTCACTTCGGCATAGCAGGCGTCGAGGTTTTCACGGCGCGCTTTTGCGTCGATGAAGCGCGGATCGCTGGCAAGGTCCTCGCGTCCGGCGGCCAGCATCAGCGGCCCCCAGTATTTGTCCGCTTGCAACATGCACAGCGCAAGGAACCGCCCGTCAGAGGTGCGGTAATTGCTGACGAGCACGTTGTTCGGCTTGTCGGCAGGGGGCTTGGGGAAGCGATCGATGCCGTCGGCGGTGGCCTGGCAGATGTAACGCTGCATCGACCACATCGCCGTGCCGAGCAGGGAGACATCGACTTCGCTCGCCTCGCCGGTCAGTGCGCGCTTGGCGATCGCGGCGCAGATGCCGCCTGCCAGCATCGAGCCTGATAGCGTGTCGCCAAAGGCCGGTCCCGGAGGGCCCACGGGATGCGGCGCGTCGGGATCGGTCAGCGAGGAGGAAATGCCGCCGCGAGCCCAGAAGGTGATGGCGTCGTACCCGCCCTTTTCCATTTCCGGGCCGGCTGGGCCGACGCCGCTGCCGCTGGCGTAGATGATGCTGGGGAAGCGGCTGCGGATCGAGTCCGCGTCGATCTCCATGGCGCGGCGCGCGCGAGGAAGCAGGTTAGTGAGGAAGACATCCGCGTCTTCCAGCAACTTCCACAGCACCTCACGTCCGGTTGCCTGCTTGAGGTCGAGAGTGATGGAGCGCTTGCCGCGGTTGTAGCTCTCCCACGAGTAGTCGATGCGGCGGCCGGAGCCTGTGTCCGTGTTGCCGATCTGCAGCCCACGCAAGGGGTCGCCGGCGGGCGGCTCGATCTTGATGACGTCAGCGCCCATGTCCGCCAGCATGCCACCGCAAGCAGGCACGAAGGCCCACATGGCGACTTCGACGACTTTGATGCCTTCCAGCGGTCTGCCCATGCCTCTTCTCGTCCCTCGTCCAAATCGGGCGCTCGCAATGGCGCTTCTTTGTCGTGTAGAATTCTATATGGCGAAGCATGGAACGAAATAGCGAATTGGGTCAAGCGCTCTTGCGAGCGAAACGAGAGGGAGAAACATGCCAGGCACGACCATGCGCCACCGTCCAACACAGCCACAGGTCGCCGTCCCCAGGACGCTGGAGGAAGCGCTCGATCCCGGCTGGTTGAGCGCGGCGCTGGCGGAAGTCTCAGGCGGGCAGGCCGTCACATCGGTGGAGCAGGTTGAGGTCATTCGCACCGTGGCCACCAAGGTGCGGTTCGCCGTGACGTTCTCCGGGTCGGACGCGAGGCACGGCTTCTGCCTCAAGGGACTGCTGGACGTCGACGAGATGACCGCGCGCGGAGGGCCGACCTGCGTGCTGGAAGCGGACTTCTACTGCAAGGTCGCGCCCACCGTCCCGGATATGCGTGTGCCCGAGTGCGTGGCGGCCGTGATCGACCGCGAAGGGCAACAGTCCGTCATCATCATGCGTGACCTGATCGTCGACGGTGCGCGGTTCTGCTCGGCGCTGGAGCCGTTCACGGCTGACGATGCGCTGCTTAGCCTTACGCAGCTGTCGAAGCTGCACGCCAACAGCGCGTTTCTGGATGGTGCCGACTGGATCCAGCCGCGTGCGGCGCAGCTTGCGCAGATGACCTACGTCACGCCAGAGATGCTGCAGGAACTGCTGAACGGCCCCCGCGGCGATAATTTGCCTCCCGAGGTGCGTAGCGCCGCGCGGCTCGGCACGGCGATGAAGGCACTCGCCGCGCGCGACAGCGAGCGGCGGCAGTTCATGATCCACGGGGACGCCCACGCCGGCAACATCTTCCGCACCGCCGAGGGCGCGGGCGTGATCGACTGGCAGCTGCTCCAGCGCGGTGGCTGGGCGCTCGACGTCGCTTATCACTTGAACGCCGTGCTGCCGACCGAAGTGGCCGAACATGAGGAGCGGCGCTTGCTGCGCGAGTACCTGTCGCTGATGCGGGGGCATGGGCTGGACATGCCCGAAGACGAAGCGGCCTGGGCGGAATATCGGGAAGCGCCGATCTATGGCTTTTATCTCTGGTCCATCACGCGCCGGGTCGCGCCGGATATCACGGTCCAGTTCACCGATCGCCTCGGCAAGGCGGTGATGAGACACGAAAGCCACGCCCTGTTGGGCGTGGCCTGAGGTCGGCTCGGTGGCCGGTGTTTCGGCCCGCACGGTTTATCTGTGCGGGCCTTTATTCAATGCAGCTTAGCGGCCGAAGTTGTAGCGAACGCGCACACCGTAGATCCGCGGTGGACCATAGGCGAAGTCGCGGATGCCATAGCTTTGGAAACCGCCGCCAGTCGTGACGCGGTAGCGCTCGTCGGTGATGTTGGTCGCGAAGCCGACCACGTCGATGCCGCTGCCGCCAACGTTGTTCCAAGTGGCGTTGAGATTCAGCAAGCTGAACTGCGGAACCGAAATGTTGCCATCCACGATCTGCGAGGATTGGTGCGTGAAGATTGCGCCCAACGTGACCTCACCAAGGCTTTCGTTCACCGGGATTGAGAGGTCCCCCGAAACGGCGACACGGTGCTTGGGCGAGTAGGTGAGCGGGCTACCGACAGAGCCACGCGGGATGATTCGTTCGAACGGGCTGTCGGGACTGAGTGTCGGGGTGACCAGTTCTTTGATCTCCGTGTCGAGATAGGTGTAGTTGACGCCGAGCCGCAGAAGTTCAAACGCGGTGATGCCGGTGTCGACCTCGACACCCTTGATGACCGACTTGCCCGCGTTGATCAGCGCCGCACCACCTGACAGGCCACTGCTCTGCTTGGCTACCAGCTCGCCGAAGATCTGCTGGTCGGAGAAGTCGTTATAAAATGCCGCTGCGTTGAAGTACCCCGGCACTGCGCCGCGGAACGTGAGCTTGGCGCCGATTTCGAACGACTCCACCTTTTCCGGCCCAACGACTTCCAGGCCGGGATTGGTGAAGTTCACCGCACCCTGACGATAGCCGCGCGCGTACTTGGCATATAGCAGCGTATCCGGCGTTGGCTTGAAGTCCACGTCGATCAGCCAGGTCGGCCGACTCGTTTTCGCGGTAATCTCCGTACGGCAAGCGCTGACGTCGCCACCATTGGTCAGCAGATTGACGGTGTTGTCAGGAGTGGCGTTCGGCGCACCGGGGCCTGGGTGGTTGAGGTTGTCGTTACAGACGCGATTCACCAGTCGCGTGCCGCCCAGGGCAGGGCTGGTGAAGTACGTGTAGCGGTTGCCTTCTCCAACGCCACTGATCTTGTCGAAGGTCCAGCGCCCGCCCAATGTCAGCGCAAGTCGCTCTGTGAAGTTGTAGGTGCCCTGCGCGAAAATGCCGTGGTTGTCGAAGCTATATTGTGTCCGGGATTCAGAGATGATTGCCGCTGGGAACGGTGTCGTCGTGCTGACCGGTATACCACCCACGCAATCAAGAGTGCCCGGATCGACGCAGTTACCGTAAATGCCGGTGCGCTGCTGGTTCCAACCGAGCGGCCGGCTGAACTCCAGGTATCCGCCGACCACATAGTTGAAGGAGCCATCGCCCGAGCGGCCCTGCAGTTGCAGTTCCTCGGTCGTGGTCGAGCCCGCCGCCGCATCGTAGCCAGGCTGCGTGCCCAGGCGGATGTTGGTGAACCGCGAGCCCGGTGCTGGCCCACCACGAGCCTGGTAGAACCGGGTTACCGGGGTGTCGGGCACGAAGAAGTTGTCACTGTAGAGCGTGAATGCCGCCTTCTCGCGATACTCGCCATAGCTCGCCGTGTTCTTGATCGTTAGCGTGTCGCTGACTTGCCACGTGGTGGTGTTGATCACCTGCCAGATATCGATCTTGATACCCGGATTGGGATTGCTGACCTCGACGTCGAGGGGGCCGTCGCCACGAGCGGCCTGCCGGTCGATCTGGTCACAAGCGGCCAACGAGCTGTAGTAGCGGCTGATGGGGAAAGCTGAGCCGGTCGCCGGATTGATCGTCCGCGGATCGCCTGGGTTCCGATCGCATCCCTCGTACCGGGTGGCGTAGCCATTCGTGCTGGAGTGGCTGTAGGTGGCGACCGTGTAGTTTTCAATATCGGGCGTGAGATTGCCGATGATGCTGATGCGGCCGTACGTGTAATCGACGTCGTTATAGTCGTCAGGTCCGACACCGGACCGATTGCGCATGAAGCCGTCCCGCTTGTTGCGGTCAAGCGCCAGACGAACCTTGAAGGTTTCCGCCAGCGGAATGTTGAGCGCAGCCTGGACGCGCTTCTGGTCATAGTTGCCGTAAGTCCCCTCAACATAGCCTTCGAGGTAGTCGGTCGGCCTCTGCGGGACGAGCAGGACGGCGCCGCCAGTGGTGTTGCGTCCGAACAGCGTTCCTTGTGGCCCCTTCAGGACCTGGACGTTCTGCAGGTCGGTGAATGAGCCCGCGCCGACGTTGCTGCCGCTGGCCGTGCCGCCTTGCGCGCGCACGCCGACCACGTCAGCGAAATAGACGCCCACGGTGGGAGCTGCTGCCGCGTCCTGGTTAAAGCCACGGATGGCGAAGGTCGCCTTCTCCGGACCGTAACGCGTGTTTACGGAAAGCGATGGGGTATAGACAGCCAGATCCGAGGCAACGGCGATGTTGCGCTTCTGGAGCTGATCCTGATTGAACACCGTGATGGAGATGGGAACGTCCTGCAGACGTTCCTCAGTGCGGCGGGCAGTCACCACGATGTCGCCGCCGTCCTGCGCCACGGCCGGCATGCTTACGGCCACGCTGCTCATGGCGACGCCTGCGCCCAGTAAAGACTTCCAAGCCCTGTTAGTCATCTATCTTTCCTCCCAAGCATTCTCTCGCGGACGCAGTGCGTCATTCGGTTGCGACCGATTCTTGTCTTATTGTTTTTGTGAAGTACTGCCCCTGCGAAAAGCGCAATTCTGGGCAGTTAAAATACCCGGCCTCTCCCTGTTTTCGCGAGCCGCTTTTCGTGGCTTCGTCTCATCAGCTCTTGCTGACGCCAAGTTTGTAACCGAACCACCAGCCTTTCACAATCCTGAACTTTCGTTCCGGCCACGGGAAGGGCAGAGGCGGCCTGGCTGTCCGTCCATCACCTCAGGCAGTGATCCAGCAGGACGAGCGTCGCTGCCCAAGAGAGGCGGTGCGACAAGGGATCATAGGCAATTCCGGGCTTCAGTCCGTCGTGATCCGGGTCAGTGAAGGAATGCTCGGCCTGAGCGAACAGCGTCGCATGATAATCGACGCCGGCGGTATCGAACTCCCGGCGAAGGGCGTCGAGATCCCCCACCGGGGCGAACGGATCGCGTCCGCCGGACCATACGGCAACGCGCGCCGCGACGGCGCCGGGCTGCGCCGGTGCGTGCGTCTGGAGCAAGCCGTGGAAGCTGGTGACGCAGCGCACATCCGCACCGCTGCGCGCCAGTTCGAGCACGCACTTGCCGCCGAAGCAGTATCCGATCGCTGCCACTCGGGCAGCATCGACGTCTGGTCGGTCGCGCGTTGCTTCGAACCACGCAACGACGCGGCTGCGCAAGCGGTCGGGCGCATTGAGCAAGGCGGCGAAGTGCACGCCAGCGGCTTCAGGCGTGCTGATGTCTGCATCCACGCCATACATGTCGATGCCGATGGCCAAATACCCGAGGTCGGCCAGTTCACGCGCGGTGCGGCGGAACGTTTCGGCAGCGCCCGTCGCGCCCGGAAACATCAGAACGGCCGGGTGAGGGCCCCCGCCTGCGGGATGCTCAACGAAGCTTTCGAGGATGGTATCCTCGTGCACGAGGCGAAACTGCGCGTCCTGCGCTTGATTCATGCGCTTCTCTCCCTGTCGATGCGGCCTTTGCACCCGCCTGGCGCAACTTCTAACAAACGTGACGACCGCGCACTATATGAATCGTGCCATGGTCAATGCCGAGTTGAAGCCGCCGCGACTTACGCGCCTGGGCGTCGCCTTGTTCGTGGCAGTCCTTCACCTTGCGGTCGTGGCAGGGCTGATCCGCGCTTTCGCACCGGATCTCGCTGCGGACGCGGTGCGGCCGGTCGTTCGAGCATTCGATGTTATCATCACCGCGCCTCTCCCGGAGCCTTCGGTTCAGCCAACCCCGCGTCCTGCACCCGAGCAGGAAGAAGGCGCCGCAGCGTCGCCCGGGAAGACCGCAAGACCGCGAGAGGTCGCGGCGCCCACTCCCAAGGTGGTGCTGGCCCGTGATCCCGCGCCGTCAGTGGCAGGCACTGGCACGGACGATGATGCGGGAGCGAGCGACAGCGGACCTGGTACCGGTGCGGGCGGAGAAGGGCAGGGTACGGGTGCCGGTGCAGCGGGCTCGGGAACGGGGAGCGGCGGCGGCGCTGCAAAACCGGTCAAGATCGCCGGTGATATCGTTTCGGCACGCGATTACCCGCGAGCGACGCGTGATCTCAGGCTTGGTAGCTCAGTCACTGTCGCCCTGACCGTCAGCGCCGAGGGGCGGGTGAGCGATTGCCGCGTGCTGCGTCCCAGCCGCGCCCCTGAAGCGGACCGCATCACGTGCGAGCTTGCCACCAAACGATTCCGCTTTCGCCCAGCCCGGGATGCGACCGGTCAACCGGTCGCATCCGTCTATGGCTGGCGGCAGAGGTGGTTCACGCCCGGAGAGAAGTAGATCAGGCCGCCAGTTCGAACGGCGCTATCTCCCCCGAAAGATAGAGCTTCTTGGCTTTGGCGCGGCTGAGCTTGCCTGAGCTGGTGCGCGGCAGGCTCTTGGGCGGAACCAGCTCGATCACGCAGTTCATACCGGTGATGGAGCGGACCTTGTCACGGATCTGGTCGCGCAGCTCCAGCCGCTTGACCGGGTCCGACACCCGGCAATGGACGAGCACGGCAGGCGTTTCCTCGCCGTTCTCCATCTCGATGGAAAAGGCAGCAATGTCGCCGTGGTTGAAGCCCGGCAGCTGCTCCACCGCCCACTCGATGTCCTGGGGCCAGTGGTTCTTGCCGTTAATGATGATCATGTCCTTCGCCCGGCCGACGATGAACAGATAGCCGTTTGCCATGTAGCCCATGTCGCCGGTGTCCAGCCAGCCGTCGACCATGCAGGCTTCGGTGGCTTCGGGATCACGGAAATAGGAGTGCATGACGCTGGTACCGCGGCACCAGACTTTGCCGATCTGGTGACCACCCAGAATCTGCCCGCTCTCACCGCGGATAACGACTTCCATGTCGCGCACAGGCTTGCCGCAATTGACGATCGCGCGATAGCGGGCGGGGCGCGAGAGGTCGCGCGGCGATCCCGAAAGGCGCTCTTCCTCCACCAGTTCGACGCGGATGCCTTCGCCCGGGGGCATGACAGTGACGGCGAGCGTCGCTTCGGCCAGGCCGTAGCTGGGCAGAAAGGCGCTGGCCTTAAAGCCTGCATCCGCAAAGGCGTTGACGAAGTTCTGCATCACGTCCGGCCGGATCATGTCCGCGCCGTTGCCGGCGAGCCGCCAGCGCGAAAGGTCGAATCGGTCGGACACCGCTGTCTGGCTGGAAATCCGGCGGGCACAGATGTCATAGCCGAACGTCGGCGAGTACGAGATCGTACTGCCTTCGTTGCGCGTGATGAGGTCCAGCCACGCCAAGGGACGACGCGCGAAGTCTTCGGTCTTGAGGTAGTCGCCCGAGACCTGGTTGGCGATCAGCGAAAGGAAGCAGCCGACCAGCCCCATGTCATGGTACCATGGCAGCCAGGAGATGCACCGGTCGGTGGGCTCCAGCTTCATGGCGTGGCTATGGCTGGCGAGATTGGATAGCAGCGAGCGGTGCGTCACCGCCACACCGTGCGGGAAGCGTGTGGAACCCGACGAATACTGCAGATAACAGATGTCTTCGGGGTCCGTCTGCGGCAAGTCGCACGGCGCTGCGCCGGCCTGCGTAAAGTCGTTCCAGTTCGCGTGCTCGCACCCCTGACGCACCGCTGCTGCGGCAGTCATCTCGGCGATCTCCGCAGGGCCGACCAACATCTTCGGGTCCGCGCTGGCGAGCTGCACTGCGAGCTGCTCGATGTAATTCTCCTTGCCGCCGAAGCTGGTCGGCAGGGGCAGGGGAACGGGCCAGACGCCAGCGTAGACCGCGCCGCAAAACACCGCCGCGAATTCAGGTCCGGTCTCGGCAATCAGCGCGAGCCGATCGCCAGGAACAAAGCCGCGGGCAATAAGTTCATACGCTGCCGCCAGCGCATCCTCGCGCAACTCGGCAAAGGAATAGGGAAGCGTCAGGACGCCGCGCGGATCGTGGAAGTTGAGGCCGCGGACGCCTTGCGCAGCATAGTCGAGCGCCTCGCCGAAGGTGCCGAAATCCGCCATGCGGCGCGGCAAAACGTCCTCGTTGGGCGTCGGGAGCAGCGTCTGCTCCGTCACTTCCGGCACCAGTCTGATGGTGGCGTTCATTGCAAAGACCTTGTGCTGTTATACGTTTTTTCTGCGGTTTCGCGGCCCCTTATCCGGGTTTTTGCCAGTACGAAACAACTCTCTCCCGCGCCTTTTCAACGCCTCTCCTCAATCTGAGGCGAGTGTGGCACGAATAGGGCAGAATGCCACAGACCCGTCGCAAACCCCCGCCGCTGACGGCTGCTAAGCTGGAGGAGCTGGCGCTCGCCTACGTCGCGCGCTTTGCCACCACGCGTGCGAAACTGGGCGCGTATCTCGCTCGCAAGCTGCGTGAGCGCGGCTGGGAAGGGGATGGCTCGCCCGACGTGGAGGCGCTGTCGCGGCGCTTTGCCGAGGCAGGCTACGTCGATGACGCTGCCTTCGCCAGAATGAAGAGCGAGAGCCTGTTGCGGCGCGGCTATGGCGGGCGGCGCGTGGGCGATGCGCTTCGAGCGGCGGGCGTCGAGGAAGATGTGCGCGCGGACGTGACGCCGGACGCGGCACAAGCCCGCCGCGCTGCACTGATGCTCGCGCGGCGGCGCAAATTCGGCCCCTGGGGCGATCCGCTGCCTGACAGGGCACGACGCGAAAAGCAGATCGCGGCGATGCTGCGCGCCGGGCACACGCTCGACAATGCGCGCCAAATCGTGGAAGCGACCGATCTGGCCACGGCAGAAGCCCAGTTCGATTCTGAAGTGGGCCTCGGTTCTGAAGCCGTACCGCCGATGGGAGACGACATTTGCGAGTGACATCGACGATCCTGGCACTGGCTCTCGCGCTGGGCGGCTGCTCTTCGGGCGCGCTGGACAGCAGTTCGGCTGCGGCTGCGGTCACACAAGCGGACGCGGTGCATCCGGTGTCCAGGCTGCCGGTGATCGACCTGGCCGTCAGCAGCGAGACGGGAAGGCACAACTTTCGCGTAGAGGTTGCTTCCTCGCCCGAGCAGCAGGCGCGCGGTCTGATGTTCCGTACCGAAATGGGCCCGAACGAGGGCATGCTTTTTCCTGAAAAGACGCCGCGCCAGCCGTCGTTCTGGATGAAGAACACGGTTATTCCGCTCGATATCATCTACATCGGAACCGACGGGCGCGTTCTCAATATCGTGCAGGGCCTGCCTTACGATCTGACGCCGCTGCCGGCGGAAGGGCTGGCGAGCGGGGTACTGGAGCTGAACGGCGGGCGCGCGGCTGGACTCGGCATCAAGCCGGGGGACAAGGTCAGCTGGACCCTGCCTCAGGCAAGCGCAGCAGGTGGCAATCCGCTTGGCACGGGAGGAGAAGGGCGCTAACGCCCTCGGCATCATGGGCATCCTCTCGAAGATTTTCACCTGGTGGGACGGCGCGACGATCGGTACGTCGCTGTGGAGCTGGCGGCACGGTGAGCACGTCGGCACGGACTCGGCGGGCAACAAGTACTACCGCTCGACCAAGCAGAGGACGACGCAGGGCTACGAACGGCGCTGGGTCATGTACTCCGGCAGCAACGATGCCAGCCATGTGCCCGCTGAATGGCACGGTTGGCTGCACCATAGCTTTGATGGCGTGCCCGAAAGCCACTTGCCGCCGCCGCGCATCTGGGAGGTGGACTACACACCGAATGCGACGGGCACCGGTGAGGCTTACCTTCCGCAAGGCGCGCTGCAGCGTGGTGGCAAGCGCGCACGCGCGACGGGCGACTACGAAGCCTGGTCGCCGGACGCCTGAGGCTGCTTCGTTGAAGGCCGTCGCTCTAGCTGCACCAGCGGCGCTGCTGCTCTTGCTTGGTGGCTGCAACAACAACGAGCCGGAGCCGGTAGCGCAGGAGACCGGCATTCCCAAAGCCATCGCGCAGACTGGCAGCAAGGCTGCCATTCCTGCCGCAGCTCAGGGAAATTACGGCACGCCCCTGAAGGACCGGGTGGCCACTTTGGGGCTACTCAACAAGCGCAACAACCTCACGCAGGATATCACGATGAAGCCGGGCGAGACTCGCCGGGTGGGCAACGTTGTCCTGAAGCTCGCTTCCTGCGAGCGCACTCTGCCTTGGGAGAAGCCCGAGGATGAGGGCGCGTTCGTGCAGGTCTTCGTAGAGGATCGCGCGACGCCGCAAGAACCGCTGGCGTGGCACAAGATTTTTTCGGGCTGGCTGTTCGCCAACTCACCGGCGCTGAACGTCGTCCAGCACCCGATTTACGATGTCTGGCTCAAGAACTGTGAAATGAGCTTTCCCGGCGAGGAAGAGAGCCCGAGCAACGACGCCTCTTCCAGAAGCGCGTCGAAGGCATCGGGCAGCGGCAGCGGCTCGGCAATTAGGCCTGCCTCGCCAGCACCAACGCCGGCTCCTGCTGCACCGAGTCCTGCCGCCGAAGCACCAGAGGCTGCCGAGGCGGACTGAGCGCGCGCCAGCAGCGCGAGGTAGCGCTTCTGCGGCATCTCGATCGCGCCGAGCGAGGCAAGGTGCGGTGTGATGAACTGGCAATCCAGCAACTTCGCCCCGCCTTTTCTCAGCGCCGCGACCAGCCAGGCCAGCGCGACCTTTGACGAGTCCGGCCGGATCGAGAACATGCTCTCGCCACAAAATACCCGGCCAAAGCCCACGCCATAGAGCCCGCCGACGAGTTCGGGGCGCCCCCGCGCATCATTCTGCCAGCACTCGAGGGAATGGGCGTGCCCGAGCCGGTGAAGCATTTCGTAGCTCGCCTGGATGCGATGGCTGATCCAGCTTCCGTTGTCAGGCCCGCGCGGCGCGGCGCAGGCATCCATCACGCGTGAAAACGCCGCGTTGCAGGTGACGGTAAACCGACCACGCCGCAGCGTTCGGGCCAGCGAGTGCGAGAGGTGAAAGCCGTCCAACGGCAGGATGGCGCGCTGCCGCGGCTCCACCCAGAAGACCTCTGGATCGTGGCGGCTGTCGGCCATGGGAAAGATCCCGCTCCGGTATGCCAGCAGCAGCAGCTCCGGGTCGATGATCGTCGGGGTCGCAGGGGAATGCACGAGGCACCTTTAGCAGATTGTCATGCATCATGGGCTGGATAGCTTCATCAGCACAAGCCCGCTGACGATGAGCAAGGCGGCAAGGATGCGGCCGGTGGTAAGCGCCTCGCCATAGATCGCCACCCCCGCCAGGAACGCGCCGACAGCGCCGATGCCGGTCCACACCATGTAAGCCGTACCCAGAGGTAGGGCGCGCATCGACCACGACAGCAGGCCGAAGCTGATGAGCATGGCGCCCAGGGTGATGAGGCTTGGCCACAGACGCGTGAAGCCGTTCGACTGCTTCATGGCCGTCGCCCAGACGACTTCCAGCAGACCGGCAATGACGAGTGATATCCAGGGCATGGCAGACCTCGTTCCGAGCCGCCGGGCCGTCCCGGTCTTGATGGCCCTTGGCGGGGCGGGAACGTGGTCGCCGCCCTTGTGAGCTAGGTCGCCGCTGCAAAAAGATCAACGGTCCACAAGTGGGCGGACGCGGCAGCGTTGCGCTGGCTGCAGCGGCTCAGCATAGTTGCTGCCATGAACGAAGCGCACCAGCGGCATAGGCTCCGCAGCATCATCGGCGGATCGGCGGGCAATCTCGTCGAGTGGTACGACTGGTACACCTATTCCGCCTTCGCGCTCTATTTCGCGCCGATCTTTTTCCCGGAAGGGAGCAGCACGGCGCAATTGCTGAACGCCGCCGCCATCTTCGCGGTGGGCTTCGTGATGCGGCCCATCGGTGCCTGGGTCATGGGCATCTACGCGGACCGGCGCGGTCGGAAGGCGGGGCTGACGCTCTCGGTATCGCTCATGTGCACGGGTTCGCTGATGATCGCGCTGACCCCTGGCTATGCCAGCATCGGCACGCTGGCGCCGGTCCTGCTCGTCGTCGCGCGCATGCTGCAGGGGTTGAGCGTCGGCGGGGAGTATGGCGCGAGCGCCACCTATCTCAGCGAGATGGCAGGGCGCGAGCGCCGCGGCTTCTTCTCCAGCTTTCAATACGTGACCCTCATTTCAGGCCAGCTGCTGGCGCTCTCGGTCCTGCTGGTGCTGCAGACCGTGGTGTCGGAGGAAGCGCTGCGGAGCTGGGCCTGGCGCATACCCTTCGTGATCGGAGCGGCGCTGGCTGTGGTTGTGTTCTATCTGAGGCGGCGACTGAAGGAGACCGAAAGCTTCACCAACGCGCAACGCAGCGCCGCCCCCCGATCCAGCAGTTATTCGCTGTTCCGGCACCATCCCAAGGAAGCTTTCCTGGTCATGGCGCTGACGGCCGGGGGCACTCTCGCGTTCTATGCCTACACCACATACATGCAGAAGTTCCTGGTCAACACGAGCGGCTTTACCGTGGAGGCGGCGACTCGCATCACCGCAGCCGCATTGTTCGTGTTCATGCTGCTTCAGCCCGTCTTCGGCGCTTTGTCCGACAGGGTAGGGCGCAGGCCGGTGATGATTGCGTTCGGCATCGCCGGGGTGCTGCTGACGTATCCGATCTTCCGCATGCTCGAGGTGGTGCAGAACCCGATCCTCGCCTTCGCGCTGGTCCTCACCGCGCTGGTGATTGTCAGCGGCTACACCTCGATCAACGCAGTCGTGAAGGCGGAGCTGTTTCCCGCGCACATCCGCGCACTTGGCGTGGCGCTGCCGTATGCGATCGCCAACACCATCTTCGGCGGCACGGCCGAATACGTGGCGCTGTGGCTCAAGATGAGCGGCATGGAGAGCGTCTTCTACTGGTACGTCACGGCCATGATCGGCCTTTCGCTGATCGTCTACTGGCGGATGCGCGACACCAGGCAGAGCAGTCTGATCCTAGAGGACTGATCGTCCCTGTGTCGCACCCTTCCTGGCGCGCCTCGCCTGCGATAGAGGGCAGGCTGCCCTCCACCCGCAAGGCCAGACCATGACCTATCCCATTCTCGTGCTGACCACCGGCGGCACGTTCGACAAACAGTATTTCGATGCGTTGAGCGAATATCAGATCGCCGAGAGCATGGTCCCCAAGCTGCTCCAGGTGGCGCGGGTCACGCATCCGTTCCGGACTGCGGAGCTGATGCGCAAGGATTCGCTGGAACTGACCGACGCTGATCGCACTGCCATCCGAACTGCGATCGAGGGGGCGCCGGAAACCGCGATCGTGGTGATTCACGGCACCGACACCATGGTGCAGACGGCTGCCGAACTGGAAGGCCTTGCAGGACGGACGATCGTTCTGGTGGGGGCTCTCGCCCCCGCGCGCTTTGCGGAAAGCGATGCCGCGTTCAACCTAGGCATGGCCTTCGCAGGCGCGCAGGCGCTTACTCCCGGTGTGTATATTACGATGAACGGTACTGTTTTTCCGGCGAAGCAGGTCGTGAAGGATCGCGCGCAAAACGCTTTTGTCCCTAAGACGTGAACACGAAAGCCAGCCGATCCGGCCGGCTGTGCTGTGCGATCGTGGATAACAGCGATAAACCGTATGGTGATTCGCTTGCCAAGGATGATTGCGCGTTCTACAGGCACCGGCGCCCGCAGGAGTGTAGCTCAGTTGGTAGAGCATCGGTCTCCAAAACCGAGGGCCGTGGGTTCGAGTCCCTCCACTCCTGCCAGCATCCTTCCATGCAATTAGGCGCACATGCACGGTTCGACACGTCCCGACGCCGCCACGATGACTGAAGTCGGGGCGCGCAAGTGCGACGAGGCCGGCGCGCCTCAGCGCGATTGGGGGCTTTGGCTGGGCATCGTGCTCGCATTCCTCGCGGCGCTTCCGGTGCTGGTCGCCTGGGCGCCGCAGATGACGGACTATCCCTCGCATCTTGCCGGCTACAAGGTCATGCTCGACCATGGCCGGGACCCGTTCCTGACCGCTTACTACACCTTCCAATGGGAGTGGACCGGCAACCTGGGCGCAGAGCTGCTGATGGTTCCGCTCACACCGCTGCTGGGGCTGGAGCAGGCGGGGCGCTTCATCACCTGGCTGATCCCGGTGCTGACGGGCTTGTCGTTCCTGGCGGTGGCCTGGACCTTGCGGGGCCGTATCGGGGTCGGCGCGATTCTGGCGTTCACCACGATCTGGTCGCCGGCCCTGCTGATGGGCTTCCTCAACTATTCGCTCTCGCTCGCGCTTGCTCTCTTCGCTTTCGCAGGCTGGGTCCGGCTGGAAGGCTGGCGTTGGCGCTGGCTCTTGTTCGTGCCAGTGAGCTTCGTCATCTGGCTGTCCCACGTCTCGGGCTGGGGCGTGCTGGGTGTACTGGTGTTCGGATATGAGTGGCACCGGCGTAAGGGCATCTCGGCGTTCTTCGCCCCTTGGCCCCTGATCTTCCCGCTACTGCCGATGCTGGCTGGCATGGGCAGCAATTCGAAGATGTCGTATGGCCGCCATCTTCTCGAGTACAAGTGGTCGATTCTCTACAAGGGCCTGCGCAGCCACGTCGAATGGCTCGACATTGCGACAATCGCCATTGTCGTTGCCGTGCTGGCGGTCGCAGCGGCGACGCGGCGGCTCGACGGACGGCTCGGCTGGGCGGCGCTGCTCCTGCTGATCCTCACCCTTCTGGTGCCGCGGCACATTTTCGGTGGGGATTACGCCGACTATCGCCTGACCACGGCCGCACTGCTCGTCGGGTGTCTGGCGATCGACTGGCCGGCACCGCGCTGGGGGTTGGCTTTGGTCGCAAGCCTCTTCTTGGTGCGCCTCAGCCTGATCACGGTGCAGTGGTACGAGGACGGGCGTACCTCGCGGCAGATGCTGCAAGCGCTCGATCATGTGCCGCAAGGTGCCAGCGTGGCGACAGCGGTGGCGATCCCGCGTGACCAGTGGCGCTTCGGCAGTTTCGAGCACCTCGGGAGCTATGCGGTGGTGCGCAAGAGCGCGCTGGAGAACTCCAACTTCGCGCTTCCGAATGTCCACATGCTGAGCATGCGGCAGAAGGAGTACCGCCGCTTTGCGGACCCCAGCCATCGCATCGTCTTCGCGCCTTGGCAGCGCATCGACTTGCGCCGGTTCCGCGCCGGGAAGAAGGCCGACTACTTGTGGTATATCGGCACGGCCAAGCCCGTGGCCTTGCCCGATGGCGCCCGGATCCTGTTCCGCACGCCCAACTCGTTCCTCGCACGGCTTGCAAAGCCGGCCGAGTCTAGCTAGATCGCCTAACTCTTCCGACAAGAGGACTTTTACTGCCCCTCCCGGCTCCTGCCGGGGTGGCGATGAGCCCTAGCCGGAAGACAGGCAAAACCGCTCGCGAGCGAGCAGGCAAGAGACGAAACGAAATGGCAAAGACGAGCCCTGGCGAATTCATTCGGCAAGTGCGCACGGAAGCGTCCAAGATCTACTGGCCATCGCGCCAGGAGACTGTGACCACGGCGATCTTCGTCGGCCTTTTGACCGTCCTGCTTGCCGTGTTCTTCCTCGGCGTTGACTCGCTGTTCGGGTCGTTCGTTCGCTGGCTGCTTTCGCTGATCTGATATTCGTCCGCCCCGCGCTGGAAACGACCAAGAGAGACTCATGGCCCGCTGGTACATCATTCACGCCTATTCCGGTTTCGAAAGCAAGGTGAAGGAGGCGATCCTCTCCGAAGCCGAGCGTATGGGCCTGTCCCAGTATGTCGAAGACGTGCAGGTGCCCTCCGAGGTCGTGACCGAGGTGAAGCGCGGCAAGAAAGTGCAGACTGAGCGCAAGACGATGCCTGGCTACGTGCTGGCCAAGCTTTCGCTTAGCGATGACGTGTACCACCTCGTCAAGAACACGCCCAAGGTCACGGGTTTCCTGGGCACCAACGGTAAGCCGCAGGCAATCAGCGAGTCCGAGGCATCGCGCTACTTCGGTGCCGCCGAAGCTGCCGCTGCCGCGCCGCGCAAGACCATCAACATCGATTACGAGATCGGCGACTCCGTCAAGGTGCTCGACGGCCCCTTCGCCACCTTCAACGGCGTGGTGGAAGAGCTCGACTTCGACAAGAACCGCGTCAAAGTGTCGGTCTCGATCTTCGGTCGCGCAACGCCCGTCGAACTGGATTTCGAGCAGGTCGAACTCTCCAAGTAAGCTGCGGCATCGCGAAATTAGCCAAAAAGGCGGGGCGCTTCGGCTTCCCGCCCTTTTGGCGTATAAGGCTTTGGCATCGGTGTTTGAGGTCAGTGCCATTGCCTTTGCCGCACTTCGCAGCTATGGGCGGGCGCTTCGCGAGCGCCTCGGCGTGCGTGGATTCGCGCGGGAGGAGGGGGACACCCTTCCGTTTGACCGCTTAACATGAGCCGCAACTCTCCAGACGGATGCGCGGCGACAGTGTGAAAGGAGGCCCATCGTGGCCAAGAAGATTTCTGGTTACATCAAGCTGCAGGTTGCAGCTGGTGCCGCCAACCCCTCGCCGCCGATCGGTCCGGCGCTGGGTCAGCGCGGCGTCAACATCATGGAGTTCTGCAAGGCGTTCAACGCCTCGACGCAGGAACTCGAAAAGGGCATGCCGATCCCGACGATCATCACGGTCTATTCGGATCGCAGCTTCACTTTCGTCACCAAGACGCCGCCTGCCTCGTTCCTGATCAAGAAGGCCGCGGGCCTTAAGTCCGGTTCGAAGACCCCGGGCAAGGCTTCGGCCGGCACGATCAAGCGCTCGCAGCTTGCTGAGATCGCGCAGACCAAGTTTGCCGACCTCAACGCGAACGACATCGATCAGGCAACCAAGATCATCGAAGGCTCCGCGCGTTCGATGGGTCTCGAAGTGGTGGAGGGCTGAACCGATGGCCAAGCAGACCAAGAAGGCAAAGGCTCTCGAGATCAAGCTCGGTGAGAACCTGAAGCAGTACCCCGTCGACGAGGCGATCACGCTGCTGCGTGACCTCAAGAGCGCCAAGTTTGACGAGACCATCGAAGTCGCGATGAACCTGGGCGTCGATCCGCGTCACGCCGACCAGATGGTTCGCGGCATGGTGTCGCTGCCCTCGGGCACCGGCAAGACCGTGCGCGTCGCTGTCTTCGCCAAGGGCGACAAGGCGCAGGAAGCTTTGGACGCCGGTGCGGACAAGGTCGGCGCCGAGGACCTGATGGAAGACATGCAGGCCGGCAATCTCGACTATGATCGCGTGATCGCGACCCCGGACATGATGGGCGTCGTCGGCCGTCTCGGTAAGGTTCTGGGTCCCAAGGGCCTGATGCCGAACCCGAAGCTCGGCACGGTGACTCCGAACGTGAGCCAGGCCGTCAAGGACGCCAAGGGCGGCCAGATCGAGTTCCGCGTCGAGAAGCAGGGCATCATCCATGCCGGCATCGGCAAGATGTCGTTCTCGGACACCGACCTTAAGACGAACTTCGACGCTTTCGTTGACGCGATCGTCAAGGCGAAGCCTGCTGGCGCCAAGGGCAAGTACGTGCGCAAGATTACGCTCTCGTCCTCGATGGGCCCGGGCCTGAAGATCGATACGACCGAGGTTGCGGGCGCCTGACGTCCCTTAATTGGTAACGAGCACTGGGCCGGCGGGGAAACTCCGCCGGCCTTTGCGTTCCCGCGCTCGTCTCCTGCATCGCCCGGCTCATCGCGAACAGCGGCGAAGGGGCTGCCAAGTATCGGAAAACGCTCTATATTCTTTGCATGTCTAATGCACCTATTATGGAACGCCGCACGCTGATGATGTCCGGCGCCGCCGCCGCGCTGGCCACGCTCGGCACCTCGCAACGCCAATGGTTCACGGCCGGGTCGCCTGACACCTCACACCTCACGCCTATGGCGCCGCGCGCGGCACAGGCGCGCCCGGGATCGCTGCCGGCTGCGCCCAAGGAGCAGCCCCAATTGGTTAAGGAGGCGCTTGCGGCATTAGACAGCCATGGCCGCATGGTTCGCCATCATGACCGGGTCGCCATCGTCGATTTCTCCGCGCCCTCGTCGAAGCCCAGGCTCCAGATTCTCGACGTCGCCTCTGGCAAGACGACCGAATTCCTCGTGGCACACGGCTCAGGCTCGGATCCACGGCATACGGGCTTCCTCCAGCGCTTCTCGAACGAGCCGAACTCGAATGCATCCAGCAAGGGCGCGTTCGTGACAGCCAATTACTACGTCGGCAAGCACGGGCGTTCTCAGCGCCTGCTGGGGCTCGACCCCACCAACAACAACGCACTCGACCGTGCGATTGTGCTCCACGGCGCCTGGTACGCCAATGCCGACATGATCCCGGCGCATGGCAAGCTTGGCCGCAGCCAGGGCTGCTTCGCGGTGGGCGAGCGTGAATTGGCGCGTGTGTTCGACCTGATGGGTGAAGGCCGGATGATCTACGCCGCCCGCGTTTGACAGCTGAGCTCCGGCCGCCTCAACAATCCCGTTTACGCTCTCGATAATCCGATGTAGCAGCCTGCTGTACACCTGTTCAGCATGACACTTGGGAGATGTGGCCCGATGGCTATTCATTTCGAGAACATCAAGGAATTCATCGGCTCGCGCGTCTCCTGGGACAGCCGTGATGACATTTTTACGCCAGAAGCCGCGGCGGCGATTCGCGCCAAGGTGGAAGAGCGCACCGTCGTCGTCTTTCCTCAGATCGACCTGAGCGACGAAGAACAGCTGCGGATTACCGATTTGATGGGCGGCAAGGTGCGCCTGACCGCGCGCAACAACGTGCAGAGCAACGATCAGGACGTGTACCAGGTCACTCTGGACGAGAAGATCAACCCGCAGCCAGAATACGTGCTAGGGACGTTCTTCTGGCACATGGACGGGATCACGGTGGACATGCCACCACCGTTCGCCACTCTGCTATCCTGCCGCATCGCACCCGACAAAGGAGGCGAGACCGAGTTCGCCAGCACTTACGCCGCCTACGAGGGGCTGCCTGAGGAAGAAAAGCAAGCTATTGAAGGGTTGAAGGCGGTACATTCCGTGCGCGCCAGCCTGTCACCCATCGCCGATGCCATCCCCGAAAAGCACCGGGACAAAGTGCTGGGCATCGGTCTGGTGAAGGAACACCCGATCGTCTGGACTCACGAATCAGGCCGCAAGTCGATGGTGATCGGCACCACCGCCGACCACATCGTCGGCATGGAGATTCCCGCTGGTCGTGCCATGCTCATCCGTCTGCAGGAGTGGGCCGCGCAGCCCGCGTTCTCGCTGCGGCACAAGTGGAGCAAGGGCGACTTCGTGATCTGGGACAACACCGGCGCCATGCACCGGGCGATACCCTACGACAAATCGACGGGGCGCATGATGCACCGCACCTCCATCGCGGGTAGCGAAAAGGTCGCAGCCTAAAACGCGCTGCGCCGTCGCTTCGAGAGCGGCGGCGCAGTTCGACCCCGCGCTGAGCGAGCTAGATGCCGCCAGCCATCGGAGGGCGATCAATCGCGGCGAGCGCCTGGCTCAGCGCGCGCGAGCAGGCTGCTAGTTCAGTGGCATCGGTGGAACGGATCACGAAGTTGGCGCCGTGACGGCCCTCGCGCCAGAACGGGTAGCTGCCGATCTGTACGCCGGCATGTGCTTTTTCCGTCACTCGCAGCAAGTCTGCCACCTCGCTTTCAGCCACCCAGCAGCCTATCGTCTCCGACAGCACCGGCGCACCGCCAACAAGTGTGCCGGTGAGGGCATCGAGCATACCTGCCGTGATCTGTGGCACGCCCGCCATTACGAAGATGTTGCCGCACCGGATGCCGGGAGCGCCGGTGTAGCGGTTCGGGATCAGGTCAGCCCCTTCCGGGACACGAGCCATCCGCAGTCGCGCCTCATTAAGGCCGCCGCGCGTCTCATAGTACTCCTCAAGAATGGAACGCGCCTCCGGGTGGACGATCACCGGCACACCCAGCGCCTCAGCCACCGCGTCGACGGTGATATCGTCATGCGTGGGCCCGATGCCGCCTGTTGTGAACAGATAGTCATTGCGGGCGCGCAGTGCGTTGACCGCCTCAACAATCGCTGATGCCACGTCCGCCACCACTCGCACCTCGGCGAGGCGGATGCCCTGAACACCTAGCCACGCGGCAACTTGAGCGATGTTCTTGTCGTGCGTGCGGCCGGAGAGAATCTCGTCTCCGATAACAACGAGCGCGGCGGTGTAGATGCGGGATGAATCGGCCATAACGTCAATGCCTAAGCCAAATGCGGGCTCGTCGCCACAGGCATGCTCTATAAAAAAAAGGGCCGATCCGAAGATCGACCCTGTGAAAGTTTGGGAGAGGATGCCTGAAAGGCACGCTCGTTATGCTGACGTTTACGTCATGCTGCAAGTGCGAAATAGAACGGTATCATTGCAAAACTTGCAAATGAAACCGCGTCGACGATGGGTGCCTATCGCTCGCCCATGGTTGGGATCGAGCCATAGAGATCGTGTGCATCGGCATCTTCGATCAACACGTCCACGATGGCGCCGGGAGCGATTTCCGGCCCCACTTGGCGCAAGTGAACTGCGCCGTCGATCTCGGGTGCGTCCGCTTGTGAACGGCCCGTGGCGCCCACGTCGCCGTCCTCGTCAGGCTCGCCCACTTCGTCGATGATGACCGGCAGAACGCGCCCGATCTTTGCGGCCAGCTTGGCGGCGCTGATCGCGGCCGTTTTCTCCATGATGCGAGCGTAGCGTTCTTCCTTCACCTCGTCGGGTACGACACCCGGCATGGTGTTCGCGGCGGCGCCTTCGACCGGTTCGAAGCGGAAGGCCCCCACACGGTCGAGCTGGGCCTCCTCCAGCCAATCCAGCAGATACTGGAAATCGGCTTCGGTCTCACCGGGGAAGCCGACCACAAAGCTGGAGCGGATGGCGATGTCCGGACAGATTTCGCGCCACTTACGCAAACGCTCCAGAACTTTGGCTTCGTTCGCGGGACGCTTCATGGCCCGCAGCACATTTGGCGCGGCATGCTGGAAGGGAATGTCGAGGTATGGCGTCACCAACCCTTCGGCCATGAGCGGGATCACCGCATCAACGTGAGGGTACGGATAGACGTAGTGCAGCCGCACCCAAGGGCGGGTGCCATCCGGCCCCCGCAATCCGCCGAGTTCCCGTGCAAGGTCAGTCATGTGCGTGCGCACGGAATGGCCGTGAAAATCGCGCGGCTCGTATCCGACGTCGACGCCATAAGCCGAAGTGTCCTGGCTGATCACCAGCAGTTCGCGCGTGCCGGACGCAACGAGCTTTTCGGCCTCGCGTAGAACCGCATCGACACGGCGACTGGCGAGCTTTCCCCGCAACTGCGGGATGATGCAGAAAGCGCAGGCGTGATTGCAGCCCTCGGAGATCTTGAGATAGCTATAGTGCCGCGGTGTCAGCTTGATGCCGCGCTCGTCGGCAGCGGCTTGCGGTATCAGGTCGAGATAAGGGCCAAGCTCGGGCGGGGCGGCCTGGTGCACCGCCTCCACCACGGCCTCATACTGGTGTGCGCCCGTGACCGCGAGTACCTCGGGGAACCGGGCGCGGATAACCTCGGCCTCGTTGCCCATGCAGCCCGTGACGATGACGCGCCCGTTTTCGGCAATGGCCTCTCCGATCGCGGCCAAACTCTCTTCTTTTGCGGAATCCAGGAATCCGCAGGTGTTAACGAGAACGACGTCGGCACCATCATAGTCAGCGCTCATGGAATAACCGTCTGCGCGCAGACGCGTCAGGATACGCTCGGAATCGACGAGCGCTTTGGGGCAGCCGAGGCTGACCATGCCGACTTTACGCGGCGAGGGAAGTTCGATGGTCATGGAACGCGGGCCACTACACCTATTCGATGATTCTCGCTACCATGCCGGAACATAAAGGGGAGAAATGCGATGGGTCCGGTCAACTGGGTCGCGGTGATACTGGCCGCTGCGTTGGCGGTGGCAGTGGGGCTGGTCTGGAATGGGCCGATATTCCGAACGGGAAGGCCATTGCTGGGCGGGCCCGGGAGGGCGGGCAAAACCTGGTTGCCGGGCCTGATCTTCCTGCTGGCCGCGGTAATGCTTGGACACAACTTCGCGCGCATCGGCACGGAAACGCTGGAGGCCAAGCCCTGGCTCTATTTCATGCAGACCGGCGGTACGGCGCTGTTTTTCGTGCTGCCCGCCGTCTGGCTGACTCATGCGCGCAGCGGCAACGAACCCAAGCATCGCTTTCTGGACTGTGGGTTTTGGCTGGTCGCCTACTTGTGCATGGGCCTCGTGTTCTGGGCGCTAGGCTGAGGTCGTGTTTTCGTCTCCGCAGGTAGGAGCGATCTCTACGACGAGATCGCCGGCCTCCAGACGGTCGGCGGCGCTTTCCCAGAAACCTATGGCGCGCCCCCGACGGTAGATGCGCAAGCCACGCCCGCCGCTCTCCAGTTGGCTCAGGGGTTTGCCCACTTCGGCGGGTGTGACGAGGCGCTCGACCAATTGGACTCGCCCGCTCACTGACGCCAGATCGGCCAGATAATCGGAGATGTGTTTGCCCCTGGCCGATCCGGCCAGCAGCAGCCCGGTGAAGCGCACCGGATTGATCACGTTGTCCGCCCCTGCCTGCCGCGCGAGCAGTTCGTTGTCGTCGGCTCGCACCACGGCTGTGATTGGCACGTGTGGGGCGAGGTGCCGGGCCGTCAAGACAATCAGGATCGAGGTGTCGTCGCGGCCGGCGGAGACCAGTACCGCTTTGGCTTTGTCGATCTTCACCGCGGCGAGAGTCTCGTCCCTGGTGGCATCGCCTTCCAGCACGTTGCAGCCAACGCCCTCCGCGTGCTCCAGACGGGCCGCGCTTGGGTCCACGACGACGACACAGGACGGGTCAGTACCGCGCGCCAGGAGCTCTCCTACGGCTTCGGAGCCGCTGATGCCGTAACCGAGCACGACGATATGGTCTGAAAGCCGCTCCTGAATGCGTTTCATGTGCCACGTCTCCCAGCTTCGTCTGATGATGAAGTTGTAGGCGGTGCCCACAAATATGAAGATGACCGCGAAACGAATGGGGGTGACGATCACCGCCTCCACGAGCCGCGAGCGATCCGTAACGGGTGCTATGTCGCCAAAGCCAGTGGTCGTGATCGAGATCATCGTGAAGTAGATGACATCGAGGAAGCTCACCTCGCCGTCGAGCGAATCTTGCAGCCCCTCGCGATCGAACCAGTGAATGAAAACGACCACGAAAACGAGCGTCAGCGCTGCGCCTAATCGTAGGCCTAGATCCGCCCAGACCGGCACCGGTACGGCCCGGCGCAGCGGTTTGAACCGGCGCGGGGAGCGTTGGCGGCTCACGGAGGCGTGGGACGCGCAGGTTTGCTGTCGTTCGCTGCTCTGTTTTGTCCGGTCTCGTCTGCCGCGGCAGCATTGAGCAGCGTCGGGATTAGCAGCTCCTTACCCGGCACAAGCGCAGCGGCGGGGTCGATGCCATTGGCCACCGCGATCTGGTTCCACGGCACGTCGTATTGTGCCGCGATGTCGAGGCCCGTGTCGCCGTTTCGGACGGTATAGCGGCGGGTGCGGGGGATGTGCAGTTTCTGTCCGGTCAGGACCGCATAGGGCGGTGTGAGGCCGTTGGCTTCCGCGATTAGGATGCGCGGCACTTTTGCGCGGTTGGCGATACCGCCCAGGGTTTCACCCTCGGTGACGACGTGGATGCTTTCGCGTTCCGGCGATGAAGCCTGGGCCTTGCTCGCCGCAGGTGCAGTCTTGCGCGGGATCTTCAGCTTCTGCCCGGTCCGCACCGGGAACGGCGGCTTCAATCCGTTAGCTTCGGCTATGGCCTTGCTCGCAACGCCTGCGCGGTTGGCGATGCCGTTCAGTGTCTCGCCTTCGCGGACGGTGTATTCGGTTTCGGTGCGCGCAGATGTCTCAGCGGAACGGGCGCGTGCGGGGCTGGCGTGGGCAAGGATGGGCAGCAGCGCTGCTGCAAGCAGGAGCGCACGCACTGTCATCCCGCGTACCGGCTCGCCAGCGATGCCAGCGAGGCATTGTGGGTGAGATCGAGATGCAGCGGTGTCACCGAGATGAAGCCCTCCGCGATCGCTTCAAGGTCCGTTTCGTGCCCCGGCGTGTGTTCAATGCCGTGCAGGCCAAACCAATAGTAGGGGAAGCCGCGCGGGTCCATGCCCTCAACCAGAGAGCCGCGCGCATAGTCGTGGAAGCCCTGCCTCACCACCCGGATGCCCTTCACGTTTGCCGCCTCGACGGCAGGGAAGTTCACATTGACGAGAGTGCGGTGTGCAAATGGCGCCTCCAGCAGTGGTGCGATGACCTTTGCGCCCCATTCCTCCGCGGCAGAGAAGGACACCGCATCGCCCACTCCCTCGCGAGTATAGACCTGGCTAAGCGCGATGGACCGCACACCGGCCAACGCGCCTTCCAGGGCGGCCGAAACCGTGCCCGAGTACGTCACGTCGTCGCCGAGGTTGGCACCCCGATTTACACCTGACAGAATGAGGTCCGGCGGGCCGGGCAGAACCTTCTTCAGGCCCATCGTCACGGCATCGGTGGGCGTACCCGTGACCGAGAAGCGGCGTGGCGCGTGCTCACGCAGGCGGACCGGGCGCGTGAGCGTGAGTGAGTGCCCGGCGCCCGACTGCTCTTCCGAAGGCGCGCAGATCCAGATGTCGTCGGAGAGCTGCCCGGCAATCTTCTCTAGGACGTAAAGTCCGGGGGCGTTGATGCCATCGTCATTGGTGAGCAGAATGCGCATGGTCTAGCCCTGGTTCATGGGTTGAAGCTTCTCGAGCCCGCGCATCCAGGGGCGCAGCACTTCCGGCACTATGACTGAGCCATCCTCCTCCTGGTAATTTTCCAGCACTGCCACCAGGGTGCGCCCGACAGCGAGACCTGAGCCGTTGAGCGTGTGGACGAACTCGGTGCGCTTCGAGCCCTCGGGCTTGTAGCGGGTGTTCATCCGCCGCGCTTGATAGTCGCCGCAATCGGAGATCGAGCTGATCTCGCGATAGGCGCCTTGTCCGGGCAGCCAGACTTCAAGGTCGAACGTCTTGCGCGCCGTGGCGCCCATATCGCCTGTGCAGAGCAGGACCTTTCGATAAGGCAGTGCCAGCGCCTGCAGGATCGACTCGGCCGCCGCGACCATGCGGTCGTGTTCGGCCTTGCTCTCCTCTGGCTTGCAGATCGTGACCAGTTCGACCTTTTCGAACTGGTGCTGGCGAATGAAGCCGCGCGTGTCTCGCCCCGCTGCGCCGGCTTCAGAGCGGAAGCAGGGGGTGAGCGCGGCCATCCGCACGGGCAGGGCGTCATTGCCCAGGATCTGCTCACGTACGGCATTGGTCAGCGAGACTTCGGCTGTGGGGATCAGCCAGCGCCCATCCGTGGTGCGGAAGAGGTCCTCAGCGAACTTGGGGAGTTGCCCGGTTCCGAACACGGCCTCATCCCGCACGAGCAGGGGCGGGGCGCACTCCATGTAGCCGTTTTCACCGCTCTGCTGGTCCAGCATGAACTGCGCCAAGGCCCGGTGCAGGCGCGCCATGTGCCCCTTGAGAAACGTGAAACGGGCACCCGAGATCTGCGCTCCGGTTTCGAAGTCCATGCCAAGAGCGGGCCCGAGATCGGCGTGCTCCTTCGGCGTAAACCTGAACTCACGTGGCGTACCCCACCGAGCGACCTCGACGTTGTCCGTCTCGTCCGCGCCCTCGGGCACTTCCGGCAGGGGCAGGTTCGGCAATCGGGCGAGCTCGCCGCGCAGGGCCTCGTCCAAGTCCCGCTCGTCACCTTCCAAAGCGGGCAGGTTTTCCTTGATGAGCGCGACTTCGGTCTTGAGTGCTTCAGCACTCTCCTTGTCGCCCTTCGCCATGGCCTGGCCAATGGCTTTCGACGCTTCGTTGCGCCGGTTCTGTGCGTCCTGCAACCGAGTCGCGACGTCGCGGCGCTGCTGGTCGAGCGCGAGCACCTGAGTGGAGACCCCTTCCACCCCCCGTCGGGCAAGAGCAGCGTCGAAAGCGGCGGGGTCATCGCGGACAAGGCGGATATCGTGCATGGGGCCGGGCTATGCCGTCTCGCACGCGGCGGCGCAAGGCAGCGCCTGCGAGGCGGCCGTTTCTCTACGTAACTCACCGTAAGGGATTTCCCTGACCCGGTGTCAACCGAGGGTGACGACAGAACGCCTGTCGCCATAAAAGAACCTATAGACGCAGACAGCGCACAGCCTCTCGGGTTCGCAATCGAAGTCACCACGGTACCTCTCAGCCGCCGCAGATCGTTTCCTGCACGCTGGCGACAATCCACGCGGTTGAGGGGCCGGTCACCAACAAACGCTAGAGAGGCCAAAACGGCCTCTACGTCGTTCCCATGTGTCAGCGATGCTGGCGGCAGGAATGGTTATGCCTGCCGCAGATCATCATCAATAATTTTCGGCGCCGTCATTTTGGTCGACCACGCCATCTTTGTTGCTGTCGAGACGTGAGAACATGCGTTTGCCCGAGTCATTAAATTCAGCGAGGGTCATGTTCTTGTTTTTGTCAGTGTCGAGCACGCCATAGCGAACGTGAGCCTGCTTCAACTGCATTTCACGTCGCTCCGCCAGATCCCGTTCCAGGCGCGTCTTGTATTCGGTGACATATTCCTCCTCATCCACCTTGCCGTCGCCGTTGAGGTCGAACGAGCCGTGTTGAGGGCCGCGAATGGCTATGAATTCCGCGCTGGACACCTTTCCGTCGCCATTGGTGTCATAGGCGCTCATAAACGCGTCCTTGCTGTGGCCGCGTGCGCTTGACCCGCTCGGGACCAAGCCGGTGCCGCCGGGCTCAGCCATGGCCGTTGAGGACATAGCGAAGGCAGAAAGGGCCAGCAGGCTGTGTGAAATTGCTCGCTTCATGAAAATATTCCCTTGCTCTATAGTCAGGATGATCGTTTCAGCGCTGCACTTCGAATGTCAGTGCGGTGGTGTAGCTGCGAAGGTCGGTGTCGGCCCCGGCGGGCGCATCGGCGCGGTGGCGGGTCATAAGCACATAGACTCCAGGCTGATCGAAGCTGAGTGAAAGGCCGCCTTCGGCCCCCGTGCGGATTTCCCGATGGAATTTGGGCTCCTCATATTCAGCCCCTGCCCGATCCAGATAGACGAGTTGGTCTTGCAACGGCTGCCCGTCAAACATCACCTTCAGTGCAAATTCGCCATCCAGATAGACATCGCTGGGGTGGGTGACCGGCTGCAACCTCAGACGCCCGATCTGCATGTCCACGGGCGCCCGAGTGGGTGCTTTCTTGGTGACGAAAACGTCGGATACCGTTTCGGTCTGGCTGGTCTGCACTGCCGTGGCATTGGCTGGAATCTTGTCGTGAATCGGGACCCATTTGCCGTCCACTTCTGCCATCTTGCCCACGCGGCCCCGCCGGACGCCGGTGGTAAAGCGATAAGTGCCTTCTTCTCGCAAGTCGCTTTCCAGCACAACGAGCTGCTTCAGCTTTGCCACGCTGGTGAATTCCGCGCGCGAACCGTCGGGCATGATGACGTGGAAGTCATCGGCATCGACCGCGATTTCGGGCACAAAGAATTTCTCGGCAAAGGAGCTTTGCACGGTGACCTGCTGTTCAACGTTGGCGTTAAACACATTGGGCAGCATATAGGCGGTGTGGGCTGCCGCGGGCGCCGTGGCCGCTGCGGTCAGCGCCAGTCCGAGAATGGCGCGATAGACGATTGATCCTGACATGGCATGTTTCCTTCGTGGCATCGCTTTTGGAGTGATCGGGATCGGACGGTCGATCAGCGACCGGTGAACTCGAGATTGAAGCTGCGGCTGTTGCCGCCGGGTGGATGGGGAAAGGGTGCGGCGCGGCGCACGATCTGCATCGCCTCACGGTCAAAGCGGGATGAGCCGGAACTTTGCGCGACGCCCACGTCTGCTACGGTTCCATCGGCCAGGACGATAAAGTGGATGAAGGTCGATCCTGGCCCGACCGTGTTCTGCCGACGAAATCTCAGCAGATGCTGCTTGATGCTCGCCCCATAGCTGTCGGATTCCTCGGCGGCGCTGACTTCCCTCGCCGGATTCGGGACCAGGTTGGCTGTTTGCAAAGCGAGCATGCTGTCGGTCAGTGATGACATGACGCCTAAGCGCATCGGTGCATCGGACGTGGTCTGGACATTTAGCCGAAAGGGCGCGGAAGTCGTATCCGCCATTTGTCGCGCGGGATGTGCGAGTTGTTCGGGCCTTACCTGCAGCACCGGTTCCTGCGCCCGGGTAACGGCAGGCTCCGCCGTCGGAGCGGGCGACTGCGCAGGTGCCGGTGGCTGCGTCGACCCGCTTTGCGACGGCGAGGCTGCACCGATGTCGAATGCGGTGACGGTGGCGCGCGTCTGGTGCGATGTATCGGTAATGGTCGCAAAAGCGGCGAAGGCGACGAAGATGCCAAGATTGAGCAAGATCGATGCCGCCATCGACAACCCACGCTGGGATGCCCGGCCGAGCGATGATGGATGGTACATGACTTCCCCCAAATCCCAGAAAATTCGCCGCTTCGTGTTTTTCGCGCAGTCCTTAGAAGAGGACCGAGACAGACCCCTTGAAGTTACGGCCGGGGGCGGGCCGGGTGGCCAGCGCGGGGTTGTAGAATGTATCGAAGATGTTCTCGGCGCTCGCGCGGAACACCAGCCCTTGGAGAAAGCCAACAGGAGGAGAGAACGAGGCGCGCAGGTTGTGGACGTTATAGCCCTCGTCGACAGTCCCGTTGGTATTGAGATCTTCGGCGAGGACACCCTCCCAGCGAATGTCGAAGGTCTGGCCGAAGCGCTTGCCGATGGACAGCTGGTAGGTGTTGGCCGGAAGATTGGTCCAGTCGTTGACGATCCCGGCCGTCGTCAGCCGCTGGCCGTCGACGATATTGCCGTTGAAATCGACATAGAAACCATCCGAGGTAGCGTAGGACGCCTCGATCTCGAGACCGTTAAGATAGACTTCGGACACGCCGGAATAGGACGTGTTGTCGGTCAGTTCGGTGTCGTAATAATTTATCTTGAAGGCGAGGCGGTCACTGGCGGATAGAAGTCCGACGCGTTCGAAGGCGGCGCCTGCTTCCCATGTGTCGCCCTGCTCGGGCTGCCGCATGTAAGTCGCATTGGTCAGATCATCGAGGATCGGTAGGCTTTCCGTGTGGGCCCAGCTGCCAAAGAAGGCCAGGCCGAAAGGCAGTTCGTAGCGCCCCGAAACGCCGCCCATCAGTGCATCGTTGGTATAGCTGACACGGGTTCCATCACTGAGCTGGCCCTTGACCGTCGAGGTTTCCCAGCGTGCGGCAGGTGTCACGGTTAAGCCGCGGAACAGACCAATTTCGTCGACAAGGAAGGCGGCCAGGCGATTGTCGGTTCCGCCCGGCGCGCTATCGGCGGTCAGGCGGTCCCTGCTGATATATTCCGTGCCGATCCGAAGATTATGGCGCACCGACCCGGTGTTGAAGGAGGCGCCGTTCTTTAAGGTTATCTTGCTGGTTTCATAGCTGTGATCCGCATTGACGACATCGAACCCGCCCGGCGGCGCAAAGGGCGAACTGCCTTCGATATATTCCTGCTCGATATCTTGGTCAGCGAATGAATAGACAAGGCTGAAATTGATCGCATCATTTTCGATCGGATCGTAGTGATAGCCAAGGATGATGGTGCGGGACTGGGTGTCGCGGTCGACATTTCCGAACGATCCGCCGGTCGTGCCGAAGCTGTCGTATGGCCGGTCGCGCTCACTCGTCTCGGTCTGGCTGAACGAGGCCTCGATGGTATGGTCATTGTCGGCGCCGAAATGGACAGCGCCTTTCAACAGGTAGCTCGGTAGTTCGAAGGCGCTGTTCGGGATTTCGTCGCCGTGGCCGTCCTGTTGCGTCCCGCCTTTACGCCAAGTGTAGTTCGCTAGAAACTCGATATGTTCGTTCGGCATGGCGGCCACAGTGATGGAAGTGGCAAAGCCATTCCCATTGGTATAGCCGCTGAGATTCTCGTTGAGCGTAATGCCGGTCTTCCCGCGAAGGAGATCGGATGCGTCGCTTGTCTCGAGCCGCACCACGCCGCCAATGACGCCCGATCCATATTCCAAACTGCCGACGGTGCCGCGAATGACTTCGGCTTGGCGATAAAGCAGCGGGTCGGTGAACAGCTGGGTTCCGATGCGATAGAGTTCTTCCGAACCGCTGGTCGCTCCATCGATCAGCACCAGCACCTTCTGGTCTGTGCCATAAGTGCCGTTGGCGCCAAATCCGCGAATATTTATGCCCGACCCAATGGGCGTGGAGCCGTTGATCAGCGTTACGCCGGGAATGGAATCGATCAGTTCCGCGATAGTATTCGCATGACGATCCTCAATTTCCTTGCGGTTTATCTTGGAAACGGGGGTGGCGGTGTTCGTCTGGATGGCGCGTGTGCTTTCGCCAATATCAATCGTGCCCAGGTATTCGCCGTTGACGCTCCTGGCTCTATCCGACCGATCTTCGGTTTGCGCACGTGCGACACCCTGCCACGCAAGCATGGCGATCGCGCACGCCGAAGCGCGGAGTGCAGATTTTATCGGCTGACTGATACTCACCTATTCCCCCCAAAGGTCTGAGCAGTGAAGCTACATGCAAACGATTCGCATTAGCGATACGAATAAGGTAATGCGAAAGATTTGCAATAGCGTTTCGCGCAGGTCTCGGATCGTATCGGACCGGTTGCTCGGTGAGAATCAGGCTAGGAAGCTACAGCGAGTATCTCTCGGGGCTTGGATGAGTTTACCCGCGTGCGGGCGAATTTGGCGGGTGATCTGACGCCAACCAGATGCGCAGAACTACCTCGAAACCGAGCAGACGGCGAGATAGTTTACGAAGCAGTCGCCGGACTTGCTTCCCGCATCGAACGCCTTCCGACGGAACGTGGGCACCATAAAACCCCTATTCAGAGAGGTTTATGGTGGGCGCGACAGGGATTGAACCTGTGACCCCACCCGTGTGAAGGGTGGGAAAGTGCACTTCTGCGCACTTCAGCGGACGTACAAAGCCGACGAAACCGCCGCTATTGCTCGTAGGTGTTCGTCAGTGTATTTCATGGATGTTTCATGGAGAAGCTTCGTGGTGTAGGATGGCGGACCTCAGCAAGATCGGCGAGCGTGAGCGGCTGAAGCCTAAACCCGGAGATGAGCCTCACTGGCAGCGGCTGCGCGCCGGATGCTTCGTCGGCTATCGGCCTTCTAAGCGCGGCGGCAGGGGCACTTGGTTTGCTCGGGCTTATGATGTTGACGCCCTTAAGTATGCTCGCAAGGCGCTGGGGGATTATGGCGCACTGACTGGCAACGACGTATTCACCGCCGCCAAAAAGGATGCTGAGGCATGGGCTGATCAGGTCGAGGGTGGCGGAGTTCCAGCCGAAAAGGTTGAAACAGTTGCTGACGCATGCAGAGCGTACCTCAAGCAAAAGCCTGGCAAAATAGCGGAAGGAGTATTTCGGCGGCACGTGTATGCAGACCCACTCGCTAGGGTGCGACTGGACAAGCTGCGCCGCCGTCATCTGCGAGAGTGGCGGAAACGTCTTGAGGAAACGCCGGCTTTGATCAGCCGGAGCAAATCGGGGGAGAAGCGCACGAAGCTTCGATCCGGTTCAACCGTCAACCGCGATATGGTACCTTTGCGAGCTGCGCTCGGCCGGGTCCTTTCACCGGGAGCCCCCAATACGGATGGTGCATGGCAGGAGGCCCTCAAGCCTCTGAAAGGCGCCGATAAGCGGCGTGACGTGTATCTTGACCGTGAAGAGCGCAAACGGCTGTTGCAAAATACAGAGCCAGAAGCCGAGCCGTTTGTGCGCGCACTGTGTCTACTGCCGCTTCGCCCAGGAGCGCTGGCAAACCTGTCCGCCGGAGACTTTGACCAGCGCACCCGGACGCTAACCATCGGTAAGGACAAGAATGGGCGCCCACGCCAGGTGGCATTGCCGCAAAATCTCGCCCGCTTCCTGGCAGAGCAAATAGATGGCAAGGCGCTTTCATCGCCAATGTTCACACGGGATCACGAGCGGGCATGGAACAAGGACGCTTGGAAGCATCCAATCAAAAAGGCTGTGGAGGCAGCAAAGCTGCCCGTCCAGGTGACTGCGTACACCTTACGCCATTGCGTCATAACTGACCTCATTCGTGCTGGGCTGCCAGCTCTGACGGTGGCGCAGCTTGCCGGGACCAGTGTGGCCATGATCGAACGGCACTATGGACACTTGGTGCGAGACGACGCCGAAGAAGCGCTGGCGGGACTAGCGCTGTAGTAGGATCTGGGGATTTGGAGGCGAGTGACGAAGGAACTGCCGCGGCGGTAATCGCATCCTCCTCAGAAGACCCAGAGTGCATGCCACCTCAGCAAACACCTGAGCTGGTGGCTGCATTAGATGCAGTCCCAACGCGTCGAGTGAGCATTGGCGCACAAGGCTTTGCGTGCCATTCGCGGTGAGCACTGGGCGAGCGGCTTCAAATGGCGCAATGGTGCTTGCCAAATCTGCGCCCCCGTTGACGTAGACGCCCGCGCGTCAGCAACTCCACCATTCACGTAAATCATGCTGTGATTCGCTCGATGAGCTTTTGAAGGTATACATCCTTGCCGTCTTCCATGAAGAGCACGTTGCGCTCTTCCAATTCGCTCTTTGTTCCCGAATTTCCGATATTTAGCAGGTCAGAAAAGGGCGTGTACGATAAGATAAACGCGCTCAACGTTAGTGCAGGGTCGCCCAAATCTTTCTCGCGCTCCTTTACTTCTGAATAGAGTGAGAGCTTCGGGTCACTCAGGTCTAGGTTGCGAATGCCTTTGGGGTCCACAAAGCTCAGCCACTGCCGATCAGTTTCGTCGTCCACCAGCCAAAGCAGAAAGTCTGGGTAGAAGTTGCCTGCCCGGGCGAATCCCAGGCCCTTCGCTTTGGTGTCTGCATTTCGCAGCAGATACAGGCTTCGCCCAGCGAGCTGGGCCCGGGCGGCGGGGGAATTGTAGAATTCTTGGAGGTCTCGAACGAACTTGACTTCGCTCGGCGAGTCGAAGGCGAGCGGGCGCATCTTCAGAGGCAGGTCGCCGGTTACGTCGGGCGCCATAAGCGGATAGTAGAGATGCCGAGCAAAGCTGATTGCAACCATGTGTGGCGCGTTCCACTGGCTCGCTTCGCCGATCTCGCCAGCGGCAACCAGATCTCGGAGAACTTTCAGCTTGGTCTCGTATTCACGGCCGTCGTCCGTGCCATCGATCTCGAACTGATAGAGCTTGAGCATCGAACCGTGATCATCGGTGATGTAGGCGACGTCGTAGAACTGTCCTTCATACCCCGACTTGAGTGCCTGGTAGAAGCGATCAGTATACTCGGTCAGTAGCTGAGCAAGAATGTCCTGCTGCTTGATAACGTCGGCGAAGCCATTGATTGCGAGCTCGGCCTGGGGAATGAACAGCGTGTACCAGGCGTCGGCTTCGGTGCAGAAGTCGATCAGCCGCTGTCGGTCCAGCCGCATATTGCTCCAGGCCTTCAGCAGCTTGTATTCTTGCAACGCGAGGAACACCGCGTCCCAATCGAACATGGCCATCGCTGCTCGATCGAGCTTGCCCTTGTGGCGTGCATCGGCGGTAACCTTGAGGGTGCTTTTATCTTTCGTGCTCAGCGCCTCTATCCTAGGGTAGAGGTCGAGCGTCGCGTGCGGCGTCTTGATCTTGCCGACGAAATCGGCGGGCACTTCATAGAGCCAAGGGAAGTGCGTGCGTTTGAAGCCTTTGATCTGGTTGTCCTTGTAGCCGTCCTTAAGCTTGAGCGTTTTGAGGTGCTTGCCGGCGGGCAGGTTGGGCTTCGTCGGGAAATCCAGTGCGATGATTTCGTCGCTGGGCGTGATGCCCTCTTCCTTCAGGTAATCCTTGAAGGCGGCCATGTAGTTGGCGCGGACTCCGAAGATGTTGAGCGTTTCCAGCCGTTCCAGATGAACGCCCTTGGGCCGTTCGTGGGGGAGGGAACGCTTGAGCGACATGCCCTTGCCCTTCAGGCGCACGCCGCGCCCGAACAACTGTATGATCTGGGAGCCTTCGCCTTGCCCCATATTTAGCAGGCCCATGGTTGAAACGCGCCAGCTCGACCAGCCTTCGGTGAACTTGCGCGACCCAATCAGGACGTTGAGCTTGCTGCCTTCGAGGTTGATCGTGCCGAACAGCCCGCCCCCGAAGTCATCGGTCTCCGTGTCGAATGCTTCGATATCCTCGGCAGTTTTGAAGAACCCGGCATCGTCACCAATGTTAATGACGCCGAAGTGCGGCGCGTTGCCGACCCGCAGGGCCAGCTCGCCCTTGCTGCCCTTGAGGTTGACCAGCTTAAGCCGCTGGCGCGCTTCCGCGTTGAACAGCCGGCGCAGGATGTCAGCGTAGATCGTCTCTGCATCGCGCTGCATGAGTGGGGCGAAGCGGCCTGCGAATACGTCGTTACTTTTAGGATCGAGCAGGCGCGCCCTGTCCGCGATCAGGTCCGCGATCCATCCGATGGCCTGCGCGTCGTCGTTAAGGAACGAGGCCAGGAACTTAAGCACGGCCAGGACGTCGCCGTCTTCACCGGACACAGTGTTGCCGACGAATACCCATAGGGGCTTCTCGATGTTGAACTCGGCAATGCGGTCGCGGTGCGTGTCCCACAGCCACAGCTGCTGGTAGAAGCTGAGCAGGCAGGCGGTGAAATAAAGCGCGCCGTGCTTGTCGTATCCGGCATCGTCCAGGTTTAGGATTAGCGACTCCTTGCCGTAGCCATCGGCGTAGAAGTACTTGTAGCTGTAATCGATCAGCACAGCCTTGGCGTAAGCTTCACGCACCCCTTCGATCCGGGCGCGGCGGTGTTCGGCAGATGTCAGCGCGATCTGGGCCTGTTGGCTCGCTTCCAGGCGCGCATAGGTCGTTTCGAACTGGCGCTTGGCCTTCGCCTTCAAGATGTCCTGCTCGGCCTTTTCGACGATCGCGCCCTTGGCGACGGACTGGCTGAAAGTGGCGCTGTATTCGAAAGCGAAGCCGCCGCGCACTAGCGCCGCGCGCCGGGCCATCCACACGCCGCCAGCCGTACCGGCACCGCGATGCCCTTCGTCTACCAAGACAAGATTGTTGCCCTCGAACGCGCCGGTGGCGACGGTCTTGTCGCCCATTTCTTCGGCTAGCTTGGTCACTTCGATCACGTCGATCCAGCCCTTGTAGAGGCTGTCGGACTGGTTCTTGTCGAACGGGTGGGCATTGATGCCCGACAGGCGGAATTCCTCCAGATGCTGGCGGGACAGGCCTTCGTTCGGGGTCAGCAGGATGATCCGGTCGGGCCAGACGTTAGACCTGCCGTCCTGGAAATAGTGCAGGTACTGGTGGATGTTGACGTGGAGCAGCAGCGTCTTGCCGCTGCCGGTCGCGTTCCAGAAGGCCAGCTTGTTGAGATCGTCCGCCGTGTAGTCGCGGAAATTCTCGGCGCCCGGTTCCAGCCGATATGCCGCCAGCTGTTCGTTCAGGCCATCGAGCAGCTGCTGGGGCCGATTGAAATACCAGTCGAGGTAGATTTCCGAGAACAGCAGTGACAGGTACTGGAAGTACTTGAGCGTCAGGATGACGCCATCGGCAGCGTTCCGACGGTGGGTGATGGCCTGCCAGTGACGAACGATGTTCAGGTCATAGCGGCGCAGCTCGGCTTCGCTGATCCGGTCCATGTCGAACAGGTTGCGAGTCAGCTCGTGGAAGAAACGGGTCTGGCCGTCGTCGTCGATGCCTTCGTGCCGGCCTTCGCCGAGCCGTTCCTTAAGTGCGGAAAGCGATCCGCCCTTGAAATGGCTTAGCATCCAGCGGTTGAGCACCAGCTCCTGATGGAACGTGCGCCGGGCACGCGCGGCGCGGGGAGCGCGAGTCATCAGAAACCACACGCCTTATCGATAATCGGCAGTGCCTTCCTCGAAACGAAAGAGAAGCTCTGTGGCGCGAAGTATTCGAGCATCTTGATCAGCTCGGACATCGTTGCGACCTTCGGAGCAATTTCAACACTCTCGAATTTAAGGAGGCCAATTGTGGGAGAATCGCCTACATAGGACAGGATGTCGCTCTTAGTCATTTCAAGATATTGGTGGTGCTCCGCGGCAAAATTGGCAGAAACCCTCTCAATGGTGCCGACTCTGCCCCGAGCGATTATCGCACTCACAGGGGCATTCACGTGGAAATAGACGAATTCGGGCTTCGTCACCAATGGCACACGCTTTCTGATAACCCAAGTTGTCGCGCCACGCTTGATCGGATCAGCCCATTTCGCTCCGAACGACAAAATAACGGCATTAGATCTGTCGTCGGCATTGGCCGGTCGAACCGGGATCTGGTCCATATCAGGCCCCCTCTGCATTAGAGAACATGGCCTCCAGAAAAGCCGGCTCAATCTGGCGTAGCTTCAAGACCTTAGTGACCTCCCCTTCAGCCTCGCTGGTGGTCAGCGCCGATGGGATGTTGTGGTCCCCGTTGATATAGACAATCTCGTATTCACTGTCCGCCGGGTTTACCGCCAGCTTGTCGCACAAGCGGGTCAGGCCTTCGTAATCGAGCACTTCGCAATCGCGCCACAGGATCAGCGTTTTCTCGCCAGTCGGCAATGTTCCCTCGACCGTCACGAAGCCCGGCTTGTGCTGGATGTCGATGTGCCGAACGGTGAGGCCGATCAGATAGTTGAAGGTCTCGACCAAATCGACCTTGCGCGGTTCGTAGGCGCCCGCGCTGTCCACAGTGATGTTTAGCGTATAGTCGAACGGCTTGCGGAAGTCCTCCACTGACAGCAGTGACTCGCGCGCTTCCACATTGAGCATATAGTGCATCAGATAGTTCATGCGCGCCTGGTCGGTTATGCCGTCAAGCAGAGCGCCCTGCCGTTCGTTGCGCTGCAGATTCAGGTTATTGAGCGTGTCTTCGTAGCTTTCGATTCTGAGGACCTTGAAGGCGTGGCTGATGCCGGTGCCTGCACTCTGAGCACGTCCCGATGCCCAGTCCGCAGAGAAGACGGCCTTCTGCATCCGAGGCTTTAAGGCCGTCGAAAAATAAGCACCCTGTTCGATGAGTATGTACTTTCGACTGCCTCCATCCAGCCGATTAGCAGAAATCACTGCATGCCCTGTCGTTCCGGAACCTGCGAAGAAGTCCAGACAAAGAGCCTGCTTGTTAACGGCACCCGCAGCGCGGAGTGCATCTCGAACGAATGCGACGGTTTTGGGGTAGTCAAACCCACTGCCAGGGACAATCGCATCCATTTCAGGAGCTCCGAAATTGGCCGATGCGTATTCTCCCTTATCCCACCAGGTAGTGGGTGCCGCATCCGCATCTAATCGGGTTTTGAAGTCGATATTCAGCGTTCCTGAATTATCTATTCTTGAGCGATATTCAGAATATTCCGACCGAACCCTTTCGATGCCTCTTTGCCACCGCTTCTCTATGGTATTTCCATTGTCGTTTTTAATTGGATGGACGACCTTAACTTCTGGGGGTATTGGCTCCAGAATATCGTAGGCCTGAGCGCTTTCATTCCACTCCATCGCAGGAACGTGGATTCGGCCATCTTCATAGACCCAGATTGGGTAGTGGAGTTTGGGGCGATCTGTCCGAAGTTCTGCATTTCCTGCTCGAATAAAATTCATCCAGGCGTAACGCCCGCGATCATCTGTGAGTGGATACCTTTGTGCCTTCTTTTCGTCATATCCAATGGCAGAAGGAAATGCGGTGTCAGATCGCCCAAAGAACATGCAATACTCGTGAACGGGCGAGAATTTACCGCTAGCCTTCCTGCTCTGTGGATTTGATTTCACAACCGCAATTCCAATTTGCTTTGTGAAATGATCATGCAAAATGCTTCGGAAATGTGACACTTCGGTGTCATCAATAGATCCACAAATTATCGCAGTTGGATGACTGACTATCACGGCGGCCTGCACGCTTTGGTCAATCAGGCAATTCCAGGAAGAGTATTTATATCCGTTCTTATAAATAATCGCAGAGGCGTCAGTGTTGTATGGCGGGTCGATGTAGACAGACTGAACTCGGTCGCGGTACCGTTCGCCAATCAGCGTCAATGCTTGGAAATTGTCACCATTGATCAGCAAGCCATCGGTGCTGGCATCCAAATCGGGTAGGGCCTTGAGCAGGTCGGCGCGGAAAGAGGCATCGAACAGGGCCGTATCCACCATAAGATAGAGTGAGGCTTTCAGATCATCGACTCCGCCCGGCGCGGCACTCTCCCGCATCCCCAGATCGTGCCACTGTTCCCACTGTGCCGGATTGGCGGCAATCGCCGGGTAAAGCGCCTCCGGCACCCGGTCGAGCGTGACGCAATAATGCGCCGACACGACGAACTTCTTCTTAAGCCAGAGCTTCTTCTGGAAGTCCTCTATCTGAGCGAGGAAGGCGATTAGGTGCAGCGCGATGGTGCGCAGGCACTGGATCATGCGCAGGTTCTTCTCGATCGCGCCGAACGCTGCGGCGTTCTGGACGTCGTCAAGGTTCATGATCTCGTTCTTGATGTAGAAGTCCAGCTCCCGTCGCAGGAACCCGCCTAGGTTCTTGTGAATGAAATAGTCGGCGGTGTTCTTCTGGGTGTAGTTGGTGAGACACTTTTCCATTATGGTGCGCTGCGGGTTGCTGTCCGTCGGCGCACGCTCGGTCAGGCCCAGCCACTTTGCCTTGACTGTCTCGTCCCCCAGCACGGCAGCAACCGCCTGGCTGACCAGCGCATCCTGTTTCGTGCCCTTCGGCATTGCCTTGTAATCGAAGCGGATCACCAGCCTGCCGTCTTCCTCGCTGACGGGGACGATGGTTTCGTCGTATTCCTCGCCATCCTCGTCAATCCGGGTGACGGTGCGGGATTCGGCCAGGACGAACCGGCGCTCCTTGTCATTGTCCTTGCGGTTGTCCTTCGCGGTGTCGGCCGCGACCAGCCGGAATTGCACAGACCGCCCGTCTTGCAGCTTGAAGCCGTAATTGCTGAATGCCTCGCCAGACTTGGTGTAGTACTGGTCCTTGTTGGCCCAGTGCAGCACGACCTCTTCCCCGGAATAGGGGATGGCATAAGTATCGCCCTTGTACCGGCGCTGGCTGATGAAATCGCCCTTGTCGTAGTAGCGCGAGAAGAAGGTCAGCAGATGGGAAAAGACCTGATTCTCATGCTCTGATGCACCGGTAGTGGCGGCAGCGATGGCCTCACGGAGCTTCTGAACGGCAGGCACGGTGTCCGGATTGACGCCGTCGGCCTGATACTGAGCGATCTTCTCGGTCAGCTCCTTCGCCAGCGCGTCGGTGTTGGCTGCGGCGCTTGCGGTAAACGCCTCGGCCACCTGCTCCTTGAGCCGGGTGGTCAGATAGCCATCGATCTCGCCGGCGCGCGCGTTGAGGATGCGATAGACGCCGAAATCCAGCTCGGGCCGGTCAATCTGGAAAATCTCACGAAGCTTGGTGACCAGCGCGTCGAAGCTACTCATTTGTGTGAATTTCCCTCGGTACTCATGCTGTGGCGCTGGGCCTCTACACGACGGACCAGCGGATCGTGAACAAGGATTCGCTCGATTGCCCGCGCTGCAGGCGCTTCTGCAGTCCGGCGATCAGTTCATCACGCTTGTCAGCAATCTCGTCTTCCTGCGTGAAGATGTCCTGCCGCTGCTTGCGTTGGCGCCGCTCCAGCTCCTGAATGCGAGTCTGGAAGCCGTGTTCTTCCTCCAGCGTGGCGGCCTGGCGGGCTTCGCGTCGGAGCGTTTTGATCTGCTCCTTTGTATCCTTCAGCGCCTTTTCGGCGGCAAAGATCTTGTCCTCTGCCCATTGTTCCAGCCGTTCACGTGCGATGGCGAAGTGTCGGTTGTTGGCTTCCAGCGAGCGATTAAGCGTGGCGCGGATGTGCTGGTCGGCTTCGGCGTCGAGCCGGGTGGCCATACCCGCGGGAAGATCAACGGTATCGAGGACAGTGGCTGCAACCCCGAACAGCTTGGTGCAGGCTTCTTGGTCAATCGATCGCCCGGCATCATCGATTGCCGAGAACAGGAGGTATTCCTCAGTCTCGAAGGCGGCTACGCTCAATCGCCTAAGGGTCAGCCAGCCGCAGCGCCCCTTCAGTGCCTCGACGATCGCAACCCGTCCGGGGTGCGCTGAAATGTCAAACTGCAATTCAGCGACGGGCGTCTCGCTTGCTTTGGCCTGCTCAATGACGCGCTCACCCAGCGGGTGTGACAGGCGATAGAGGAAATAGCCATGGTCCCCAGCCGGCCGCTGCCCGGCGGCATTGCGGGAAATCAGGTGGTAGCGTCCCTTGTGGATTGCCGGGGTGGGTGGTTCGATCAGGTCGAACGTCAGTGCCTCTCCATCGAATCGGGCGCGGTCCTGCAGTACGAGGCGGGTTAGATCCCAAAATGTGCGCCCCACTCGGTCAAGCTGCTGGCGAGCGTTTTCCAGCCGCAGCCGCAGCCGCGCGTGAACATCCTCGTCGAAATGCTCCAGTAGGGCTTTGCGCGTGTCGTCCATGCGCGACTTGATCTGCTCGTCTAGTTCGGCCTGAAGGGCATCGAAGGCAGCGATAATCTCGGCAGGCGTTCGGCAATCCTGATAGATGGCCAGTATCCGCTTCTCGAAATCCACCCCAGACTCGATCGAGCCAAGCACGTCATCCGAGGCGCCGAACACCCCGTTGAACAGATTGAACTTTTCAGTCAGCAGTGCGTGAACGCGCCGATCAGCGTCGTTGCGCTCGTTCAGGAAGTTGATGACGATTACGTCGTGGGTCTGCCCATATCGGTGGCATCGCCCGATGCGCTGTTCAATGCGCTGGGGGTTCCAAGGCAGGTCATAGTTGATGACCTGGGAACAGAACTGCAGGTTGACTCCCTCGGCTGCTGCCTCGGTGGCGATCATGATCGAAGCATTGTCGCGGAATTCGTCGATCAACGCGCTGCGCAAATCAATCGCCCGCGAACCTGTAGCCCGGCCGCTGCTGGCGTTCTCCTCCACCCACTGCTCGTAGATTTCGGCAGTGCGTGGCCCGGAGTTCGTGCCGCTGAAAGTAACGATCTGCCCCGCATAACCATTGGAGTCGAGGAAGGCGTACAGGTAGTCTTGAGTTCGACGGGACTCTGTGAATATCAGCGCCTTCCGACCAGCGCCCATCCGCGCTTGCTCGGCAAACCCGATGTCGAGCGCCGTCAGCAATGCCTTGGACTTGGTGTCCGTGCCTATAGCGCGCGCCATTGCGGTGAGATCGGCAAGTTCGTCGATTTCCGAACGCAGCCGGGCAGGCTCAATGACCACCGGCAATGCACTAGTTTCGTCTTCGTTGGTCGCCCATTCGTCCAGCAAGTCCTCCTCGATTTCCTCGGCGGTGATGATCTCGTCGGTCCAATCGTTTTCCGACTCAGCCCCGTCGCGCAGATCGATCAGTCTTTGACGTAGCGTCGCGAGCGTGCCCGCAATGGCGTGAGAGGATGACGCGAGTAGCTTGCGGAGGATCAGGACGGTCAGATGGCGCTGTCGCGCCGGTATCGCATAGCTGTCCTCGCGCTGCAGAAATTTGGAGATCGCGTCATATAGAGCTTGCTCGGCGTCGGTGGGGCAGAACGGTTGCGTAACGGCGCGGCGCTGAGTGTAGCGGACATACTCGAGAACCTGCTTGCGCAAGGTGCGCTTGCAGAAGGTCGCCAGCCGCTGGCGCAGTCCCGAAATGTCGCCGCTAACGTTCACGTATTTGGCGCGGAAGGCGTTCGGGTCGCCGAAGATGTTTTCGTCGATGAACGACGTTAATCCGTAGAGCTCCATCAAGCTGTTCTGCAGCGGGGTGGCTGTGAGCAGCAGCTTCTTGCGTCCTTCGGTTCCCCAGCGCAGCGCTTGGCCAATGCGATTGCTGGGACGGTAAGCATTGCGAAGTTTGTGGGCCTCGTCGATGACCACGAGATCCCAGGCAATATGCCGCAGCTCGTCCTGCAGCTTGGCCGCGTAGTGATACGACAGGATTACCACGGCCTTCTGCTCAAGGGGCAAGGCATGGCCATCGCGCCGTAGATTGCGATGGCTCTTCGCGTCTATGACGGTCGCGGGAAGGTTGAACTTTTCGGAGAGCTCGTTGGCCCACTGCTGACGGATCGAAGCGGGGCAGATAATAATCAGTCGTCGCTTGCGTTCCGCCCACTTCTGACAAAGCACGATACCCGCTTCAATGGTTTTGCCCAACCCCACCTCGTCAGCAAGGATGGCCCCTTCGGATAGAGGCGATTGAAGCGCGAACATCGCCGCTTCGATCTGATGCGGGTTCAGATCGACCGACGCGTCAAAAAGCGACATCGACAACTGATCTGCAGCGCCCGGCGGAGCCTGCTTGGTAAGGTCGTACGCCAGATACTTGGCATGATAGGCCGTCAGATTCATGCGGCCTCTATCGGACTCGAATTCAATGTGTGACGCTCCGCTTGGCGATCCCGAGCCGACCAACGACGCCAAGCATCCCCAGCCGCCTGATAGGACGTTAGCGGACCCACAGCGGTGGTCGCTAGGTCAATTTTCTGTGTGCCTTCGCAGCCCATCAGCTGTGAGGCCGAGAGCTAGGCGTCAGGCGCTTCGCAAATGATCAAAATCGGACGGCACTGAACGGCAGATAACCTCGAAGTGGCGTCACAAACAGCTAATCCGAACCATCGGCCGAGGGTAAATCCTCGTCAGAACACCTGCCCGTCGACGAACCGTGAAACGCTAGCAGCGGATGCGACTCAGCCTGCGTGCAGTAGCGGCGGAATTCGCAGCTGAACGGACGTTCGCAGTGGCTGCCGGTGCTTCGCACGATCTCGGCCCCTTCAACCGCTCGCATCGCCGCAACGGCGACCGCCGGTCGAGTGCTAAGGTGGCGCCCAAGTCGCTGGCTTACGTCGGCATCCACAAATCGCACGGAAGCGATGTCAGGTCTATTCCACGAGAAAGGAGGGGCGAGGTGTCGTATAACTGCCTGATCAATTTGGATGCCGCAACCGCGCATGACCCAGACTTGGGTGGCTATATCAGCAAGCTGATACGATTTGACGCGAAGTGAGGCTTTGACCTCTATCGCCCGCCATCCGCCAGCAGGGTGCGGTTCGAGGATGTCAACGCAAACGAGTACATCATCATGCATAAACGTTGCTTCGAAGATCGGACGTGCGGGTCTCTGCCTGAGCAACTCTGCAGTGCGGTCGAGTGCGGCTTCGATATCAGGTCGCGCCTCGACGATGGCCCCGTCTGCGAGCAGAGACGTCGCGCGCGATCCGACTTCATGCCCGACTTTGAATCGCGCCAATGTATCTGGAGCGTACCGGGCCTCGTGGCGGCGATGCACCTGAAGCCATAGTCGCCGCGGGCAGTGCTCATAAGCCGCAATCTTCGATTTCGAGAGCCGGAAGGGCTTCGGTGCTGCTGTCACCCTACCTGCTCCATGCGGAGGGACACAGGTGTTTGGTGGCGCTTGCCAGCATCAGCTCCGCAAGCCAGCTCGACGAGGTAGTCCGCCGCCGCTTGCGCTCGCCCGGCGGCGGTAACGATCGCGCGTGGGTCGCCGCCGAGCACGCGGAGCCACGACGCCATATAGGGCGCATGGTCGATCCGCGGCTCGCACGCGAGCCCCAGATGGGCAACGGTGAATGCGGCGGCCAGCTCGGCAATCAGCTCCTCCATTGCATAAGCGTCCGAGCCGAAGCGGCCGGAGAGGTCACGGTTGAGATGGCGCTCGGCGCCAGTCCAGTGGGTCAGCTCATGCGCCAGAACGGAATAGAACGCCTCCGGCGATCGAAACGACGAAAAAGGCGGCATCGACACCATATCCGTTGCGGGATCGTAGAACGCGGCGTCGCTGCCTTGCCAGATGCTCGCCGGTTGCGATCGGAAGAAGGTCTCGGCACGCTCGATTCGTGAGCCGTCGGGCAAATCAGGCACAGGCTCGCGCTGGTAACCCTCGACCTGGTCTGCATTGAACAGATGGAAGGCGCGAACAAGGAGGCGGCCGGGCTGCGCATCTTCAACATCATCAGCTTGGGGTCGCGCTGCCAACGGCTTCCACAACATCACGGCGGTGGAGCGCTCCCCTTTGAGGATCTTACCGCCATTTTCGGCCCACTGTCGGTAGGTCGCCCAGCGGCCGGAGGAATAGCCGACGCGACTGGCCTCTGCCCAAAGGAGCAGCGTATTGATCCCGCGGTAAGCCCGGCCGGTGATGGCGTTCGCGGGAGCACCGACCCCGGTGCCGCAGTGCCAGGGCATCTGGTAGCGTTCAGCACCCCCTTCAATGGCTGCAATGATCTGCTGCGTGACACGCTGGTAGATATCTGCCTTCATGCCGAGCCCTTGTTCCTGTCCATGGACAAGGATTCACGAAGGTGCGGGACGTTTTCACCCTAGCAAACGCAAGCGCACGCAAGGCGATATGCAACGCTAGCCACTAAGAACCTCACCAACGATGACAGGGGGGCCCATCCGCATCATCAAAGGTCCTTCCACCAAATACGGGGCGGGGTGTTTAGATGGTCCAGAGGAACGCCGTAGTCGCGCGGCCCCCAAGCATCGGGGCGCTTGGCAGGCTGACGAAAGATGCGGTAGTCGCTGCCCTTGATGGCGTCCGGGTCCGGGTCGAGGAAGGCGCGGTCATCCCTAATCTCACGGATCGTCGCCCAACCTTGCGACCCTCTGCCCGTCCAGAAGGTGACGCGTTGACCAACGACGAAGGCGAGCTGGGCCGTCACGTGAGTGCGTCACGCGCCACGGTTGGTGGAACCTTCTCTAGAAACAGAGCTGTCTCTCCGGCGCAGGCATGGTAATGGGCGTAGTCGAACAGGCCTGTCAGCTGCCAAGTCTGAGTTTCTACATTCCAGCCGGCTCGATCGTCGTTGGCAATGTCCTCGCTGCCGCAGTGCTCGCAGATCCTCCGCTGAATGCCCATGTTCACGAAGCCGAGCCTGTGGGCGGCTGGCAACTCAATGACGATCTGCCCTGCGACACCAGCGGCCTCGGGATAAACCGACAGCGGCGGCGTTGCGAGGGAGCCGCCACCCACTTTGATTGCCAATCCGAGCCGGCCTCTGACGCCGGCAAGTTTCATCAGGCTGATAAGCCAAGCTCCGGAAAGCCAAGGGCCAGATCGCAGAGGCCGAAGGCAAGATCTGGATCGCGCGGATCGGCCTCGCTCAGCAGCGATCTCGCCTGCGCGTCGGGCGTGAACAGCTTGATGACAGATGGCGGATAGCTGTCTTGGCTCGCGTGACAGCACCCGTTTGCAATGAGCTGCGCCCACCAAGCTTTTGTTGATGAAGGTGGGGTGGCTCATCGAGGCTCCAGTGCGAGCAGGGCGTTGGGGCGCGCCGCAGGGATCGTAGACAGTGTCCAGCTCTGCGCACTTCTCGCTAGCGCCTGCTCAAGAGCGGCATCGACCTTGGTCCAGTCGGTGTAACGGTCGTGAAGGGCAAAGGCGTATTCAGGTTGGCCCGCTGAGCTGATAGCAGCGATGAAATGCTCGAGGGTGATCGTGGTGAAGCAAACTTGACCTTTGACCGGCTCCGTTAGGTAGGCGCTGTATAAAGCCGCAGCCCGTTGAACATGATGATTGTGGCGAGGGGCTACCAAGATAAAGTTGGCCTCAGCCCAGTCGCCTCGGATCAGCCCGGCCTGCGCCAGAAGATGCTCGCGGAACAACTGCTGTAGTGGGTTCAGGCGGAGTAGAGCGCTAGCGTGATCCTTGTACAGCCCCGAGGCGTCGGCGAGATCATCGTAGGGCTGCCGCAAACCTTGAGCAGGGCCCTCGTGCAGGCTTTCTGAGTATTTGACCTCGAAGCCAAGGAAGCCGTGCCTGCCGTCGTGCCGCTCGTAAACTATGGCCACGTCGAAGGCCGTACGGTCGGCGGTGAGTGCATGATGAAGCCGGCCGGGCGAGTGCTCGAACAGGATCTTAGTGACGTTGCGGCAGTCGAGCTCGGGAAGGAGGTTGCGCAGCACCTTGGTCGCAAGGCCCCCGTTAAGGCGCAGCGGCGCGAACAAGTTAAACGCCAGCGGCATGCTGCTGAGCAGGTTGCCGAAGAGCCTGCCACGATCAATCAGGGCGCCGTGTTCCTGATATAAGACCTCGCGACGGGCGAGCTGGGCCACCTGAGGTAGGAGGAAATTGCGCCCCTCCTCCGCGGCCTTAGTGCCGAGCAATGACCCAATGCGGCGTTTCGCCGCCCGGGGCGGCTTGAAGCTGCCGATGGGAAGTTCCTGCTCCTCCCGCCAGATCGCCTGGAGCAGGCGTGCGCAGGCGCGGAAGCGAGTATCGGCTTTCTCCCTTACCTGGTGCTTCTTCAACACCACATCGGGAATGAGCGGCAGTAGTTCCGGATGGTGGTAGGGTTCGGGGGTCACTGGGGATGCTCTCCTTGGCCTGCACTGAGGCAAAGGAATTCATGTCAGCGCACTAGCAATGTACGGGATCTGCCGCGGGGCTCGAGCTGGAGGTCGGCACACGTCCCAAACTCTGCCTGTGGTGCTTCCCGCGCTGTCGCGAGCCAGTGTCTTCAAACACTTAGTAGGCGCCAAATCCCCCGCTTTGCATAAATGGTGGTTGGGGGGAGGGCGCCTGGCTACTCGGCGGAGAGCCACAAAGAGGATCATTCACGGTGGCAATGCGACGACGTGCACTGCCTGCCCGATTTAAGGCTGTGCACGAGTACCTAGGGCGCTTTAGTCTCCGCGGCGCAGGTCGTGTGCCACAATCTCGAAAACGTCTTCCACATCCACGCCCTTCATTAGAAGGTCGATTAGTGCATCGCGACGTTTAATGATTTCAGGCCCATAAACCAGGCGGTTGGCCTTGTGGTAGGCGTTCATCAGCTGTTTGGCGTCTTCCCTGTTTCGACGGACCAGCGGTCGGCTGTTCCTCTGCTGACGTTCAACTTCAAGATAGAACTCTTCTTCGATCGATTCCCAGGCGAACGACCTGATCCGCTCGCGTTCCAACTCGTAGTTGCCATCCCAAGCCTCGCCGGGCTCGCGAGTCCTTGCGTTTACGACCAAGCAGCTGATGTCGGGATAGCCCCGTGGGCGGGTGAACTGCCGCACAACCTCCAACCGGCGAGCGACGTTCAGCGGGACCGCGCGGCCGAGCACGACATTGTTCGGATGAGCGGCTTGCGCTGATGTGAGGAACTCGCCGAAAGTGAGCGTTTTGTCCCGTTGGGCGAGATTAACGAGCAGCGGGTAGAACAGCGGCGCCAGTTCACAATCAGTGTCGGTCAAAGGCATTTATTGATTTTCCTTAAAAGAAACGGGCTAAGGCCATCTGCGCTGAAGAAGTGAAATTTTACTCAACTGACCAGTCGCTGTCGGCGATTACGTCCTGAATTTCCCACTCTATGCGCGGGTTAGGACCACCTGCCCCGCGAAAGGCGGGATAGGCCAGAAAGTGCGTGAGAAATCCGGGTTTGAGGTCGAGGGTCAAAGGCGTGCTGCTTTCGGCAACCGGGATGCACAGTTCAATATCACTCTCCGGATGCGGACACTCGTAGAGGCGGCCCGCGAGGACCGCGCTTTCCAGGGCTTCATCGCCATGGTTGCGGAACCACCCTTCCACAGTGAAAACAGGCTGCCGATCGGGGCTGGCGCTGTTCAACTCTTGCGCCTCAATCGCCCATTCTACTGACGACGAGCCGGCGGGTATCTCATGCTCACTCCACCAGTCTTGCACAGCCAACAGCCCTAGCCACGCGACGACCAGATACACGCACCATCGAAACGGCTTTACCTGCATCATCAAGGCAAAGATGATGCCCGTTCCAATCCACCCGATTAGATTGTCATCCCTGTCCGTCACGTCTGCTCCTCCTGCTGGACTTGACGTTTAAGAGGGGTGTGCGACAAAAACGGTCGTGTGCGACTTGCCTGCCAGCTCTAATGAAAACCGATGCACCTCTTGCTCTCGCCACGCGCCTCAGCTTCTTGCCGCAGCCATGCCACAGCGCGCTCGCAACTCTGCTCGCCCAGCATCTGCGCGCGCCGAGCGACAACGACAAAGTCGCCTGGCGTCAGTCCCTCTGGAAGCGTGGTGCTGCTTCCGAGCGGAATTCCGAAGTACTGCTGAAAGAGGCGAGCCGCCGTTGAGGGTGGCAGCGGCTCAAATGTTGCCCGAAGGGTGAAGTGGCGCTGCGTAGCGGGGTCCAGGCGATCCGCGAGATTAGTGGTGGCGATGAAGGGCGTCCGCAGCCTCTCCATGCAACGAAGCATCTCGTTTACCATGCCGACCTCCCAGCTTCGGCGCGCGCCTTGCCGATCGAACAGGAAGCTGTCCGCCTCATCCAGCAGTAACATGGCGCCGTTATCCCCAGAGCGGCGGAACGCGCTAGCAATGTTAGCCTCCGTTTCTCCCACGTAGGGAGAGAGGAGATCAGACCCGCGCACTTCGGCCACCTCCAGCCCAGCGCGGGAAGCAAGGAAGCGGGCGAAAGCCGACTTGCCGGTGCCAGACGGTCCGGCCAAAAGTAGGCTCCAGCTCCGATCGGGAGCGCCTGCCAGCTTCTGGGCAACGTCCTCGAGGTCCACGTCAGCTCGTGAAAGGCTTGGATCATAAAGCGTGAGGCTGCTGTTCTCGTGCACGACTGACTTTCCCAAGGCGGTGAGAATGCTCTCCCCGGCGCGCACCAAGCCGTCGACGCCGCATCCGCTCAGAACGCCAGCGGTTACAGCGTTGGCCAGCACGGCTGGAGCGGCGGGCAAGCTCGCCAGCCGGCGCACGCTCACGTCGTCCAGCGGCAAGTCGGCCGCTAGAGCCTGCCGCCGCACGATCTGCTCACGAACTGGACGGTTGGGCAGATCGAACCGAATAGCCAAGGTCATCCGACGTACGATGGTTTCCCCCAGCTCACGCGGGTCATTGGTGATCCAAAGGATGGAGGTGCGCGGATCTTCGACCATCTGGTTGAGCCACAGCTTGGACATCGTCCCGCGGACCCGGGAGCCGCTCGCGCCCAGCTGGAAGAGGTCATCTGCCTCATCCACAACTACCAGTCGCCGGACGCCCGGCGCGGTCATGCCGCGCAAGATGTTGAGATGGGCCAGCCGCTCGTGCCGACTTGGCTCGTCACCATCCTCGTCACTCTCGCCCGCAAACACAGCGTCCCAGCCGAGGCGGTCCGCCAGTGCACGCGCGAACTCGCTTTTGCCCGTGCCGGGCGCGCCGTGGAGCAGCAGGCTCACGGCGCGCCCGCGTTTGTCGGCTCCGCGCACCAGTTCCAGAGCCATATCCCTCAAAGCGCCGAGGTGAGAGAAATCTTCCCACGACAGAGTGGAGCGCGGTGCAACCGGCACGAGAAGCGCGAGCAGACTAGACGAATCGATCTCACGTAGGCGCGCGACGCGCCTGAGTAGGCGGCCGGCCTCGTATTCTCCCTCGCCGACCTCCTCGATCAGGCCAGCCCGCAACAATCGGCTGGCCGGCTCCAGGCGGCGTTCAACGTTGACAATCGAAAGCCCACCCAGAATTGCAGCCACGGCAGAGGTCACATGATGGCTGCGGAAGGGCAGCGCCTCGCAGAGCGAGCGCCAGCTGTCGAACAGCGCAATGCGCGCTAACAGGGCGAGCAGCGCTGTATCTTGCGGCTCCAGCTGCAACAAGTCGACCAGCAGCGCAATGCGTGTGTCGAGCGAGGCGGGCGGAAGGACAGTGACCTTGGGGTCGGTCAAGTCCCGCAGAAGAGTGGGATAGCCCGACGGTGTAGCTGGCTCGTCGTCCTCTGCGACGTCGATCCCGAGGAGCGCGCCTCGCTCCTGTACGAAGCGGAGAAGCTGTGGTCCCGCGAGGCGAAGCTGCTGGTCCGTGAGACGGTGGATAATGCGAGAGAAGGCGCAGCGCAGTTGCGCGCCTTCTTCCGGGGCGAGGCCGAGCGGTTCGGTAGTGGCGCCACGGCGCCGGCGAAGATGGGGACGAAATGCCATACCGCCTGTCTGCGGTATGGCTCCGCCATATTTGGTCGTAGCTCAGGCGGCGAGCGGGTGATCGCCGCAGTGAGAACCGCTTTCAGGCCGCGGATGTTCGACGATCCCCTGACGTGACGCCTCCATGAGGATCTTGTCGAAGTAGCGCAGGCGCCGCGGGGTCAGCACGCCGTCAACTTCAATGACGAGCTTTTTCACGGCAAGATCAATGGCGATTGCTTGGGGTAGGCTGGGCACTGCTCGGTTCGTGTCCAAAATGTCGGTCAGATCGTTTCCACCCAAGTTCGCCCAGACCATTGTACGGACCAGCCAACGGTCAGGCTTAACCGACAAACCAACGTCGGTCAGAAAATGCATCGTGGTGATGTGTCCCCAACCCCGACCAAGCTCGTGCATCATCGTCGGGACAAGGTCATGGCGATCAAGAGGAACAAACCTGATTAGCGGCGCAGCCGACTGAGCACTCCAACGAGCGAGTGCCTGCGCTGCGCCTTGGACTGCGAAGAGACGCTTCTTCGTGATCGGCAGCTCCCTAAGTTGCGGCGGGGCATAGTCGGTGTAGGCGAACGAATCATTGCGATTGGCGGGCCCGTTCAACGTCAGATAAGGGCGCGTCGGGTCGCCCCACTGCCGCCAAAGATCCCCTTCAACGAAGGGTGTGAGCTGAGCCACCCAATTGAGGCCGATCTGTACCATGGTGTTAGCAAAGAGTGGCTTGTTCCACATATGGCGCCACACTTCGGAAGGCCCATCACGCTCGGGTTTGCCAATGTCCGCGGCGAGCTCTTCTGCGTCCCTGACCATGTCAGGGCACTCCGCCTGCATGCGCAGTTCGATCCTACGAAAAACTTGAGCTTTAGTCATGAGCAGACGGTCTCCTCAAAGGCGTCTAGATATTGTTGCCAGCGATATAATATAGAAGCTGTGTCTCCCCCGCGGGCTTACACCCTCGAAATCATCCATATGACAGATGAATTTGGTTAGTGTGCAAGGTTTGCGAAGTTATCCTGGGACAGAGATTTTGCGATAATGATCATAGCTTTAGTGTCGCGCAAGCAATAGTTTCGCAGGCCCTCTTCCAGTTCTTCGCGGCGTTCGGGTGATGTGTCGGGTGCAACTGCCTCTCGATAGGCATCTTGTGCCTGCGCGCCGTCTTTTACATCGAGCGACGCATAGTCGAGCTGCGGTGCAATGGTCGGCAGAACCCGCTTGAGAGACCAGCTACCGCGCTGATCGCGGTGGTACCAATGGTCCCGCGCAACGGGGAGCAGGTCGACTACGCGATCCCGGAGGCTCGCAAGCGCCATGGCAAGGTCCGGAAAATCCTTGGCGAGTTCAGCAAGACGGTCCTTTTCGAACTTCTCGAACCATACGATCACGGAGCCCTGGGCTGGGAGCCCTGCCAGTGCTTCAGCACAGGCACGTCGCGGGTCGGCTCCGTCAGTTTGGAGAAACTCAACGTGGTCGATCACGCCGTGCGCTGTTTCAATGTGGGCAGAGAATTGGAACGGGACCTGTCGCCACGGGCCGCAACCCGCCCACTGGGGGACTGCTTCCGACACAGTCTCGAAGTCCAGCCAAATGCGAGGGTACACCCAATTCGCCATCGCTGCTTGAGCGCCCAGCGCATCATGCTCGACAGTGCCCGTCACCGTTGCCCGATGAATTCGTTGGTGCCCGGGCGTGCTGATGAGTTCCGCCGGTACGTCTCGCAGATCAGTATAACCCATTCGCGCTAGGCGCCTGCCGCCACCATGAGGCAGGATTTCAACCGGCCATTCGGCGCTAGGCTGCCCCGCAAGGCAGTGAGTCCGGAAGGAGCAATCGTACGGCTTACTACAGTGACTGCTGGGCACCACCGATGGTTCAGCGCCCTCCAGCACCATCCGTGCCGCCTCGACCACTGCGCCGCGCTCCTCTACTAGGGGCTCGATCGCCTCCATCTGCGTGCTGTCGACGAAGAGGCCGCTAAGGTCTCCGCTTTCCGGTAGGCGGAAGGCCGGATTCAGGTGTCGGATGGAGGCTGCTCCGACGCGCAGCCCAGCGCCTCGGGCAACCCAGAGTTGCGTGGCCAAATCGGTCAGGTGCTCGGGTTTCGCAGTGGTGGAGGACTTCACCTCCACCATATGCCAGCTGCCATCCACACGTCGTTCCAGGATGTCGCAACGTACAAGCACACCCTCAAAGCGGAAGGTGGCCTCGAATATCGGCCCGTTATGACCATCCGCCAGAAGCTGCTTGGTTTGGCGCAGGGCAGCAGACAGGTCGGGGTCGGCCTCTACCATAACGCCGCCCGGACGTTGGCGGCAAGCTACGTCGCCAACAACATGCCCCGAGGCGAACCTCGCCCGCGTGCCGGCGTTTTCCTCGGCGAGTTCCGGCCGTTGGGTCATCAGCCACAACTTGCGGGAGCACTGCTCGAAAGCAGCGATGCGAGACTTGGAAAGCGAATGAGCCATGCCTTTCTCCTTAGGCGGCGGTCGTTAAGGCTGAGTATGCGTAGTCGGACGACAAAATTGGTCGCACCAGCGGAGATTAGGAGACCTGCAAGGATCAGTGCGTAGGGAGAGCCAAGTAACGGAAGTTGGCACAAGAGCGGGGTGACGAAGCCAGTATGACCGCAAATAAGTTCTCACCCACTTGGCTCACGCGTGCTGGCTCCAGGGCCGAGGCAGTACGATGACGCAGCGTATGGCCAAGCTGGACCGCATTCTGATGCTGGTCAGCGAATTAACAAGAACATCGGAGGGTCTTACCCTAGACGAAATGGCCGAGCGTGTGGACGTGAGCCGTCGCACTGTGGAGCGAATGCGCGACATAATCCTCCTCCATTTTGACCTTGAGGAGGTCCAGGACGAGCGTCAGAAGCGATTCCTGATCCGCGACAGCTTGCGCCGTGTCTACACGCGGCCGACCGCGGCGGAAGTCGCGGCCTTGCAGGCAGAGGTCGACGGCCACCGCGCTGCCGGACGAATGGTGCGTGCCGAGCCGCTTGGAGTGCTGTTGTCGAAGGTCCGCGGCGCATTGGATGATCGAGAAAAGCGTCGCCTTGATCCTGACCTTGACGCCTTAGCCCGGCTGCAGCGCACCCTCCCGCAGGCTGGCCCGGACGCGCCCGTGGCGCCTGAAACCCTGGTGGCCATCCAAACTGCAATAATGGCAGGGCAGTGCGTGGAATTCGAGTATCTTCCTGTCGGTCAGACCCAACCCGGGTGGCGCCGGGTCATCCCTTACGGCCTTGTCCACGGCGCCCTCAGCTACCTAATTTGCAACATAGCCAAAGACGAAGGTAAGCCGTTCTACTACCGACTAGACCGCATGACCGATGTTCGGGTTAGCGATCTAATGGGGAGTCCGCCCCACGACTGGGACCTGGATACCTGGCTCGAGCCAAACTTTGGTGTCTACCAGGAAGCGCCGCAAGAGGTCCGATTGCGCGTCAAGCCTCATGCTGTCGAGCGCGCGCGAGGATGGCGCTTCCACGCTAGCCAGGTGATAGAGCAGTCGGAAGACGGCGGCCTGGTCGTACGGTTCCGAGCTGGCGGTATGCAGGAACTCGTCGATCATTTGTTCAGCTGGGCGGGCATGCTCGTCATTGACGAACCTCCGGCTTTGCAGGCGATGATGGCTGAGCGGCTGGCGTCAGCTCAGAGCATGATATCGGATTGACTAGAGCGCGGTACGCAGCTTAGCGGGCCGATCGGGACTGAATCGGCAATTCAGCTCCTCCGGATCGGGATGGTTTGTTGGCTCGCCCAAGTCTGGGGCCACCCGATGAGACGCCCATCAGCGTACAGTTCGGCATCCCTCATCTGCGACCAGTGATAAGTGCGCCGAGGGAGCGCTGTGGCGAATGCCCGCGCTCCACTTGATGTCCACTGCGATCACAAAGTGCCGGCTGCGGAGTCTGTGGAGAGAGTAGGGCACGCGACGTGCGCGCTATAGTTTTGGTCAATGAAGCATCCCGTCAACCCAAGCTGTGCTGGAAGCGCACCGCGTGACCTAGCTAATGTCCGGGTCGGGTAGTAGGTGCTGCTGTACGCCGCCGGCAAGGTCGAGGTCCTCCGCGAGAGGTCAGCATCACCTGAAGGCGGAGGGTCGTCCTTGACAGACTATGAGCGAGCACCCGATTTCGCCGGGCTCCTGATAGCGATCACGCGCTGGCCATGGCGGCCAGTTGCGGCGTCAGAAAGTTGCGGCCGGCTGAGGTCGCCGCCGGGGCTCAGCCTTGACCCAAGCCGCCGCGCATGACCATCCCGGCCCCGATGAACGCCCATGGGAATGTCGCGGCTTCGAAGCCAAAGAGCCTGCAGGAGGCGGCCGCAGGCTTTGAGCCGATCATCATAGCGTTTAGGGACATGAGAACGCTTAAGCACCTCACCCGGGATGATTGGCAGGTTCAAGCGGTACGCACCAGACAACGTCGGCAACTGCGGCATGGCATATCCTGTTCGAGAGCCCCGCGCGGGGCAGGCGAATAGGATTCATGAAAGTGTCGGAGATCAGAACGACAGCAAACCCTCAAATGTGATCAATCAAGCTTCTGTCTCCTGTCCCTAAAAGGATGGGGGAAGCATGTATGGGTAAAGGTGGTAGGCAGGGTAGGCAGGGTAGGCAGGGTAGGCAGGGTAGGGCGCAAGCGCATATAGAACGAAACCGCACACCCGTATGGTTGCCTTCTAACGGTAACTCCTACAGCGTTGCGTAAGCCTATCCTTAAACTCCCGCGTAAAGCGTCACTGATTTGACACCGAGCTCGCTTTTCATCGTGGGATATGTCCATCTATTCGGCGCAGATCCACTGCGCATCGCGCGGTCGTTTGACGTTTTCTGTTCTTGAACTGGTCCAAACGCCCGCCGGAAGTAGCTCCGGCTCAGGTCTTCGGCAGCTGATTTGAGGCGTAGGTCGCAATGTCCAGGAAAGCTGGGCACCTCCATTAACCCGTCGATCTGAGCGGGATTGGGTGCGGGCGTCGGATCTGGCGTGATTGCGAGCCGCATGGGTCCTCATTCGGCCGGTTTCGTTGGCATTCCTGACCTTCGGGCGTAGCTATCCCGTGGCTGCCCGGCGTTCGTGGAAGATCAGGCGGTTCATGTTGTAAGCAAGGTTGGCGAGGGTGATCTTGGCTTCTGCGCGCTTCATGCCGATGGTGCGGATGAACAGCTCCATTTGATCCTTCTGGCGAGCAAACACATGTTCGACGCGGGCTCGGATCTTGGATTTGGCAGCATTAGCTCTGGCGGTGCGTTCGGGCATTGGCTTGCCGCGCGGCTCCGTTCCGGCAGGCGCTGAGCGCACGTGGCCTTTGCTGGGCCGTCGGCATTCCCCGGCACCAGAAGGTCTATCCCGCCGACGTGCAACTGATCTTCCCAGTCGCGGGGCGTGGTCGCCCAAGGGTGCGTCACGTGCCGGACGTCAAATCCATAGCTGCGCATGCCATGCTTGAAGGCGCGAAGTGGCGACAGGGCAGTTGGCGAAAGGGAACGAAGGGACGCCTGACGGCCCGCTTTGCTGCCATGCGTGTGCGCATTGCGGATGGCGCACCCCAGCGGATCGGCTCCGCCGGAGCTCAGCACATGCCGGGCGAGGAAGCCTGGCTGGTGGGTGAACATCGCTCAAATGGCGAGCGCAAATATTATCTTTCCAATTTGCCCGCTGACACCCCGATCAAGGCTCTCGCCGGCGCAATCAAGGCGCGTTGGATCTGCGAACAAGCCCATCAGCAACTCAAGGAAGAACTGGGGCTGGATCACTTCGAGGGCCGATCATGGACCGGACTTCACCGCCATGCCCTGATGTCGACGATGGCCTACGCCTTCTTGCAATCCCGAAGGCTCGCTCAGGCGGGGCGGAAAAAAAAGAGTTCTCGGCCCGCCTCCTCATCCCAGCCTGCCAGCAGTGCGCCAGGCCATCCTTGACCGCCTGTCCGCTCACCGCCGCGCCACTGCCCTCACTGTGGATGCAGCCTCAACAGACCTCTCCACGCTCTTCTGCCAAAGTAGTGCTAGCGTACATTGCGCAAAACGCGGTCTACCCGTGATCAACTTTGGGCAGCCCGTTCCATTGTTCGCCATCAAGTAAACGGCCCGCAGCCTTCTTCCCTATTCGTAACATGGTCGTTCCGTCAGCTGCGGCCGCGTGCCTGGCCTTCGCGAGGTTTATTCCTTGCCCGGGAGCCCAGTCACCCCATTGCTTGAAGTGAAACGGTATGTCGGCTGCCATGCACTCGTTTAACAAAGACCTAAACCATGACGGGCTCGAAGGCCGGGCATTCGGGCCGCTCTCCCCGCCGGTGATGACCCAGTGGATGTATTGAGTCCAAGGTCCAAGCTTGACCGGTCCGAGTAGTGGTTCGGCTGATATGAAGCGGACTTTAGCTGGTATGCGCGCCAATGCCGGAAGCCGCTGGTCGGCCCATTCTTGGTCTTCGGTAGTTGTGCCAATCCAGACGTTGCTCGGCCAGCTGTCGCCCCAAGGTGTTAACTGGCCTACCAAGTCCGGGCGCTTGGTGAGGAGAAGCCAGTCAAGACCTCGGGTCTCACTGATCAACTCCCATAGCTTCTCGCGCTCACCGTCGAGATCTCTACGGTCCTCGAAAACGTCCGCCATCGACGCGCAGAACACGCGCGGCCGCTCGCCAGAGACGAGGGCGGCGCGGTTCCAAGCGAGCGGCTCTGCCCAATGCCGGGGACCGAAGAAGCGCCTTTCGGAATTGATGCCCCAGACGTTCTTTCCGAGGCGCTTCGACCAGCTTTCAGCGTAGCAGAACTTGCAAGCAGGAGACATTTTCACGCAGCCCCACCAAGGGTTGAACGTGTGGGTGGTCCACTCGATCCTGGAATTCTTTGCCACTGCTATTTCCTATCAGATTTCACCGTCACGCCTTGCGTCACGCTCGTCAAGGAAGATGGGTCAGAGCATGAGAGCTGTGACCGTCGGACTTTCTGTTCCAAAGTGCTCTTTCAGCAACGTTAGAAGATTTCCCCTGAACTGCTGTGCCTTGGCTCTCAGCTGCAGATACTGGTCGGACTCTGTTTGAACCGATTGGGGGTGGGAAAGTGCTTCGCGCACCTTCGGATCGTCGAGCGAGCGCAGAAAATCGGCGTAGAGTTCGAGGGATGGGCTCGCCTTATCACCGGCGAGTGTCGTCAAGCGCTTGTAGGCAGGCAGCGCCAGCAGTTCCGACAGCCTTTTGATCTTCGCATCGCGCTCCAGTCCGTGCGTTGCTCCCACGGCCATTACACCTGCAAAGAACAGTAGCATGCGTGAGAAGCGAAGCTTGATGAGCCGGATTTCGCGTGGCTTGTTGTCGCTCTGAACCTTGTACTCAAAATCTACGCAGATCGTTCGCCAGTAGCGAATGATGTCGTTGAGGAGAAACATGCATATCTGGTCGGCCCGAATGTTCGGCGCGACATACTGGGTGAGCAGACGCGTCCGAGCGTCATTGAAGCCGCTCTCGTTGTACAGCCATTCGCCCTCCAGCAGGAGTAGCATACGGCGTGTGATGAACTCGTTCTTGTCCTCCATACCGCCAATAGTCTGGCTCAATACGCTAACGCTCAGGGGCGTGTGAAATACGCCCCCATCTGCAGGCATCTTGAACCCGGCCGCCTGGAGACGAGTGCGCAAGGTTTCCTGCGCGGAGATCGCATCGGCGATCGCATCCTTCCTGTAGAGGACAAAAAGATCAACGTCAGAGCCGCTGGTGGCTTCTCGCCTGGCGTAGCTCCCGTTGACGCCAACGATCAGTTGCTGATTGTCGCCGATGACCTCTTGAGCAACGGCCCTCATCTTGTCCAGATCTGCTTCGGATCGGCTCGAGGTATCAGCGAAAACGGCTGCCGCATTCTGGCTCAAAGTCATGCCGTGGCAGCCTTGGTCATCACGTTTTTTCCTACAAGTTCAGCAATCGATATGCTTCTGCTCAGCTTAGTCTGAATGTAGCGCTTGCTCAGGTCGGACGCTGTGCAAACCGACGTGCTTTCATTCACCGAAAAATGCCGAACTGGCGCCTTTACGGCATGCTCGAAGATCTTCGGGTTTTTCTCAGACAGACGATGCAGGGCGCGGCGCTTGGACGACCGCGCCCAGGCAAAGATGCTGAAAAGGCCAGGCTGGCGGCCGCGCAATTGCTCTTCGTTCCAGAGGAAATTGCTCGGCCGGAACTGTGCGATTTCGAGAGACATGTAGGCTTGAGCAAGGCCGTCGAACAGCAGGCCGCTGGGGTGATGGATAATCAGGTTGTAGACGCTGTCCTTCAGTCGCCAGAACTCATCCGCGGCCTTCGCGGGCCATTCTGCTTCCGCCGCGATCAACGCCACTAGACGCTTTGGATTGAACGGGCGTGTCGCCTTTGCAGCAAAAAGCCTGGAGCGGCTGATGCCTTCGATTGTGTCTAGATTGATGGGACTGCCAAAGAGGAAGGCGTGCTGCCCCGTATGTGTGCCATCGACCATCGCGACGACTTCATCGAGGTCGATCTTGTAGGCTCGCATGATCTCCTGGATTTCCGAACCAAGAGGGGTCTTGCCTTCCAGGATAGCCGTTCCAGCCTTGTGGTGATTTATGCCGAAATTGGCATTGAACACCGGCTCGAGCGTGTGAGACAGCGGCCCGTGGCCGATATCATGGAGAATGCCCGCAGCCGCCAGAATACGGGTGTCGTAGCGGTTTAGAGCGCGAATATCGGCATAGAGTAGGGCGAGCTCGGCCACACCCAGTGAGTGGTCGTAGCGATTGTGGCGCCGACGATGAAAGCCTGCGCCATTGGATGCGCGGATATAATCGAGCGCACCAAGGAAGCCGATATTCTTAAGTCGCTGCAATGGCTTGGTATGAGCAAGTTCAGCGAGGAACGGATCGGCAAACACACGTTCCTCAGCATCCACGAGAAGCGGTGGACTCGGGGCGAGTTCAGGAAACAGAGGCAGCCGCTCCCACTCATCATCGTCCCGCCAAACGGTATCCACAGTTCACTCTCGCCGAATTCAGATCCATGCCGTGAATGCTGGTGCTCGGCATTCAAGCGGTCTAGCATCACCAAGTTAACGAGCCAAGCTAGGGTTGGCTCCTGTCTGTTGGCAAGTTAGAATTCAGCCGGCTGAACAGGGACGGTTGACGGGCCAGCATAATCCGGTCGGTCCAGGCGACCGTTTGCGTGCGGGGCTTGTCCTTGCCAAGGTCATCCTCGATCCGGATTTCGCCCTCGTCTCGCAGGGAGATCAAGACCTCCTCGAAAATTTCGCGAGTGACGGGCGTATCGTTGCAATGATTGCCGAACAGCGTCTCGAGGGAAGGAGCAATGTCCGAATCGATAGCAGCACGAATCTTGTGCGGAATCTGTTCCATCAGGATCTTGTGAGACAGGCGCCTGGAATGGGCATCGAACGTGTATGGTAGCAGAAGCTGGTCCGGATGAGTCGCATTGGCAAAGCCAAGCGCTTGTAGGCCCGCGCCTCCGTGGTGGAGCGAGATGGTGTTTTCCTGCCAGTGGATATTGCCGATCACGTTTCGCGCCTCCCGGTGGCGAGAAAGGTGCAGGAACCAATAACTTCTGTGTGCCTCGGGCGAGTGAATGAAGAAGGGGGAGTAAAACTCCGCCCCGGTCTGCTGCTTGAGGTGTTGGTAAAGCGTGTTCTGGATCAGAGTCCGCCAGCCCGGTCCTTCGCCCTTTTCTGTGGTGAGTTCCGAGATAAAGCCAGGATCAAGATTGATATCCCGGTAGCTGCGTTGCTTGAGACGCGTCTCGCTCATGTAGTCGATGAGGCTGTCGACACTGAAGGTTAGGAAAATCTCGGCCTTCTCCAACTGGCCGAGAATCTTGCGCATCGATCCGAACGCGACATCACTCCAGCCATATTGATCTAGGAGCCAGATCGATCTTCCCCGCTGGGGCGATCGCTTGCGCACGAGGCTGATGGCGTCGTCGACGCGGTCGTTGAAATCGTCGTTCCAAATATGAATGGTCTTGTCGAGCTGCTCCCTGAAGGGGGAGGCTTCGATCTCCGCACGAAGATAGTCGGTGTGGAAGCGATGGAGATCCCCAAACACGAACTCGGTGCGTATCTCGAAGCCCTTCGGGCGCGTGCGGTTCAGGGCTTCCTGAGCTTCTGCAATCGCATTCAGGAGGACGAGAGGAGAGCCTGGCACGTCGCGGTTGTTGAAGCGATACCTGCCGCCGCCACAGTAACCATCGATGACGGTAAGATTTAGCCTCTCTTGAACCGGAGTGGCCGTACAAACCTCGATATAGCGCCTGATGTAGCGATCCAAAATGCGATGCTTTGCAAGACTGTGACCGCCGATTTCGGGCGGTGCTTCGCCCGTTCGCCAGGTGTAGTGTTTTTTCGCCATTTGCCGAGCACTTTACACAACAGCGACCGCCTCGGGAAGCAGCAAGCCAACTGAACCGCGTGCTGAACCGCGGCGGATTGGCCCTCGGCTCCCGACTCCGAGTGTATCGACCCTGTCTGTGAAGGACTATGAATTTGGTTGCCCCTCGGGTGCGTCAGCGAGAGGCGCGAACATTGCTGAATCACCAGGCATGTCATTCCTTGTTAGGCGAAGATGATTTGCGGCACGCTGGCGGCAGCGCTGGCTCGCTGCTTTAGTTGTCTGAGCTAGTATTCCGCAGCCGAGCAGGCCGAAATTGAAGTAGACGGCGGTCTCGAGCTGGAGGTCGGCACCGTCCTTCAAACCCGCCTGTTGGCCAATTTGCCGTGAGGCGAGGCTCTGTTTTCAAACACTTGCACGCGTGCAGAACGGCCGGTTCACACGGATGCGCGCTACTCCGAGGTCGTGTCGACCGGCGGGGTGCCGTAGATCTCGGGCCAGTGGCGACGATGCTCTGTGATCAGGCGCTCGACCTCGTCGTGGTCGGCCCAATCGTGGGGGTCAACGTACCATTCGCTCGCCGGGTCGTCGAAGCCCTCGCCGGCGGGAAGCAGCGGGCGTGCCTCTGCAGCGCTGACCCACCACCCGCGGTCAGTCGAATGGGCGGCGATTACGTGCGCCTCGATCAGCCGGCGCAGCGGCGACGGCTGCGTGCTGGTGCGGTGGACATGTATGTCGAAAGGCCGCGGCGGCATCGCGCCGACCAAGTCGGAAAAATAGTCCGCCATGCGCCGTGCGGAGGCGAGGAATTCCTGCTGATACGGGGACGCGTCCGCGGTGACCGGGTTCGGCAGGTACGGCACCTCCAGCACGGCCTCTGGCGGTACGAAGCTGGGATCGTTCGGGTCGTACAGCTTGTGACCGAACCCCACGGCCGCCGCGAGTTGGGCGCGGGGCACCCACAGCTGCGTGCCGCGCGCGGTATAGCAGGAGAGATAGCCGGCAACCAAGGCAGCCTTGGTAAGCGACAGAAGCGGCTCGGTCAGACGCCGCACGTCCACATCGTAGTTGATTGAATGGTCGGGGCCAATGCCTTGGGCGCCTCGAGCGAAGATGTTGATCTGCATGGCAGGTGCCTGTTCGATGGAGCTGAGGGCGGTGGCGGACGCTGCCGCATGCTGAAACGTTCAGACGCAGCGGCCGCCGATGCGGGGAAAGCGGGGACGCGACGGGCGCCCGCCTCAGGACCATGCCCCGTGTGGACTCCAGCCGGGCTGCTGATAGCCTCGAGCAAGCCACTCCGGATGCTGGTACCCGTAGATCTCCGGCCAGTGACGACGATGCTCGGCATCGAACCGGTCCAGAGCGTCGTGGTCCGTCCAAGCCTGCGGATTGCAAAACTCGTTGCCCAGTCCGTCCCCGGAGTAATCAACGGGCGGCAGCAGCTTCTGCGCGTCAGTCCCGACCACCCACCAGCATCGGTCACCCGGAAAGGCGTCGAGCAGCCCAATATGGATCATACGGGTCAAGGGTCGCTGATCGTCTGGAAACCATTGAACGCGCAAGTCATAGGGCCGTGGTGGGAACTCGAGGCGCAAATTCGTTAGGAACTGAGCTTTGACACGCGAGCGGTCCAAGGCAGCGCGGTAGGTGGGGCATCCAGCGGCAACGCTCCCAGTGATGAGTTCCGGCAGGAAGACGGGTTTCGCCCTCGCTCTCGGCGGCACGAAGTATGGGCAGGTAGGATCGTCGAGCGGTATCCCAAGTCCGGCATCGATCGCCAGTTCGGCGTAAGGAACCCAGGTTTGTGAGTAGCTGCTATGGTAGTAGGGAATGCCGCGCGATATGGCATCCCGTGCGAGCTCGACTGCCGGCTCAGGTAACCTTTCTACGCAGATATCAAAGTCGACCGGCCGGTGACGATCATAGTCATCTGCGCCCTTCATTGTGGCGAAGATGTCAAACTTCATGGCAACGCTCCTACGTGGGGGAGGGTGGTTTCGCAGGCCGGCTCTGGCTCCGGCTCCTCTGGTGCCAGCGTGATCTCGGCGGGCCAGGAGGAACTTGCCGGCTCGTCGTTCAACGAGATGCCTATGCCTCCATCGTCGCTACTCAGGCTGCGCATGAGCTCGGGGTCGCGGAAGAGGCCGTGGGTCGAACATTTGCGCTCCTCGACCGAGATGGCGGGCCGGCCCCGGTGCTCGATGACGGCTAGGTTGAAGTCCTGCAGGTCGTTCGCCTCCACCACCGCTAGGAGGTGCTCCCAAGGCGTACCGGGCATGCGGTCGGGTAGAGGTCCAACGCGCGCCAAGGCATCACGCTGAGTGATGATCTGCTCGTTCGTTCGGCGATTGCGACCGACCCAGCTGCGCCCCCAGCCGTCCAGGCGGAAGCGCGTAAACGGAAGCTGGCTTGTGTGCCGCGGTGCGGACACAACTTCGCCGTCCATCAGCTCGTCGTCCAGCCAGGCCGACGTCTTGATGGTGAAGCGACCGGGCGTGCGCCGGCGCGCCTCGACCAGCGGAAACTTGCGCGGGTAGTGGCGCTCCTTCCAGTGGTCGAAGGTGAGTAGCGTTCCGGTGGCTCGGCGCAAGCCGTCCACGATCTGCTCCTCGGCGCAGGGCGCCAGCTCGTAGTAGGCGCACAGTTCCGTGACGGCGAGCTCGAGCAGATCAGGACGGGACACTGACCCCAGCTGCTTGTGCCGCTGGAGAGCAATGTAATCGAGAATGAACGCGTCGTCCGTCCTTACGAGCTCCACGCCCCGGTAGCGCTGATGAAGCTGACCGATCACGCGCTGCTGCTTCTCCCAGCACGTGAAGGTTACCCTAGCTTGCGAGCCGTTAGAGAGGATCGGCATCCGCATGCTCGGCCGGAATCGGATATGGTGCCGATCAACATGGCGAGTGGCATGGCTCATGTGCCACCCCCGACCGACCACCGGCCGAGTGAAATGAAATCCTCGATATTAGAAGACCTTTTTTCTTCCCGGTGCGGCTCCTCTAGGCCTTCCTCACCCCCTCTACTGGTTATCAGGGCGCCAAGCGCGGTGACCTTTTCGGCTGCGACGATCGCGGCTTCGAGGCACGGCACATACTCGCTCCGGCTACCGCGACCCTTGCCTTGAACCCGGCGAATCCAGAGCTGCGCGGCCACGAGACGCGCCCGCAGCCGTTTGACGGAGCCCTGCGCTAGATCGAGCTGGCGGGCGAGTTTCTCGACGCTGACATAGCAGCCGCTACCGTTGCGGCAGAAGCAGAGCATCAGCTGCGAGAGCCGCACTGCGCTGGGCGACAAGTGGCCGCGTGCGCCTAGCGCATCGGTGGCCCGGGCGAACGGCTCGAGTGCGGGCGAATAGGTCAGGATTTCGCCAAACCCGGTCGAACGTTTCACCTTACCCTCGGCGGCCCGCGCCAGCAGGTACTTGGCCTTCTGGCGGGCATCAGCAATGGTCCAAGGTTTCGTGCCGCCGCGCTTGGGGCGGGAAAGGTCGGCCTTTTCCTCGAAGAGGCGCCAAGCCTTTGCGGCGAGCTTGTCGACTTCGTTCATACCGCGACTCCAGATCTCGTACACGATGGCGGTGAGAAGGGCATCGCGGCCATCCAAGACGCGCTTGGCCGAATGCCTGCTCGACGCATTCATCGAGCTCGACGCCGCCTGCGAAGCGGCAGGCGTCGGCGCCAACGCTCGGATGATCTGGTCGACCTGACTTGACGTGATCACCGGAAGGTCTGCCAACGGCACGTCCATCGGTGAGCGTCCCACCCAACGATATGGCTGGCCCGTCGGATGAATGCCAAATGCCATGATGTATGTGCCGGTGCCTTGGATGTCGAAACTAGCGCATTGCCTTTTCCTGATCGGCTCAGCCGCCAGGTAAAGCAGAGCCCGACGTGGAGCTTGGCCCTCCCGTACCAACGGATCACCAGCCACGATGCTTCGGACGACGCTCTGCGCCTCAGCGATGCGCCTTGGATCAGTCCAGTCAAGGTCGAGAGCAATCAGAGAGCCGCAGCGGAGTGCCACCCCATGATTGGGGTAGCGCTGTATCTCCTTCTGCAGCAACGCATCAGACAAATAGCTGGAGCTACGGGTCTGCCAGTTCTTCAGCTTCGCTCGTTTAGATCGCCGCGGGATCGGTATTGGTACATAGCCGTTCTCCAGGAGCACCCGCGCGGTGTCGGCATAACGGACGATTTCGTGTCCTAGCTCATCGGATGTGACTTGGCCGACCTTAGGCGTCATGGCCAGCCTCCATGGGAACGGTCGCGCAAGCGTTAAGCCACTCGACAACTGCGGCGGGCCTATACGCCCAAGACCGATCGTGCTGTTCGCAATGCGGTCCGGTTCCACGCCGCCGCATAGCTGGCAGCTGCGTCACTGACTTGCCGATCAGGTTCGACACGTCGGCTGCGGTCACCCAGCCGTCGCCTCTCAACATTGGAGCGAGCACAAATTTGCTCTCGTCCGGCTGACCATCCATGGAGAAGCGCTCAATCGGCATCGCTCGTCTCCTCAAGGAGGCGCAGAACACTCGCCGTGAGAATCAGTGTGCGGCGGCCGAACTTGCGAGTTTCCAAACGGGATTCGGCTATAGCTTTGTAGATGCTGGTCCGACCGATGCCGAGCGCCGCCGCCACTTCAGCAATGGACATGGCGATCGCAGGCAGCTGGGCCGCTTGTCGGTTGGCGAGCATCTTTCGCCCAGCGACACCACCTGTCGACGCAGTCGCAGCGAATCTGAGATCGGCTTCAATTTTCGAGGGCATGGGCTGTTCCTGAACGCCGGCGAAGTTGCCGGTGTCCAAGCGGGTGCCAGACCTAAAAGTGCATGGACAATATACTTAGTCGCACCCACGCCTCTTCGGCGGCCGGGACTTCGGAAGCGCCAACCCCGCTAAGGATCGAATGCTGCGAAACCGCTCCTTTCCGATCAAAGTGCCCGTCCGCTTCTCGAGCAAAGTGCGCAGGCTATTGTTCGTCAAAGATAGTTCATCGGGCGTGCAGCCTTTCAACGCGCTTTTGATTGCCTCGTCTGAGGCCCTTGCGCTTCCGTCGGTACCTTTAGATCCGTGGACCTTGCGGATACGAGTAAGCCACTTGAGAGCAGTCGTCCGATAGATCCAGAAGTTACGGCCCTCGACCTCAGCGGGAATACCCCGCCGATCATTATCCCAGCCATGAGGATTGAGTTTAGCCCTACTTAGCTCGAAAATACGCTCGACTTCGTCTCCCCTCCATGTATCTCTGGGTATGCGGTACGAAAGACTTGCATCCGCGGTAGTTACATATGCGTGCAGTTCGCCATTTATCAGGGATTGCAGCATCAAATGGTAGGTCCAATCTAAAAAGTTTTGTGACATGACGTACACATCTGCGAATATCTTGCATTCGCGGTTTAGTAACTCGACGCGGTGAAGATCTGAAAGAGCTCGTTCAGCCAGATCAGAAGGAAGATACAGTTCGCTTCCTTTTAACGTCTTAGACGGGAGCCACTCGTCCCTTCTGTTATTGATCACGTGCTCGATCCTGTTTTCTCGACTTCGGCGTAGTTTGTTGTAACCGGCTCCAGAGGAGGAATCGCGGCAAACGCTTCCCATACCGCGCATTCAGGCGGTTACTCTAATCCTTGAATATCGCTACCGCATCCGCGCTCTAACTTCGATAGATCTGGGCTGAGCCCGACCCTCAGCAGTAGCTTACGTGCGACACAGGGCTGCTAACAAACGCGCGATGCCGTCGACCAAAATCTTCTCGTCTGCGAGATCGGTATGTTGACGCTCCGGTAGCGGCCACCACTGGCAGGACACAGGCACAGCAGCAACCGCGACAAGCTAAGGGCGCGGGGCGGCGAAGATCTGCTCTTTCCGAGAGCACGCGCCACCGCGTCGGTAAACGCTTCCACGTCCGCGCTACCGCCGCTCCGCCACCGTAGCACATTACCACGCGCCTCAGTGTCTCGGACGTCCAATCATTAAGCTAGATCCTGCCGGCACGTCGACCCGTACGATTGAGGATCGCGCTAGATCGACCCGAACTAGACGATCGCTCTGCTCTCGACGAGTTCACCCGTGCTTTTCATGGCAATTTCATGCATCGCACCACGATTTCCGCTAACCGCTTGAAATCGTGGTGGGCGCGACAGGGATTGAACCTGTGACCCCACCCGTGTGAAGGGTGTGCTCTACCGCTGAGCTACGCGCCCGCTACCACTGCGGAAGGCGCGCCCTTAGGCCAAGCCGCTTGCGTTGACAAGCCGCCAATCGACTCTAAACCGGCGCCTCATGAGCGAAGACACCATTCCCGAAACCGGCTCCGGCGCGGATGTACCCCCCGATCGCCTGGCTATCAGCCCCCGCAGTCCACACTTCGATGCGGACAAGCTGCAGAGGGGCATAGGCATCCGCTTCAAGGGCACCGTGCGCAACAATGTCGAGGAGTACTCGATTTCGGAAGGCTGGATCCGGGTACAGGCGGGCAAGACCAAGGACCGCAACGGGCAGCCGCTGACCATAAAGCTCAGCGGCCCGGTAGAGGCTTGGTATGAGGATCTGGGTGAAGAGGCGCCCGTCGCACGTAAGGACTAAGCGGTCGCAGCGGGCGTCGGTGGGCGTCCGCGCTGATCGCTTTGCCGCCCAGCGCCGGCCGGCTTTGCGGCCGCTAGGGGCGACGGGAGGTGACGGGGCTTGCCATTGTCGGCACAAACCGCCACGTCCCGGTTTATCATGCCCCCTGAAGTTATCATCATCGGCCGTCCGAACGTCGGCAAATCCACGCTCTTCAACCGCTTGGTCGGAAAGAGACTGGCTCTCGTGGACGACCAGCCCGGGGTGACGCGCGACCGGCGCTTTGGCGATGCGGAGCTGCTTGGTCTCAAGTTCCAGATCGTCGACACTGCTGGTTGGGAAGACGAGGACGCGGAAACGTTGCCGGGGCGCATGCGCCAGCAGACGGAAGCTGCGTTGCGGACAGCGCACGTGGCTCTCTTCGTCATGGATGCACGCGCCGGCCTGACGCCGCTCGACGAGGAAATCTCGCGGTGGCTGCGTGGTTCGCCCGTTCCGGTAATCCTGGTTGCCAACAAGGCGGAAGGGCGCGCGGGCGAGGGCGGGCTGCTCGAAGCGTATTCGCTGGGGCTTGGCGATCCGGTGGCGATCTCGGCCGAGCACGGCGAGGGAATGGCCGACTTGTTCGAGGCGTTGCTGCCGCACCTTGATCCTCTTCAGGAGGACGAGAACGATGAGGAGTTCGACGAGGAAGCGCTGCTGCAAGGGCCGCTCAAGCTCGCGATCGTCGGCCGCCCGAACGCCGGAAAATCGACGCTGATTAACAAGCTGCTTGGTCAGGATCGCCTGCTGACGGGGCCCGAAGCCGGTATCACGCGCGACTCGATCGCCATCGACTGGGAGTGGACTGCGCGAAACGGGGAAGTGCGCCCCGTTCGTCTGATCGACACCGCCGGAATGCGCAAGAAGGCGCAAGTGATCGAAAAGCTGGAGAAGCTCTCGGTTGCCGATGCGCGCCACGCGATCGACTTTGCCGAGGTCGTTGTACTCCTGCTCGATGCGACACGCGGGCTTGAGCACCAGGATCTGAAGATCGCCTCGATGGTGCTGGAGGAAGGTCGTGCGTTAATGATCGCGATCAACAAGTGGGATGTGGCGGAAGAGGCCTCATCGTTGTTCCAAGGCATCCGCGCGGCGCTTGACGACGGTCTGGCGCAAGTTCGCGGCGTGCCGATGTTTGCCGTCTCTGCACGCACCGGCAAGGGCTTGGACGACATGATCAAGGCTGCTTTTGACCTGCGGGAAGCCTGGAGCCGCCGTGTCACAACTTCGGCGCTCAACCGCTGGTTCGATGACGCGCTGGCGGCCAATCCGCCTCCGGCCCCTGGCGGCAAGCGTATCAAGCTGCGCTATATCACGCAGGCCAAGACGCGGCCCCCTGGCTTCGTGCTGTTCGGCACGCGGCTCGACATGCTGCCTGAAAGCTACAAGCGCTATCTGATCAACAGTATCCGGCGCGAACTCTCTTTCGAGGCGGTGCCCATCCGGCTCACGCTGCGCAGCCCGAAGAACCCTTTCAAGAAGGATTGAGACCTTAAGGCAGGACTGTGACGGTCTTGGGAGGGGGAAGCAGGTCGGGTTCGTGGTGGTCCTTGCTCTCGATCGCCATGCTCCACACGGCGATGAACAAGGCGGCGATCACCGGGCCCACGATGAAGCCGCTCAGGCCGAACAGCTGCAATCCCGCAAGTGTGGCGATCAGTACGACGAAGTCCGGCATACGCGTGTCTCGGCCGACGAGGATCGGGCGAAGCAGGTTATCCACCAAGCCAATGATGAAGAAGCCGCAGAAGATCAGGATGGTGCCTTTGATCCAGGCGCCGGTTGCAAGCAGGTAAATCGCCACCGGCACCCAGATGATGGCCGTCCCCACTGCCGGGAGCAGCGAGAACACGCCCATCAGCGTGCCCCAAAGAAGGGCGCCTTCCACGCCAAGCGCCCAGAAGATAAGGCCGCCCAGAGCGCCTTGAACGACGGCGACGACGACAGTGCCTTTCATCGTGGCGCGTACGACGATGATGAAATGGTCGATCAGCCGGTCGCGCAGATCAGGTCGCAGCGGCAGTGCTGAGCGGATGATCGAACCATAGCGGCGGCCATCGCGCAGCAAGAAGAAGGTCAGGTACAACATCACGCCTAACGCCGCGAGGAAGCTAAGCGCACCTTGCCCCACGACCAGCGCCCGCGAGGCGACGGTCTGCAAACCGCTGGCGATGCCTGTACCGAACATGCGGCGAACCGAGTCGAAGTCGCTCAAGTTCTGCCGATCGATGTATTGCTGAACACGGAGCGGCAAGGAATGCTTTATGCCGTCCATTATTCCGGGAACGTCGATCTGGCCGAGCCGGATGCGCTCGTATAGCGAGGTCGCTTCCTGCACCAGGCTAGAGCCCAGAAGCAGCGCTGGCACCAGGATCAGGCCGACGATCAGAAGAAGAACGAGTGCGGCGGCTACGTTCTTACGCCCGTTCATGTCGGCTGCGAGGCGCTGCGTGGCGGGCTCGAAGAGGATCGCGGCGACAAGCCCCCACAGGATCGCGCCGAAGTAAGGTGCGATGAGCCAGCAGAAGAGCAGGGTGACTATGGCGACGACCGCCAGGAAGCTGCGATCTTCCAGTCTGGACTCGTGAGGTTCGGTGCCGGGCATGGCGGCATAAGTAGCAGGTTTGAATCAGGTTCCAGAAGTTTGTTCGATAGCCCCGCAATTGCGCTGCTGGATTTCACCCTTTCGTCGTTGCAATGGTGCAGCTTAGCTCAACCGATCGGAGACGAAACTTTGCGCCGAGCTCTTCCGCTTCTCTTGGCCGCGACTGCGGCTGCAGGCTTCCTGGTGCCGGTCAACCTGGCCTCGGCGGCTGAAGGTCCGGCGCGCGCGTTCGCCGGTGAGGACTTGTTCAGCCTTGCAGGAGCGACCGATCCGCAGATCAGCCCTGACGGGACGCGCGTGGTCTATGTCCGCATGTCCGGTGACATCATGACGGACAAGGAAGTGCCTTCGATCTGGCTGGTGGATGTCGCCTCGGGACGTCAAACTCCGCTAGCGGCAGGCAAGGGAGCGCATCGCTCGCCCCGCTGGTCGCCCGACGGCAAGCGAATAGCTTATGTCTCATCCAACACAGGCGCGCCACAACTGCACGTGTTGTGGATCGACAGCGGCCGCAGCGTTCAGGTCACGGGATTGCCGGAAAGTCCTGGCAGCATCACATGGTCGCCGGACGGCAAGGCTATCGCCTATACCATGCACGTGGCCGGCGAGGGCATGAAGCTGGGCAGGGCTCCCGAGAAGCCCGAGGGCGCCGAGTGGGCAGAAAGCCTTCAGGTGATCGATCGGGTGAACTACCGCGCGGATGGCGGCGGATACGCGCAACCCGGCTTCGATCACCTCTTTGTCGTTCCGGCTGATGGCGGCGCCCCGCGTCAGGTCACCTTTGGCGACTGGAACGATAGCGGTCCCTTGTCGTGGAGCCCGGACGGCAGAACCCTTGTCTTCTCCGCAAATCGCCGCCCGGATTGGGAGCGCGAGTTGAACAACACGGAAGTCTACGCGCTGGACGTGGCCAGCGGCGCTGTCACCGCGCTCACCACGCGCGAAGGCCCGGACCAGAGCGCGGTGGTCTCACCCGACGGCAAGCGCATTGCCTATCTCGGCTTCGATGATGTGAACCGCAGCTACGAAAACACTGAGCTGTACGTGATGAATGCCGATGGCACCGGGGCGCGTTCGCTGACGGCGGGGCTCGACCAGTCGATCGATACGGTGACATGGGGCGGCAACTCGCAGCTTTACGTATCCTATGACGATCACGGGAAGAAGCGGGTCGCGCGGGTCGGTCTGGACGGTTCCGTTCGAATGGTGAGGGAGGGGCTCACCGCCGGCACTCACTATGACCGCCCTTATACTGGCGGCGAGTTCAGCGTCTCGAATGGCGGCAAGGTCGCCTACACCGCAGGTACCACTGCAGCCCCTGCGGACGTGTGGGTCGATGGGCGCAAGCTGACCGACCTCAATGCAAACTGGCTTCAGGCGAAGACCCTCGCGCCGGTCCGCAAGCTGTCTGTAACGGCACCTGATGGGCGGCCGGTCGATGCCTGGCTCGCAACACCGCCGGGATGGCAGGCGGGGCAACGAGTGCCGCTGATCCTGGAGATCCATGGCGGTCCCAACACCGCCTATGGCCCATCCTTCTCGACCGATGTGCAGCTCTATGCTGCGCGTGGTTACGCGGTGCTTTACACCAACCCGCGGGGGAGCACCTCGTACGGTGAGGAGTTCGCCAACCTGATCGACCGCGCCTATCCTGGCACTGACTATAACGACCTGATCGCTGCGGTTGACGCCGCGATTGCCGAAGGCGTGGCGGATCCCAACAATCTGTTCGTCACCGGCGGTTCGGGCGGCGGTGTCCTGACGGCCTGGATTGTGGGCAAGACGGACCGGTTCAAGGCGGCCGCGACGCAGAAGCCCGTCATCAACTGGATCAGCGAGGCGCTGACCATGGATGCAACAACGTTCACGTCGCGGTACTGGTTCGACAAGAAGCCTTGGGAAGACCCGATGTCCTACTGGAGCCGCTCGCCGCTCAGTCTGGTGGGCAACGTCAAGACTCCGACGCTCGTAGTCGTCGGCAGCGAGGACTATCGCACGCCGGTCAGCGAGGCCGAGCAGTACTATGCTGCGCTGCAGATTCGCGGTGTGCCCACAGCGATGGTCAAGGTACCCGGTGCCAGCCATGGCGGCCTCACCGCCCGGCCCTCGCAGTCTGCTGCCAAGGCCTCGGCCATTCTCGACTGGTTCGACAAGTACCGGACGAAGTAAGCTTCGCGGGGGCGGTCTAGGCCGCCCCACGCACTTGGCGTCAGCCGTTGTTCTCGCCCGCAGGCTTGCTGTTGAGCTGGACGTAGTTCTCGATGCCCATCAGCTTGATCAGGTCGAACTGCTTTTCGAGGAAGTCGACGTGCTCTTCCTCGTTCTCGAGGATGCGCTCAAAGATTTCGCGGCTGATGTAGTCACGCACTGCCTCGCAGTGAGCGATGGCTTCCTTGAGGAGCGGGATGGCTTCGTGCTCAAGCGCAAGATCGCACTCGAGGACTTCCTTCACGCCTTCGCCGATGCGCAGTTTGCCCAGGGCCTGGAAGTTGGGCAAACCGTCGAGGAACAGGATCCGCTCCGATAGGATGTCGGCGTGCTTCATTTCGTCGATCGACTCGTGCCGCTCGTACTCGGCGAGCTTGTAGACGCCCCAGTGATCCAGCATGCGGTAGTGCAGCCAGTATTGGTTGATCGCCGTCAGCTCGTTGAGCAGCGCCTTGTTAAGAAAATCGATGACCTGCCGATCGCCCTGCATCGCGTAGCCTCCTTTGCAGCCAAAGGTGCCCTATGGCCTAGCTGAAGAAAGGCCGCAACGCGCAGATTTGTTCCGTCAGCTGTGAAGCGGACGGTAAGGATCGCTTGCGGGACGAGGCACCGGGACGCGAGTGGAAACGCGCTCTTCCGCGATGATCTCTTCCGCTTCGTCGATGCACTGCCCGCACTGGGGTGGGCGTCCGATCTGCGCGTAAAGCGCTTCGGCATCGCCGCAAGAGGTCCGCGCAGCCTTGCGCAGTTCGCATTCCCGGATGGCGTTGCAGATGCAGACGTACATGCGTTTTCCTCTCGAATCGCAATATAGTCGTATGAGAATGGATCGCAATAGCAAGTTAGCGGCGATTGTTGAGCCAGGTCTGCTCGGTCAGCGATCGCCATAGCCACTCCAGCGGTCCGCGCCGCCAGCGGGCGAGCGAAGCCGGCCCCCAGGCGAGCATCGCCGCCCAGCCGAGAGCGACAAAGCCCCATTGCGCAACGGGATCGACTCGGCCGAACAGGCCGAGGCCCCAACCATAGAAAATAGCGGTCATCACCAGACTGGTTCCGAGGTAATTCGAAAACGCCATCCGGCCGGCAGCCGAGAGTCTTTGGCCCAGGTGAGTTCCGCTTAACCAGGGAGTCGCGAGCATCAGCAGCGCACCATAGCCCGTCGCTATCAGAGCGCTGGGCAGAGCGAGGCCATAGCGTAAAGCCGCGTCCATCGCCGCGGGCGGGAAGTGGCGAGGCCACAGCCAGCTCAGCGCTGCAAGGTTCGCCGCCAAACCGACTGCAAAAGTGCCCAATCCCAAGACAAGCACCCGGCGCCTTGACCATGCACCGGCGAAAAAGCCGCTTCGCTGGAGAACGAGACCAAGCGCCATCAGCGGCAGATATTCGCCGAAACCGTCGCGAACTCCCTGCAGCAGCCAGAATGGGTGCTCGCGCATCTTGATCGTCAGGATATGCAGGAAGCCGCCGGAATACTGCTGCAACTCCTGCTCGAAAGCCCGTTTCACAAACCCTTGATACTGCGCGTATGCGGCAGCTTCTCGAGGGCTTCCCTGGCCCAGCCGAAGCGCTTCCTCCACCATAGCCAGAGGAAGGGACAGCAGCAGTCCCTGCAGATGGAGGACGAGAAACAGTCCACCGGCGCCGGCCACAAGAAGGCGGCTTGGCAGCCGGTGAAACAGCAACAGGACCAGCCCGCAAGCTCCATAGGCGAAGAGGATATCGCCCCACCACAAGAGCACGTAATGCAAGATGCCGAACACCATCAGCCAGCCAAGGCGAACCGCTTGCAGGCGATCGCCGTCGCGCCCGCGTGCGTCCGCCTGATCGATGAACAGTGCCATGCTGGCCCCGAACAGGATGGCGAAGAGCGCGCGCATCTTGCCTTGGAACAGCACGAAGCCGACTGCGTATGCGGCCTCTTCGTGAAACGTTGCGGGGGTCGGTATGTTGGGCGCCAGCGCGCTGATCGATGGGCCCGCAAAGCCTGCGATGTTGATGGCAAGGATGCCGAGAACCGCGACGCCGCGGATAAGGTCGAGCGAGGCGACGCGCATGGGCGGCCCCGCTGTAGCAGCGTCAGTCGCGGGTGGCGAGGCAGGCGAAGCCCGCGCTCTTCAGCCGCGCGCAGGCTGCGTTGGCTTCTTCACGGCTGGCAAATCCGCTCGCCTGCAGCCTGGTGAGGTTGTCGGCTGTGTTCACCAGTTTGCCATGTCCTGCGAGTTCCGGCCGATCCTTGACTCGTTTCCAGAGTCCGTCCGCGTTGCTCGCCACTCCGAACGCACCGAGTTGGACTCGCCAGGGTCCTGACGCGACTTTCGCTCGTTCCGCCGCTCGCGGAGGTTGCGCCTTGAGCGATGATGCGGCTGCCGAACGAGCCGAGGATGCGCGACTGGTCGGAGAGGAGGGCTTCTCGCCCGGATCAACTGCCTGGAGCCTTGGTGCGGCAGTTCTTGAGCCTGTGCCGGCGACTCGTGCCGCGTCAGCGACTGCTTGCTCCACAACTGCCCTCGACGGCGCACGATCCGCATCCGTCGGCGGTTGCCCGGCTTGGGCCGCAGGAGTGGGAGCGATTTCGTGAGAGGGCGTACTGCCGAGATTGAAGGCGGCGAGTTGACGAGCGCGGGTCGCCTCGGTCCGTGTCGCGATCTCTCCAGCCAGCGACACCGCCTTTTGCCGGTCTGCCATTGGGATATGCTGATCCATCTGGGCGAGCGCGACCGTCGCCTGCGGCAGGCCGCCCTGTTGCGCGAGGCTCGCGTATGCGTAGGCGCGGACCCAGTCTTTGTCCACGCCGTCGCCGTTGAAGAGCGCCAGGCCATGGATGTACTGTGCGCGGGCATCGCCGCGGGCTGCTGCTGCCTTGATGTAAGGTGCTGCCTTCTCCCGCTCGCCACGCTGGAAAAGCAGAATGCCGTACGCATCGCTTGCCTCCAGATGCCCCTTGGCGGCAGCAGCTGCATAAAGCGATTCGGCTCTCGCCAGGTCGTGAGGAACACCGCGGCCCAGCTTGTATGCCTGGGCAAGGTTGAACTGCGCGTCCGGGTCGCCGGCATCGGCCGGGCGCTTCCACTCGCGCACGGCGCCCTCGAAGTCGCCGGCGGACCACGCGTCCACGCCTGCCTTCACGTCTGCAAGTGCGATCCCGGCGCCGCCAGCCAGAGCGGCAGCGGCAAACATCCCGGCGAATACGCCTCTAACTGAATAGAACACCACCCGATCCTTTCGCGCCCAGAAGGACAGCACACCGTGCGTGCTGCTCAATGAGGCACCACTGGCTTGTTCTAGGTGACATAGTGAACAACCGTTTAGCAAAGCCTTTATGCGGGAAATCACGCGGTTCTCCTGCGGTGGGGCGGGGCAGCGCTTAACCGTAAGTTAGGAACGTTCTGCGATTGCGGCAGTGAGGAAACTCAACGGCATCGCAACGGCGGGGGACGTTCACTTGCGAGTATTGGCACTGGCATCGCAGAAGGGCGGATCGGGCAAGACTACGTTGTCTGGTCACCTGGCAGTACAGGCCCAGCGCGCGGGTGCAGGTCCGGTTGTCCTGATCGACATCGACCCGCAAGGCTCGCTGGCAGACTGGTGGAACGAGCGCGAGGCTGAAATTCCTGCTTTTGCCCAGACTACCATTTCCCGCCTGGCCAGTGACTTGCAGTTGTTGCGCCAGCAAGGCTTCCGCCTCGCCGTCATCGACACGCCCCCTGCGATCACCATGGCGATCCAGAGCGTGATCGCCGTTTCGGAACTGATCGTCGTCCCCACGCGTCCAAGCCCGCATGATCTGCGCGCGGTCGGTGCTACCGTCGACTTGTGCGAGCGTGCCGGAAAGCCGCTGATCTTCGTCGTCAACGCCGCGACGCCCAAAGCGCGGATCACCGCTGAGGCCGCAGTCGCGCTGTCGCAGCACGGCACTGTCGCACCGATCACGCTGCACCAGAGAACTGATTTTGCGGCCTCGATGATCGACGGTCGCACAGTCATGGAAGTGGATCCCGGCGGCCGTTCCGCCATCGAGGTGACCGCCTTGTGGAACTACGTTGCAGACAGGCTCGAGAAGAACTTCCGCCGGACGGTGTTTGCGCCGCCGGCGAGTCCTTCGGCGCTGCCAGGCACCAGCCGCCCGGTCGGCGGCTTCGGGCGCCGGATCGCGAGCGCCTGACGTGGCCGAGTTCGCCCGCGACTTGCGTGACCACGCACCGCTTTGCGCCAGCCTTCTCGTTCGGAAGGATGCCCGCTGCCACACGCCGCGGCGCCAGGCCAGCATACATTATTACCGCAGCGCCCAGTCCGTCGTGACCGAGGCGCTCGGTCGCGATCTGACGGACCTGCCGCAGGCGCAAGCGCTTGCCGTGGGTCTGCGGTGATCGCTGAAGATCGACCAGAAGGATCTGCTCCGATGCAAGCAAAGTTCAACAAGAGCGCACGCGTCCGCCTCGCCCTCCGCACTGCCTTCGCTGTCGCGGTGGCAAGCGGCTCCATTGCAGCTCCCGGTTTCGCGGAGGCGAAGTCGCGCAGTCGTGCCGAGCGGGACGAAGACCAAGCGCACAAGAAGCTCGAGGTGCAGCTCGCCGCCACCGAGCAAGAAGTCTTCGAGGCACCGCAAGATACGGACAAGCGCGCGAGACTGGCGCAGAGCTACTTGTCTGCGGGCCGCTTCGTATCGGCTGCAACCACCTTCGAAGACGCAGTTGCACTGGGTGACACGGCACCTTCTACAGCGCTGGGCATGGTGCTTGCGTACATCGGCAGTGGCCGCAACACCGAAGCCGTGGCGCTGCTGGGCCAATGGCGCGAATCGCTCCCCCCCGGCGACTTTGCCCTCGCGCTGGCGCTTGCAGGTCAGCCTGGCGAAGCCGTGACGCTGCTGGGCGAGAGCATCCGCAAGGGCGAAAATACGCCAAAGATCCGGCAGAACCTTGCCTATGCTTATGCGCTCGCCGGTCACTTGCGTGAAGCCCGGATCGTTGCATCGCAAGACGTGCCAGCGGACCAGCTCGACGTGCGGGTGAGCGAATGGGCGCTTCAGGCCAGCGTCGGATCGCAGCAGTCGCGGGTCGCGGCGCTGCTGGGCGCGCCGCTACGCGGCGACCCAGGACAGCCGGTGCAGCTTGCGCTTGGCGAGGCGGCTGAGCCTGTCTCTCTTGCTGCGCAGGAGCTTGCTACAGACCAAGAACTGCCGCCCATGCCGCGCTATGCGGAGGCGCCCGTCATGGAGCCGCAGAGTGCATTCGCGGACTCGGCTTCCGGCCACGAGGCAGTCGTCGAGCGCGCCGTCGAGGCGGTGAAGCCTCAGACCACGCTTCTCGCCCAGGCATCCCCTATCTCTGCCGATCATGATCCGCAGTTTGTCTCAAACCCGGTGGTACAGAGCGTCGCGCCTGCGCGGCTCGCTCGTGCCGATGTGCCAGTCGCCGCCTCTCCTGCGCCCCGCAAGGCCGCAAAGGCGAAGGTTGCGGAGGCTACTGTGGGCGATTATGCCGTTCAGCTGGGTTCGTTCGCCAGCGAAGAGGGCGCGCGCCGGGCTTGGAACCTGTTCGTCCGCAAAGATCCAAGCCTGAAGGACCGCACCCTTCGCATTACCGAAGCAATGGTAAAGGGCCGCCGCTACTGGCGCGTGGCTGCCGCTGGCTTTGGCGAGGGCGAGGCCCGCGCAAAGTGCTCGACCGTGCGCGGGCAGGGCAGGGGTTGCCTGGCCTATGGCGAGGATCGCTCACTGCCCGGAGCGGCCCCGGTCCAGAGCGCAGCAGAGCGCCTCGCGACCCGCTGAGATTTACCGAACTTCACCTCCCCATGTGAAGCACTCCGCGCCCCCGTCTTATGGCGGGGGCGCTTTTTTGCGTTACTCGACTTGCGCGCCGCCTTTGAACAGGGCGAGCACGCGGCCCTGCACCGGCTGGCGATCGAACGGCGTGTTGCCGGCGCTGGCCGCCATCTTGCGCGAATCGACGATCCAGGGCCGGTCGGGATCGATGATCGCGATGTCCGCTTCGGCCCCTGGCTCCAGACATCCCGCCGACACCCCCAGCAGGCGGGCGGGGTTGGTGGCGAGCAGTTCGAACGCGCGGCTCAACGAGATCACGCCATCGCGAACCAGCGTGAGGGTGAGCGGCAGCAGCGTCTCGGCACCGGACATGCCGGGCGCGGAGTCGGCGAAGGGCAGGCGCTTGTCCTCAGGGCCGCGCGGATCGTGACCTGAGGCGATGACGTCGATGGTGCCGTCAGCGATGGCCGCGATCACCGCCTTGCGGTCTGCCTCCGAGCGGAGCGGCGGCGAAAGGTGCGCGAATGTGCGGAACTCGGCCACTGCGAGATCGGATAGCATGAAGTACGCGGGCGTAACGCCTGCGGTCACTCGCGATCCGCGCTCCTTCGCCTGACGGACGAGTGCTAGGCCTGCAGCGGTCGTCACCGTGCGAAAGTGGATCGTGGCGCTGGCCATCTGGGCGATGGCGAGATCGCGTGCGATAGCGAGCGCCTCTGCTTCAGCGGGGGCGGCAGGCAGGCCAAGGCGAGTAGCAATCTCGCCCGCAGTCGCCACAGCAGGGCCTACCAGGCCTGCATCCTCGGCATGGGCGCACACGGTCATGCCCAGCATCCCCGCGTACTGGCACAGGCGCAGCATGGTGCCGGAATCGCCGATCCAGCCTCGGCCGGTTGCGACTCCGCGCGCACCGGCTTCGCGCATGAGGGCGATTTCCGCTAGTGACTCGCCTTCCAACTCTCGCGTTGCGGCGGCAAGCGGGTGGACCCAGAAGTCAGGCTTGCCTGATTGTGCTGCGAACCGGACTCGCGCCGGTACGTCGAGCGGCGGGTTCTGGTCAGGCATGAGCGCCGCGCGTGTGATGCCACCGAAGTGGAAAGCCGGCTTGTCGGTGGCGAAGACGCCATAATCCACCAGCCCCGGCGCGATGAGATGGCCGCCGGCATCGTGCAGGCGGTCGCCATCCTGCGCCGTTACGTCTGGCCCGACAGCGACGATGCGGTCTCCTTCGCAACGAAGCGCGCCTTTGGCGATCGTGCCGCCAGGCAGGATGAGCCTGCCGTTCGTGATGCACAGTGGAGTTGCAAGGCTCATGCCCAGCCCTCCACGCCGCGGCCGCGCCGAGTCAGGACTTCAAGGCACGCCATGCGCAGGGCGACACCCATTTCGACTTGCGTCGTGATCTGTGAGCGGCCCACGAGGTCGGCGACGTTGCTGTCGATCTCGATGCCGCGGTTCATTGGGCCGGGGTGCATGACCAAAGCCTCAGGGTGGGCTTTTGCGAGTCGCTCGAGCGTCAGACCGTAGAGGTGCCGATACTCGCGCGGGGAAGGGATGAACTGGCCTTGCATCCGCTCAAGCTGCAAGCGCAGCATCATGACCACATCGGCGCCTTTCAAGGCCGCGTCGAAGTCGTGGAAGACCTGCACCCCCATCATCTCGATCGCCTCCGGCAACAGCGCAGGAGGCGCGCAGACGCGCACCTCTGCGCCCAATGAACTGAGGCATAGGATGTTCGATCGCGCGACCCGACTGTGCAGGATGTCGCCGCAAATGGTGACGACCAGGCCGTTGAAGTTGCGCTTGGCGTGGCGGATCGTGAGCGCATCCAGCAGGGCCTGCGTCGGGTGCTCGTGCTGCCCGTCGCCGGCGTTGAGCACGGGGCAATCGACTTTGTCGGCAATGAGTTGCACCGCGCCGGAACTGCCGTGCCGGATCACGATCGCGTCGGCATGCATGGCGTTAAGGGTCATCGCCGTGTCGATCAGCGTTTCGCCCTTTTTCACGCTCGATGTCGCGACCGCCATGTTGACCACGTCGGCACCCAGGCGCTTTCCGGCGATTTCGAAGCTCAGCAGCGTGCGAGTCGAGTTCTCGAAAAACGCGTTGATGATCGTCAGCCCGGCCAGCAAGTTGCGGTGCTTCTGAGCGTGCCGATTGAGTTCGACCCACTGCTCGGCTTCGTCGAGCAGATAGAGGATCTCATGCGGGGCGAGGCCGGCAATGCCGACGAGGCCGCGGTGCGGGAAGGCCGCAGAGCCTGCCGGGTAAGTGAATGCTGGCGATGTCATCGAAGACGGCGTCATAGGCACCTGGCCCTCCATGCTCAAGCTTCACCTTGCTGCAATCCCCGAACTCGGCACGAGAACGGTCCGGCCATGACTTTCATGCCAGGGCGCCACCGGCTAAAGGACGCTGGAAAGGCAGGTTTGAATGATATTCGCCCGCAAGGTCTGGAAGTTGCTCGTCGGAATCAAGGATGCGTTGGTGCTCCTGTTCCTGCTTTTGTTCTTCAGCCTGCTCTATGCCGTGCTGTCGATGCGCCCGTCGCCCGGCATTGTCACGGAAGGTGCGCTGGTGCTGCAGCTAGACGGCGCGATCGTCGAGGAAACGGCGCAAGTCGATACCTTCGACCTGCTGCTGGCCCAGACGAGTGCGTCTGTTCTTCCCCAAGAGGTGCGCGCGCGCGACGTGGAGAGGGCACTTCGCCTCGCCGCGCGGGACGACAAGATCAAGCTGGTGGCGATGGATCTATCGCGATTCACTGGTGCGGGTTTCGTCCACTTGCGCAACGTCGGCGCTGCGATGGACACGGTGCGCGCGGCCGGTAAGCCGCTGCTCACATATGCGGACGCCTATACCGACGATGGCACCCAACTTGCCGCCCATGCGAGCGAAGCCTGGGTCAACCCGATGGGCGGCGCTTTGGTGAGTGGCCCCGGCGGGCAGACCCTCTACTTCGCCACGCTGCTCGATAAGCTGAAGGTCACCGCGCACATCTTCCGGGTGGGCACCTACAAGACGTTCGTGGAGCCCTTTACCCGCACCGGCCCTTCGCCAGAGGCGATCGAAGCTTCCACTGAACTCTACAAGGGCTTGTGGCAGTCTTGGCAGGCTGACGTGAACAAGGCCCGGCCCAGGGCGAACATTGCGCTTGTCGCCACGAACCCGGTCGGCTGGGTGCGCAGCGCTGGCGGAGATCTGGCACAAGCCTCCCGCAGCGCCGGACTTGTCGACCGAATCGGCACGCCCACGGATTTCGCCGTGCGAGTCGCAGAACTTTCCGGCACCGATACTTCCGGCGCGTCTTCCGGCGAGCTCGTCGGTACGCAATTTGCCACGTACCTCGCTGCGAATCCCCAGCGGAAAGCCGGCGCGGCGATCGGCGTCGTTACCATTGCCGGGGATATCGTCGATGGCGAGGCAGGGCCGGGCACTGCCGGTGGCGATCGCATCGCGAAGGCGCTCGACGATGCGCTTGATAGCGGGTTGAAAGCCTTGGTTGTTCGGATCGATTCGCCGGGCGGCTCTGTGCTGGCGTCGGAGCGCATCCGTCGCTCGATCGAACGCTATCGCCAGAAGGGCATTCCGGTGGTCGCCTCGATGGGCAATCTCGCCGCAAGTGGGGGATACTGGGTGTCCACCCCGGCGCAGTACGTCTTCGCTGATCCCGCCACCATCACCGGTTCCATCGGGGTTTTCGGCATCCTGCCCACTTTCGAACGTGCGCTTTCGGAAATCGGCGTCAACTCCGCAGGCGTGCGAACGACGCCGCTATCCGGGCAGCCGGACCTCTTGGGGGGGCTTACGCCGGAGGTTGAGCAGATCGTGCAGCTTGGAGTGGAGAATGCCTACGCCAAGTTCCTGGCTCTCGTAAGCCAGGCAAGGAACATGACCCCAGAGCAGGTGGACGCCGTCGCCCAGGGGCGCGTGTGGACTGGCGCGCGTGCGCGCGAACTCGGACTTGTCGACGGATTCGGCGATCTTGATGCCGCGCTGGCTTACGCGGCGCGCCAGGCCAAGCTCGGAAACGGCGAGTGGCACGCGAGGGATATCGGCCAAACTGACGATCCACTGAGCGCTCTTCTCGTCCAGATGCGCCAGCGTAGCGATACCGGCGGTGACATCGCCTCCCTTGCCGCGCGGCGTCAGCGGGAGCAAGTCACAGGCTTGCTCGCGCGGGCTGAATGGCTTCTGGCTGGACCCGGCATGCAGGCGATGTGCCTGGAATGCCCGGCCGGGCCGTCCGCTCTGGCCCTGCGCCCATCGCAGGAGACGCTGATGTCAGGCTTGCTGCTACGGGCGCGGGCGCTGCTCGGGGGTTAAGCCACTCAGAGCGGAGTCGGCGCCTCGACGGGGCCTGTATCGGGTGCGTCGTAGTCAGGCGTGTCGGCCGGCAATTCGTCTGGCGCCTGCGGCGCGCCGGGCTGGCTGGGCTCGTTCGGCGTGGCAGGCATTTCTGCAGGGCTGATCGGCTGGTCGATGTCGGGTGTCGGTGCACCGGGCTGGGTGGCCATCGTGCAATCCTTTCGCATGAGGGGGGCGTTTAGATGAAACGTCGGGTGGTCCTTCGGGTTGCCGAGCGCCGCGACGCTTGCCCTTTTCGCGTCGGGATTATAAGGGCACGTCCCTTGAGTTTCAGGTCACGGCCATCAGGCCGCGTCCAGGCTTCATTCGCGGGCGTGGCGGAATTGGTAGACGCGCTGGTTTTAGGTACCAGTATCGCAAGATGTGGGGGTTCGAGTCCCTTCGCCCGCACCAGTTTCCGCCGTCGGAGGGGGAAGCCGGACGACGAGTATCGCACAGGAAGGCGTCAAGGACATGCAGATCGTCGAAACCACCAACGAGGGGCTGAAGCGCGCCTACACGGTGACCATCCCCGCAAAGGACATCAGCGCCCGTATTGAGGGCGAAGTCCAGCGTATGGCGCCGCAGGTGCGCATGCCCGGCTTCCGTCCTGGCAAGGTGCCTGCCAACCTCATCAAGAAGATGCACGGTCCGGCGCTCCACCAGGATGCGTTGCAGAACTCGATTCGCGACGCGATGGACAAGCTTGTCGCCGACAACGCGCTGCGTCCCGCGATGCAGCCCGATGTCTCGCTGGGCGAGGGCTATGAAGAGGGCAAGGACGCCGAGCTCTCAGTGAGCCTGGAAGTGCTTCCCAAGATCGAGGCGCCTTCGCTCGATGGCCTCAAGCTTGAGAAGCTGACCGTGCCTGTCAGCGAAGACGCGGTGGATGAGGCGGTGGATCGCATCGCCAGCCAGCAGAAGAACTACGAAGCCGCCGAAGGCCGCGCCGCCGAAGATGGCGATCAGGTGATCTGCGACTTCGTTGGCAAGCTCGACGGCGTCGAGTTCGAAGGCGGCAAGGCCGAGCAGCAGGCGATCGTGATCGGCTCTGGCCGTCTGATCCCCGGCTTCGAGGAGCAGCTCGTCGGCGCGAAGGCTGGCGAGGAGCGCACCATCACCGTGACGTTCCCGGAGGACTATCCGGCCGAGAACCTGAAGGGCAAGGAAGCAACCTTCGACATCACCGTGCACGAAGTGAAGGTGCCCGGTGAGACCAAGGTGGACGACGAGTTCGCCAAGCAGCTCGGCCTTGAGAGCCTGGAGCAGCTGCGCAACCTCATGAAGGGGCAGCTCGAGCAGGAAACCGCCGGTCTCACGCGCACCCAGATGAAGCGCCAGCTTCTCGACCAGCTCGCTGCCGGCCACGACTTCGATGTCCCGCCCACGATGGTGGAAGCCGAGTTCGAGCAGATCTGGCAGCAGCTCCAGCACGAAGCGAGCCACGAGGAAGACCCCGAGGCCGCCCGTGCTGAAATCGAAGCCGAGAAGGATGACTATCGCAGCATCGCCGAGCGTCGCGTGCGCCTGGGTCTGCTGCTCTCGGAAATCGGACAGGCGAATTCCGTCGAAGTATCCGGCCAGGAAATGCAGATGCTCCTCCAGCAGGCGGCACAGCAGTACCGTCCCGAGGATCGTCAGCGCTTCGTCGAATACGTGCGCAACGACCCGATGGCCGCTGCCCAGCTGCGTGCGCCGCTCTATGAGGACAAGGTCGTCGATTTCCTGATCGAGAAGGCTGAAGTCACCGAGCGCGAAGTGACGCGCGAGGAGCTCCAGGCCGCGATCGAGGCCGATGCCGACGGCAATGGCGCCCATTCCGAGGACAAGCCCAAGAAGGCTTCGGTAAAGAAGACGGCGAAGAAGAGCGACGAATCGGCTGAGGATGCTCCTGCAACCGACTCGGAAGCAAAGAAAGCTCCTGCGAAGAAGGCAAAAGCCGCTGAGCCAGAGGCCGATGAAGGCGAGGCTAAGCCGGCAAAGAAGGCTCCGGCCAAGAAGAAGACTGATGCTGCCGATGAGCAGGAAGAAGGCGAGGCCAAGCCCGCCAAGAAACCTGCGGCAAAGAAGGCTGCGAAAGACGCTGAGTAAGCTCCACTTGCGGGCTATCGCGAGTTGCATGTGACGCAGAGGGGCGCGCCGGGAAGGCCGGTGCGCCCCTTTCGTTTGCGCCGGGGACGGGCTGTCGGACTGCCGCTATCCCCAGCCGCGTTGCAGCCGCCCTGCCGATACTGCGTTAACGCCCTTGAACATCGGCGGGTGGCACGCGACATAGGCGTGCCAGATTGAAGAGGACCTCCATGATCGACCTGTTCGGCGCTGCGGGCGCCCAAGGAAAGTTCACCACCGATCCCGTTACCGGCGCGCTGGTGCCGATGGTGGTCGAGCAGACCAGCCGCGGCGAACGTAGTTTCGACATTTACTCGCGACTCCTACGCGAGCGCATCGTGTTCATCACCGGCGCGGTCGAGGATCATATGGCGTCGCTGATCGTGGCGCAGCTGTTGTTCCTGGAGAGCGAGAATCCTTCCAAGGATATCTCGATGTACATCAACTCTCCGGGTGGTGTGGTCACGGCGGGCATGGCGATCCATGATACCATGCAGTACATCCGTCCTCGCGTTTCGACCGTTTGCGTCGGCCAGGCCGCCTCGATGGGCAGCTTCCTGCTTGCAGCGGGTGAGCCAGGGATGCGTATCGCTCTGCCGAACGCGCGCATCATGGTGCACCAGCCTTCCGGCGGAGCACAGGGCATGGCGTCGGACATCGAGATCCAGGCGCGTGAGATACTGCGGATGCGCCGTCGTCTGAACGATCTTTACGTCAAGTATACCGGCAAATCGCTGGATGAGATCGAAAAGGCCATGGATCGCGATACCTTCCTGGAAGCGGAGGAGGCGCTGGCATTCGGTCTCGTGGACAAGGTCTTCGAGAGCCGCCCCGATGCGGAGAAATCTGCTGATGAGACAAAGGGTTGATCGCAAGGTCACCCTTCATCTCGTCGCAAGGTTGTCGGGGTAGGATTGATCAACAGGTCGACTGCAGAGTAGAGTCGGCGAGTCGCCCCGGGCCGGGGCAGCAAGAACGAGAATGACGAAATTGAGCGGATCTGACGCCAAGAGCACCCTTTACTGCAGCTTCTGCGGCAAATCGCAGCACGAAGTGCGCAAGCTGATCGCCGGGCCGACGGTCTTCATCTGTGACGAATGTGTTGAGCTTTGCAACGACATCATTCGCGAGGAGACCAAGGCTGGGATCGCGGGCAAGAAGGATGGCGGCGTGCCGTCTCCGCGCGAGATCTGCGAAACCCTCAACGACTACGTGATCGGCCAGAGCCGCGCCAAGCGCGTGCTCTCGGTAGCGGTGCACAACCACTATAAGCGGCTGAAGCACTCCGGCAAGTCGGGCGACGTCGAGCTGTCGAAGTCGAACATCCTGCTCGTCGGACCGACCGGTTGCGGCAAGACGCTGCTCGCGCAGACGCTAGCCAAGACCTTCGACGTGCCGTTCACGATGGCTGATGCGACGACCCTCACCGAAGCGGGCTACGTCGGCGAGGACGTCGAGAACATCATCCTCAAGCTGCTCCAGGCGTCGGACTACAACGTCGAGAAGGCGCAGCACGGCATCGTCTACATCGACGAAATCGACAAGATCAGCCGCAAGGCAGAGAACCCGTCGATCACGCGCGACGTCTCGGGCGAGGGCGTGCAGCAGGCCTTGCTCAAGCTCATGGAAGGCACCACCGCTTCCGTGCCTCCGCAAGGCGGCCGCAAGCATCCGCAGCAGGAGTTCCTGCAAGTGGACACAACGAACATCCTGTTCATCTGTGGCGGTGCCTTCGCCGGCTTGGAAAAGATTATCGCCGATCGCCTGCAGAAGCGCTCGATCGGCTTCGGCGCGCACGTCGCCGATCCCGACAAGCGCCGGGTTGGCGAGCTGCTCCAGAAGGCTGAGCCTGAGGATCTGCTGAAGTTCGGCCTGATCCCTGAGTTCGTCGGTCGTCTTCCGGTGATCGCGACGCTTGAGGATCTCGATGTCGTCGCGCTGGTGAAGATCCTGCGTGAGCCGAAGAACGCTTTGATCAAGCAGTACGCCAAGCTGTTCGATCTCGAAGATGTCGAGCTGACCTTCACTGACGACGCACTTGAAGCGATCGCTCAGAAGGCGATCGAGCGGAAGACAGGTGCGCGCGGGCTGCGCTCGATCGTGGAAGGCATGCTGCTGGACACAATGTTCGATCTGCCGACCGAGACGAACATCGCCGAAGTCGTGATCGACAAGGACGTCGTGGAAGGCCGCAAGGAACCTGTCCGCGTCCACAAGGGCGACAAGGCGGAAGCCGCCGCCTGACGCCGAGATTGCTTGGCCCGTCTTCGGCACTGCGCACGAAGACGGGCTAGCAACGCTTCCACGATACAAGTTTAAGTCACCGGCACCTGCTTGCCAGCAGGATGCCGTTTCGCCACCCTGTTGCAAAACAGGGGAGAGCAAATGTCCAACCGCGTCCATGTCTCGCGTATCATTCATACGATCCACGCCACGACTGACATCACCAAGTGTCGCCAGCTCTATCTGGATGCACTTGGCGGTCTGGTGTTCGCGGAGAACTATTTTCCGGCGGAAGATCGTGACGCCGCGCTGCTCTATGTCACCGATCACATGATGGAGCCGATGGCTCCTCGCCATCCAGACGATCTGTCCAAGCCGTTCGCCAGAATGACCGCGAAGATCGGGCAGGCCTTCCACTCTTTTGAGATCAAGGTGGCTAGTGGCAAGGCGGCGAGTGCTGCGTTCCGAGAAGCTGGCTGCACCGTAGCTGGCGACTACGGCGTCTTCTTCTTCGTAAAGCCCGAATCGACGGGCGGCGTGCTGCTCGAAGTATGCGAGCTGCCCATGCCGAACGATCCGTACGAGCGTGGAAACTGGAACCCGGCCGTCGGCGCAGGACACGCATGCTCAGTACGCGGGCTAGATCACATCGCCTGCGTCACACGCGACATGGCAGCTGTGCTGCGCTTCTTCACTGAGATCATCGACGGAGAAGTGCTGGAAGATGGCCGCACCTCGCTTCCTCAACCGGGACGTCGCGTCATGCTACGCGTCGGAGATACTCGGGTAGCGTTCATCCAACCTGACGACATCTCTGATGGCCCGCTCGGCGCCTTTCTCGCGCGCGAGCAGAACGGGATCTATGCGCTGGTCTGGGCGATCGAGGACGAGCCTGCAGCGCGCGCGCATTTCGAAGACAAGCTCGGTCTTCGGCTCACGCAGGCCGGCTGCATTGCGCATGGATTCGCGATTGGACCGGAGGATTTCCTGGGCGCGCGCCACGAGTTCCTGGCTTAGAGCGCCTCGCTCTGTTGCAGCGCGCAAGCGCTGTCGCCCATTTCGATCTGCAGAGTGGGATGACCGATCCCGAACCGGTGCTCCAGTTCATGCGCCACGTGATGCAGGAAGGCGTCGCCGACCCGCGGCTCGGGAATGATGAGATGCGCGGTGAGGGCGGTTTCCGTCGTGCTCATGGGCCAGACGTGCAGATCATGGACGTGACGCACGCCCGGCAATCCCTCAAGGAAGTGGCGCACCTCACGTAAGTCGATGTCATCGGGCACGCCCAACATGCCCATGCGCAATGAATCGCGCATCAAGCCCCAGCCGGACCAGGCGATCACCGCAGTGACGATCAGCGAGGTAACCGGATCGATCCAGGCGTGCCCGGTCAAGGCAATGAAGATGCCCGCGAGCACAACGGCGGCTGAGACCGCCGCGTCTGCCATGAGATGAACGAAGGCGGCGCGAACGTTCAGATCGGACTTCCGGCCGCGTGCGAAGAGGAGAGCGGAAGCCGCATTCACGACGATTCCCATTGCGGCGACCGCTATCATTGCTGTGCTGGCGACGGGCGCAGGCTCTGCCAGACGACGTATCGTTTCCACCGCGATCACGCCGATCGCCACCCACAGCAGCGCTGCGTTGGCGATAGCGGCCAGGATCGACGAACTCTTGAGTCCATACGTGAAGCGTTCGGACGGTGGTCGCACAGCCAGCGCGCTCGCGCCCCACGCGAGCAATAGCGCGAGGACGTCCGAGAGATTGTGTCCAGCATCGGCAATCAGCGCGATCGAACCACTGAGTAGCCCGGCTACCGTCTCTGCCACAACGAATGCGAGGTTGAGACCTACGGCGATGCCGAACGCCATGTTGCCGCCGCCTTTGGGTGGCGGCGCGTGGTGATGGTGGTGGTCGTGGCCAGAGCTCATGGGTGATCTGTCGCAGGCCTCGCGCAGAATTCAAGCACTTCGCCTTCACGTCGTTGTGCACCTGCGAATATGCCATGCGACGGACGAAGGTGTCGTGATATTTTTGCCGCACTGCAGCAAAAAAGAACACTCCCCCGGTGCTTTGTCACATTTGCTCGATTAAAGGCGCGCATTGGCGAGGAACCAATTGGTTACCGGCTAGGGCAGCCTCAGATTGCCTCACCGGCCGCACACGGGCGCATCTTTAGGGCTGTAACAGTAAGGTCACAAAAGAGTGATTAATGCGCCCGCGAAATCGCCGGCAGTTTGGCCGGGTGTTTAAGCGCCCAGCCGTGCGTCGGGCTGATGGCAGTTCGTAAGACTATATGCCCACCAAGGGATCGGGGGCATCACAGGGGACGTGTGATTATGCATCTTAGAGTTCTGCTCGCGAACGCGACGAGCACGCTGGCCATAGGGATCGGCTTTGTTGCTGCGCCGGCCTGCGCGCAGTCGACCGGTTCGGCTGATTTCGAGAACACGATCATCGTGACGGGCAACCGCACTGGCGAGGTTGCCGGCATTCGGATTCCGGACTCGCCGAAGGCCAAGGTCCAGATCGGTCAGGAGATCATCAGCGCGCAGCGCGCAGGTCAGTCCGTTAATGAGATCATCAATCTTGTTCCGGGCGTCAGCTTCACCAATAACGATCCTTGGGGTTCGAGCGGCGGTTCGTTCACTATCCGCGGCTTCAACTCCGATCGTATTTCGCAGACCTTCGACGGTATCCCGCTGAACGACTCGGGCAACTACGCGATTTATACCAACCAGCAGGTCGATGCTGAGTTGATCGAGAGCGTCAACGTCAACCTTGGGTCGACCGATGTGGACAGCCCGACCCCTGCCGCAGTCGGCGGCACCGTAAACATCAACACGATTATTCCGGATGAGAACTTCGGTCTGATCACCAGCCTGACCTATGGTGACATCGTCGCGGAAGGCTCTGGTGGTGAGGACCGCTCGTTCAAGCGGTTCTTCGCAAAGGTCGAGACCGGCAATCTCAACGCGATCGGCACGCGCGCCTGGTTCTCGGGCTCCTATGCGCACAACGGTGCTACTTTCGCGAACTACGGAAAAGTCGAGAAGAAGCAGTTCAACGGTAAAGTCTACCAGCCGATCGGTGAGGACGGGAACTTCATCTCGCTGGCCGGGCACTACAACGAGAACCGCAACAACTTCGGCGGCTCGCCGCTAAGCGCGCAGGCGATCACCCTCGACAAGGACGAGCGTTTCTACGAGGTATCGGACGGCATCCCCTGCACCACTAGCACGGGCAGCATCCCCAACAGCTGTGGTTCGCAGTTCGAGCGTCGCTATAATCCCTCGAACACCGGCAACGTGCGTCTGAACTCACTGTTCTATCTTACGGACAAGCTCACGCTTTCAGTCGACGGAGCCTATCAGTACGTCAAGGCGAACGGTGGCGGTACCTCCATCGGTGTTGAAGGGCTCAGCGACGACGGCCTGACCGGCGTCTTCTTTGAAACATTAGCTCCCGTGAGCAGCCGCGCAGCCTCTTACTACTTCTTTGGTGACGTCGACCTCAACGGTGACGGTGTGACCGGATCGGGCGATGCCGTGCGCGTTCTCACCCCCAGCCAGACCATCACCAATCGCTGGATCGCGATCACCAATCTGGCCTACGAAATTGACGACAACCACAGCGTTCGCCTTTCGTACAGCTTCGATCGCGCGCGTCACCGCCAGACGGGATCCGCCGGATTTTTGCAGCGCAACGGCGAGCCTGTCGATGTCTTCCCGATCAACGATCCGATTTTTGACGAGAACGGCGATCGCCTCGATAAGCGCGATCGTCTGTCCTACGCCACGCTGCACCAGATTTCGGGCGAGTATCGCGGGCAGTTCCTGAACGAACAACTCACGGTTCTGCTTGGCGTTCGCGCACCATTCTTCAAGCGCGAGCTGAACCAGTACTGCGTCACCACTTCGGCGAGCGGTAACGTCTCGTGCCCGTCTGCCACCCTGGTCGGCGACTACCTGGATGCAAATCCCCGCTTCGGTGGTCCGGGCTCGCGCACTGCGAAGTATGACAAGGTGCTCCCGAACGTCGGAGCCGTTTTCAAGCTTACGCCGCAGCTGAGCTTGGCAGGCAGCTACGCCAAGAACATCTCGGCGCCGAGCACCGACGCGCTCTATGGCACCTTCTACTACGCCGAGAACGATCCGCTGGGCCGCCGCGTCGCGGAGACTTCAGACAGCTTCGATCTCAGCTTGCGTTACACCACGCCGATGATCCAGGCGGTGGTGACCGGATGGTACTCGAAGTACAAGAACCGCATTGTAACTGCAGTCGACATCGACGGTAACTCTACCGACACCAACCTGGGGCCGGTTAAGAAGTACGGTATCGATGCCAGCGTAGCGATGCGGCCAATCCGTGAGCTGTCGCTTTACGCATTCGCCTCATACATCGAGGGCGAAATCCAGAACGATGTCTTCAACGGCAGCAGCTGTGCGTCCAACTTGGGCAGCTACTGCTACGTAGATGCTAACGGCGATGCATTCTTGCGGACCAGCGGCAATCGTGAGCGTGAGGCTCCCCAGTGGCTGGTCGGAGGTCGTGCCGAGCTGAACCTGGGCGATTTCTCGGCAGGTACTCAGGCGAAGTACACCGGCGATCGTTACCTGAACGACATCAACTCGGTGCGGTTCAAGGGCTACACCGTCGTCGACCTGAACCTGAGCTACAAGCTTGAGAGCCTTGGCCTCAACAAGAGCGAATTGCAGCTCAACGTCACGAACCTCTTCGACAAGTTCTACGTCGGCTCATTCAGCGGCGCGCTTGCCACGGCCGCGAGCTCGGCTTTCGTGAACTTTGGTGCGCCGCGCGCAGTCAGCGGCACTTTCGTGATGGGCTTCTGATCTCAGAGCTGTTGTGTGAAAACGGGAAGGGGAGGGGTGAAAGCCTCTCCCTTTTTCGTGCCTGCTCCCATCAGTGTGAAAGCGCTGAGAGGAGCCTGCCCCGGACTTAGGAGCGGGGTGGGTCAGGTCCTCTCACTCTGGCGCCGAACGGCGCCCAAGCGTCACTCGTAGATGCAGGCGTCGTAGCCACCGCGCTTCACCACGCCCAGGCGTGCGGCGATGGTGTTGCCGTGGCGGCGGGTGAAACCCTTTGGGTTTTTTACACTGCGCTTCTTGGGGCTGGGCAGGGCAGCGGCCATGCGGGCAGCTTCGGTTGGGGAGAGCCTGGCGGCGGACTTGCCGTAATAACGCTGTGCACCTGCCTCTACACCGTAGGTTCCAATGCCGGTCTCGGCGACGTTGAGGTAGACTTCCATGATCCGTCGCTTGTCCCACAAGGTTTCGATCAGGAACGTGAACCAGACTTCCAGCCCCTTACGCAAATAGCGGGTCCAGCCTTCACCCTGCCAAAGGAACACGTTCTTGGCGGTCTGCTGACTGATCGTGGAGCCACCCCGCAGACCTCCGCCGCTCGCGTTGCGCTCCATTGCTTGCTCGATCGCTTCTGTGTCGAAGCCGTTGTGGCTGCAGAACTTCCCGTCTTCCCCTGCGATGACGGCGGCAACCATGTCACGGTCTATCCTGCTCAGGGGTGTCCAGTCCTTGGTGATGCCATTGGCGTCGACCAGCATCGTCACGGTCACCGGCGGCGGCACGAAGCGGAAAAGCAGCGTCAGCCCAAGGCTGATCGCAAGAAACCAGAAGACGATCTTGGCTATGATCCGCAGCATGCGTCCGGTGGAGCCCCTCGCTCGGTGCGCCCGGCATGGATCGCACTTGTCGTTCCTAGCGGCACCGGACCCTGGCCAGCAAGGCCCCTACCACCGCACGCCCTCGTTCGTGTCCCTTGCTACGAACGGACGTTCGTAGGAGGGATCTTTCCTCGACCAGAGCCCCTTGAGAAATCCTTTGATGGCGTCCGAGTTAACCCACTCGGCATCACCGTCACAAGTCATCTCGATTGTGCAGCGGCGCGTCAGGATGCGCCACTCATCCCCCCTTCGCTCCATGCGGTCCAGATAGCGGCCGAACGCGATAGACGTGCGCTTGCCATGCTTCCAGGCGAGGCCGCCGATCACGTAAGACTCGCAATGCGCGATATCGCCGTCGAGTTCGCAAAGGTGATTGGTGATATTGTGGCTCGTTTGCAGGAAGCCGCGGCGATGCCCGAAATTGGCTCGTTCGGGATAATCGGGTGCGGCGGTGATGATGGCGCCGTGTTCGTCCACGCCGTCCTCCCACCAGCAGGAGGCGATCATCTCCACGTCCTGCCGGTCGCGGGCGCGGCTCTCACGCTGGATGCAATCGAGTATATCTTGCCGGTCCTTCAGGTGTCGAACGGTGGCGCGCAGTTTCTCGAGTTCCTCGTCCACGATCATCTCCTTCAGAGCACCAGCACTGCGCCTTTTTTCACCAGATCTCCGAGCTCTCGTATTCAACAAGGCGTATCGAACGAGCGGGTGCGGGGTCAAGCAGCGCGAATATTGCTTCGCATTGTCTTCAAAATGAGCCACACTGGATCGTACTCTTTCTGCTCATTGCGTTCCAGTGCAGGAGAGGCGCTCGTGGATTGAGCGCGGCGCTCAAGCGTTGTGGCCAGGGGAGAATATAGATGCGCATGACGGGCGAGCAGACGATCGCTGCCGAGCGAAGCGAGGTCTGGAACGCGCTCAATGATCCCGCTGTGCTCGCGCAGTGCATTCCTGGCTGCCAGAGCCTTGAGCGCGAGGGCGAAAATCGCTTTGTCGCCGTGGCGGAGATCAAGATCGGCCCGATCGGTGCCCGCTTCAAAGGTCATGTCGAACTCACGGAGCTGAACCCGCCGAGCGGTTATAGGATCAGCGGGTCGGGCAATGCCGGGATCGCGGGTACCGCAAAGGGCGGCGCGAAGGTCCGGCTCTCCGATGCACCAGGCGGTGGTACTCTCGTGACGTATGACGTCGATGCCGAAGTCGGCGGACGTATGGCGCAGCTTGGCGGCCCGATCATCGATGCGACCGCCAAGAACCTGACGGGCAAGTTCTTCGCACGATTCAATGCCGTGGTAAGCGCATCGGGTGATCAGGCCGGGCCGGTACCGGTGGCCGAGCCCACCGGCGATGCTGCGACTGCGTCCGTCATGGCGGCACCTGCCGTCTCTGCTCCTGCTGGTCCGACCCAGACTTCGCCCATTGCCAGCGCTCCGGCACCGCTGTGGAGCTGGGTTGTCGCTTTGGTGTTGGCGGTGCTCACTGGCTTCATGCTGGGCCGCAACTACTATCATGGCGTGGTCGCCCTGATGGTGGCGATCCTGGTGATCCTCTCCGCGGCAGCAGGGTATGAGGCCGGTCGGCGAGGCGGTCGCACATGAAGCCGGCGCCATTCGATTACGTTGCACCGACGACGGTGGCGGAAGCCTGCCAGATCCTGAGCGAAGCGGGGGGCGGCGCAACTGTGATCGCAGGTGGGCAGACGCTCATGCCCTTGCTCAACTTGCGGATGAGCCAGCCTTTCATCCTCGTCGATGTTAATCGTATCGAGGGTTTCGCAGGAGTTACCCGCGTTTCGAATGGTACCCGCATCGGTCCCACCACCCGGCAAGCTGACGCTCTGAACGACAAGGTGCTCGCACGCGAATTGCCGGCGCTTGTGCAGGCACTGTCGCACGTCGGGCATCACCAGACGCGCAACCGCGGCACCATCGGCGGCTCGATCGCATTGGGCGAACCGGCTGCGGAAATGCCGGCCACAGCCGTTGCTTTGGGTGCCACGATCGAGATCGCGTCGGTGCGGGGCACTCGGCGGGTTGCAGCGCGCGATTTCTACATCGGCCCGTACATGACCGTGCTTGAGCCTGACGAGCTTGTCACCGGCATCGTCTATCCGGATTGGCTGGAAGGGCATCATGTCCTGTTTCGCGAAGTCGCACGGCGGCCTGGCGACTTTGCGCTGGTCGGGATGGTAGGCGCGGCAGTGGTCGAGAGCGGAACGATCGCTCGGGCCGGGCTCGCCTGGTTCGGCATGGGCCCAACTCCCATAGGCATGAACAGGTTGGAGGGCGCGCTGGTGGGTGAGGCGCTTGATCGCCTTGATCTGGATGCCCTCGCCGCCGTTGGCCTGGCAGATGCGGCCCCGTTCGATGATCACCACGCCAGTGCCGAATACCGGCGGACGGTCGGCCGCCGCATTTTCGTCAAGACGATGCGCGAAGCCTTTGCCTTGAGGGAACCCGCATGAGCGAACACGCCATCCAGTTGACCATCAATGGACGTCGCCACACCGGCCGGGTCGAGGCCCGAACCTCGCTGGGCGACTTCCTGCGCGCCGACGCCGGCTACACCGGTGTCCATATCGGCTGCGAACACGGCGTTTGCGGCGCCTGCACCGTCGTGGTCGACGGCCGTGCTGTACGTTCATGCCTGATGCTCGCGGTCCAGGCCGACGGCGCCGAGGTGACGACCGTGGAGGGTCTCGCCGATCCTGAGGGCACGTTGCACCCGGTGCAGCAGGCCATGCGTGATGCGCACGGGCTGCAGTGCGGCTTCTGCACGCCTGGCGTCGTCATGACGTTCGCCGCGCTCACCGCCGAGGGCGCGAAGCCGACCGAGGAGCAGCTGATCGCGGCAATGTCAGGCCATATCTGTCGCTGCACGGGCTATCAGGGCATCCGCAAGGCTGCCCGGATCCTGACCTCGGGGGACACCGCATGAGTGAGGCGGACGCACCGGCTCGTCGCGAAGGCGCGCCCGGTATCGGTGCGGCCCGCTGGATCGGCAAGCGCGTTCCTCGCAAGGAGGATGCGCGGCTCCTCACCGGGCGCGGGCAGTACACCGATGACGTAATGCTTCCAGGAACGCTCCACGTCGCCTTCGCGCGCAGCCAGATCGCGCGGGGGAACATCGTGTCGATCGATACTGGCGCGGCGCTGGATGTGCCAGGCGTCCACTCCATCATGCTGGCCAAGGACCTCGCGCGGCAGCCCATCACCATGATGAGCTTCTTCTTCACGCCGTCCGAGGTGCCCATCACGCCACTGGCCGATACTTACGTGCAGTACGTTGGCGACCCGCTTGCGCTCGTCATCGCCGAGACCCGCGCGATCGCGGAGGACGCTGCTGCGCTCATCGCAGTGGAGTACGAGGAACTCGAGCCTGTGGTCACGGTCGCCCAGGCGATGGGCGGACCTCCGATCCATCCGGGCACCGACAGCAACGTCTCAGCGGAGATCGGTGACGAAGAGCCCGAGGGGGAACTTTTGGACGCCCTAAACGCGGCAGCGCATCGCGTGCGGCAAACGGTCGTGCATCAGCGCATCTCGCAGGCACCCATGGAGAACCGTGCGATCCTCGCCACGCGCGAGGGGCCCGAGGAACTGACGCTCTACATCACGTGTCAGAGCCCGCACAACATTGCCCGCTGGGTAAGCCTTGCGCTGGGCCTTCCGGAAGCGGCGATCCGGGTGATCGCCAAGGACGTCGGCGGCTCCTTCGGCCTGAAGAACACCCCTTGGAAAGAGGAGTGCGCGGTCATCTGCGCCGCGATGCTGTTCGGCCGACCGCTGAAATGGACCGAGGATCGCTACGAGGCGCTTACCGCTTCTGCGCAAGCTCGCGAGGCGGAGATGAGGCTTGAGGTGGGCTTCGACGCCGACGGGCGCATGCAGGCCAGCCATGGCATCTATGACTGCAATAACGGCGCCTATCCTCAAGGTGCCGACAACAACATCGCTGTGCACATGTTCATGTGGCCCGCGTACAAGATGCCGACCTATGGGTTTGTCAGCCGCGGCTGGTACACGAACACCAATGGCCTGGCTGCCTATCGCGGGCCTTGGGCGATGGAATCGCTGATCCGCGAGACGCTGCTCGACAAGGCGGCGCGCAAGATCGGTATCGACCCTGTGGAGATCCGGCGGGGCAATCTCGTCTATCTGTCGGACCAGCCGACCACCTCGTGCATGGGAATCCCCGTCGACGACATCACGCCCGGTGAGTGCCTGGAGAAGCTGGTCGCTAACTTCGACATCCCTGCCTTCCGCCGCGAGCAGGCTAATGCGCGCAGGGAAGGCCGCTACCTCGGACTGGGCATTGCGACTTATATAGAGCCTACAGGATCGGCCGGTTCTATGGCCCCGATGACCGGCGAACTCGCCCAGGTGCGGATCGAACCCACCGGCAAAGTCACGGCGGCGATGTCAACGCACTCGCAGGGGCACGGCACCGCAACCACAATGGCGCAGTGCATCGCCGACCGTCTTGGCGTGCGCTATGAAGACGTGACCGTCTATGAGGGCGACAACACTAGGGGCGGCTTTGGCCCTGGGGCGGCTGGCAGCCGGCAAGGCGTGATCGGTGGTGGTGCGGCGATCCGCGCGTCCGAGATGCTGGCGGACAAGGTCAAGACGCTTGCAGCGCACCTCTACAATGCTTCGCCTGAGAGCGTGAGCATCGAGGAGGGGATCGTCCACATCGCCGGCGCGCCGGAGATGTCGCGGCCGATCGGCGAACTCGCGAATATCGCTTACGGGGAGCCGCATCGCCTGCCTCCCGGGTTCGAGGCAGGGCTGGAAGTTCAGTTCCGCTATCAGCCCCCGCCTATGACGATGACCAGCGCGGCTCATGCTTGCGTGGTCGAAGTGGACGCCGATACGGGCTTCGTGAAAATCCTGCGCTGGATCGCATCGGAAGACTGCGGCACGGTGATCAACCCGGCGGTCGTCGAAGGCCAGGTGGCTGGCGGGCTAGCGCAGGCGATCGGCATGGTCCTGCTTGAGGACATGCCATACGACGCGCGTGGCAATCCGATGGCGGCGACGTTCAAGGACTACCTGCTGCCAGCGATCACCGACGTTCCGATCTTCGAGTATATCCATGCCAACACCCCATCAAAGACCATCGGGGGGATGCGCGGGGTGGGTGAGGGCGGAGCGATCATCGGCCCGCCGACGCTGGTCAATGCCATCGCCGACGCGCTGAGCCCCTTCGGCGAGATCGAGGAACTGGTTCTGCCGCTTACCCCTGCGCGTATTCTCGACGTGATCGAGCAGCGGGACGTGTCCGGCACCGCCAGGTTGCGTGCCGGAGTTCGGGAGATGGAGGAGGCGGCCGCAACAGCCATTCCGCAAGCGGGTCCGGCAAACGCCATGGCCCCGCCCGCCGCCTCTCTTGTTCTTCCGGGCGGGACGAAAACGGCAGCAGCTACAGCAGCGGCTATCGACGGTGACTGGAACTTGGTGCTGAAGATGCCGATGGGGCCACAAGCCATGGTTGCCCATTTCCAAACCGACGGAGGCGTGCTGTCCGGGTACCTCTCGGCTTCCGAAGGACGGCAGGAGTTTGCCGGCGGCAGTTGGGGCGAAGGCTGCGCGAGGTTCGAGGTAAAGGTGGAGCAGCCCATGAAGATCACGCTCAAGTACGACCTTCAGGTGGATGAGGATGCAATCAGTGGCAGGTGCAAGATGGGTATGTTCGGCTCGGCCAAGGTCACCGGTGAGCGGGCTGGGCGCCGCTAATCTTCTGCGCGACGGACTGCAGAAAGTGCTCCGTCGCTGGCGCATCTATGACTGATTGCTGACCTCGGGGTGGGGACTCCGAGGAGTGACGCAAATATACAACACCCGGATTTAAAGGTTTCTGGGGCGAAACTCTTTGGGTGGCTATCGGGTTAGACCAGGCTCAAGGGTTCGCCCACGACGATAGACCTCGGAGATACCAATGAAGAAGTTTCTGCTCGCCGCGACCATCGCGCTTTCCATTCCCGCCGCTGCGGTGGCTCAGGACGGCGGCATGGCCACAGCACCTGATGGCACTCCGGCATTCGGCATCGAGCCCTATGTCGGCGTTCTCGGCGGCTACCATGAGTTTGACCGTGACAGCGAATTCGGTTCGCCCCGCGGCGGCACCATGAATGGCGGCCTCGTCAGTGGCGTCGCCGGCGTCAACGTTCCGCTTGGCCCCGTGTTCGCCGGCGTCGAAGGCAACGCGACCAAGGGCTTCGGCGACATCGATTGGGAATACGGTGTGCGTGGCCGTTTTGGCGCACGCGCAGGTGACAGTGGCATGATCTTCGCTTCGGCCGGCTACCAGTGGGTGAACGGCAAGCGCGCCTATAGCGACCAGAAGGACTGGATCTACGGCCTCGGCGTGGAAGTCGGACCCAAGGACATCGGTTTGGGTGGCATCACCACCAACAGCGGTATTCGCCTGCGTGTTCAGATGGAGACGTATGACTTCGACAGCATCCGCCCGATGGCTGGTGTGATCGCACACTTCTGATCTGGGATGGGCCGGCGGTCAGCCGGCCCCGCTCATGATTGAGAGAGATCGACCCCCGCGCTCGCTTTTTTGACGAGAGCGGGGGTCGAGCCTTACACGTTGGCTAGCCTGTTGAGCATCCGCCGACGAGCAAGAGCAAGACAGAAGGCGTCGAAGATCGCGCCTCCCCCTTGGCGAATTTCCTCAGGCCGAGCAAAATGGAAGTGCTCTAAGCTACGAGCCTACAGCTTTCCCAGCGCACGCTTCGCGTCAAAGATCGCGTCCGCGGCCTTGCCCTGCACCCGGTCCACATCCTTATCGAACTGCGCCACGATGCCGGGCGCCGTCAGACCGTTCATGCCTTCGCGTACCAGCTTCTGATACTCCTGCCGGCTGTCCGCTTTGGCAAACATGCGCGCCTGATGCTCGCGGATGGCCGCTTCCAGCTTGATGCGCTGGGCCGGTCCTATGTCCTTCTTTGCCTCCCTGAGGCTGCTTTCGTAGGCTTCCTGGCTGCTGCCGTCGATGACCGTCGGCCCACCGTCTCCTCCGCAGCCCGCGAGGAGCGTGCAAGCGAACAGAATGGAGGGTAAGCGCATGGTGGCATCCAGTAAAAGCATTCAGCGTTGGCGATGAACAGTCAGTGCAATCGGCTGCGTTCTTCAAGATAACCGTGGTGGCGGCGCTGCGTTCCCGTGCGAAATGCCAGGACAGGGCTTGACAAGAGGCCGGACATCCTCAGTCAGCCGATCATGCGGGCCTTGAGAGCGTAACCAAAAAGGGCCGCCCTTTCGGACGGCCCTCTTGAGCGTGTAAGTGAAGCCCGTTCAGCCTGCCGCCGGCATCAGTCGCTTGTCGGTGGCGATACGAGTCACCGCCTTCTGCAACTTCTCGAAGGCGCGCACCTCGATCTGACGCACGCGTTCGCGGCTGACATGATAGACCTGGCTCAACTCTTCAAGCGTCTTCGGATCGTCGGTCAGACGACGCTCTGTCAGGATGTCACGCTCGCGCTCGTTGAGAGTGTCCATGGCCTCAACCAAAAGGTCGTGACGCACAGTCTTCTCCTCGGCGCTGGCGACGATCTCATCCTGCAGCGGATTGTCATCTTGCAGGATGTCCATCCACTGGCCTTCGCCTTCCTCGCGCAGGGAGACGTTGAGCGAAGCGTCGCCGCCCATCATCATCCGGCGATTCATGTTGACCACTTCCTGCTCGGAGACGCCGAGCGTAGTTGCGATCGACTTGACGTCGTCGGGATGCAGGTCGCTGTCCTCGTAGGCGTCGAGGTTCTTCTTCATGCGGCGCAAGTTGAAGAAAAGCTTCTTCTGCGCGGCCGTCGTGCCCATCTTAACCAGGCTCCACGAGCGCAGAATATACTCCTGGATAGAGGCTTTGATCCACCACATCGCGTACGTGGCCAGGCGGAAGCCCCTTTCGGGCTCGAACTTCTTGACGCCCTGCATCAAGCCGATGTTTCCTTCGGAGATCAGCTCCGAAACCGGCAGGCCATAGCCGCGGTAACCCATGGCGATCTTCGCCACGAGCCGAAGGTGGCTCGTCACGAGTTGCGCGGCGGCTTCCCGATCCTCATGTTCCTTGTAGCGCTGCGCGAGCATGTATTCCTGCTCCGGCGCCAACACCGGGAACTTCTTGATCTCGGAAAGGTAGCGGTTGAGGCTCTGCTCGCCCCCAAGTGCGGGAACGGCTGGCAGATTGCGTTCCTTAGTGCTCACGTGATCCGTCCTTTCTGTGTCGGCCCACGGTCAAAGGCCCTTGAAGGCACCTTAGCTTGAGGCCACATGTTCAGTATAGCACACATATCCGATTTCAGTGTTTCAATTCCCTGATCAGTGTCGCCATATCTTCCGGCATGGCACTGACGAAGTGAACCGTTTCTCCTTTAACGGGGTGGACGAAGCCGAGTTCCGCAGCGTGTAACGCTTGGCGGTGGAAGTCGACCCGGTCGAGGAGGGGCCGCAGCGCGGATGGTGTGCGTCCATATGCTGGGTCCCCTAATAGCGAATGGCCGATTGACGACATGTGAACGCGGACCTGATGCGTGCGCCCGGTTTCAAGCCGACATTCTACCAAAGCGGCACTTTTCAGCGATTCCAATACTTTGTAGTGGGTTACGGCGCGCTTGCCGCGCCCATCGGCGACGATAGCCATCTTCTTTCGATTCGCAGACGATCGCGCGATCGCTCCTTCGATGCGTCCCGCTGCCGGACGAGGAATCCCCGATACGACGGCGCGGTAGGATCTCACGATGGAATGCGCGGCAAACTGCTGCGCCAGCCCCTCGTGCGCCCGGTCGCTCTTGGCAACCACCAGCAAGCCGGAGGTGTCTTTATCGATACGATGAACGATGCCGGGGCGCGCGACGCCGCCGATACCGGAGAGCTGCCCACGGCAATGGTGAAGCAGCGCGTTCACCAAAGTCCCGTCCAAGTTGCCTGCGGCGGGATGGACCACGAGCCCCGGGGGTTTGTCTACGATAATGAGGTCGTCATCCTCGTAGACGATGTTCAGCGGGATCTCTTGCGCTTCCGCTTCAGCTGGCGCAGCTTGCGGAACCAGAATGGTGAAAGCAGACGCCGGGGAGACCTTGAGTGAAGGCTGCGAAGCAACCGTGCCGAACACTGTTACCAGCCCCTTTGCAATCAGCGCCTTCACCCGCTCGCGCGAGAGGCCGCTTGCATCGGCCACCGCTTTATCGAGCCGTGCCGCTTCCGGGCCGGTCATGCCGGCAATTCTATGTTCCTGCCCCCCATTCACCGCTAGGATTTGGTTATGACCATAGAAGTGACAAGTGGCGCGATGGCCACACTGCGAGAGGAAGCCGCAAGAGCATCGCCCGATGAGTGCTGCGGCCTGCTTCTGGGAGCAGGGCAAAGGATAGAACAGGCCGTTGCGGCCCGGAATGTCTCACCGCAACCGCGGACGCGCTTCGAGGTCGATCCCGTGGCGCTGCTGGCTGCACACAAGGAGGCGCGAAACGGCGGGCCGGAGGTGCTTGGGTACTTTCACTCTCATCCGGCGGGCCACCCCGTGCCCTCAGCCACCGACTGCGAACATTCCACTGGCGATTCGCGCATCTGGGCGATCGTTGCAGGAGACGAGGTTGCTTTCTGGCGCGATAGCGGGAAAGGTTTCACTCCGCTTTCCCATCGAGTTGTTGAACGCTAGGAGCGCGGGGGCAGGGAAGGGGCGGAGAGCGAAAGCCGTTTGCTCCGAGACCTTGGCGTGGCGCCAACGAAGAACGGATGCACAAGACCATGACGACCAGCTCGCTCGACCTTGCTAGCCTGCTCTGCTCGCGGCTCTGCCACGACATGCTGAGCCCGGTGGGTGCGCTGAGCAACGGCCTCGAACTGCTCGCCGACGAGAAGGACCCGGAGATGCGCCAGCGCTGCTTCGAGTTGCTGGAGCAGAGCGCGCGCATTTCGGCCGACAAGCTCAAGTTCTTTCGTCTGGCTTTCGGTGCGGCCGGCGGTTTCGGCGAACTCGTTCCGGTCAACGAGGCGCGGGTCCTCGTCGATGCGCTCATTGCCAACAATCCGCGGATCTCCGTGGAGTGGGCGCTCGGCAGCGACGCTATGCCCAAGCCGGCAATCAAGACCCTTCTGAACTTTGCCCTCATCGGCATAGAGGCGTTGCCTCGTGGCGGCACGCTGTCGCTGGCAGCCGAGCTGCGTGATGGCGCAAGCGAGATCGTTGTGCGCTCGGAAGGCCCCCGCATTGCTTTCGATCGTGAAATCGGCCGTGCTCTGGAAGGTGCCATGTCTCCGACCGAGCTATCCAGCCGCACCGCTCCGGCAGCTATGCTGGCGCAGCTGGCAGAGACCGTCGGTGGGCACCTCCAGTTCGTGCTGAGCGACGAGGCGCTGGTGCTCGGGGCGATGCTGCCGCAGGCTGCGTAAGGACGAGGTCTCAGGGACGGCGGCTTCGCCGCCGACGGCGGACAAGGAGGCGCAGGGCAATGAACCGCTGGCTGGTAAATCGGGTGGTGTCGTCTCCGAATTGCAACGAGCGAGCACTGCCGATCTCGATGGTGGTTCTGCACTACACTGGTATGCGCAGCAGCGACGAGGCGCTGGCTCGGCTTTGTGACCCGTCCGCACAAGTCTCGGCGCACTACCTGATCGACGAGGATGGAGCGGTCACCAACCTGGTGCCTGAGGACAAGCGTGCCTGGCACGCCGGCAAGTCTTACTGGCGCGGCATCACCGACGTAAACTCGGCGAGCATCGGGATCGAGTTGGCCAATCCGGGGCACGAGTTCGGGTATCGTCCCTTTCCCGAGCCACAAATGGATGCCCTTCTGCCGCTGCTGGCGGACATGATGGACCGGCATGACATCCCTCGCGCCAACGTGGTCGGACACTCAGATGTGGCGCCGGCACGCAAGCAGGATCCGGGGGAATACTTCGACTGGGCGCGGCTTGGCCAGCTGGGGCTCGCATTGGAGATCCCGAAAGCCAAGATGAACCTGTTCTATGACAACCCCGGCGCCTTTTACCTGGCGCTTGAGCGGTTTGGCTACGATATCACGGATGGACGCGCGGCAGTCAGCGCCTTCCAACGGCGGTGGCGGCCAGAATACATCGACGGCGAAATCGATGGGGAAATCGGCGGCATTCTGTTCGAGCTCCTGTTGGAGCGGGACATCGGCCATGCTAGGTAGCCCGCGCGTCGGGGAGCCGGGCAGCCGCGTCGCTACTTGTTAGCGCCGAGGAAAGTCCGGGCTCCACGAAACGAGGGTGGCGGGTAACGCCCGCCGGGCGAGTCTTGCGAAGGCAAGGGGAAGCTTAGGGAAAGTGCCACAGAGAGCAGACCGCCGATACGCTCCTTGTGAGCGATAGGTAAGGGTGAAAGGGTGCGGCAAGAGCGCACCGCGCTTCCGGCAACGGTAAGCGGCATGGCAAACCCCACCCGGAGCAAGACCGAATAGGGGCTGCGCGCCGGCGTCAGCGAAAGCTGAGGGATCGGCGGGTTTGTTTCGGACCCAGGCAGCCCGGGTTGGTCGCTGGAGCGGCGCAGCGATGCGCCGCGTAAGAGGAATGGCTGCCCTTGCCGATACGGTCCTGCGATAGGATACCGTCGGCAAGACAGAACCCGGCTTACAGGCTCCCCGGCGTATTATGGCCTTCAGCTGAGCGGTCTCGCTTCAGCCTTGGGCGGTATGAGCGACTGACAATAGAGTCGCTGCTTTGCTGCAGGGTTGCAACAGCCCTGAATGTCGTCCGGTAGCGCGACTTGCGCCCAGGCATGCGGTCAGCCTAGTCCGAGAGCCTGGCACATGCTGTGCACCGCCGGCTTACCCGGCGAGAAACCGCTTTTTGGCTTTGAACGAAAAAAGGCAGACCTCCCCATGACCCGCTATCTGCACACGATGATCCGCGTGAGCGATCCCGATGCGACCATCCGCTTCTTCAATCTCATCGGTCTGGAAGAAGTTCGGCGGACGCGGAATGAGCAAGGGCGCTTCACCCTGATCTTTCTGGCCGCGCCCGGACAGGAAGGCGTCGCCGAGGTAGAGTTGACGTACAACTGGGATCCGCAGGAATATACCGGCGGCCGTAATTTTGGTCACCTCGCGTACCAAGTCGATGACATCTACGAGACTTGTCAAAGGCTTATGGACGCAGGTGTTGTCATCAACCGCCCGCCGCGGGATGGACACATGGCTTTCATCCGTACGCCGGACGGAATCTCGGTAGAGCTTCTCCAGGATGGCCATCTGCCCGTTCAGGAACCTTGGGCCAGCATGCCCAACGAGGGCACCTGGTAAGGCTCTGGAGCTATCCGGCGGCGAACACACGGCAAATCATGGTTACATAATTGTAAATGGCACGTCCCCTTGGGTACCTGTAGCGAGGTACCCTGGGGGTGCGGACCATGACAGTAGAGCTTCTGCGCGTTGCGCTGGGTGGGCTGCAGCTTTTGCAGCAGGAATTGCTGTATTTCACTGCGTTCTGGTTCGTGCTCGGCGCCTTGGATGAGATGGCCGTCGATCTCATTTGGCTCGGGCTGCGCCTCATGCGCGGGCTTCGGTCAGGACAGGTGGTGACTACTGCGGCCGGAAGGCCACTCTCCACTCCCCTTGCAGTGTTCGTGCCTGCGTGGAGAGAATCTGCGGTAATCGGCCACATGATCGGGCACGCCTTGCGCGTCTGGCCGCAGCGCGATCTGCGTCTTTATGTGGGGTGTTACGGAAACGACCCGGCGACTGTCGCGGCCGCCCTGTCAGGTGCAAACGGAGACGGACGGCTGCGGATCGTCATCCATGATCGAGCGGGCCCTACGACGAAGGCCGACTGCCTCAATCGCGTCTACCGCGCCATGTGCGAGGATGAACGGCGCGCTGGCGTCCGCTTTCGTGGAGTGGTGATGCATGATGCGGAGGATATGGTCCATCCCGAAGCGATCGGTGCGATCGACGCGGGTCTGGCAGAGGCGGACTTCGTACAGCTGCCGGTGCTGCCCGAGCCGCAACATCTCTCACCGTGGATTGCCGGTCACTATTCCGATGAATTTGCAGAAGCGCACGCGAAGGCGCTTGTGGTGCGCGACGCGATCAAGGCGCCGATCCCAGCTGCCGGGGTAGGCTGCGGTTTTGGCCGGGAGCGGTTAGAGGCGCTGGCGCACTTGCGCGCTCAAGAGGGCGGAGATGGGCCCTTCGCTTCCGAGTGTCTGACCGAAGACTACGAATTGGGGCTGCTCTTCTCGCATGCAGGCGGCCGCTCGCGCTTCCTGCGCCTGCGAGCTGCGGATGGAGGGCTGGTTGCCACCCGCGCGTACTTCCCTTCCACCCTCGAAACCTCGGTGCGGCAGAAGACCCGGTGGATACACGGCATCGCACTGCAGGGGTGGGACCGCCTCGGCTGGTCGCGCCGGCCGCTCGACGTGTGGATGCGGCTTCGCGATCGGCGAGGGCCGCTCATGGCACTGGTGTTCACGGCGGCGTATCTGTGGCTGTTCATCTCCGGCTTGCTCTTTGCGGCCAGACTCGCTGGCTGGATGACTCCTGCGCATCCAACCTCGCCCATGTTGCGGGCAATGTTGGTCTTGTGCCTGTTCAGTCTCTTGTGGCGAATGCTGATGCGGTTTGCCTTCACCACGCGCGAGTACGGAGTGCGGGAGGGGCTGCGATCCGTGCCGCGTATCTTCGTTGGCAATATTATTTCCATCATGGCGGGGCGAAGGGCTCTGTTCTCCTATGTGCAGACGCTGCGCGGCGCTGCGGTAGTCTGGGACAAGACCGAGCATCGCCATCACCCTGCCACCGTCTTGGCACAAGGAGCAGCGGCATGATCGCGGGACGCCGTCGCCGCGCACGCGGACAGCCGCTCGTCGTGCTGACGGCTTTGCTGCTGGGTTGGGCCGGCGCGCGCATCACCAGCCTCGGAAGCGAGGGTGGTCTTAGCCTGCCTGAGGTCGTGCTCACGGTGGGCACTGCGACGGCAGCCGCGGCGGAGAGTTCGGACGCGCCTCTCAGGACGGGGCCGCAGTCTTACGCGGGGACTGGCTATGGGGTGCTGCCGATGGGATTTTACGGCGCGCCGGTGCAGTACTCGCCCGCCCGAAGCGGCATGCGAGGAGGGCCGATAGTCGCAGCTGGTGGAGAAGGGCCGCACTTCCTTGCTCCGGGCACCTTCGCCCCGGCTCCAAGCCCGGCCGAGCCTGCGCTTCGTTTCTTTGACGATTTGCCGCGCGACCATATGACGCCTCCCGGACGCCGCGAAGACGGAATCTTCGCCGCAGCGCTGCCGAGCCTGAACGCCCAGCCGACTTCCGCAAGGTATGGAGAAGTGGCCGCGCTCCTGGGAGGGCGGATCGGAAAGCTTATCGGCAATGGTCGCCGATGGTCGGCAGATGCCTGGGCCTTGATACGTGACGATGGCGCAGCCGTGCTTCCCACGGGAGCCTTGCCCGCCACTTATGGGGCAAGTCAGGCGGGCGCGGTCCTGCGCTATCGGCTGGATATGCAGGACTCTCACGCGCCGACAGCGTACTTGCGCACGACGTCCACTCTGGGCGCCGTGAGCGAAACGTCCGCGGCCCTTGGTCTCTCCGTTCGGCCGCTCCCCGCCGTTCCGATCGTCGGCGCTATCGAGGGGCGGCTAACCGATCAGGCCGGATCGCGAAGGGTGCAGCCCGCCGCGATGGCGGTGACTGAACTGCCGGCGCTGTCTTTGCCTGGTGCGCTGCGCGCAGAGGTCTATGGACAGGCAGGATACATCGGCGGTCGTTACGCAACTCCGTTCGCCGACGGGCAAGTCCGTCTCGATCGGGGCTTGTTGAGCATAGGACGCTACGAAGCCAGAGTTGGCGCAGGCGTTTGGGGCGGTGTGCAAAAGGGCGCGTCGCGGCTGGACGCAGGGCCGACTGCAATTGTGTCCATGCCGCTAGCCCCCCGGGTATTCGGGCGGATCGGCCTTGATTGGCGGTTTCGCGTCACCGGAAATGCCGAACCCGGATCGGGCCCAGCGTTGACGGTAGGCGCCGGGTTCTAAAAACGACGTTCTTTTTTCGACGCGCCTTTTCTCGGGCACATGGGTGAGCTAGCGAGGCTTGCCGATGGACGTTTATCTGCCAATCGCCAACCTGTCCGTGAACGGGTTGATCATCGTTGGCCTTGGTGCGCTGACAGGCGTGCTCTCGGGCATGTTCGGCGTGGGCGGCGGATTCCTGACTACGCCGCTGATGATCTTCTACGGTATACCGCCCACCGTGGCTGCGGCCTCGGCGGCCAGCCAGGTGACCGGCGCCAGCGTCTCGGGCGCGTTTGCGCATTCCCGACGTGGCGGCGTGGACTACCAGATCGGCGGGGTCATGGTGGCGGGTGGCATCGTTGGCACCGGGATCGGCGCTGTGCTGTTCAACATTCTGGCGCAGCTCGGCCAGATCGACACCGTGATCAACATTCTCTACGTGCTGCTGCTCGGATCCATTGGTGCGCTGATGGCGCGAGAGAGCATTCAGACCTTGCGGTCAGAGCGGAGCGGGATTCCGTTGCCTGCTCGCAAACGGCGTCATCATCCTCTCGTCGCTCACTTGCCGATGCGCTGGCGGTTCTACCGCTCCGGACTCTACATCTCTCCATTGGCCCCCCTGCTGCTTGGTGTGCTGACGGGCATTCTGACAATGCTCATGGGCATAGGTGGCGGCTTCGTGCTGGTGCCTGCCATGCTCTACATTCTGGGTATGAGCGCCAACGTCGTTGTGGGCACGTCACTGTTCCAGATCCTGTTTGTGACGATGGCGACCACGATGATGCATGCGTTAACGACCAAGTCGGTCGACATCGTGCTGGCATCGCTGCTGTTGATAGGTTCTGTCACCGGGGCGCAAATCGGAGCGCAGTTCGCGCAGAAGCTCAGCCCCGTGAAGCTGCGGCTGCTGCTTGCGGTCATCGTTATTCTGGTCGCTCTGCGCATGTCCGTAGGTCTCGGCTTCAGGCCGGAGAACATCTACACGGTGGCGCCGCTGTGAGAGCTGCGCTCGCCGTTGTCCTGTTGCTGCTTCTGGGGGGCGCGCGCGATCCGATCCTGGTGCCGGAGGTTTCCCAGCACGAGGTTCTGCTGCGCCAGGGTTTTACCGGCACCGAGCTGCTGCTCTTCGGTGCGGTGCTCAACCCGGAGGGCACCCGCGCCGCCCAGGAGTACGACATCATCGTCGTTCTCAAAGGGCCCACCCACTCGATTGTGGTGCGCGAGAAGCAGAAGGTGGCGGGCATCTGGATCAACGCGGAAAGCACCGAGTTCCGCTCCGCGCCTTCGTACTATGCGATTGCCTCGACCCGCCCGATCTCCGAGATCGTGGATGAGAAGACCGCTGCGATCTACGAGTTGGGCCTGGAATGGCTGCAGCTCTCGCCGATTGGCGCGATCGAGCCAGACGAGCAGTTACGCTTCTCGCAGGGGCTGGTCGGGCTCAACGCGAAGAACGGTCTCTACCGGCAGGAGGAGAGCGCGGTTAAGGTGAGTGAGCAGGTGTTGTACCAAGCTCGGATCGCGCTGCCGTCAAGCGTGCCGATCGGTGTCTACACGGCAGAAACCTTTGCGGTGTCTGACGGCAGAGTGGTTGCGTCCGCCAGCAGCACGGTGGAAGTCCGCAAGATCGGTCTGGAAAGAGCCATCGCCGACTTCGCCGACCAACACGGCTTGTTCTATGGACTTCTTGCCGTCATCGTTTCGGTCGCCATGGGTTGGCTGGCTGGGCGTCTCTTCGCGCTGGTCTGAAGACGTACGGCCGAGCTTAGGCCCCCGTTAACTTGCGCTACCTAAAACGAAATCCATCTTCTTGGTCGTTCGGCAGCGGGAAAAATGACATTTCACACGTCCGATTTCGGGGAATCCCGACCCGCGCACATCTCAGATGTAGCCGCATATGCTCCCGGAGCCAGAAACCCGTATGCACCGATCGGGGTAGTCATCGAGATCGCCGGGGCCGGATCGAAGATTATGCTCGATGTTCCGCGACTGACTGAATGCTCTGTAGATGCCGACCCTTCAGTGGCGCTCTCGGGGCAGGTGGGTAGCCAGATCAAGGTGCGAGCTGGCGACAATTGGTTGCTGGCCAGCGTGCGCAGCCAGAAGCAGGACGGTAATTCCCCCGATGCTATCGTGGCCGTGATCGACTTCCTGGGCGAAGGACGGGGCGAAGCACAAACCGGGCGCATAGTCGACTTCCGGCGCGGGGTCACCGCGTATCCAATTCCAGGATCGCTGGTCTACCCTGCGACGGACGAGGATCTGCGGCAGGTTTATGCAAGCACGGGGCATGCCGCGATCCAGATCGGCAACGTTTTCCCCACGAAGGATATTCGCGCCGGCCTCTACATCGACGCCCTGCTGGGAAAGCATTTTGCGCTGCTCGGCTCGACCGGTACCGGCAAGTCGACTGCCGCCGCGCTGATCCTTCACCGCATCTGTGAGGCAGCGCCCGAAGGCCACGTGGTGATGATCGATCCCCACGGAGAATACGGCGCCGCGTTTCGCAACAACGGCGTCACGCTCGATGTCAGCAACATGCAGATGCCGTATTGGCTGATGAACTTTGAGGAACACTGCGAGGTGTTCCTCACCGCGCGAGGAGACGAGCGCCAAGAAGACGCCGAAATCCTGGCCAAATGCTTGTTCGAGGCGCGCATGCGCAATCGCCTTTCCCAGGAGTTGGGCAGGATTACGGTCGATGCGCCGATCCCTTACCTGCTTTCCGACCTGACGGCGGTCGTCAACGCGGAGATGGGCAAGCTCGACAAGGGCCGGACCACTGCGGGGTATCTGCGGATCAAGAACAAGATCGAGGAGATCAGGGCCGATCCGCGCTACCAGTTCATGTTCTCTGGCATGCTGGTGGGCGACACGATGGCGGAATTCATCGCCCAGCTGTTTCGTCTCCCGTCTGACGGGAGACCGATCTCGATCATCGATGTTTCTGGTGTGCCCTCCGACATCACCTCGACCGTGGTCGCCGTGCTCAGCCGGCTGGTGTTCGACTTCGCCGTGTGGGCCCGCGACGAGAGCACGCAGCCAATCCTGCTGGTCTGCGAAGAAGCGCACCGGTACGTGCCGAACGAGAGGAACGCCGATGGTTCATCGGTCGGTCGCATCCTGTCGCGGATCGCCAAGGAAGGCCGCAAGTACGGTGTCTCGCTGGGCCTCATCACGCAGCGCCCGTCTGACCTGGCGGAGGGCGTGCTGTCGCAGTGCGGCACGATCATCGCCATGCGCCTCAACAACGACCGCGACCAGGCTTTCGTGCGCGCCGCCATGCCCGAAGGGGCACGCGGCTTTCTGGATGCCATCCCGGCCTTGCGCAATCGCGAGTGCGTGATCTGCGGCGAGGGCGTGTCGATCCCGATCCGCGTTTCCTTTGACGACCTTGAGGAGTGCAAGCGCCCTGCTTCCTCCGATCCGTCGTTCGTGCAGCTGTGGAGTGAGAGCGGTGGCGAGGAGGCGCTGGTCCAGCGTGTTGTCCAGCGCTGGCGCTCCGGCCGCTGAGCCTCTCCCGCTGGGATCAGGCGGCGGGCGCTCCTGACCGCGGCGGCAGGGCGTTCGCCTGCCGCCAACGTCCATACATGTAGTACGGCACCGTCAGCAGTACCGATACGACCGATCCCACCGGGTAGGCCCACCACACGGCGTCTCCACCAATATAGGGATAGGCGAGGGCGTAGAAGCCCAGCCGTCCCGGGTAGAGCGCCAGGAACAGGATGATCATCGGCACGACGACAACGCCATAGGCGCGCATCGTGCCCGACAGGATCATGCTGATGCACATCAGCACGAACGACCATGTGCAGATGAGCTGCATATGCTGCGCGATCGGCATTGCCGGGCTGTCACTGCCGAGGAACAGTGCCAGAAGCGGCTGGTCTGCGAGGACGATCAGCGAGGCGAGCGCCATCGACATGGCGAGCGTCGCGAACAGGCCCACGCGGGTGACTTCGCCCACGCGCTGGTGCTTGTTGGCCCCGATGGCCTGGGCAACCATTGCACTGACGGCCGAGCTTACGGCGAAAGCGGGCATCTGCAGATAGTTCCACAACTGCAGGGAGGCACCATAGGCTGCGGCCGCGTTCAGTCCCTCTCGGTTGACGAGCCCGATCATCACGAGGCCGGCCGAGGAAGCCAGCAGCATCTGCGCGCCCATCGGGATGCCTTTGGTGATGACATAGCGCAGCGCCTCGCCTCCCGGCACGAGGTAGCGCAGTTCCGCACCGCGGAGGCGCAGCGGCAGATCCTGCGAATAGATCCGCTGCAGCTGATAGCTCAAACCCGCGATGTTGGCGAAGGCGGTCGCCATGGCCGAGCCGGTGATGCCCAGCGAGGGGAGAGGTCCCATACCCATAATCAGCACGGGGTTGAGCACCACGTCGACGGCGGCGGTCAGGATCATGGCGTAAAGTGGAGTCTTGGAATCGCCGGCGCCGCGCATCCCCATCGACACCATCATCGACACGACGCCAAAGGGGATCGTGATGAAAACCACCTGAAGATAATCCAGTGCCATGGTCGCGCTGGCAGCGGGGGTGCCGAGCGCATCGAGGATGTCCGCCGCGAAGAACCATCCCACCACGGCGGTTGCGATGCCCAGCACGATGCAGAAGCCGACGCCGGTGCCGAAGTTCTGCCGGGCCGCATCGAAGTCGCGCGAGCCGAAGAACTGCCCTACCCGAACCGTCGTCGCAGTGCCGAAGCCGATCACCAGCGCAAACAGCATGAACATGATGATGTTGGCGTTCGCGGTCGCTGCCAGCGCGCTTTCGCCCAGCAGCCGACCGACCCAGATGGCATTGATCGAGCCATTCAGCGTTTGCAGGACGCTGCTGATCAGCATCGGGATGGAGAACATCAGCAGAGTGCGAAGGATCGGCCCCTGCGTCAGGTCTCCGCGAAGGGCCTCCGCCGCTTCCTGCGGCGTGCGAGGCGGCGGCGTCTGCGGCAGCGGCTGAGTCTCGGCCGCATTTTCTGCGATGGGGATCGGAGACGCCTCGTTCATGTCCCTCTTGTGTCCCCCCATAAGTGGATGTGCAGGCGGTCGGTGAACCGCAGGCCATGGCGCAGACAGACGTCGGCCAGCCAGCCCTGACGCCCGCGCAACTCGGCTGTAGAGCGGCCTTCCGCCATCAGGAACAGGCGGTCCCCCGGTATTGCGTACTGTCGCTGCAGTTCCAGCACCTCTTCCAGATCGTCTTCGTCGGCTACGACGAACTTGAAATAGGCCCGCTCGTCCGCGGCCCATGCGCGAAGACGCTCAGGAATGAGCGCCAGCTCGGCTGCATTGCCGCTGTGCGAGAGCTTAGGGCTGACGTTGAATTGCTGCACGAGAGGGTCGAGCGCTGCGTGGGGCGCGACCGTGCCGTTGGTTTCGATCTCGACATGCATGGCTGGCAACAAGGTGCAGAGGCGGGCCAATGCCGCTCCCTGGAGCAAAGGTTCGCCGCCGGTGATCACCAGCCGGTCGGGAGAAAGCGCGGCAATGCGAGCTGCGACGTCTTCTTCAGGCAGCGTGAGCTGGTTGGCAGTGCGCTCGAAGGCGAGGTCGTCCCGGTGGGGGCGGTTATCGCCGGCAAAGCGCCAGGTGTAGGCAGTGTCGCACCACTGACACGCCAAGTTGCAGCGGGAGAGGCGAAGGAAAGTGGAGGGGCGGCCGATCGAGGGGCCCTCTCCCTGCAGCGACGCGAATAGCTCGGGCTCGCCGGGTGTGGTGGTGGCGAGAGTCAGCGGCATGGTCGAGCCGTGTGGTTGCCGCAATTGCCGGTGTCCTGGACACAAACGGCCACCGCCGGATTTCCGGTGTTCTCAGAAGCGTGACGCGCAAGACGAGTGGCCGGAATCATCCGGCCGCAGATGGCAGATCAACTCGGCGTAGGAAAACAATTTGTCTTACGCTCCGCCGACGAGGCACCTTCCCTTTCCTCCTCGCCACTCCCTCGGCCGCGGGAATGACGAGGGGTCGGGAGCGTTAGCCCAAGCGCGCCAGCGCCGCTGTCAGCCGCTCCGCTTCGGCGGCATGAGCAGCATGATCGGCGCGGGCCTTTTCCACTGCTTCCGGCTTGGCCTTGTGGACAAAGGCGGGGTTCTCCAGCCGCTTGCCAAGCGAATCCCGCTCTTTCTGGGAGGCGGCGAGGGCTTTTTCCAGCCGCGCCTTTTCCGAGGCGATGTCGATCACGCCCTCCAGCGGGATCGCCAACATCGCATCTCCTGCACCGACCTGCATCGCAGCACCCGCCGGTGCGGTTTCAAACCGAATGGCATCAAGGCGCGCGAGGCGATCGATAGCAGCGCTGTTGCGGCCGATGATAGCGCGGGTCTCGTCGGATGGCTCGGCGACGTAGGCTGTGAGTCGCGCGCCGGGGGCAATGCTAAGTTCCGCTTTCGCGCCGCGCAAGTTGCCAACGAGCGCGATCAGCCACTCGACCTCGGCCTTGGCCTGTGCATCCACCTGTGCATCGGGCTCAGGCCACTTCGCGACGATCAGCTCGTAGGGGCGAGCGCCCATTTTTGACCACAGCTCTTCGGTGACGAAGGGCATGAAGGGATGGAGCATGACCAGAATCTGATCGAGGACCCAGCCGGCGACGGCTTTCGTCTCCTCATCGAACTGCCCCTTGATGAGCTCGATGTACCAGTCGCAGAACTGGTTCCAGACGAAGTGGTAGATGGTGTTGGCGGCGGCATCGAAACGCAAGTCGGCCATGGCCTTGTCGAGCGCCGCGACGGTCTCGACGACCTCTCCGACAATCCAGCGGTTCACGGCGTTCTTCGCCTGGGGAGCCGCTACGGAGGCGCTGGCGGTAATGCCGTTCGACTGGCAGAAGCGGGCCGCGTTCCACAGCTTGGTGGCGAAGTTGCGGTAACCCTCGACCCGCTTTTCATCCATCTTCACGTCGCGGCCCTGGCTCTCCATGGCCGCCATGAAGAAGCGCAGCGCGTCGGCGCCGTACTGGTCGATCAGGCCGAGCGGGTCGACCACGTTGCCCTTCGACTTGGACATCTTCTGCCCATCGGTCGCACGCACAAGACCATGGAGGTAGAGCCGCTTCCACGGCACTTCCTTCATGAAGTGAATGCCCTGCATCGCCATTCTCGCATCCCAGAAGAAGAGGATGTCGAACCCGGAGATGAGCAGGTCGTTCGGGTAGTGCTTGGCGAGCAGCGGCGCATCGGCGTCCGGCCAGCCCAGCGTGGCGAAAGGCCACAGCGCGCTGGAGAACCAGGTGTCGAGGACGTCCTCGTCGCGGCTGAGTTTCTTATTGCCGGCCTGCGCCTGCGCTTCTTCTTCGGTCTCTGCGACGTAGATGGAGCCGTCCTCGGCGTACCATGCGGGGATGCGGTGCCCCCACCAGAGCTGGCGCGAGACGCACCAGGGCTGAATGTTCTCCATCCAGTTGAAGAAGGTCTTCTCCCAGCTCTTGGGCACGATCTCGATGGCGCCGGAGCGGACGGCTTCGATCGGAGCCTTGGCCAGCGTTTTCGCATCGACGTACCACTGGTCGGTGAGCCAAGGTTCGATCACCACGCCGCCGCGGTCGCCGTAAGGCGTCTGGATCACGCGGTCCTCGATCTTGTCGAGCAAACCGTCCTGCTCCATCAGATCGACCACGCACTTGCGGGCTTCGAAGCGGTCCATGCCGATCAGCTGTCGGGGGATCAGCCCGTCGGCGGTCTGGCAAACCTTCGCTTCGGCATCGAGCATGTTGAGCATGTCCGCAGCCTTGATGCCGGCGCGCTTGCCCACTTCGAAGTCGTTGAAGTCATGGCCCGGCGTGATCTTGACCGCGCCCGAGCCAAGCTCGGGATCGGCGTGCTCGTCGGCAACGATGGGGATTTCGCGCCCGGTGATGGGCAAGGTCACGGTCGCGCCGCGCTCCAGCAAGTGCTTGTAGCGCTCATCGCTGGGGTTCACCGCCACAGCCATGTCGGCGAGCATCGTCTCAGGCCGCGTGGTGGCGACCGAGATGTGGCCCGAGCCGTCCGAAAGCGGGTACTTGAAGTGCCAGAACTTGCCGTCGATCTCGCGCGTCTCGACCTCAAGGTCCGAGATCGCGGTCTTTAGGCGCGGGTCCCAGTTCACCAGCCGCTTGTCGCGGTAGATCAAGCCCTGGTTGTAAAGGTCGACGAAGGTTTTCACCACAGCGCGGGTGAAGTGCGGGTCCATGGTGAACTGCTCGCGCGACCAGTCCATCGAGCAGCCCAGGCGGCGAAGCTGGCGCGTGATGTTGCCCCCGCTCTCGGCCTTCCAGTCCCAGACCTTCTCGACGAAAGCCTCGCGCGAGTGGTTGGTGCGCTTGTCGCCCTTGGCTTCGAGCTGGCGCTCGACCAGCATCTGCGTGGCAATGCCCGCGTGATCGGTGCCGACCACCCACAAGGCGTCCTTGCCGCGCAGGCGCTCATAGCGAACCACCACGTCCTGCAGGGTATTGTCCAGCGCATGGCCGATGTGGAGCGAGCCCGTGACGTTCGGGGGCGGATTGACGATAGTGAACGGTGCTGCATCCGGGCGCTCAGGCCGGAACAGGCCAGCGCCTTCCCAGTGCTGGTACCATTTTGCCTCGATCGCTGCCGGATCAAAGGTCTTGTCAAGCATCGTAGCTGCGCTGTCCTCGGTCATGACCGGCCTTTGCCAGCGCGGCTAACCGGGTGCAAGCGCGAGAGCGCGGCTCCCCCTCTCGCCCTCTTGTCGCATCTTTGGAACCCCTTGCCGCGCCGGGTATTATCCCCCATGACGAGGGCGCATGCGGGAACGGGCTAATTTTACTCTTGCCGAGACACGGGAAGATGGTGTGCCCACGCTGGCGCTGACCGGCCCTTTGCGTATCTACGCGCTCGGCAATCTCGACGCCAAACTCGACGCCGTCGACGCAGGCAGCGTCGGCCGTGTCGATATGTCCGGGGTTTCGGATATCGACACGACCGGCGCATGGCTGATCCAGCGCTTCGCGCGCGATCACAACGCTGAGATCGTAGGGCAGAGCGAGAAGACGCGCCGCCTCTTCGCCGCCATCGGTGAGCTCGACAGCGAGAAGGCGGAGTTCGAGCAGCCGGCAGGATTGGCGACCCGCACCTTGGCGGAAGTGGGAGACGTCATCTCCGGATGGGGGCATGGCTTCGTTCGGATTGTGGGCTTTCTGGGTGACACCATGTTCAGCATGGCTGCGGTGGCACGTCATCCATCACGGCTTCGGGGCACCGCTATGGTGCACCACATGCAGTACATCGGCGTCAATTCGCTGTGGATCATCGGGATGATGAGTTTCCTCATCGGCATCGTGATCGCGCAGCAGGGCGCCGTGCAACTCGCGCAGTTCGGCGCCGAGATCTACACGATCAACCTCACCGGTCGTCTATCCATGCGCGAACTCGGCATTCTCATGACCGCGATCATGGTAGCTGGACGCTCGGGTTCCGCCTTCGCAGCGCAGCTTGGCACGATGAAGCTGACCGAGGAAATCGACGCGATGCGCACCATTGGCGTATCGCCGATGGAGGCACTCGTGGTGCCGCGGGTGCTCGCCGCCGTCCTGATGATGCCGCTGCTCGGCTTCTATGCTTCGATCATGGCGATCATCGGCGGAGCATTCATCTCGAACTTCGCGCTCGACATCCCCTTCTTCACCTTCCTGCAACGGACCCAGGAAGTGGTGCCGATTACCGACGTCTGGATCGGCCTTATCAAGGCGCCTGTCTTCGCCCTGATCGTCGCTTTGGCCGGCTGCTATCACGGCATGCAAGTGAAGGGCAGCGCCGAAGAAGTTGGTCTTCGCACGACACAATCGGTGGTCACCGCAATTTTCACCGTGATCGTGCTCGACGCGTTCTTCGCCATCTTCTTCACCGAGATTGGCTGGGCATGAACGCGGATCAGGCTCTTCAGGACGACGCTCCGCCGCAGCAGGAACCGAGGGATTTCGAACACCCGATCGTGGTGCATGGCCTGCGCAATGCGTTTGGCGATCACGTCATCCACGATGACTTGTCCCTTGAGGTGCGTAAGGGGGAGATTCTGGGCGTCGTAGGCGGCTCGGGTACCGGCAAGTCGGTGCTGATGCGCTCGATTATCGGACTGCAGCAGCCCTCTGCGGGCGACGTCTGTGTTCTCGGTCAGAACATGACCGAGAAGGCCGACGATGACGAGATCGACATTCGCTCGCGCTGGGGCGTGCTGTTCCAAGGCGGAGCGCTCTTCTCCACGCTGACCGTGGGCGAGAATGTCGAAGTGCCGCTCAAGCAATTCTATCCGGGGATGAGCGAGTCCCTGCGCAGCGAAGTCGCCCGGTTCAAGGTTCGGCTTTCGGGTCTGCCGGATGAGGCGTCGTTCAAGTATCCCTCGGAACTGTCGGGCGGCATGCGCAAGCGTGCCGGCCTGGCGCGGGCGCTGGCGCTCGACCCTGAGCTTCTGTTCCTCGACGAGCCGACTGCCGGCCTCGATCCGATCGGCGCCGCCGCGTTCGACGAGCTGACCCGGGAACTTAAGGAGACGCTGGGACTTACGGTGTTCCTGATCACGCACGATCTCGATACGCTTTACGCAATCTGTGATCGTGTGGCCGTGCTGGCGGACAAGAAGGTCATTGCAGTCGGCACGATCCCCGAACTGCTCGCGCTCGACCACCCCTGGATCCAAGAATACTTCAACGGCCCGCGCGGGCGAGCGGCAGACACCAGCCGCGCGCGTCAGGCGGAGCACGCACTGCCGGCAGGTTCTGCAAATGGCGGAAACAAGACTGGCGAAGTGAACGAGGCGGGAGCATAGGACGAGACGATGGAGACAAGGGCAAACCACGTCTGGGTCGGTGCAATCACCCTCGCTTTGCTGGCGCTGCTGGCCGGATTTGTTATCTGGATCGCGCGTCTGAACCAAGGCGCGCAGAATGAGTACGATATCTTCTTCAGGCAGTCCGTGGATGGGCTCGCGAAGGGGTCGGGTGTCGACTATGCCGGGGTGCCGGTGGGGCAGATCAGCCAGATCGAGCTATGGCCGCAGGACCCCAGCTTCATCCGCGTGCGCATCCGGGTGGACGAGAAGGTGCCGATCACCGTTGGCACCACAGCCACCATCCAGGGCAGCTTTACCGGCCTCTCCGATATTCAGCTTGAGGGCGCGGTCAAGGGCGCCCCGCCCATTGTGGAACCCGGCCCAGAGGGTGTTCCGGTCATTCCGACGAAACGCGGCGGACTGGGCGAGATCCTGGCGAACGCGCCGCTGCTGCTGGAGCGGCTTGCCACGCTGACCGAGAACCTCAACTTGTTGCTGAACGAGGAAAATCGCCGATCGCTGACCGGTATTCTCGCGAACACCAACAAGATGACGCGCGACATTGCCGCTGCCACGCCGGAACTTCGGGGTACAATGGTGGAGCTGCAGAACGCGCTGGCGCAAGCGACGATGACCCTGCGCGCGTTTGAAGGCGTCGCTCACAAGGCGGACTCTCTGCTTGGAAGCGAAGGCAACTCGCTTGCGGTTCAACTTCGTGAGACACTGAACGCAGCGGAGGGGGCGATGCAGCAGCTCAATAACACTCTTGAGAGCGCTCAGCCCGCGCTCGATCGCGTCTCAGGCTCGACGATACCTTCTGCAGAAGCAGCCATTCGAGACCTGCGCGCTACCACGCGGGCGCTGCGCAACGTGACCGAGAAGGTCGACCAGCAAGGGGCAGGGGCGTTGATCAAGGGCCCGAAGCTGCCGGAGTATGAACCGTGAGTCAGAACATGAAGCTGGTCTCGATCATCGGAGGCGCTCGCATGTTATCCAGCGTTAGAGGCGGTACATTCGCCGGAGTCATCAGTCTGGCTCTTGCAGGCTGCGTCAATCTCGGCGGCAAGGCGCCCGAGCAACTCATCAGCCTTTCAGCAAACACCCGCGAGCAGGTTGGGCCGGTGACGACCGCGAACATGGCTGATGCCATTGTCGTGCTTGATCCCGAAGCGGATCGCAGCCTTGATATGCTGCGGGTTCCGGTTCGAATCGATCCGGCAACGATCGCCTACCTCAAGGATATAGCCTGGGTAGAGAGGCCAGCACGCCAGTTCCGCGCCCTGTTGGCTGAGACCTTGCGAGCCCGTACAGACCGGATCGTGGTGGAAGATGGTGATTACGACGTGGTCGGCCGCACCACCGTGTCGGGACGGCTCTTGTCTATGGGCTACGATGCGCCAAGCCAGTCCGTGATCGTACGCGTCGACATGCGGCGCGAAGAGCAAGGCGGCGCGATCACTTCGCGGCGTTTCGAATCGATCGTGCCTGGTGTGCAGCCACAGGCGGAACCCGTCGCTGCAGCGCTCGGTCGCGCCGCGAACGATGTGGCGGATGAAGTGGCAAGCTGGGTGGTGCAGTAGGCAGCGCGGCGAGGGGCCTAGAACGGCGTCTCACCGAGGTAGTTTCCAGCCTCGCTATAGCGGCACACGAGTACGTCCTCTTCGTGGCCCCTTGCCGTCGCACATCCGACTTGCCGGGTTCTACGCCAGATGAGCTGCGTATAATGGCCCACGTCCTCGACCCGACCCGTCGTGCTGTTGTTCGGGAAAGTGCCGGGGCGGAAATGCCGCTTCTCGCGGACCCAACCGTCGACCATCGCCTCAAGTGAAAAATAGCCCTTGGTGCCGGCCCAGAGGTTTTCGCCTTGCGGATCGGGTATCCGTTCCGGAGCATGTTTGAACTGGCCGGTGCTGGCGAGGTGGTTGGCCCATTGCCGAGCGGAAGCAGCAAGCGCGGGGTTCCACTTCAATGGTTCGATGCCCATGGCATGACGTTCACGGTTGTGAGCGGCCAGGACGCGATGCTCGAAATTCCCCCTCATGTTCGTCGCCCCGATCAGGGCGGGAGCGCTCGCCAGCAAGGCAAGGCAGCTCATAAGCCTCAGTCCACAGCCTGACACGGTTTGATGCTCCGAAAGAGATCGGAGCATCCTGGCGGGAAGAGGTCACGAGGCGGTTTGCTGGTATGGTTAGCGGGTCGTAAGGATTGTGACTTGTTGCCGAACTGGTTGGAGTGATCGGTTCGACAGGATTCGTGTCAGATTGAGCTGGGGGGCTGTCTAGCAGCGATGATGGCCACGCGGTCTCCTGGCTCGACTTGTGCGAACAGAAGCCGTGCAAATTGCAGGGGTACGCCGATGCAACCGTGAGTGGCCGCGGATGGACGCACATCGCTGGCGTGGATCGCGATGCCGTCACCCGTCAGCCGGAGCATATACGGCATCTCGGCGTCGTAGAGGCTGGAGCGATGCTGTTCGGCCTTTGCCAGAACAGGGTAGACTCCGGGAGGCGTGGGTTTGCTCTTCGCTCCATAGAGGATGAGAGCGGATCCGATTTCATGACCGGCCCGGAATACGGAAATGGTTTGAAGCGCCAGATCCACCCGGATCCAGACTTGCCCGGGCGGCACTCCCGAATCGTCCCAGACGTATTCGCCGTAGGCATGCGGAGCGGCCGTGTTCAGCAGGCTGTGGACGACGCGGCGCTCGCCATCGGGAAGCCTCAAGACGGGGTACTGGCCCACGGGATAGTTAATGCGCGTGCCAGAGGGTTCCGCGCGTTTGATCCGGGGCGCTTGGGGCTCGCCGCTCGGACTGGTGAGAAGCACGAGTGCAAGCGCCAGGCCGGCAAGCAGCGGTAACCCGAGAACCGCGATCCGGCGCAACATGGGCGGCGCAACCTATGCCGTTGTCAGGCGCCGGCTGGGAGCCGCGTCTGGCGCCGGAGTGCGGCACCGACAAATCCCAGGCCGAGGATAAGCAGCATCCAGGTCGCTGGCTCGGGAACGGCTGGGGGCGGTGGAACCGGGTTCCCGCCCTCTACCGGAGGGGCCCCGATCACCGGGCCGCCTGGAGGGAAAGGCAGATAGCCAGAACCGACGTCCGGAATGTAAGGCGAGCGGAACGCAGGGCCAGGAACGCTCGTCGGCAGCGGGACGGCGTCAAGGGACAGGCCTTGCGGCGCCACGTTCGGCGCGCCCGGCGCAATCTGTAGCGGTCCGCCTGGACGTATCCGGACGGGTGACAGCACTCTTTCGCGCGGTATGACCACGGCCGGGCGCGGTCGCGACCGGGGAGCTGCCGCAAGCCGCCTCTTGGTCCGGAACAGCGCGCCATCTGCCCGGGCGCCGGGCGAGCGCGATGCAAAGATAGACAACGGACTGCGCGCCGCACTGGCTGCCGTGCCTCCCGCCTGCGGGCGAGACGTGAAGCCGAACATCGCGCCGGCCAAAGCCACAAGGGCGATTGCGCACAGCATCAGGATCTTGCGCTGCGAGAGCGTAAGTCCCGAGAAAAGTTGATTAAGCGCCCTCAAGATCTGCACCCCCACCGTTCTATCGGGCCAACACGCCGGCTTGGTCGCTGGTTTCTCACCAAACCGGAATGGACCGGTCTGGCAAAAGGCATCCGCCGTACACTTGGCGGCTCATCCATCTGAAGCCATTGACCTTGTCCACGCATCTGCACGCAAACGCGCCAAAATGCTGGCAAGGAATGCTCGATTATGGAGTGTTGTGGGTGATCGTCGGTCAGGCAGGGCAGGCGAGGGACGCGAAACGGGCCGCAAGGGTGAAGGCCTCAAGGCGCTCCTTTCGGCGGTCCTCCGCTTCGGCATCACGGCCCCAGAGTTCCGCTTGCCATTCCTCCTCCAGGCTCGCCGCACGCCAGAGCGCTGGAATGTCCGCGCCCGGTTCAATCGCCAGCAAAGCTATGCTGAGCGACGCAGAAAGGCTTGCCAGCATACGTAGCGCGGCGAGTGGGAAGGGGCCGAGTGCTTCCAGTTCGGTCCGCAGGGTCGCCAAAGTCTCCGGCGGCTGTGGCTTGTGCACAATTCCCGAAACACGCGAGAAGCGAACGCTAAAGCGCTCCTCGGCGCGCGTAAGCACTGGCTCCCAGATCTCGATCTGGCGACGGTGCAGCGGCTCATCGGGATCGGCGCGATAACACAGCGTGTCGGTTTCGGCATAGGGCAGGAGCCCGGCCACGGCATCTTCACGCCCGCCGGCAATCGCATCCAGGGCATAGTCGGTGAGGTCGCGCAGGGGGAATGCGGATGCATCGATGGTCTCGCCCTGTGCCTCCCACTCCTGCGCCAAGGCTTCTGCCAAGGCCCGGGTCGGCACGCGTTGCGGCACCCCGCCTGGTGTCTTGATGCTGCGACCGTCGAGCAGGACTCGCCAGCCTGCCTCATCCTCTGCGACAGTGACCGACTTGTAGAAGCGCTTCACTTCGGAGTTCTCCATTTCCGCACCAGCATGGCGGGAATGACGAAGACATCGACAAGGCCGTTGGCGATGAGGAGGTAGCCGAACCAGACCGGACCCCAGCCGAACACCGAAGCCCGCTGCGTGGCGATCAGCATCCCCAGGACAACGCACGCCACGCCAGCGATGCGCACCGCATTGATCGTGAAGAAGCGCGCGCGCGCGGGATCATCGCTCATGCCAGAAGCACCTTGACCAGTTGTGCGGGGCTCTCGACCACCACATCGGCGCCGGCTGCACGCAATTCATGCGGATGGTGGTAGCCCCAGTCCACGCCGATGCCGCGCACTCCGGCATCCCGGGCCATCTGCATGTCGTACGCAGTGTCGCCAATCATCACTGCTTCCTCCGCCTGCGCACCCGCTTCATAGAGCGCGGCTTCCAGCATGGCGGGGTGCGGCTTCGACGGATGATAATCCGCCGTTTGAAGCGTGACGAACAAGTCCGCGACATCGTTTGTGGCCAGGCAATGCGACAGGCCCCGTGCCGACATGCCGGTGGCGACACCCAGCGTCCATCCTGCAGCGGAGAGGCTGCGAAGGACCTCCTTTATCCCGTCGAAAAGCGGCTGAGACAGTCGCCCATCGCTGCGGGCGGTGCGAAAAGCCTCCTTGTAGCTCTCGGTCAGCGCTTGGTGCACATCGTCCTCGCTGTCCGGGAGCAGGACGCGCATGGCTTGCGGAAGGGAAAGGCCCACGGCGCGACGGATCGCGGATCGCTCAGGCGCGGTCAGCCGTTGTGCCGCAAAGGCGGCTTCCATGGCTTCGCAGATGCTGGCTTGCCCATCGATGAGCGTGCCATCGCAGTCGAATACCGCCAGCTTCATGTGATCAGATCCCGCATCAACCGCGCGACGCCGGTTGCACCTGCCTCTTCCAGTCCGCGCGCCACGCGCTCACGTTCCTGGCCAGACTTGTTTTGCGAGAGTTTGAAGGTGGGGCGCCATTCGCGCACTTCCAACTCAAAGCCGACGATCTCCGCAATCATTGCGTTGACGTCATCAGCGGGCACTTGGTCGAAGGTAGAAGGCGTGCCGTTCGAGAGACGTGCCTCGTGGGTCGCGATCAGAGTGGCCAACTGGCGGCGCAAGCCGTCTTCGTCCAACTCCCGCACATAGCCTTCCAACTCGACGCTCACGTAGTTCCAGGTGGGCACTTGTGCGGGCTTGGAATACCAGCGGGGCGAGACGTAAGCGTCCGGGCCATTGATCACGCAGAGTGCCGTGGCCCCCGGCAAGTGCGGCGCTATGGCATTGCGCCGCGCGACATGGAACTGCACCGCGCCATCATCCGTCCAAAGAACCGGCGCGTGAACCACGCGCGGCCCCTCTGGTGTGCCGGCGAATATCATGCCGAACCCGACGTCTTTCACCAGCGCCTCGCACAGTGACTGGCTCACGGCGGGCTCTTCCGGACGGAAGCAAGAGTCTGGGTGCATCAGCGCTTACCCCGCGGTGCGGCTGGCCCCCCAGTCGGCTTGCGAGGAGCAGGTTTGCCCACGGGCTTTGTTCCGGATTTCGCGCCTCTGGGTGCAGGCTTGCTGCCAGGCTTACCACCGAGCTTGCCACCCGGCTTAGCCGAAGTCTTCCCCGCCGGCCTGCCGGAGCGAGCCCCTGACCGGGATCCCGGTCCTGCTGGACCGTCGCCGCGTGACCGGCGCTCGCCACGCCGCTCCTTCCGCACTTGTTTTGCGTGCGCCTTGGCCAAGCGCTTCTTGTCTTCGCGGGTGTCCTGAGCGGGCGGTTCGGGCAATTCGGCCCCGTCTGCCTCGTTGAACCCAAGTTGCTCGAGGCCCATCGCGAAGTGCTCGGGCAGGGGCGCGGTGACGTCCAGCGGAGCGCCATCGGGGTGGTCGATGATCAGGCGCCGCGCATGCAAGTGCATCTTGCGGCTAATTGAGCCGGACAGAAAGGCTTCCTGCCCGCCGTACTTGCCGTCACCCACAATCGGGTGGCCGATAGCGGCCATGTGCACGCGCAACTGGTGCGTGCGGCCCGTGAGCGGGTGGAGTTCGACCCAAGCCGCTCGATTGCCGGCGCGATCCAGCACGCGATAGCGCGTGCGCGCGGACTGGCCAGCGGCCTCGTCCACATGCATCTTCTCGCCGCCAGTGCCGGGCTGCTTTGCTATGGGTAGTTCGATTATGCCGTCGTCGATTGAAGGCACGCCGACGACGAGTGCCCAGTAAATCTTACGCGCGGAACGGCCGGAGAAGCGCTTGGAGAAGAATGCAGCGCTGCCTGGGGTGCGGGCTATCAGCAGAACGCCCGAGGTGTCTTTGTCGAGCCGATGGACCAGACGCGGACGCGGTCCCTCCAGTGCAAAGGCGTCGAGCAGCCCGTCCACGTGTTTCGTGGTTCCGCTGCCGCCCTGCGTTGCGAGACCCGGCGGCTTGTTGAGGACGATAGCTGCGCGATCCTGAGTAAGAACCATGCTGTCTGCGAGTTCCAGCTCTTCTTCGCTGAGCTCGCGGCTTGGCCGCAGGGCAGAACCGCCGGGCTTCGCCTCACCGCCCGGTGGTACGCGCAGGAGTTGCCCCGCCTCAAGCCGATCGGCGACATCGGCGCGCTTGCCGTTGACCCGGATCTGGCCGGTGCGGGCCCAGCGCGATACGGTGGCAAAACCGATTTGCGGAAGGTGGCGCTTGAACCAGCGGTCGAGGCGTACTCCGTCGTCGTCAGTGCCGACCGTAAATTGGCGGACGTTGTCGCTGCTCATGCCGCGCTCCTCATCAGCAGTAGTCCTAGCCAGAGGCCCAGCATCCCCGCCGCCATAGAGACGGCCCCGTAAAATGCGGCCAGACCCGGCGCGCCGCGTTGAAATAACAAAATAACCTCGAGGCTGAAGGACGAAAAAGTGGTGAACCCCCCAAGCAGGCCGACAGCCAGCAGGAGCCGCGTCGCTTCACTTTGCCCAGCGAAGCGCGCTAGCCAGCCGACAAGCAGCCCCATCGCGACGCTTCCGGCAATGTTGACTGTAAGTGTGGCAAAGGGGAACGCACTGGCTCTTGCGGGTCCCGCAGCGGCTACCCAGGCGCGGCCTACGACAAAGCGCAACCATGAGCCTATACCACCCCCGAGCGCGACGAGCAGCGAGGCATTGAGAAACGATAGCTGAGGCGGTAACGGCATGGCCGCGCCCATAGACCGGCTCTCCCGCCAAGCCAAATCATTCCACCTCCCCAGTTGTTTGAAGCGTCGGTGAAGCGGCCTTTCGACTTGCCAAGCAGGGGCACCTCTGGTAGCGGCGCGCCGTTGCCGTGGGATCCGTTTGGGTCTGCGCGGCGTTCGCTATTTATGGTTTTGCAGGTTGCCCCGTCGAAAGGTGGTGCGGGGCGGCCTCGTTTCGTATTTTTTTGAGGTGTGTCGGTTTATGCAGATTCTCGTTCGCGACAACAATGTCGATCAGGCTCTTCGTGCGCTTAAGAAGAAGCTCCAGCGCGAGGGCGTGTACCGCGAGATGAAGCTGCGTCGCCACTACGAGAAGCCCTCCGAGAAGCGTGCTCGCGAAAAGGCGGCTGCTGTTCGTCGCGCGCGGAAGCTTGAGCGTAAGCGGCTTGAGCGCGACGGCGCAAAGTAGGGCGATTTCCGCCGCTTTTTGAGCGGCTGAGCCAGAGCAGCTGACCGCAACACCGGCGCGGTTAGTTGCTTGAACGCTTGGCCTGCTTGAGCCATGAGGGCGCGGTATGATCCGCGCCCTTCGCGTATCTGTACCGGACTTGCTGACGAGGCCCACGACATGACCGAGATCACCCGCGTTCCGCTTCAGCCGATATCCAAGGGTTCCTTGACGAAGCTTTGGCTCGGCGTCGCCGCAGCTGCGCTTCTGGGCGCCGGCGTTGCCTGGGCCGCTTTGCCCGAATCGGTGGATGTCGTGACGATCACCGAAGGCACCGGCGAATCGCCCACGCGCGACGATGTGGCGCTGCTGAACTACAGGGGCACGCTGCCCAACGGTCAGGTCTTCGACGAAGGTCAGCAGGCAGTGCTGCCGCTGGCTGAAGTGGTGCCGGGCTTCACCAAGGCGCTTGAGCAGATGCAGCGCGGCGGCAAGTACAAGGTGCATATCCCCTCTGAACTTGCCTATGGTGAAGAGGGTGCAGGACCGATCCCGGGGAACACCGACCTGAACTTCGAGATCGAGCTTCTCGACTTCAAGAGCCGCGAAGAGATCGAGCAACAGCAGCGCATCATGCAGCAATTGCAGCAGATGCAAATGGGTGGCGCAGGCATGCCGGGCGCCGGAGTGCCAATCGCGCCGCCGCCAGCCCCGGCTCCCTGATGCTGGCGCGCCTTGGCGGCGCTTGAACCCTGTGTTGTCGGGTGCTAGCTGCCCGCCTTCAGCTTATCGCCCGCAGTAGCGGGCCCGTTCGGACGTGAGGACCAGCCATGTCGGTCGATACCGCAACCGTGGCGAAGATCGCCTCCCTTGCCCGTCTCAAGCTGGGCGAGGGTGAGCTTGAGGCCATGGTGCCTGAGCTGAATGGCATTCTCGCCTGGGTAGAACAGCTCGGCGAAGTCGACGTCACCGGCGTCGAGCCGATGACCGCCGTCATCCCCAACCAGTTGCGCCTGCGCGAGGACGCGATAGACGCCGATCCGCTCACCGGCGGCAACATCCGCGAGAAGGTTCTCGCCAATGCGCCTGCGGCCGAGCACGGCTTCTTCGGCGTACCCAAGGTGATCGAGTGACCATGACCGACCTGACCGACCTTGGCGTTGCCGCTATCCGCGACGGTGTCTCCGGGGGTGCCTTCACCGCAGTGGAAGTGGCCGAAGCATTCAACGCCAATGTGGCCGCCGCACAGGAGGCGTTGAACGCCTTTATCGTCGCCACCCCGGACAAGGCGATTGAAGCCGCGCAAGCGGTGGACGCAAAGCGCGCCAAGGGCGAGCCGCTGGGCAAGATGGGCGGCGTGCCGATCGGCATGAAGGACCTGTTCGCCACCAGCGGCGTGCAGACCACTGCCGCAAGCCACATGCTGGAAGGGTTCGTTCCAGAATATGAGAGCACGGTTAGTGCCCGGCTCTGGGACGCCGGGGCGGGCATGCTCGGCAAGCTTAACCTCGACCAGTTCGCCATGGGGTCCTCCAACGAGACGAGCTACTTCGGCAACGTCGTATCGCCTTGGCGCCGCAACGACGGTGGCGACGCGGCGCTGGCGCCTGGGGGCAGCTCCGGCGGCTCCTCTGCGGCCGTTTCGGCGCGGCTTTGCCCCGCTGCGACCGGCACCGACACAGGCGGTTCCATTCGCCAGCCCGCCGCCTTTACTGGCATCACCGGCATCAAGCCGACGTACGGGCGTTGCTCGCGCTGGGGCGTCGTCGCATTCGCCAGCTCGCTCGATCAGGCTGGTCCGATGGCACGTGACGTCACGGATTGTGCGATCATGCTGGAAGCCATGGCCGGGTTCGATCCCAAGGATTCAACCAGCCTCGACATGCCCGTGCCCGAGTGGGAGCGGGGGCTCGACTGCAACTTGGCAGGCAAGAAGGTGGGCATCCCGCGCGAGTATCGCATGGACGGGATGGATGCAGACGTCACCAAGTCCTGGGATGATGGTGTCGCTTGGCTGAAAGACGCTGGTGCGCAGATTGTCGACATCTCGCTGCCACATACGAAGTACGCTTTGCCGACATATTATATTATCGCTCCGGCAGAGGCGTCCTCCAACCTGGCGCGCTATGACGGTGTTCGTTACGGCCTGCGGGACCTGCCGGAAGGCTCCGGTCTGCAGGACATGTACGCAGCCACGCGCGCAGCGGGCTTCGGAGACGAGGTTAAGCGCCGCATCCTGATCGGCACTTACGTACTCTCGGCGGGCTACTACGACGCGTACTACACCCAGGCACAGAAAGTGCGCACGCTCATCAGCCGCGATTTCGCACAGGCATTCGAGACATGCGACGTGATCCTCGCCCCAACGGCACCGTCCGCTGCCTTCGCTCTGGGCGAGAATGTCGACGATCCGCTGTCGATGTACCTGAACGACGTCTTCTCTGTACCCGCGTCGTTGGCTGGGCTGCCGGCCATGTCGGTCCCGGCCGGGCTCAACCGTGATGGGCTGCCGCTTGGTCTGCAGATCATCGGCCGCCCCTTCGACGAACAAGGCGTGCTCAATACAGGGCTTGCAATCGAACAGCGTGCGGGCTTCACGGCCCGCCCGGCGAAGTGGTGGTGACGAGCATGACCATGAGCACATACCGCATCCAAGGCGCCACGGGTGAATGGGAGGTCGTGATCGGCCTTGAGGTCCACGCCCAGGTCACGTCGCAGTCCAAGCTGTTCTCCGGGGCCGCCACCGCCTTTGGCGCAGAGCCGAACGCACAGGTGAGCCTGGTGGACGCAGCGATGCCGGGCATGCTGCCGGTGCTGAACAAGGAGTGCATCCGTCAGGCAGTGCGCACCGGGATGGCCATCGATGCGCAGATCAACAAGTGGAGCCGGTTCGACCGGAAGAACTACTTCTACGCCGATCTGCCGCAGGGTTATCAGATCAGCCAGCTGTATCATCCGCTGGTGGGCGAGGGCTCGCTGATGATCGACGCCGACGAGAAGGCCGGCATCTCCGAGCCCAAGACCATCGGCATCGAGCGCATCCACGTGGAGCAGGACGCGGGCAAGTTGATGCACGATCAGCACCCCACGATGTCCTACATCGATCTCAATCGCTCTGGCGTGGCGCTGATGGAGATCGTCAGCCGTCCTGACATGCGCTCGCCCGCCGAGGCCGGAGCTTACGTGCGCAAGCTGCGCGCGATCCTGCGCTACGTCGGCTCGTGCGATGGCAACATGGAAGAAGGTTCGATGCGCGCGGACGTGAACGTCTCCGTGCGCAAGCCGGGCGAGGAGTTCGGCACCCGCACGGAGACGAAGAACGTCAACTCCGTGCGCTTCGTGATGGCCACGATCGAGTTCGAAGCGAATCGCCAAATCGACGTTCTCGAGAGCGGCGGCACGATCGTGCAGGAAACGCGGCTGTTCGATCCGAGCACCGGCACCACGCGGTCGATGCGGTCCAAGGAAGACGCGCATGACTATCGCTACTTCCCCGACCCCGACCTGCTGCCCTTGGTGCTGGACGATGCCTTCCTTGAGGATTGCCGCAACTCACTGCCCGAGCTGCCCGACGCCAAGCGCGCGCGCTACGAGAATGAGCTAGGCCTGTCGGCTTACAACGCCTCTGTGCTGACCGCTGAGGTGGAGACCGCCCGCTGGTTCGAGTTGCTGCTGGGCGAGACGGCAACGGCACAGGGCAAGCAGCCCGCCGAAGTCGCGAAGCAGGCGGCGAACTGGCTGATCTCCGAACTGTTCGGCGCCCTCAACAAGCTCGGCAAGAACTTGGAGGATTCGTCCGTCAGTCCTTCCGCGGGCGCCGAATTGCTGGCTCTCGTCGGAAAGGGCACGATCTCGGGCTCCATCGCCAAGCAGGTGCTGGAAAAGATGCTTGAGACGGGCGACAGCGCGGGCGTGATCGTCGAGCGCGAGGGGCTCAAGCAGGAGTCAGACACAGGGGCGATTGAAGCCACTGTCGACAAGGTCCTGACCGACAACGCGGACAAGGTCGAGCAGTATCGCGGCGGCAAGGAGGCCTTGTTCGGCTTCTTCGTCGGCCAGACCATGAAGGCGATGCAGGGGAAGGCCAATCCGCAAGTCGTGAACGAGATCCTCAAGACCAAGCTGGGCTGACGTTCCGGCTCGGCTCAGGTGAGTCGCGCAAGGTCATTTCGCTGCGCGGTATAGAGGCGCGGGGAGACAGAGCCGTTGGTTCCGTCTCCCCGCGCCTGTTGTCGTTCAGAAGCCGTAGCGGAGCGAGAACTGGAGGATGGGGAAGGTGTCGTACTTCTTGACGTCGTCTTCGATGCTCTGTTCCTCGCGGGCCAGGGCGTCCTGGAAAACGGGGTTGGAAGCCAGCGGGCCTGATGCCGCGAGATTGCGGATGCGCGGCGATCCCTGGAACAGCACGCCGGCGTCGATACCGAACTTGAGCCCCTTGGTCAGTCCACCGCCGTATCCCACAGTGAGAGTGGGCACGAACTCGTCGACATTGACGGTGCCAGTGAGGAGGCCGACGTCGGCAGCCGTGTAGGGCGTGCCGCCGACACGGAGCACCTCAGCCGGATCGGGTGTGGCGGTGAGTTCAACCTTGTTGTCATTGACGCGTAAGCCGCCCGAGAGGCGAAAGCCGTTCTTAAAGGGATGGAGGTCGACCATGGCGCCAATGGAAGAAAGCTTCAGATCGCCGTTGTACGTGATGTCATCGCTATCGACGGAGTGACTGATGCCGAAGAACGTCGCGTTGGCACGAAGCGCGAGGAGGGGGGAAACCCGGACTGCCACCTCGGGACCAATGCCCAAGGTGCCGCCGGTGACGCCGGCGCTCACGACGGATGTCTGCTCCTGCGCAAGGGCGGGCGTGGCGGTAATTACGGCCAGGACGGTGGCGGCGGCGTGAATCGGTTTCATAGGGCCTCTTGCTCGGCGAAAGTTGCGCGTCGCCTGTCCAAGTACCGGGCGGCCGCGATCGTAGCGGCGGATAGCGAGCAGGGCCAATAAATGGTTAATATGGAACTACTTGGCAAGCACCGTCTTTAGTGAGCGGCCTGCGGGGAGAGTGGTCGATACTCTCCCCTCGCTACGCTCCGGACGCCTCGTCAGGCGCGTGTGCCGGTCAAGGGCATGGTGCCGAAGAAGCCGGCCTTCACGCCGCCGGACATGGTGTCACCCTCCACGTCGGCGTGGCAGTTCAGATCGAGCGGCATTGGCTTCGTGGTTTTCATGTCCCAGCTCAGCCGATTGCCGTCGATTTTGCCGTGGATCGGCATGGAACCGGGATCGCCGCTGACATTTCCGCTGAAACCTCCCATTCCATCCGGGACGACAGTGATCTGGGCGGCTTGGTCGCCGATCGGTGTCTTGATCCGGATGTCCCAGGTTCCTGCAGCACTCATTCTTCGCTTCCTTCTGCGCCGCCGTCGCCCAGAGCGGGAGCCTCGCGGTATTCCACGGGCAGGCCCAGCCCTTTCAGCTGGGGCTCGATCACCTTGCGGTCTCCCACCACAACGATCGTGAGGCCATCTGGTCTCAGGTATTCGCGCGCAGCTTGTTCGATAGCGGGAGCACCGAGGGTGCGGTATGTGGTCGCAAGCTTCTCGTAGTAGTCGTCCGGCCGGTCGAGACGCTCGTTCGTTTCGATGGCCTGAAGCACGCTCCCATTAGTCTGAAACGAATTCGGCATCGCGCGAATGGCGCCTTCGGTCACGCGTTGAAGCTCGACCGGAGTAACCGGCGCCATGCCGGGGAACGTTTTCATGTTCTCGACGATCGCCTGGAGCGAGGCGCCGGTCTTGTCGCTTTGTACTGGAGCCCTCACGAGTAGGCTGCGCGGACCCACAGGGCGGGAGACGGCGCTATAGACGCCATAGCTCCAGCCCTTGTCCTCGCGCAGATCGCCGTTGAGCCGTGAGAGGAAGCTGCCGCCCAACACGTCGTTCGCGAGGTTGAGCGGTTCAGTGCCCACGGTCTTACCCGTGATCGGCAGGACGCGTCCTCCGACAATGAACGACTGGGGGGAGTTCGGCCGATCCAGCACCACCACGCGCGATCGCGGCGCTGGCAGGGGCGCATCAAGCGCCTTTCGAGGAGCGGGTGTGGCGGGTGGTTCCCAGCCGGCGAAGGCCTCCTCCAGCAGGGGCACCAGCTGCTCCATCGTGATGTCGCCAACAACTGTGATACGCGCAAGATCCGGCCGCAGCCACTTCTCGTGAGCCGCGCGCAAGTCCGCCGGGTCGAGGCTCGCGAGTGCTTCCGCGTTACCTAGGCCGTCAGAGGGCTGGCCGTAAGGGTGTGATCCAAAGAGCAGGTTGTCGAGCGTGCGCTGCGCAAGGCTGCCGGGAGAGGCGTTCGCCTGCTGCAACGCGGTAAGCTGTTGACGCTGTACGCGCTCAACGTCGTCGGGCCTGAAAGCGGGTCTCAGGACGACATCTGCCAGCAGGGCGAGGGAAGGCGCGAGGTTTGGCGTGAGCGCCGACATCGTCACTGCGCTGCGATCGATATTGCCGCTGGTGTTGATCGCCGCGCCCAGACGCTCCTGCTCCTCGGCGATACGCGTCGCGTCACGCGTGGTGGTGCCTTCCTCGAGCGCCGCTAGCATGAGAGCCTGAGTGCCGGGCTTATCCAGCGTATCAGCGGCGAAGCCTGCGTCGAAGGAGAGTGAAAAGGCCACCTTCGGGATCGCCGTGCGTCGGGCGAGCGCCACAGGGATGCCATTCGACAAAGTTGCATGTTCGACTTCGGGGAAGTCCAGATCGGCGATCGGCGCTACCGGGGGAGGCGTGCGCTGGGGTGCGGGGGCAACGTTCGTGGCGGACTGCTCGGGAACGGCGGGAGCGGTTTGCTGGCTGTCCTCGTCTCCCCAGCCGCCCATCGTTTCACCGGATTCGGTCCGCTCTCCCGGCACCACGTCGAGTGCGAAGACGGGGCGCGTCAGCCAGCGCTGGAGTGCCGCCTGCACGTCAGCAGGCTTCAGCGCGGCCATGCGTGCAAGGTCTTCCTTGTACTTCGCGGGATTGCCCGAATAGAGTTCGCCCTCCGCCAGCGTCGCGCCCTTGCCGGACATACCGCCAACGACTTCGAGGCCGCCGATCGCCGCACTGATCGTGCGCGTGACGGCGCGGCGCACTTCATCCTCAGTCGGCCCCTCGGCGATCAATCGGGCTATGACCTGGTCGAAAGCTGCTTCGGCCTCCTTACGGTCGACGCCAGGCTTCACGTCAAGCATCGCCTGGAGGAAACTGACTTGTTCGAAGGTCTGCGCGTTCGCACTGACGGCGACAGCCAGTTCCTTGCCACGGACAAGAGCGTTGTCGAGCCGCGAGCTGGCAAGTCCGCCGAGAATGCTCATGCCGATGTCGAGCGCGACGGCATCGGGGTGATTGAGGCCGGGGCCGCTCCAGTTGCGAGTGAGGCGTGCGACCGGCACTCGGTCGGTCATCTCGCGCGACTGAGAGCTTGCGAGCGTAACCGGGCCAGCCTGCACCGGAGGCACTTCGGGGCCGCGCGGAATGCTGCCGAACCATTTTTCGATCAGTGGCCGCGCCGTTGCCGCGTCGATGTCTCCGCTTAGGGAAAGCACGACATTGTTTGGCCCGTAATGATCGGTGAACCACTTGCGCACGTCGGAGAGCGTTGCAGCCTCAAGGTCCGCCATCGAGCCGATTGTCTCATGGCGGTAAGGGTGCCCTACCGGAAACAAGCCTTCGCCGATTGCGTATCCCATCAGGCCATAGGGCTGGTTGTCGCCTTGGCGCTTTTCGTTTTGAACGACACCGCGCTGCTTATCGAGCTTGTCCTGAGTAACCGCCGGCAGGAGATGCCCCATGCGGTCGCTCTCCAGAAACAGCGCGAGATCGACTGCGCCTATCGGCACTGTCTCGACATAGTTGGTGCGATCGTACCAGGTCGACCCGTTGGTCGGGGTGGAGCCAGCGGCTTCCAGGGGGACGTCGAAGCTGGGCGCGTTGGCCGAGCCGCCGAAGAACAAGTGCTCGTACAGGTGCGCAAAGCCGGTTTTTCCGCGCGGTTCGTGCTTAGAGCCGACTCGATAATACGTCGTGACACCCACCACCGGAGCCTTGCGGTCGGTATGGACGATCACCGTCAGGCCATTCTCGAGCGTGAACTTCTCGTAAGGGATGTTCACCGCGCCCACCAATTCCTGCGGGGAAGCGGCGGCCGGCATCTCTGTGCCGGATTGCGGGGCCGGGCGTGCTTGCTGGAGGTGCGGCTGGGCGGCGCAGGCGGCGAGCGCCAGCGTCAGGGCGATAGAAACGAGCGGCTTGTTCATGTGCCGCGGTTCTGAGGTCCCGAACCTTGCTGCCAGATGAACGAGGCGCAGCGGCATGTTCGCCGCGCCCCGGTTTCGCGTGGCTTCAGCGGCGGAAGATCTGTCCGCTGTCGAACAGCGAGATGCGCCATTCGCCGGAGGCGTCGCGGGTGCATTCCATCTTCACGTCAGCAACGGCAAGCGGGTCGCAGTAGCCGTCGAAGGGCGGTGTTCCGGCCTTCGCGAAGAAGACCAGCAGATAGCCGACTTTTGCATGATCTGAGCCGGTGAACGAAACGCGCAAGCTGGTGATGATGTGGCGCATCACCGGAGCATTGTCGCCCAGCTGCTCCTTGCGGCCTTGATAGAACTGGCCGACGGCCTCCTTGCCCTCGCGCCATTCGCCGCCGACGAAGTAGCGAACGTCATCTGCAAGAACGCCGGAGTCGAGGATCTTCAAGCCGTTGTTGATGTCGAGCTCGTCGCCCCACTCGTAGATCACCTGCTTAACCGCCAGAACGTCTGCCGCCTGCTCGGGAGTGAATTTCGCCACTGTCTTCCTTATCCTCTGTGATTGGTCTCGCAGGGGCGGACGCTAGGCCCTCGCCGATCTCTCGCCAAGCGCTAACCGACAGTGCTGTCGATTAGCGCTGAGGCTTGTTCCGCACGGAGGGAGGGTGCCTCCTCGCAGATGATCGAGCCGATTGCCACTTTCCCACGCTGGCAAAAGCGGGTGTACCTTACCATGTGTTGAATGAGCCTCGTGTGAATTTGCCGCCGATCAATGTCAGCGGGAGAGAAAGCGCAGAAGAAAAGGACAAGCACGAGTTGAGGGCATTGTGTTGCAATAATGCAACACTACATAGTCGGGAACAGGAGGAAGCATCCCACCATGAATCTCGAAAAGTTCACCGACCGCGCCAAAGGGTTTTTGCAGGCGGCGCAGACGACCGCCATCCGCCTCAACCATCAGCGCATCACTCCAGAGCACATCCTCAAGGTGCTGCTCGATGACAACGAAGGTATGGCCGCGGGTCTCATCCAGCGCGCCGACGGTAATCCCCGCCTTGCCCTTGATGGCGTGAACACAGCGTTGGAGAAGATTCCAGCCGTCAGCGGCTCCGGTGCACAGAATACGCCGGGGCTCGACAATGACTCGGTCCGCCTCCTTGACCAGGCCGAGCAGCTCGCTGCCAAGTCGCAGGACGCTTATGTCACTGTCGAACGTATACTGCTGGCGCTGACGCTCGCGCAGACCACAGCAGCCGGCAAGGCACTGGCAGCGGCGAACCTCACCGCACCTGCCCTGGAGGCAGCGATCACCCAACTTCGTGGCGGTCGCACCGCTGACAACGCCTCCGCCGAGAACGCCTACGACGCGATGAAGAAGTATGCTCGCGATCTCACCGAGGCCGCGCGTACAGGCAAGCTTGACCCGGTGATCGGCCGCGACGAGGAAATCCGCCGCACCGTGCAGATCCTCGCGCGCCGCACCAAGAACAACCCTGTGCTCATCGGCGACCCCGGCGTTGGCAAGACTGCCATTGCCGAAGGTCTGGCGCTGCGCATCGCCAATGGCGATGTGCCCGACAGCCTCAAGGACCGCACGCTGATGGCGCTCGACATGGGCAGCCTGATCGCGGGCGCAAAGTACCGCGGCGAGTTCGAGGAGCGGCTGAAAGCCGTGCTCGATGAGGTGAAGGGCGCAGAAGGCCAGATCATCCTCTTCATCGACGAGATGCATACGCTGATCGGGGCTGGCGCTTCGGAAGGTTCAATGGACGCAGGCAACCTGCTCAAGCCCGCTCTTGCGCGTGGCGAGCTGCACTGCATCGGCGCGACCACGCTCGACGAGTACCAAAAGTACGTCGAGAAGGACGCGGCCCTGCAGCGCCGCTTCCAGCCGGTCTTCGTCGGAGAGCCGACTGTGGAGGATACTGTCTCGATCCTGCGCGGGCTCAAGGAAAAGTACGAGCTGCACCATGGCGTGCGCATCACCGACGGTGCGCTGGTCGCGGCGGCGACGCTCTCGAACCGCTACATCACCAATCGCTTCCTCCCGGACAAGGCGATCGACCTGATGGACGAAGCCGCCAGCCGCATCCGCATGGAAGTGGAGAGCAAGCCTGAGGAAATCGAGAAGCTGGATCGCCGTATCATCCAGCTCAAGATCGAGGAGATGGCGCTTTCCAAGGAGACCGACACCTCCTCGCAGGACCGCCTGGCGAACTTGCGCGACGAGCTGGCGAACCTGCAGCAGCAGTCCAGCGAGCTGACGACCCGCTGGCAGAATGAGCGCGACAAGATCGCGGCCGAGGGAAAGCTGAAGGAGCAGCTCGATGCTGCCCGGCTGGAGCTCGAGCAGGCGCAGCGCCAGGGCGATCTCGCCAAGGCGGGCGAGCTCTCCTACGGCACGATCCCCGCGCTGGAGAGAAAGCTGGCAGAAGCGCAGGCTCAGGCTGGCAATGCGATGCTGCGCGAGGAAGTGACCGAGGACGACATCGCTGGCGTCGTCAGCCGCTGGACCGGCGTGCCTGTCGACAAAATGCTGGAAGGCGAGCGTGAGAAGCTCCTCAAGATGGAAGAGGTGATCGGTGCGCGTGTCATCGGGCAGCAGCAGGCCGTGGCCGCTGTCTCCAGGGCAGTGCGGCGTGCGCGTGCCGGCTTGCAGGATCCGAACCGGCCTTTAGGCTCGTTCCTGTTCCTCGGCCCAACGGGCGTCGGCAAGACGGAGCTGACCAAGGCCTTGGCATCGTTCCTGTTCGACGACGATAACGCGATGGTGCGCATCGACATGAGCGAATTCATGGAGAAGCATGCCGTTGCTCGTCTGATTGGCGCGCCTCCGGGATATGTTGGCTACGAAGAAGGCGGTGTTCTGACTGAAGCGGTACGGCGCCGGCCCTATCAGGTCGTGTTGTTCGACGAGGTCGAAAAGGCGCATCCGGACGTCTTCAACGTACTGCTGCAAGTGCTCGACGACGGTCGCCTGACGGATGGACAGGGCAGGGTGGTGGATTTTACCAACACACTGATCATCCTGACCAGCAATCTCGGCAGCCAGTATCTTGCCAACCTCGATGAGGGGCAGGACGTCTCGACTGTGGAGCCGCAAGTGATGGAGGTCGTGCGCGGACACTTCCGGCCCGAGTTCTTGAACCGGCTGGACGAAGTGATCCTCTTCCATCGTCTGGGGCAGAGCGAGATGGGGCCGATTGTAGAAATCCAGGTGGGTCGGGTGCAGAAGCTGCTCAAGGACCGCAAGATCGTGCTCGATCTGACCGACGCCGCCAAGCGGTGGCTGGGACGCGTGGGCTACGATCCGGTTTATGGCGCGCGCCCTCTCAAGCGCGCGGTCCAGCGGCATCTGCAAGACCCCCTGGCGGAGAAGCTCCTCGCGGGCGAAATTCCGGATGCCACCACAGTGCACATCGACGAAGGCGATGGGGCGCTGGAGATTTCCCTGCGCGGAGAAGACACTTGATCCGAGGGTGAGGACCGCCGCCGGTTAGCCGCCGTTGGGGGTGGTCCAAGCCGGTTGCATGTCGCGCGTCAACTGCTGGCTCTGACGCGCGACATCATCCCATTCTGCTTTGGTCATGCAGACTTTGCGCCGCGAAATGTGAGAGCCCGTCTCGCGAATGCGGCGGCAGACCTTTTCTTCCGCCTGTGCCGCTTCCTTCGTTTGTTCAGATACAGGTTGCGCTGCGGCTTTGGTATTGAGTCCAGCGGCTTGCGCTGAGGCAGCAAGCAAAATGGCGGCGAATATCGACAGCATGAGAGTTCCCCGTTCATGGGCGTCATCAATGCCCAGGAAGATGTCAGTGCAGGTCGCAGGAATCAAGTTCTTGTGTTCATCAAAGAAAAAGGCGGCGGATCGTGTGATCCGCCGCCCTATTTTATTCATTCCGATCCTAAAGTGATCAGAAAGTGACGCGTCCGCTAACTGCAAAGCGACGGCCTAGAGCGTCGTAGGTCGACGGATAGACGTTGCCGCTGTTGTACGCCGTCGAACCGATGTTCGCGCCAACCACCTTTGGCTGGTTGTCGAGCAGGTTCAACACGGAGAACGTCAAGTCGAAGTTCTCCGTCACGCCGAAGCGCGTGGTCAGGTCGAAGTAGTGCTCTGCACCGATTGTGCGGAACCTCTCAAGCGGACCGGCAGTCTCATCACCATCAGCAGCAGCGATGTCGTCAGCAAGAGCCAGCGGCTCGTACTTCACGCCGTCGATGTAGCGCCACAGCAGCGAAACGTCTGCCGCACCAAACGACAGGGTCGTGCGCTGATTGAAGCTGAACTCCGGCTGGATCGATTCGCAGTTGACGCTGTAGAAGCCAACGCACTCACGATTCACCGAGGTCGGCGTCGCCTGGAACTTGTTGCGGTTGGTCCAGTTGCCGTTGAACGACAGAGCGAGACCGGCGAAGCCAAGATCGCGGCGATAGTTCAAGACCACATCGATACCGTCGGTCATGAGACGGCCCAGGTTCGAGTACGGCAGCGGAAGACCAGAGGCAGTGCCGTTCAGGCTTCCATCAACCGGATCACGACCGATCCCGGCGCAAGCGGCCGAGGTGGCCGGCTGCAGAGGGGTAAAGCAGGCGCTGAGGGCGTCACCGATCGTCGGCGTGGTGATCGCGTCCTTGATGGTGATGTTGTAGTAGTCGATGCTTGCGCTGAAGCCGGAGAAGAAGGTCGGCTGGATCACCGCACCGATCGTCCACGTGGTGGCGCGCTCAACATCCAGGTCGGCGTTGCCGCCAATTGTGGTGTTGATCTGACCCGCCGATGGCGTGGGGATGTTGCCGAGCAGGGCATTGGCTTGAGCCTGCGTTGCGCCACCGGCAACGATCTGCGCTGCACAGACGGTCCCCAGAGGAGTCCCCGGCTGCACGCCTGGCCCTTGGCAAGGGTCAACCGTGAGGTTGTTTAGGTCCCTCACGTTGGGCTGGAACAGCTCGAAGATGTTGGGTGCGCGAGTAGCCTTCTGATAGTTGCCGCGGATCTTCAGGGCAGAGGTCGGTTCCCAAGAACCGCCGGCTTTCCAAGTCCAATTGGTTCCCGCAGTCGAATAGTGCGACACGCGTCCACCAGCTTCCAGCGTCAGGCTGTTAAAGAAGGGACGATCCTCAATCAGCGGCGCGATCAATTCGACGAAGCCTTCGTAGACGTCGTATCCACCGCTGACGTCGGGCGAAGCGCGACCGTTGCCCAGGACTTCGTCAGGGCGCTGGGTCAACTCGTCAGAGATCACTTGTGCCTGGTACTTGCGGTACTCGGTACCGAGAGCGAAGGACACCGGGGTCTCGGCGCCAGGGCTGGCGAATCCGACATCGCCGCTGATAACACCGCGGGCTTGAGCGAGGCTCGTCTTCGTGATGGTACCGTTGGTCACGCCAAGCAAGAAGCCCAGCTGATCGGGAGTGATGCTGCCGGCGGGGCCGAACAGGTTCAGCGGTACGCAGCCGTTGCTGTCATCGAGGCAGGTTTCGGTGTTGGTGGCGAGAGTGGCCTGACGCACGCGGGTCAGCGTACCGTTGCCGCTCTGGCGCTGCGAGTTCTCGCTCTCACCGTACGAACCAGAAATGTCGAACTGGATACCGTCGGTGATGTCGCCGCGCAGGCCAGCCTGGTAGTCGAACAACTGGGTCGTGTAGGTCGAGAGACGCGGTCCGGCTTCGACGAAGCGACGGAATGCGTTGGTCTGGAACGTGCGGTAAGCCGGGTTCGTGGGGTCGGTAGCTGCGGCCGCTGCAGCACAGTCCGCCGCAGAGATGCTCTGCGCGGCGCAAATCTGGTTGCGGGCTGCGGTGGGCAGATACGGGTTGGAGAACGGAACCGTGACCGTGTTACCGAACGTACCCGAAGAGGCGATCACCGTCTGCACCGTGTTCTTCGAGAACAAGCCGCGGGTGTAGACTTCAACGCCATCAGCCAGCTCGTACCAGGCCGAGCCGAACATGTTGAAACGTTCAAATGGGGTCTGAAAGATGTTCTGGGGATTGAAGTTGAACTGCGCGTAAGTAGGAATCAGAGCGCCCGTTGCGGGATCGATCTGCTGGTTGTCGCCCAGGCCCAGGCCGGTGAAACGCGAAGGCACCGTCGTGCCCGAACCGCCTGCAAGACCTGTGTAAGAACTGATATTCTCGACCGAGTAATCGCGCGCGCCCTGAAGTACGGGGTCAGCTTCCTGATAGCCGACGCTGAATACGGCGTTGCCGCGGCCATCGTCGAAGTTGGCGCCCACCGTCACGTCGATGCGGAAGACGTTACCGTCACCGCGCTCAGTGATCTGGTTGCTGGCAGTCGCTTCCAGCCCCGAGAAATCGCGCTTGGTGATGAAGTTGATGACGCCCGAGACCGCATCCGCACCGTAGGTCGTCGATGCGCCGCCCGTCAGAATGTCCGTACGCTCAATCAGAGCGATGGGAATGTTGTTGAGGTCAACGATGCCGTCCAGGTCGGCCGGCGCAATGCGCGTGCCGTCGAGCAGCACGAGATTGCGATTTGCGCCAAGGCCGCGAAGGTTGACGTAGGAAGCGCCGCCGTTGCCGTTGTTCACTGCGGAGCCGAGGCTGGGCACGACGCCAGGCAGTTCGCGCAGGAACTGTTCGGCCAGGTTGGTCTGGCGCAACTGCAGTTCTTCGGAAGTCACCGAAGTGACGGGCGATGTCGCGACGAGGTTCGGGTTGCGGATCAGGGTGCCGGTAACGACGATGGCGTCGGCAGGCGTGGCAGCATCTTGTGCTACGACACCTTCCTGCGGCGCCACTTGCGCCAGTGCCGGAGCGGCAAACAGCATCGCTGCGGCAGAGCCGCCCAGCATCAGGCCGGCTCTGGCGAGCTTGGTTTCTGACTTCATTTCGTGTGTCCCCTTCAATGCTCGACCGCCTACAAGCGCTTCCTCGTGCGACGGCAATGGCCAAGGGGTATCGCATTCCCGTGCCCTGTAAACGCACTTGACGCAAAAGTGCCAAAATATGATGCCGCAGTGTGGCAAAGAAAACACAGCTGGTGTGTTCATCCGGATTGTGCGAACGAAGCCCATCGAATTTTTAAGAGGTTCACATGCGCACCAAGGCTGCCTTCCTGATCTTCGCGCTGTGGGCCCAGGGTGCTGTCGCACAAGAGAGCCAGCCGGCTGCTGGCGCACAGCGAGTGGGGCAGTTGGTGCAATGCAGGGGCGTTGCTGATCGCGACGCTCGCCTTGAGTGCTACGACCGTGAAGTCGCCGGGCTGGCGGCGGCGATCGACAGTCGTGAGGTCGTTGTGGTTGATCGCGAAGTGGTACGCGAGACACGCAGGAGCTTGTTCGGCTTCGCAACTCCGGCTCGGGGGCTGCTTGCCGAGACGCCCGCGGATGAGATCACGCAATTGACCACATCGTTAACAGCGGTACGTCCATATGGAGCGGGTCGATACCGGCTGGCGCTCAAGGACGCAGGGGTCTGGGAAACGCTTGAGGCGCAAAGTACGCTGTTCCCGAAAGTAGGTGACGCAGTGGAACTGAAGCGCGGTCTTCTGGGGAGCTACATAGCGACTGTCGGGAGATCGCGCGCCGTTCGGGTGAAGCGGGTCGACTGAGCCGCATACCCGATCCTGGATGCTGGCAAGCGGGGCCGTGGGACAACGATCATTGACCCTGCGGAGTTGCCGATTTAACCGCATACTTAAATCGGGCTGAGGTGTCTGGGTTTCAGATGTCTCCGTAGACAAAGGGTATGTCGATGGAACTGAGTGGCAATGTTTCCGCAGTTGTAACGGGCGCAGCATCGGGCCTTGGCGCTGCAACCGCCAGAGCGCTGGCCTCAAAAGGCGTGAAAGTCGCCATCTTCGACCTGAACGCGGAGCTGGGTGAGGCTGTTGCGGCGGAAATTGGCGGCGTGTTCTGCGAGGTCAACGTGACCGATGATGCCAGCGTGGACGCAGGCTTTGCCAAAGCGCGTGCGGCGCATGGTCAGGAGCGGGTGCTGGTAAATTGCGCGGGGATCGCTCCGGCCGCCAAGACCGTCGGCAAGAACCGTGAGACCGGGCAGCCCAAGGCGCACGATCTCGGCCTGTTCGAGAAGGCCATCGCGATCAACCTTGTCGGCACCTTCCGCTGCATCGCCAAGGCTGCCGCAGGGATGGTCACGCTCGATCCGCTCGACGAGGCCGGCGCGCGTGGCGCTATCGTCAACACGGCCTCTGTTGCTGCACAGGACGGGCAGATCGGGCAGGCGGCGTATGCGGCTTCAAAGGGCGGTGTGCTGGCGATGACACTTCCCGTCGCACGCGATCTGATGAACGACGGTATCCGCGTGAACACGATTCTGCCGGGCATCTTTGAGACGCCGATGATGGCCAGCATGCCTCAGCAGGTACAGGATTCGCTGGCCGCTATGGTCCCGTTTCCCAAGCGCCTCGGCAAGGCTGAGGAGTACGCCAAGCTCGCTCTCTTCATGCTCGAGCATGATTATCTCAATGGCGAGTCCGTACGTCTCGACGGCGCCATTCGCTTGGGTCCGAAGTAAGCACCGCGATGAGTGAGCGCAGCGTTCCGGGGGTGGGGCTCGCCGTGCCTCCCGGCGCGCGAGACCATCTGCTCGACACCGCCGGCGCCATCATGCGCGATGGCGACATCGTCGACATTTCGCTGTCGGAACTGTCGCTGCGCTCGGGCCTGAACTCGGCACTGGTGAAGTACTACTTCGGCAACAAGGCCGGATTGCTGAAGGCGCTGCTCGATCGGGACTGGCAGGCGATCGTCCGCAGCGTCGATGCGCTTGTGGCCAAGGACGACATGGAGCCCGAGGCAAAGCTGCGGCGACACATCTCGAAGGTAATCGATACCTTCTATGCAGTGCCGTATCTCAATCGTCTGACCATGCGGATGGTCCGCGAAAGCGATGATGCAGAAGCGCGGCGTATTGCCGACTGCTACCTTTCTCCGATCTATCGTGCTTACGAGCACCTGATAGGCGAAGGCGTGCGAGCGGGGGTGTTCCGCAGCATCGATCCGCAGCTTTTCTACTTCACGGTCACAGGCGCCGTGGACCGCTTTTTCTCGACCCGGCTGGTGATGAAGTACTGCTTCAATCAGGACACCCTGACCGAAGAACTGCGTGACCGCTACCGCGAACACACCATCGACATCATCATGGCAGGCATCCTTGCGCGCTGAAAAACCCGAACGCTGGCACATCGGGGTCATCGGAGGCTCGGGTCTTGCCGGTGGAATCGCTCTGGATGAGGCGCAGGAGATTTCGGTCTCAAGCCCGTTCGGCGCTCCGTCGGGGCCAGTGGTCACGGGGCATCTGGAGGGAGTTCGCTTCACGTTCATCGCGCGGCATGGCGCCGGGCATGCCATCCCGCCGTCGAGCGTCAACTATCGGGCCAACGTCGATGTTTTGAAGCGGTGCGGCGTGACGGACGTGCTTGCGCTTTCCGCAGTGGGATCGCTGCGTGAAGCAATGGCGCCGGGTGAGTTCGTTGCTGTGGACCAATTCATCGATCGCACGGCCGGACGCCAGGGAAGCTTCTTCGGGCCGGGGCTCGTCGCGCATGTCAGCCTTGCCGACCCTGTTTGCCCCCGGCTGTCCGGGCAGGTCAGCCGGGCAGTTCAGGAGGCTGATGCGCGGGTTCACGAGGGTGGCTGTTACGTTGCCATCGATGGTCCTCAGTTCTCAACGCGGGCCGAAAGCCGGCTGTATCGCGCTTGGGATTGCGATGTGATCGGCATGACTGCCATGCCTGAGGCGCGGCTCGCGCGGGAGGCGGAACTTCCTTATGCATTGCTGGCGATGGTGACCGATTACGACTCCTGGCGCGAAGGTGAGGAGGGCGTCGACGCAGAGCAGGTGCGCCACGTGATGCACGCCAATGTGGATCGGGCGCGAGAGGCGGTGCGCAGGCTTGCCGCGATGCTGCCACCGACCCGCGAGCCGAGCCCGATCGACTTCGCGCTGGATGGTGCTGTCTTTACCGCGCCTTCGGCGCGTAACGATGCGCTCGTGGCGCGCCTCGATGCAGTGGCATGCCGCCTGTTCGGGGAGCGCGACTGAGGAGGGCGGCTGCCGCTAAAGCAGACTGGTGCGCCTCAGGCGTTGCCTCAGTTCGCGGCAGGGCCGCTGGTGAAGGCATCGGTGATCGCACAGGCCGCAGGGCCGAGAATGACGATGAACAGCACCGGCAGGATGAACAGGATCAGCGGCACCGTCATGATCGCCGGCAAGCGCGCCGCCTTTTCCTCGGCGCGCATCATCCGCTCGTTGCGGAACTCGGCGGAGAGCACGCGCAGTGCCGAAGCGAGCGGTGTGCCATAGCGCTCCGTCTGGATCATGGTGGTGACGACGCCGCGTACAGAGTCCAGGTTCACGCGGTAAGCCAGGTTCTCGAACGCGGAACGACGGTCGGTAAGGAAGGCCAGCTCGATCGAAGTAAGAGAGAACTCGTCGCCAAGTTCGGGGTAGGCGCGGCCAAGCTCTCGTGCCACGCGCTCGAAGGCAGCATCGACGGTCAAGCCTGCCTCAGCGCAGATCACGAGCAAATCGAGCGCGTCGGGCAGCCCTTTGCGGACAGCGTCGGTGCGCTTGGTGATCATGTTCTGCAGGAAGATATCCGGTCCCTTGTAGCCCAGACCCACTGCGGCCGCGAAAGCGAAGAAACGCTTCATGCTGCTCCACTCCGGAAAGTAGTCCACCCAGTACACCAGGGCACCCGCTGTCCCGCCAAGCAAAATCGGCATTACGAGGCGGGCGAAGATGACGGCGACTGCGTACTCCTTCTTGCGCACGCCCGCTTGAGCCAACTTCTGCTGGACGGCCTTGACCTGGCTGTCCTGCAGCATCTGGAACGAGGCCATCAGCTGCGTGAGCTTGTCGGTCGCTTGGTTGCGCCGGATAAGGCTCTGGCGTTTGCGGGGGGTTACAGCGATACCGGCCTTGAGCTCCTCGCGGCGAGCATTCAGCGCCTTCACTCGCTTTGACATGGGATCGCGTACTGTGATGGCGGCGTAGATCGCCAGCACCACCGAGGCTGCGGCAAGTGCGATCAGCAGCGTGCCGACGAAGACGACGTCGAAGCCGAGCAGAGTTGGTCCAGCGGTTTCGTTCAACATGATGCCGTCTTCCCGCTCAGATCTCGAAGCTGACCATCTTGGCCATGATAAAGGCGCCGATGCTCATCCATATCATGCCGCCCATTCCCGCCACGATCAGACGATCGTCCTCAAAGAATTTGCCGATGTAGCTCGAGTTCACCCAGTAGATCAGGCCGAAGACGATGAAGGGCAGCGATCCGACGATGTAAGCCGAGGCTTTTGATTCCGAACTCATCGCGCGTATCTTGAGCTTCATCTGCGCTCGCTTGCGCAGCACGTCGGAGAGGTTCGCAAGGGTTTCCGCCAAGTTGCCGCCGGTCTCGCGCTGAATCGCCAGGGTGATGCAGAAGAAGCTGAATTCAGGCAGGTTCAGGCGGTCGGCGGTATCCTGCAGCGAATCCTCCATGGTCTTGCCGATCTTGATCCGCTCAGTAATCAGCTTGAACTCCTGCCCCACAGCGCCGGGGATTTCGCTGGCAACGATCCCAAGCGTTTCCGTCACCGGCAGGCCCGAGCGCAAGCCACGGACCAGCAAGTCGATGGCGTCCGCAAACTTCCCGATGAACTCGTTGGTCCGCCGCTTGATGAGGTGGTTGACCACGATGTGGGGAATGCCGGCTCCAGCGAGGACGCCAACCACAAGCGCCAGCAACGGTGCTCCTGACTTCAGCAGGACGAAGGCTGCGACCGCACCGAAAATGGCGAAAGACGCGAGAAAGTACTGCTGCAACGTCCAGTCCTTGCCGGTGCGATGCAAGCGGAGCGCCAAGGCTTCGATGCGTGAGGTAGAGCCGGCAATCTGGTGCACCCTCGGCCGCCGCGCCGCGACGGCCTTGCGCATTTGCGCCTCGACCTTGTCCACCGCACTTTCGGAGTGACGATAGCGCACCTGGCTTAGTCGCCGAGCGGATTCCTTCGCCGGCGAAGGACCAGCCAGCGCCAGCCACACTACTCCAAGCGAAGCTGTAAGGCCGGCAGCGAAAAGCAGGATCTGGAAAATGTTCATAGCCTCGTCCTGCTTTTCGAACTGCTCATTGCGCGCGGCGACTTGGGCGCGGGCGGCTTAGCGTCCTGCCTTTTCTTTTCCGTTGGCGGGTGCCTTGCTTTTTTTCGTCAGCATCGTCTTGAAGTCGAACTTGCTCAGCAGCGCCCTCTTGCCTGCGCCCGCATCGATTTCGCCTGCTTCGCTGGTCCCCACAACGAGTTGTGCAAGCTCGCGCAGCCCAGCGCTTGCCTTGCTCGTGCGGTTCGCCTCGGCAAACGTCTGTCCCAGCTTTGCGGCGTGGCTCGCGGCCTTGACGTCGTACGGGATCGACAAGTTGATCTTGCGCTCGATCGAAGCTTCGAAGTCCGCCTTGCTGATTTCCGAAAAGGTTGGCTGCACTTTGTTTGCAGCGACGATGATCTTCGCATGCGACGCATTGGCTTTCAACCACGAGAGAAGCCGGATGGTGTCGCGCGCAGACGCCAGCGTCATCTCGGCGACTAGAACGATGACGTTCAAGTCGGCCAGCAACTGCGGGAAGTTGACCAGCATGTTGCGGGGCAAGTCGACCACCGTCATCTCGAATGCTTGGCGGAACTCTTCTTCAAGTTGCAGAAAGGCGCCGCCATCAGTCAGAATAGGCATGTTGATAGGCGCTTCAGCCGAAAGGATTGCCAAGTTGTCGTTCGCGCGGATCATCGCTCGTTCGATGAAGAGGCCATCGATGCGGCTAGGGTTGTCGATCGCGTCAGTCAGGCCGCGACCCGGCTCCAGATCGAGGCTGAGCGCGCCGGTGCCGAAGTGGAGGTCAAGATCGAGCAATGCAGTGGGAAGCTTCTCATCAGAGCTGAACAGCCATGCCAGCGAGGTGGCGACTGTCGATGCACCCACACCACCGCGGGTGCCGATCACCGCCGTCGAGATGTGGCGCTTGCTCGCGGCTGCGTCCCCTGCCTTCGGTGCGGCAAATGTGGCCTGCGCCTGCGCAAGCGCATCGCGCAAGGCAGCCGGCGAAAGAGGCTTGAGCAGATAGTCGTGAATGCCGCTGGCCACCAGATCGCGGTAAAGGCGGACATCGTTGACCTGTCCCACCGCTACCACGACGGTGCCGGGCTCGCACACTTCAGCCAATCCGTTGATGTCATTCAAGGGATCTCCGCTCTCGGATAGATCCACAAGCAGGATGTTCGGGCTTGCCGAAATGGAAAGCGACTGGACGGCGTTGCGAAGCCCGCCTTTGTTGCATTTCTCGGGCGCCCAGCCGAGTTCGATCGCGATCGGGCGCAGCACGTCGAGCGAGCCGTCGTCGCACATGTAGGCCGCGAAAGGATCGCGGTTGCCAAGACTTCCGGTTTTCCAAGGTGCGTTCATGGCTCAGTTCCCCTGCGTAGAGCTCTGCTTGAGGCTGCCAGCGCCGCTTGGCTGTTGCTTGCGATAGCTGCTGATCGCCTTGTTTGAGCTCATCACGACCGTAGCGCTCGGTGAGCCGTCGCCCCTGAGCAAGTGCTCGGGATTAGCGATCATGGCCGCCATATTGCTGTTTGTGGCACAGCCATAATTGCGGGAGAGCGCATTTTGCGGATTCGCATCCGAGTGGGCGGACCAGTCCGGGCAGCCGTGGACAATCGCTTTGCTGCGAGTGATAACGACCCGGATCGTGCCGGCCTCGACATAGCCTGCAAGGGTGGGAACCTCGTCGTCGATGGTCATGCCGTGGCGCGACGCGGTGGCTGCGATGGCTCCGCGTGTTGCGGAGTTCTGCATGGGATCGACAACCGAGATGCGATCTCCGTAACGCAGGTTCAGCGCCTCGAACCAGCCGGCCAGGCGCTGCTGCTCTGCCAAGGAGAGCCCCTCGCTGCCTGTCGTCAGGTCGAGGGTGTAGTTCACCTTCTCCAGCACGGGCTGATGCACCGATTCCATCGACCGGTTCGTGGGGACGCCTGCGCAGCCGGCCAGAGTCACGCCGAGCGCAAGAGAAAGTGCCAGGCGAGTGGCCCGCCCGGCCTGAGTGAGGATGCCGTGCTTCATCATCGTTTTCCTCAGAAGGTGGTGGCAAAGCCAGGCGCGGCGGAAGCGGCGTCGGCGGAGCGTTTGCTCGACTTCATGGCCTTGCGCGAGGCGGGGACCAAATCGGCTGCGCCGACGCCGGAAGCCGTTGTAGCATTTGGCGCTGCTTGTGGTCGTCCCTGGGCAGCTCCGGACCGAATGTCCGTTTCCATGTTGCCCAGAATGCGCTGCAAATCATCGGGCGCGCGGAAGCCATCGGTTGGCAGTACGACCTGGCTCGCATCCATCGGGTTGACCAAGTAAGGGGTCACCACGATGACCAGCTCGGTCTCGCCACGGCGGTAGCTCGTTGAACGGAACAGCGAGCCCAGGATTGGAAGATCGCCTGCTCCTGGCAGCTTCTGGATCGTGTTCTGCGAACTGTTGCTCAGCAGCCCCGCGATCATGAAGCTCTGACCCGAGCCCAACTCTACCGTGGTCTCTGTGCGTCGAATGCTGAGCCCAGGGACGTTGAAGCCGCCGAAGCTGATCGAGCCTTGGCTCGTCAGCTCCGACACTTCGGGCCGAACTCGCAGCGAAATGCGTCCATTGGACAGAACAGTGGGGGTATAGCTGAGACTGACGCCGTACTTCTTGAACTCGATTGTGGTTGCGCCGAGACCCTGCGCAAGCGGGATCGGGTACTCGCCGCCCGCGAGGAAGTCCGCGGTCTCACCCGAGAGCGCCGTGAGGTTCGGCTGCGCCAGCGTGGTTACGAGGCCGACGGTTTCGCCTGCATCGAGGGCTCCAAGTATGTTGAGGCCCAGCAAGCGGCCCATGCCAGCTATGGTGGTTGTGCCTTCTGCACGGGTCACGCTCGTGCCCGGGAATGTACCGATCACCGCGCCGGTGACGGGATTTCGTACCACGTTTGCAACTTCGTCGGTGCCAATGCCGAGCGGACCGCGCGGATCCCCGTTCATCCTCGTGGCTGGCGTGCGGCCTTGTCCAAGCCCGAACTTGAAGCCCCCAGTGCCATCCATGGTTGTGATGTTCGAATTGAGCTGCTTCACCAGCGAGCGGCTCACTTCAGCGAAGCGCACCTGCAAGTTCACTTGCAAAGGCGTCGCTGTGCGAAGCCGGCTGATCACATTCGCATTTTCGCCGACATAAGCCTGCACCAGGCGCTCTGCCTCGGCGGCATCTTCCGGCGATTTGACCGTGCCTGTGAGCAAGAATGTGCTCGAACCCATCGTCGACACGCCGATCTGTGCGTCCGGCATTGCGAGCCGCAGCATTTCATCGACGCTGCCGAGATTGGAGCCGACGCGCACGGTGGCGGACCAGATGACTTCGCCCTTTGCGTTGTTGGCATAGACGGTGGCTACTCCGCCGCTTTTGCCGAAGACATAGAACCGGCGCTGCGACTTGACCTGCACGTCCGCGACCGCCTCGTTGGAGACAAACACGTCGGTCATGGGGCCAGGCGTGCTGACGAGTTGGCCTGAGCCGATCGACAAGCTGATGTCTTGCGTTGGCGGGATCACAGACTGGGCGAGCGCCGGAGCCGCCGGCAGAAAGGTCGCAGGCAAGGCCGCGCAAGCCGCAAGCAGCCCTGTCCGGATGTCACGGAACATCATGGTAATCCCTTTGTTTGTGCCGGGACGGGGGTCTTCGAGCCGACACATCAGTTCTTCGCCGCGGGTTCTGCGGTGGTCGTCTTGCCTCTGGTGACGCGCACTATCGGTCCCGTGGGGCCTGCTGCTGGAACGCCGGCTGTGACCGGAGCGGCCGCCATCGTCTGCGGTTCGGGCGTCGTAGAGCGTGGCACGTAGCGGGAAGGCTGGAAGCGCGAGACATCGCCGCCGGTCACGAAAGTGGTGCTACCTTCGATGGGCCTGTTCATCGCCTCGCGCATGAGCCTCTCCTCCTGCTCACGGCTGGCGCCCTCGGGCACTTTGACTTCACCGTTCGCGAGCACGCGCTCGAATTCGGCCTGGTTGTCGGCGAGGGGACGCAGGATCATGCTCAGTTCGCCAAGGGTCTGGGCCACGGAGATCTTCTCCGCGACGCGCGGCGTCACTTCCAGGGTTACGGTGCTGAAGGTGCGGACCACACTTTTGCCCTCCTCAGTCGCGGTGGTGGCCGACTGGTCCGTTGCCAAAACGCGCAAGTTGCGCAGGATCGTTTCGGAGGTCTTGAGTTCCTGCTCGCCTGCGGTTGGCACACCTTGCGTAAGCACGAGATCGACTCGGTCGCCCGGGAACACAAAGCCGCCAACCCCGGTCTTGTCGGAAACCGGGATGGTCATGGCGCGCATTCCTGGTCCGAGCGCGGCGGCCAGGAAGCCGCGGTCGCCGGGAGCGACGAGGGCACCCTGGGTCAACGGCTGCCCTGCAGTGACGGGGAAGCGAACGACCGTACCCAGCAGCTTGGTGATGTCGGCCGTACCATCGATGAAGTAGGCGTCCTTCACCAGCTCTTGAGGCCAGTCCTGGAAAGATACCGAATCGGCAGTGATGATCGTGCCGGTGGGCAGCGCGCGCTGTGCCACAAGCACTTTGGGGCCCGTAGGCACCACGGGCGCGGCCTGCGCGGCAGGAGCGGCAGCGCCCCCCGCGAGCACGGAACGTGCTGCGAATGCCGTAGTCACCGCTATCAGCAATGCTGCCACAAGCAGCAGCAGCTTCTTCTTATCCATGGCTTTCCAGCCCCCTACAGAACCGCGATTTTGTGAGAACAAACTGAGCCAAATTGGTAAAGATCAGGTTCACTCAGAATCTTATCCCTGCAGCAGACCGGAGAGCGGCGCTGAGACGACGTCCTGCGCGAGGACGCAGAGGCTCGCAGCGGAAATCGCGACTCCGTACGGAATGGGAATCGCGCCGCGCTGGCGCCGGAAGATGTGAGACATGCCGGCGAGAAAAAGAGCGAGCATGAGCGCTCCTATTAGCGCGAGCGGCCATCCCTTTGGCAGGACGGCAAGTGCCGCGAATAAGGCGTCGGCATCGATCAGCGGACGTCCGGTCACGGCGGGGTAGGCCAGGGTGCACGCCCCCATCACCCAAAGAGTTGCCGCGAAGGTGGAAAGGCCGTTGCGCAGCCCCTCTGCGGGTTTGCGTTTCATGTTGAAGACCGCCATCGCAACCGATGCGGCTCCGCCGGTCAGGCCCATGATAACGATGACCTGCAGGAAACTATGCGGGACGAACCAGAGGGCGAGCGCACTGAGCAACTTCACGTCTCCGCCGCCCATCTGCCGCATCGCGAACAGCGCACAAGCGATGGCAAAAGTCAGGAGGGCGAGGCCGAGCTGGAACAGCACCGCGACCCAATCGAGGCCCACTGCCAGCCAGTACAGCGGCGCAGCAAGGGCAATGGCCGCGTTGAGCCAGTTATCGATCTCACGGCGCCGCAGGTCTGTAACTGCCGCGACTAGCAGCGCGGTTGCCAAGGCAGCCAGCAGTGCGTACGAAATCAGGCCGGCCAGCATCACGGAAAGGTTCCCCCTGTCGGGGGACCGCTTTAGCGAACATGACTTACCGAACAGTAACCAAGACCTGGGAGCGCGCTTGCGCGCAATGAGCGAAGCCGACGCCTCATCTGCGTTTAACGGCCGTGCCATACCTGTGCTTGCGCGGGAGCAGACCTGGCGCGCCCCCGACGGGCAGCTCATTCGGCGCATCGACTGGCCCCAAACGGAGAAGTCGCGCGGAGCGCTGCTGTTCGCACCCGGCCGGGGAGACTGCTATGAAAAGTATCTTCACGCGTTGAGCGATTGGCATGCCGAAGGCTGGCATGTCACCGCTATCGACTGGAGAGGCCAGGGGATGTCTGGTCGATTCGGCACAGATAACGCGACCGGCCACATCGACGATTTTTCGTGCTGGATCGCGGACTTGGGTGCGTTTTGGGATATGTGGCGCGTTAGCGTGCGCGGGCCTCATGTCTTCGTGGGGCATTCAATGGGCGGTCACAATGCGCTTCGTGCGGTGGCAGAAGGCAGGGTCGCGCCCGATGCGCTGGTGCTTGTCGCGCCCATGCTCGGCCTCAACCCCGGATGGGTGCCCAGTGGGCTGCTGCATCTGCTTGCCCGCGTCATCGCCGGGTTGGGGGACCGGCGACGTCCTGCCTGGAAGGCTCGGGAACTGCCTCTGGCGGTCGCCAGCGCAAGAATGCAGCTGCTGACTCATGACGAAGCCACCTATGCTGACGAGACCTGGTGGTACGAGCAGCGGCCTGACTTGCTGATGGGCCCGCCGAGCTGGGGCTGGGTCGTAGCGGCGATCACTTCAATCCGCACACTGGAGCGGCGCGACATTCTCGAACGCATACAGGTTCCGGTGCTGATCCTGGCTACCGAGGCAGACCGGCTGGTGTCGTGGCGAGCGATCCAACGCGCGGCGGCGCGGCTGCCGCGCTGTGAGCTTGTTACTTTCGGGTCCGAGGCACGGCACGAGATCTTGCGAGAGGTGCCTGCTGTTCGGGAGCGGGCGCTGGGCGCCATCTCCCGCTTTCTTCAACGCGTCCTGCCGAGCGCCTGACGATGGATGACGCGCGCTTCGACATCGCCATCATCGGCGCCGGGATGGCCGGTGCTTCCCTGGGCGCCGAACTCGCCGCGCGCGCGAATGTGGTGGTGCTCGAGGCGGAGGACAGCCCAGGCTATCATACGACCGGCCGGTCCGCGGCTTTCTGGACCGAAAGCTATGGCGGCCCCGGCGTGCAACCGCTCACAAGCGCGTCCGGGCCCTTGCTGCAGGCTCTGGGCGTCCTGACGCCGCGTCAGGCGCTGACGATTGGCACAGGGGAACAGGCCGATAAGGTCGAGGCATTCGCGCAGACGTACGCCTCGTTGGGGATCGACGTGCGGCTCCTGGATCGTGGTGAGCTGGAGCAGCGCGTCGCGGGGTTGCGGCCAGCCTGGACTCACGGTGCGCTTGAGCCAAGCTGCTGCGACATCGACGTTGCGCGGCTTCACCAGCACTATCTGGGGCAGCTGCGCGCTGACAATGCCCAGCTTTGGAGCCGTGCGCGGCTGGTGCGCGCGGAGCGGGTTGGCTCGGGCTGGCGACTGGCACTGCAGGACGGGCGCGAGGTGCGCTGCGATATACTCGTCGATGCTGCGGGCGCCTGGGCCGATCCGGTGGCACAGATGGCAGGCGCCACGCCGCGCGGTGTCGCGCCACTGCGGCGAACGATCGCGCAACTGCGAGTCGCGCCTTCCGTCCCGGCGGATTTGCCCCTGGTCCTCGATGTCGCGGGCCAGTTCTATTTCAAGCCGGAGACGGGGCGTCTCTGGCTGAGCCCACATGATGAGACGCCCAGCGCACCATGCGACGCCGCCCCGGACGAACTGGACGTGGCGATCGCCATTGCACGACTGGAACGAGTGGTGGACTGGCGCGTGGAGCAGGTGGAGCACCGTTGGGCGGGTCTGCGCAGCTTCGCGCCTGACCGACTGCCCGTCTATGGCTTCGATGAAGATGTGCCGGGGTTCTTCTGGTTCGCCGGGCAAGGCGGCTTTGGTATCCAGACCGCTCCTGCGGCGGCAAAGCTGGCGGCTTCGCTGCTGCTTGGGGAAAGCGCGTACGAGGTCGACCCCGAGCCCTATTTAGCCAACCGCTTCTAGCGGCAGGGTGCTCTCGGCGGACGCTAGGCGCTTTGAGCCGAACGCCGCGGGGCAAGCGCATGCCAGACGAGCAATACCGGCTGGAGAAGTGCCATGCCGACAAGGATGCTGACGAGGCGTTGCACGCCCGGCCTGATCTCCACTTGCGCATAGCTGTCTGGCACCAGGACCACGAGAATAGCCAGGGTGAACTGAAGGCCGATGTAAGATGCGCGCCCGCTTGCGTTCTCGATGTGGCGACCGATAACGATACCAAGGCACGTGCCCGCGATGAGAACGGCTGTCGATTGATGCGCCAGCAGCAGGATCAGCAGTGCGACCGCTCCGCCGCTCAGGCAGCCGATCACGCGATGGAGCAGGCGCCGGCTGACCGGGGCCAGACCGCTCGCGCCGATGCTTGCCACCGGCACAATCATTGCAGCCAGGACGGTGACCCCGGCTTGCGCCAGCTCGGGAATGCCGGCGAAGCGATGCAGCAGTGGCAAGAGCGCCAACGCGACAGCCGCTTGCGCGACGTGTCGGGCGGCGGCTGGGTCCCAGTGAATCCGAGGAGCCGTCGCGAGCGGCGCGGCGACCGCGGTGCGGCGCGTCAGAAGCCCCACGACCACGCTCACCAGCACACAGGCGACAGTGCCGGCGGCGACCTCCAGCAGACGGGTTCGGGCAAAATCGAACGTATCCAGCCACGGATGTTCAAGCTTGTCGAGCAGGACCATCTCGAAGGTCAGGCCAAAAAGCAGCCAAGCATAGGCGCGCCTAGCGGTGAGCATGCCGTAAAGACCGATGCCGCCGAACAGGGCCGCGACCAACATCGCCAAGGGGAGGGAGCGTGAGGCGAGCGGGACGAGGGCAAGGGCAAGCCCGGCGCCGAGCGTGGTGCCGGTGATCCGCAGCACGCCGCGCAACATGGTTTCGCGCCAGTCTCCCTTCATCAGCACGAAGGCCGAGAACGCAGCCCAGGCCACCATCGTCGCGCCGATCATGTGCGCGAAAGCGATGGCGAGCATCACCGAAGCGACGCAGGCCAGTTCGTCGACCATGCGCGGGCCGGGCCTTATCAGCGCGCGCGCTTCAGCGAGGAAGGAGCCACGGAGGCCGGGGATATCTAAAAGCATGGCTAAGGTTACCGGCCGCGGCCGGTCAGGTTTTGCTGCCGGCCATCAAGGCGGCGTCGCTGGCCAACTTGTCGGCCCGCTCGTTCTCCACGTGTCCATCGTGACCGCGAACCCACTGCCAGGAGATCGTGTGGCGGTGGCAAGCCTCGATCATGTCGTGCCACAAGTCAGCGTTGCGAACCGGCTGCTTGCTGGCGTTGATCCAGCCCTTCTTCTGCCAGCCTTGTATCCATTTGGTCATGCCGTCGATGACGTAGCGGCTGTCCGTGCAGATCGTGACTTCGCATGGCTCCGTCAGCGCGTTAAGCGCGCGGATCACGGCGGTCATCTCCATGCGATTGTTGGTCGTCTGTGGATCGGAGCCGGACATCTCCTTCTCGTGGCGACCCATGCGCAGGATCGCGCCCCAGCCGCCGGGGCCGGGGTTGCCCTTGCAGGCACCGTCCGTAAAGATTTCGATCTTCTTCAATCTTGGCCCGCTGTCTCAGAAGTACTGAACACCGCCGCATTGCAGGGCTCGCGATAGAAGGCAAGCCTGCGCGCAAAGGCCATGGGATCCTTCGGTGTTACCAAGGCGTCTGCTGGCGTGTTGGCCCGGTCGTAAGCGCGGGTCGCCAGGAATCGCAGGGAGGCGGCACGCGCCAGCAAGGGCAGGGCGTCCCGCTCGTCCTCCGAAAGTGGTCTGACGGCTGCGTACCCCGCCAGGAGCGCGGCGGAAAGCTCGGGCATGAAGCGTGTGCCGTCGGGGCTGAAGCACCAGGCTGCGTGGGTTACCGCCACGTCGTAGGCGGTGGTGTCTACGCATGCGAAGTAGAAATCGATCAAGCCGGTGACGCGATCGCCCAGCATCAGGACGTTATCGGGAAACAGGTCGGCATGAATGACCGACTGGGGCAAGTGCGCCGGCCAACCTGCCGAGACTGCCCTCAGTTCATGCTCCACCAGTTCGGGAAGGCCCGGGTCGATAGCCGCGAGACCGTCCGGGCCGCAGGCGCCGAGCAATTCTGCCCAAGCCTGAAGGCCCATGCCGTTGCGGCGGCTTCCCCCGAAGTCACGCGCCGCGAGATGGACTTGCGCCAGCGCTGCGCCCACTGCCCGTGCCTGCGAGGCTGTCGGCTCGCTGACGGAAACGCCGGGGAGAAACTCGATTAGGGCAAGCGCCTTGCCGTCGTGCAGCCGGTATGATGCGCCGTCGCGGTCGTGAATGGTACGAGGGACGGGGCAATTGCGCGCGGCGAGGTGGTCCAGCAGATCGAGGAAGAAGGGGAGGTCGCCGATCTCTACGCGCGTTTCGTACATCGTCAGAATGAAACGCCGCGTACTGCCCGCTTCCGACTGCGTCTCGATCAGCCAGTTGCTGTTGGAAACGCCCTCAGCAATACCCTTGGCTGAAACCAGAGTGCCGACCTCGTATACCTCGACGATCCGCGCGAGTTCTTCAGCGCCTAGTCGCGTGTAGACTGCCATCGTTCCTGCTCTCAGTCCGCGAGCTGGCGGGGGAGCTTGAAGACCATCCGTTCGCGTGCGGTCACGACTTCCTCGATTGTGACCTCGCGCAGCTCACGAAGGCGCGATAAAACCTCGTCCACCAGCGCCTCGGGAGCGGAAGCGCCCGCAGTGATGCCCAATTTTGATACGCCATCCAGCCAGGCAGGATCGATGTCGGTTGCTCGCTGGATCATGTGCGCAACGGTTCCGCACCGTTCGGCAACTTCCACGAGGCGCAGCGAGTTGGAACTGTTGGGCGCCCCAATCACGATCACCAGATCGCTTTTGGGCGCGATTTCCTTCACCGCAGCCTGCCGGTTCGATGTGGCGTAGCAGATGTCTTCGGCCTTGGGAGCGACGACCTGCGGAAATTGCGCAGTGATTGCTGCGATGACGGCCGCCGTATCGTCCACCGACAGCGTCGTCTGCGTGAGATAAGAGAGTTCCGTATCGGCAGGAAGAGATAGCCGGGCCACGTCCTCGACCGTTTCGATGAGCGTCATCGAGCCCTCCGGCACTTGGCCGAAGGTGCCGATCACCTCAGGATGGCCAGCGTGCCCAATGAAGAGGATGTGCCGGCCCGCTTCCATCTGCCGTTCGGCCTGACGGTGGACTTTGCTGACCAGCGGGCAAGTGGCGTCGAGCCAATCGAGGCCGCGCGCGCTTGCCTCGGCGGGAACTGACTTCGGTACGCCGTGCGCGCTGAAGATAACTGGCATGCCATCTGGCACATCGTCCAGTTCCTCGACGAAAATGGCTCCTTTGCCCTTCAGACTGTCGACAACGAACTTGTTGTGGACGATCTCGTGCCTCACGTAGACGGGAGGGCCATATCGATCGAGCGCCCGCTCCACGATTTCGATCGCGCGATCGACTCCGGCGCAGAAACCGCGCGGCGCGGCAATGAGCAGGTGGAGAGGGGGGCGCGGGCTGGGAAAGGACGCGTTCATGATAGCGCCTCTAGCGCTTTGCTGCGCGTCTCGCTAGGGCAAGCGCATGCCAGCCAAGGATGCTTCGATGATTGCACGCCGCCTGCCTGCCTCCGCCCTTTGCGCCGCCGCGACGCTGGCCCTGCTCGGCGGTTGCGCGAAAAGGGGCGAGATTGTGGTCGACCAGGGTGTCGGCATCACCGCGGTCCGTTCGCAGTGTCCCGCCGTGGGCATCCCCGACTTTACTGGCGACGTGACGTTGTTCCGTACGGCCGGAGACACGACTGCCGAGAATATCGACGTCGTGGCGGCGATGACGAACGTGCGCGCACAGTGCAATGAGCAACAGGGCGACAAGGTGATCGCCACGGTTAGCTTCGATGTCTATGGTCGGCGCAGCGATACCACGGGCGCGCGTCAGGTGACGGTGCCTTACTTTGTCAGCGTCCTTCAAGGTGGCACAACGGTAACGAGCAAGCGCATCGGCTCGGTGACGCTGAACTTCGCTCCGGGCGAGGCCCGGGCGCAGGCTCACGGTAGCGGTTCCGCGTACATAGATCGCGCGGCGGCCACTCTCCCGGCGGAGATCCGTGAGCGTATCACTCGCAAGCGCAAGCCGGGAGACACTGACGCAGCACTGGATCCCTTGGCTGACCCCGAAGTTCGCGCAGCGGTGGCGCGCGCCTCGTTTGAAGTGCTGGTAGGTTTCCAGCTCAACGATCAGCAAATCGCCTACAACGCCACCCGCTGATCGCTTCGCTTCGCAATTGCACCAAGCGCCGCCGCGGCAATTGTCTTGCGGTTCTGCCGCTGGGCCGCAGCGATGGGTGGAAGCAGGTGAACCGTGATGGTGACTGGATTCGCCTGAGCCAGGATGCGCTTCGCATTGGCGAGGCCGGACTCTTCTCCAAACCAGGCGATTTTGGCCGCTTGTGGGCCATAATCAACCCAAACGGGCCGGATGGCGATGTTCTCCTCGCTGAGCTCAATCGCAGCAAGGAGAGAGGATTTGAACGGCATGAGGTGAAGCCCGTCGCCGGTCGTCCCTTCAGGAAAGAGCGTAAGCACGCCGCTTTCGCAAAGGCCGGCCTGAACTTGCGCGATCTGCGTGGGAATGGTGCCACGGTCGTGGCGGGCGATGAAGACCGTGCGATTCAGGTGGCACAGAAATCGCGCAACTGGGTGTCCCGCAAGACCATCGTGGGCGACGAAGGCAGTGCCCGATGCTCTGGCCAGCGCCAGAATGTCCAGCCAACTTACATGGTTCGCCAGCAGGATGCTTGGCGCTGTAATGCACTCGCCGACGACAGTGAGCCTTCCACCTACGACTCGAAGCATTCCAGAGAGGAACATCCGCGGCACAGGATTGCGGCGGCCGGGCCACGCAGCGCCGAGGGGGTAAAGCAGGAGGCAGGTTAGCAGTAGTGCGAAGCCTCCGAGAGAGCGGAAGACGATCCGCAGCCAGCCCACCGGGCCGATGCGGCCGGCGGTGGGCGCAGCCACTCAGCGCTCGCCGCTCTCGCGAGTCAGCTTCACACCGAACAGTTCCATGCGGTGATCGACCAGACGAAAGCCGAGCCGTTCTGCGATCTGGCGCTGCAACGATTCCAGTTCCGGATCGACGAATTCGATCACGTTTCCGGTCTCCACATCGATCATGTGGTCGTGGTGCGCTTCAGGCGCGGCTTCGTATCGGGCGCGACCGTCACCAAAGTCATGCCGGTCAAGAATGCCGGCCTCTTCGAACAATCGGACCGTGCGATAGACCGTGGCAATAGAAATACCCGGATCGATCTGCGTAGCCCGCTCGTGCAGCTTTTCCACGTCCGGGTGATCGGTGCTATCGGAAAGCACGCGAGCTATGACGCGGCGCTGTTCGGTTATGCGCAAGCCGCGCTGGGCGCACAAAGCTTCAATGTCGATAGACTGAGGCACGTCATCTCCAAACGCGATGCGGCGGCGCTGCCCTGGGGTGGCGCCGCCCTGATCACAACTGTCCGAGCGCCTTACGCGGCAGCTGTCTTGGCGCGGCGCCCGCGACGGGCGTTCGGCTTACGGCCGAGTCCGATCTTCTTGGCGAGCTCACGACGCTTTTCGGCATAGTTGGGAGCGACCATCGGGTAGTCCGCGGGAAGATTCCAGCGCTGCCGATACTCGTCCGGAGTCATGTTATAGTGCGTCATGAGGTGGCGCTTCAGCATCTTGAGCTTTTTGCCGTCCTCAAGACATACAATGTAGTCGGGCTTGATCGAAGCGCGGATTGAAACTGCAGGCTCCGGCTTCTCTTCCGGCACCGGTTCACTTCCGCCGAGGCCTGCCAAGGCTCCGTAAACGTTGGTGATGAGTGACGGCAGATCTTCAAGCGGTACGTTGTTGTTGCTGACATGAGCGGCAACGATATCCGATGTGAGCGTGATAAGCGTTTCGTTCATGTCGGTTTCGATGTTTTGCATCATTTAACCTCTAAAGTGCGACCATATTCCTTGGGGAGGAGCAAGCACATGCGCCTGTGGAATGATCCTCTGAACGAATTGTTCCAGTGAGACAAGTTTTATTCTGTAATAAAGTGTCAAAATGGCCGCGCTTGTAACCCCAAATCAGTAAGCGGGATCAAAGTGTCTGCGGAAATTCGTAAGCGAATGTGATCGCATCAATACGCGATCCAAGCGCATTTCGGTAGTAAGCCTTTCGCTCGCCAATGGGTGAAAACCCGAAGGTGCGGTACAGGCGCTCTGCCGGATTTCCGCGGCGCATTTCGAGTAAAAGTCTCTTGGCTCCACGCGATCTAGCGCTAGTAATCGTTGCGTCGAGAATGGATCGGCCAATACCCATGCCTCGATACTCCGGAACAACTGCAAACAGCAGCAGCTCCTCTTCTTCAAAGCCTGTACGTGAGAGCGAGAATCCTGCAGCCGCTTCGTCGTCCGCCGCTGGTTGCCCTTGCGAGTTCACCACCTGCGCATGGCAGTTGCCGAGCATCAGCGCATCCTCGACCTGCCTGCGGTTCCACGCCTCGCCGTAGGCTGGATCAAAAGCCACTTCCATAACGGCCATGATCCGGTCAACGTGATCGCCGCGGCTCACGTGGCGGCCACCTTCGCATCTGGCGGACGGCCATAAAGAGGACTCGGGTCAGGCTGTAACTCGCTCGTCGGGAGTAGTGAAAAGCTTCGCGCGTCCGGCCAAACCTCCACCGCGCGCCCGAAGCCGCGTGCGGCTACCAGCGCAGCAGCTTGGTTGCCTGCCACCAGTTCCTCAGGACACGTCGCTGCGGCTTCTCCGGGTATCAACGAAGCTGGAGGGGAGGCATTCGTGCCATGGGCGCTGAAGCGCGATACGAACCACTCCCCATGCCCTCCCGTCATGGCAACTGCTACAGGTGCGGCGCCCTCCTGCTCACGGGTGATCGCCGCGACCAGCGCCAGCGTAGGATAGCCGACGGTTTCAGCGCTCCAGGCGAAGGCCAGGGCGCGCGCTGTGGCTATGCCGACGCGGACTCCGGTGAAACTGCCCGGTCCCATCGAGACCGCGATCCGCTGCGCGCGACCTCGATCGGGCAAGGCGGCAATCATCGGAACCAGGTTTTCTGCATGCCCGCGCCCGAGCATCCGCCAGTCGCCGCCGATGCAAGCGCCATCGGCGAAGAGCGCAACCGAGCAGGCCTCGGTTGCCGTATCGATCACCAGCGTACGCATTCGCGAGCCGCAGCCTCCGTCCGTTCAGGCGGCGCGCACTTCGGTCACTTCGGGAACGTAGTGCTTCAGCAAGCCCTCAATGCCATGCTTGAGAGTCGCCGAGGAGGAGGGGCAGCCCGAGCAAGCGCCCTGCATCGTGAGAAACACAACGCCTTCGCGGAACCCGCGGTAGACGATGTCCCCTCCATCATTGGCAACGGCGGGACGGATCCGGGTTTCGAGCAAGTCCTTGATCTGGGCCACGATATCGGCATCTGCGGGATCGTCTGCCTGCCCTTCGAACAGGTCTTCTTCCTCTGCGGGAACCGTGATGCCTGTTGCTCCGCCACCGGCGAACAGGGGAGCGTCCGATACGAAGTGGTCGAGGAGTATTGATACAACCTGCGGCTTGAGCGAGGGCCAATCAGCACCAGGCGCGGCAGTAACGGCCACGAAATCTTGCCCGAAAAAGACGCCCGTCACTTCGCCGAGGTCAAACAGCGCCTCCGCAAGCGGCGACGCTTCCGCCGCTTCGGGTGAGGTGAATTCACGCGTGCCGCTGCTCATGACCTGGCGGCCGGGCAGGAACTTGAGCGTGGCGGGATTCGGAGTGGCTTCCGTTTCAATATACATGGCAGATGCGATGTAGGCGAAGTCCCTCATGGGTCAAGGGCGGGAGCGCTCAGTAATCCCAGCTTCGTAGTCCCGACTTTCGCAACGCCTATTCACTGGCCCTTAAGTTCCGCTCTCCCTATATCGGACTGATGCACATCTCCTCGCGCGCCGCTCGCTCGCTCGCCTGTCTCCTGCTTCTTTCGACAGCGTCCTTCCCGCCCGTATTCGCGCAGGAGGCAGCGGCTCCGGTTGCGCCCGCGGCGTCCGTTCCATGGCTCTACCGCGGCAGCGACGTGCCGCCCGACTTGGAGTGGAAGTTCGGCGAGTTGTCGAACGGCCTGCGTTATGCAGTGCGCCAGAACGGAGTTCCGCCTGGCCAGGTTTCCATTCGCATCCGCGTCGATGCCGGCTCTCTTTACGAGACCGACGAGGAGCGCGGCTACGCGCACTTGCTGGAACACCTCGTATTCCGCCAGTCCAAGTACCTCGAAGACGGTACGGCGATTGCCACGTTCCAGAGGCTGGGGGCCTCGTTCGGAACGGATACGAACGCGGAGACGAGTGCGACGCAGACGGTGTTCAAGCTCGATCTTCCGAATGCAACGCGAACATCGCTGGACGAGACGTTCAAGCTGTTGTCAGGCATGGTTACGGCGCCGACCTTGAGTGCGGAGAACCTCAGGGCTGACGTACCCATCGTCATGGCCGAGATGCGCGAACGCGGGGGCGCTGCGCAGCGCGTGCAGGAGCGGATGCAGGAGGTCTTCTACGCCGGACAGCCGCTCGCCGAGCGTCTGCCCATAGGAACCGTCAAGTCGCTCCAGGGCGCCACACAGGATTCGGTGCGCGCCTTCTACAAGCGCTGGTACCGCCCCGAGAATGTGGTGGTGATCGTTGCAGGCGATGCGCAACCGGCGCAACTTGAAGCCTATGTGAAGAAGTGGTTCGGCACGTGGCAGGTGCGCGGGACTTCCACTCCCGCGCCCAGCTTCGGCGACCCAGTTGCTCCTGCCGCCGTTGCTCCTGCCTCCGCAGGCGCTGCTAGCCCGATCGGCAGGACAGAGGTGATGATCGAGCCAGATCTGCCGCCCTCGATCACATACGCGACCTTGCGTCCGTGGCGCGAGGTGAACGACACCATCGTTTACAATCAGGGACTGATGATCGACGCGTTGGCGCAAGCGATCATCAATCGCCGGTTGGAGTCCAAAGCGCGCCGCGGGGGCAGCTTCCTGACGGCGCAAGTGAACCAGCAGGACGTCGCCCGCTCCGCAGACGGCACTTTTGTATCCATCACTCCCCTAGGCGATGATTGGCGGCCGGCGCTGCGCGATGTTCGCGCGGTGATCGCGGATGCGCTCACGCGTCCGCCCACGCAGGAAGAGATCGAACGGGAACTGGCAGAACTCGACGTGGCCTTCCAGGTTCCGGTTGAGCAGCGCCGCCTGCTTCCGGGCTCCAAGTTGGCCGACGATCTCGTCAACGCGCTCGATATTCGGGAGACCGTCGCCTCGCCGGAAGCTGTGCTGCGGATATTCCGAGAGTCCAAGCCGTTGTTCACGCCTGCCGCGGTGTTGGAGCACACGCAGCAGCTGTTCCGTGGCACTGTCACCCGCGCACTCTTTATCACTCAAAAGAAGGGTGCGGCGACGAACGAAGCTCTTCGTCAGGCACTGGTAGAGCCGGTCAAGCCCGATCAGCAAGTCCGCATGGCTGAAGGGCCACCCGTCTCCTTCGACACACTGCCGGCGATCGGTGAACCCGGGCAGGTCACATCCGTTCAAAACACCGGTTTGCTTGGCATCCAGCAGCTATCGTTCGCCAACGGAGTGAAGGCGATGCTTTGGCCGGTTCAGGAGGAGCCGGGACGCCTGACTGTGAAAGTGCGGTTCGGCGGGGGATATCGTGAGATCGATCCGAAAGACGCTCCGTACATCACCTTGGGGCAAATGGCGCTTGTCGGTTCAGGCCTGGCAACCCTCGGGCAGGATGATCTTGACCGTATCGCCACCGGGCGGAAACTGGGTTTCAACTTCGATGTGAAGGACGCAGCGTTCGAGTTCAGCGCTGAGACGCGCCCCGCGGATCTTGCGGACCAGCTCTATCTCTTCGCGGCCAAGCTGGACATGCCGCGTTGGGACGAACAGCCGTTCGAGCGTGCCAAGGCAGCGGCAAAGATCCAGTACGCGACGTTCGCGACCTCGCCCCAAGGCGTGCTGAACCGTGATCTTCAGTTCTATCAGCGCGGCAAAGATCCTCGCTTCCAGACGCCGAAACCAGCGGAGATCGATGGCACGACGCCCCAAGGCTTCCAGAGAGTGTGGGAGGAGGCTCTCACCAGCGGCCCCATCGAGGTACAAATTTACGGTGACTTCGAGCCGGAGAAAGCTGTCGCTGCGCTGCAGCGCACGTTCGGCGCGCTTGAACAGCGTGACCCCGCTCCTGTGCAACGCGGAACCGCGGCGATCGCAGTGCCGGAGCCGAGCGACGAGACGATAGTCTTGAAGCACCATGGCGACCTCGATCAGGCTGCGGCTGTCATCTCCTGGCCCACGGGAGGTGGCTCAACTGCATTGGCTGAATCGCGCCAGCTGGAGATTTTGACGCAGCTCTTCACCAACCGTCTTGTTGACGCCATTCGTGAAAGGCTCGGCGTCTCCTATGCTCCGTATGTGTTCGCAACCTGGCCTGTCGATTTGGCGGCCGGCGGCTCAATCACGGCCATGGCGCAGTTGCAACCGGACAAGGTGCCACTGTTCTTCTCCACGGCTGACGAGATCGCGCAGGATTTGATCACAAACCCGCCGACGCCAGACGAACTGACACGGGTGATCGAGCCATTACGCCAGCAGGTGACGCGGGCGGCGTCGAGTTCGGCCTTCTTCATGCAGCAACTTGAAGGTGCGACCACCGATCCTTCGCGGATAGATTCTCTCCGCACGATCCTGACGGACTACACGCAGACCACACCGGCCGCGATGCAGGCGCTGGCTGCTCGTTATCTGGGGCGCGAGAAGTCCTGGCAGCTGGCCGTGATGCCGGAAACGACAGCGGGCAAGGTGATGCGCAAGTAGTCATGCCAGCGCACTTCGCTTTGCTCGCCTTTGAAGCCACTAAAAATATGTGCGTGATCCCTCGCCTGAGTGGAGCCTGCACCGGTGGTGCTGGTTGCCTCAAGCTGAAGAGCAAGGGATCATAGCATGTTAACCGCAATTCCAGAAGCGACGGATCAAGCTCGCTCCGACGAAGGCCCGTGGTTCTCTAGCACAGCCAGGGCGGCCCTGCTGGAGCTGTTGGCGGAACTGGACGCACGCGGGTACGACTTCGTGACGGCCACGCCCTCCACTCATGCGCGTGTCGTGAAGCGGTCCGATCGTCAGCATGCACGTGCCTTGCGCGATGTGCTGGGATGGAGCCTGCCGTTCTACGCCAGTGTCATGGACGCCGATCTGCTGGCCCTGCTGCGCGCAGCCGATGCAGTGGAGGAGCGGGACGACGGACTTCTGATGTCGCGCATTCGCGTGTCGCGGGTCGAAGGAACGCTGTTCCTTCACTCCGCCTACCCCACGAGTGCGGAGGATTCGGTCTTCCTTGGTCCCGACAGCTACCGTTTCGCGCAGCTGATTACTGCGCGTCTGCAGCAGGGGACGCGTACCGTTTTGGACTACGGCGCCGGCGCGGGCGTGGGCGGTATTGTTGCAGCACGCGCTGCTGGCAACGCGCATCTGACATTGGCTGATGTGAACCCAAAGGCCTTGTTCCTGGCGTCAATCAATGCACAGCACGCTGGTATCGAGCACAGTACCGTCCAAGTCACCGCGCCTCGTGAGATCGAGGGCGCCTTTGACCTGATGGTCACCCATCCGCCTTTCATGATCGATGCTGACCGGCGAGCCTATCGCGACGGTGGTGACTTGTACGGAGGCCGGCTGTCGCTCGAGTGGGTCGTGCAGGGCCTTGATCTTCTAGCGGCTGGCGGCCGGTTGATCCTCCATACCGGTGTGTCGATCGTGGACGGCCGGGACGTGCTGCTGGATGCCTTGCGCGAACAGTTGCCCGTCATTGGCATTCGCAAGGAGTATCGCGAGCTGGACCCCGATATCTTCGGAGAGGAACTGGACAATGAGGTCTATGCGAAGGTCGAGCGGATCGCCGCAGTAGGGCTGGTCTTGACCAAACTTTAGGATCGGTCCCGAGCACACGCTGCATTCTGGACCACACTAAGCGGTTAAACCCGCTTTGCATTCCCCGCGTGCAAAGGGTATGGGCACCCCTTGCATTTTGCCGGCCTGAGCCGGTTTGGGAGTATGGGACGTGGCGAGCAATTGGACACCGGACGGCTGGAAAGCGCACGAAGCGCGGCACCTGCCTTCCTATGGCGACGCGGAGAAGCTGGAGGCAGTTGAAGCCTCGCTTGCGAAGTTCCCGCCGCTGGTGTTTGCAGGCGAAGCTCGCGAGTTGAAGAAGGACTTGGCCGAAGTTGCCGCCGGCCGCGGGTTCCTTCTTCAGGGCGGTGACTGTGCCGAAAGCTTTGCCGAGTTCCATGCGGATAACATCCGGGATACGTTCCGCGTGCTGTTGCAGATGGCAGTGGTCCTCACGTTCGCCAGCAAGCAGCCGGTGGTGAAGCTGGGGCGTATGGCAGGTCAGTTCGCGAAGCCGCGTTCTGCGCCTACCGAGACCATTGGCGGACAGGAACTGCCGAGTTACCTTGGCGACATCATCAACGGCATCGATTTCGAGCCGGCAACTCGCCAGAACGATCCGGAGCGGATGCTGCGCGCCTACACGCAATCGGCCGCGACACTGAACTTGCTGCGTGCCTTCGCCAGCGGCGGCTATGCCAACTTGCGCCAGGTTCACCAGTGGACACTGGAGCACATTGGCCGCAGCCCTTGGGGGCAGCGCTTCTCCGAGATGGCCGATCGCATCGGCGAGGCGCTCGACTTCATGGCGGCTTGCGGCGTCGACCCGAAGACGGTGCCGCAGCTTCAGGGTACCAGCTTCTACACCAGTCACGAGGCGTTGCTGCTGCCCTACGAGCAGGCGCTGACGCGGCGGGACTCGCTCACTGGCGATTGGTACGATTGTTCGGCGCACATGCTCTGGATCGGCGACCGCACGCGTTTCGACGGGTCGGCGCATGTCGAGTTCCTGCGCGGCGTTGGTAATCCGATTGGCATGAAGTGTGGGCCCAGTCTTGAGCCGGACGCACTGCTGCGGATGCTCGACACGCTTAACCCCGCGCGTGAGCCGGGCCGCATGACTCTCATCAGCCGATTCGGTCATGACAAAGTCGAAGACGGGCTGCCCAAGCTGGTCCGAGCGGTGAAGCGCGAAGGGCATCCGGTTGTGTGGTCGTGCGATCCGATGCACGGCAATGTGATCAAGACCGATAGCGGCTTCAAGACCCGTCCGTTCGAGCGCATCCTCGCCGAAGTGCGCGGCTTCTTCGCCGTGCATCGCGCCGAGGGAACGCATGCGGGCGGCATCCACATCGAGATGACAGGGCAAGACGTTACCGAGTGCACCGGGGGAGCTATCGCTATCACCGATGAGGCGCTGGCCGACCGATACCACACGCACTGCGACCCGCGTCTCAATGGTGCGCAGTCGATCGAACTGGCGTTCATGATGGCCGACATGCTCAATCTGGAAGCGGTGGAGCGCCAGAAGCAGGCGGCATGAAGGTGCTCATCCGACGGGCAATGCAGTGCCCGTCGGATGGCATCGGAGCGCTGCTGCGGCGGCGCCTTACGAGAGAAGGTGAGCATAATCTGCCCCAAGGGGCACGAGGATGCGGGAGCCGAACTGATTGTCGTACGTTAAGTCCGGCATGAAGGCTGCGAGCAGTTTGAGCCAGACGGAGCCGGAGGCATCTCTGGAGGATCGTTTCCGTGCCACGCGGCAGCTAAGCGAAGCCCTCGTTGCGCCGTTGAGTGATGCCGACGCCACCATCCAGTCTATGCCCGACACGTCACCGGCGAAGTGGCATCTGGCGCACACGACGTGGTTTCTGGAGACCTTTCTGCTCCGGGATCACCTCGCCGGATATACCCGCTACGATGACCGCTGGCCCTTTCTCTTCAACTCCTATTACGAGTCTGAAGGTGCTCGTCATGCGCGTGCCGCTCGAGGCATGCTCTCGCGCCCATCACTCGATGAAGTGCTCGCTTGGCGTTCGCATGTGAATGAAGCGATCACTCCGCTACTTGGTCGCCCCGATCTGACGTCGCTGATTGAGCTCGGCATCCAGCATGAGCAGCAGCACCAGGAGCTCCTGCTTACCGATATCAAGCACGCCTTGTGGTCCAATCCGCTCGGGTTCGCCTATCTCGACGGCGGCGAAGGCCGGACCGTCAGATTGTCCGCCTCGCCGGAATGGCATGAACATCCCGGCGGAATCGCCCGCATCGGCCATGAAGGACCGGGCTTCGCGTACGATAACGAGGGCCCAGCGCACCGCGTGCTTCTTGAGCCTTTCGCCCTTGCGGGTGGTCTGGTGACCACCCGCGCATGGGACGAGTTCATAGCGGACGGTGGTTACCGCGCAGCCAAGCTCTGGCTTTCGGACGGTTGGGCCTGGGTGCAGCGCGAAAATATCTCGGCGCCGCTGTATTGGCGGGACGGCGAGCATTTCATCTTGTCTGGCTGGCGCGAGCGTGATCCCGATGCGCCGGTTACGCACATCTCTTATTACGAGGCTGATGCTTTCGCCACCTGGGCCGGGCTGCGCCTGCCGACTGAGTTCGAGTGGGAAGCCATTGGCCGCGGGCATAGCGCTGCGGAGGGTAACCAGCTCGACGAAGCTGCCTCTGTCGAACCCGACGGCTCGGACTCCCTGTTCGGCGGCTGTTGGCAGTGGACGCGCTCGGCCTATCTTCCGTACCCCCGGTTTCGTCCCGTGTCCGGCGCGGTGGGCGAGTACAACGGCAAGTTCATGAGCGGCCAGTTCGTGCTCAAGGGCGCCAGCTGCGCCACGCCGCGTGGTCATTCGCGGGCCACTTACCGCAACTTCTTTTACCCTCACCAGCGCTGGCAGTTTACGGGCCTGCGCCTCGCCAAGGATCTCTGACGATGGCCGCTGCAGCGATGTTGATCGAGCCTGCGCCTGACAAGACGCTGGACGCGCAGTTCCGGCGCGATGTGCTGACCGGTCTCTCTCAGCCACGCAAGGCCATTCCCGCGCGCTGGTTCTATGATCATCGCGGTAGCGAGCTGTTCGAGGAAATTACCGCCCTCCCAGAGTACTATCCGACCCGCGCCGAGGTGAGCATCCTTTCGCAACGCTGCGACGAACTGGCGGAGGCGATCGGGCGAGGCAGGGTGGTCGTCGAGTTCGGCGCGGGAAGCGCTACCAAGACGCCGCTCCTGATAGACTGCATTGCGCCTGCGGCTTACGTACCGGTCGATATTTCCGGAGACTTCCTGCGTGAATCCTGCGCTGTGCTGGCCGAGCGATATCCGAACCTGCCGATCCACCCTGTGGAAGCAGACTTCAGCCGCCCGGCAAACATCCCTTCCGAACTGAAGCAGCATTCGCGCCTCGGCTTCTTTCCAGGTTCGACGATTGGCAACATGGATCCATTCGCGGCCGTGGATCTCCTGCGGACGATGCGCGCCACTTTGGGTGAGGACAGCCTGCTTCTTATCGGGATGGACAGGATCAAGGCACGCGACACCCTTGTTTGCGCCTATGACGATACCGCGGGTGTGACTGCCGAGTTCAATCGGAATCTTGCCGTTCGCATCAATCGCGAGCTGGACGGCACGATCGCCATTGAAGCCTTGAGACACCGGGCGATATGGAACGAGCAGCGCGCCCGTATCGAGATGCACCTGGAAGCCACCCGCGACATTGCCTTCGAAGTTGCTGGCCGCCGCTTCACGATGCAGGCGGGCGAGACAATTCATACCGAGAACAGCCACAAGTATGACCCGCGCAGCGCTGCAACGCTGCTGTACGCGGGGGGCTGGGAGCCACAGTGCACATGGTCTGACGGGGACGAGAACTTCATGGTGATTGTCGCGCGGGCAATCGGGAGCGAACTGACGGCTTGACCCGAACTGCTGCTCACGCCACCGCCGAGACAAAGAGGTAGTGGGAGGCGAGATGGCAAGTCCGTTCGATCTGGCAGGGCGAGTGGCCCTCGTAACCGGCGGAGCAAGCGGCATCGGGCTGGGAATCTGCCAAGTCCTGGACGAAGCTGGGGCGAAGGTCATTATCGCGGACAGCAATGAGGACGCAGCGCGGGCCCAAGTCGCGGAAGGCGCTGCCGCCGATTACGTTCTGGTAGACTTGGCCGATGAGCAGTCGATCATCTCCGCAGTTGCCGAAGTACTGGAGCGGCACGGCACCCCTTGGGCGCTCGTCAACAACGCGGGGCTTCAGCACCGCGAGATGCTGCTTGATGGCTCCGCTGCGCACTGGGAGCGACTTCATGCAGTCAACACCCGCGCGCCCTTCCTGATGATCCGCGAGGTGGCGCGTGCCATGGTGGCCACGGGGGAGGGCGGGCGCATCGTGAATTGCGCTTCATCCGGCTTGGCCGGGCAGTTCGTACAGGGCCTCGCCGCCTACCTCGCTTCGAAAGGTGGTCTTGCTGCGCTGACTACGAGTGCAGCTTTCGAGCTGGCCGAGCATGGCATCACCGTAAACACCGTGCTCCCCGGCGGCGTCGGTACACCTGGGGCATTGGCCGCTGAAGGCCCGCCGCCGATCGGTCCGGGCAACCGCCGTCCGCCGCTCGGCATGTGCACTCCTCGTGATGTCGGTTCGGCAGTGCTCTACTTTGCCACTCCGTCGGCTCGATTGGTCACCAACCAGGTGCTGGGTGTGGACGGCGGTTTCACCGTGACCTGATTGAACTACGCTCCACGGTGGGGCGGGAGGGCAAGCTGCCAGCGGATGGCTGCGCCTCTAAGCGCAAATCCGGCACCGAAGCCGATCAGTGCTGGTAGCGGGGTCGCCATGCCCATCGCATTCAAGCTCACGAACACGCCTGCCGCCGCCAGCGACGCCGTTACGTACAGTTCGTGCCGCATCAGCACTGATGGAACGCCGGCGGTGATGTCACGGATCACGCCGCCAAGGCATGCGGTAATCATCCCCGCAGTGATGGCCGGAACAGGGGCGATGCCGAACTGCAGGGCTTTTCCTGCGCCGTAGACCGCATAAGCAGCAAGACCGGCTGCATCGAACCACTCTAGCGCGCGCTCCGGCCACCAGCGCAGCGGCACCAGCCAGGCCGCTACCGCCACGCTGACGCAAAGGAGGATAGGGACGGAATCCTGCACCCAGAAGATCGGCGCGCCGATCAGCACGTCCCGCAAGGTTCCACCGCCGGTCGCGGTAATAAGCGCGAAGAAGCACGCCGCGATGAAGTCGAGCCGTTTGCGTGCAGCCGCGAGCGCACCCGACGCAGCGAACACGCAGATGCCTGCGAGGTTAAGCCAGGGGAGGAGAATTTCGATGGGAAGCGGCATGACTCAGACCGTAATGAGCGGGACGAAGAGATGCCACGAAGAGAGGGTGCGCCACCCGGCGCGACCCTCTCCAGACTTACCCAGCAACGCTTACTTCGGCGGCATCCGAATGGCGCCGTCGATGCGGATGCACTGACCGTTGATGTAGGCGTTGCGAGACACTTCCAAGGCGAGGCTGGCGAATTCCTCCGGATTGCCGAGACGCTTCGGGAAAGGCACTGCCTTGCCCAAGCCGTCGTACACCGCTTCGTTCATTTCCTTGACCCGCAGCATCGGCGGCGTGGCGAAGGTGCCCGGCAGGATGGCGTTCACCCGGATGCCAAGGTCCATGAGATCGCGTGCCATCGGTAGGACCATTGCATTCACCGCGCCTTTGCCGCCACCGTATGCGACTTGGCCGATCTGACCGTCTTGTGAAGCCGCCGAAGAGGTGAAGATGATGCATCCGCGCTCTCCGTCTTCGTTGACGGGCTCTGCGTTGGCCATGCCCAGCGCTGCAATCGAAGCCACGCGATAGCTGGCCGTGAAGATACCCTCAGCGGATTTGGCGATCTGTTCGGTAGGGGTGCGTTTGAAGGCGCCGGTTTTCTTGTCATACGAAACCGTCTTGCCGCCGCCAGCGACCACGGCGCAGTGGATGACGATCCGTTCCTGCCCATGCGCCTCGCGCGCTTTGGCGAAGCCGGCTTCCACGCTGTCTTCGTCCATGATGTTGACGTTGCAGAAAACGCCGCCGATTTCTTTCGCAAACGCCTGGCCGGCTTCCTCACTGATGTCGAACACGGCGACCTTCACGCCGGCATCGGCCAGAGCTTTCGCGCTTGCGCGACCCAGACCCGAAGCGCCTCCTGTCACAATAGCGGCAATGGTGTTGTCGATCTTCATGAGGCGGCCTCCCAATATGTGATTCGCGTCTGATGCGCTTGGCTAGCTCAAAAGCGCATCGCACTCGAACCTCAAAGCCTGCAAACCGAAGTATCGCTCTCGCGGATAAGCGTGGTGTGGACATCGCAGATTGCGGCGCACACGTCCGAGCCGTGTTGTGATTGGAACGGAACCGAACGCGAGCCGTTGGCTACGCAGCAGGAGACGCTTTGATGAATGCCAGCTCACGTTTGACCACGCTAACCCGCGTGGGCTTCGCCACGCGCGGAGCGCTCTACATCGCGATCGCATTTCTGGTGGTCCGCACCGGGCGGGCCGAGGATCCGAGCGGCGCGCTGCGATACCTTGGCGAGGGCGGGGGGCGAGTGCTGCTGGCGGTAATGGCAGCAGGACTTCTGGCTTACGGCATCTGGCGAGCGGCTGACGCGATCTTCGATATCGAGCGCCATGGTTCAGATGGAAAAGGAATAGCGGAGCGCCTCGGCGCGGCAGCGAGCGGCGTTGTGCACCTCCTCCTCACCTGGCAAGCCATCCGCCTATTTCAAGGCGTGGCATCCTCCGGGCAAGCGACAGAAGAGGGCACGCAAACCGCGCTTAGTCTGCCTGGTGGGTCGGCGATTGTCATCGTGGGCGCCCTGCTGTTGTTCGCGGTGGGCGTGTTCCAGCTCGTTCGGGCGGTGAAGGGCACGTTCCTGCGGCACCTGGAGCCGCGGATTGCACGTCAAACTTGGGCGCAGTGGTGTGGACGAGGCGGCTATGCCGCGCGAGGCCTCATTTTCATGATCAGCAGCTATTTCCTGCTGAAAGCTGGAATGCAGGATCAAGCGAGCGAGGCGGGCGGCATGGCTCAAGCCATCTCCTGGTTGAGCAGCCCGGTGGATGTGATCGTTGCCGCGGGGTTGTTCGGGTTCGGCATTTTCAGCCTCATCGAAGCGCGCTACAGAATTCTTCATGATGTGCCGGTCGATGATGCCGTGAAGAAAGCGACGTCCTGACATCGATCCGGCGCCGTCGCTCCCTCGCCCTCGCCGGGCATGAGGGCTTCTTCCATCGAATTCGCCTCGATGCTTGGCAAGAAAGAGACCCTTTTGGTCCCGTGTCTGCCGCTCCGCCTAGCACCGGTTCCTTCGGCCAACGAACCAGGCTACCGTGCAAGTCACCACTACGGGAGCGATCCAGTCCAGCCACTGATCGAGCTTCGGCCATACGCTCACGTCGAATGGCCCCCACCAGGGCATATTGGCGCGCAGCCCTTCTCCGTACGTCTCGATCCAGCGGTACTCGGCCTGTGCGAACTCGCGACCGACGAAGTAGGCGGATGCAACGGCGGCGCCCGCCCACCAGTTTCGACTCAGTAAGCCGACGACCGCCTGCACGACGAGCGCCAAGGCTACGTGTTCCAGAAAGCTTAGGTCAGGCACAGGCTCAGCATCCCCTGAGGTCGACACTGAGGCAATAGCTCACGTGCAGGGGTGCTGAGCCTGTGAAACAGGTTCAGGCTGTTACGCCGCTAAAGCCTGTTGCAGTGTCGCTACTCGATGCTGGTTCGCCGCGAGAGTATGTGCCGACGAGCAGTCCTGCGGCGAGCACTCGCCCGCGCAGCGCCTCGGCAAGGCTCGACCGACCCGGGTTGCTCTCAAGATCTGCGGTCTGGGAAAGCGCGAAGAGCTGAAACACGTAATCGTGGTTGCCGTGGCCGGTCGGCGGATCAGGGGGAAGCCACCCTTCGACGAAGTAGCTGTTGCGCCCGACATCTCGTCCGTCAGGCTCTCCGTCGCCGTCCTGGGAAATTGCGCCTTCAGCAAGCTGGCGCTCCTGCGGCGGCAGGTTCCAAACCACAGCATGAACCAGCGGGTTGGGCGTCGGCGCATCGGGGTCTTCCACGAGCAGCGCAAGACTTGTTGTGCCCGGCGGCACCTCGCCCCAGACGAGCGGCGGTGAAACGCCTACGCCGTCCGCGGTAAACCGCACAGGCAGGCGGGCACCGTCCGTGAATGCGGGGCTAGAGAGATCGATCATCTCGACCCCTGCCGCCACTTGGTCCTGAACGATTGTAAGCTTGGCATGGCCGGCGCGTACGTTCCTAAGCATCGCGCCGAGCCATTGCGGGATGTGCTCAAGCATATCCTAGACTGCCGAGCCGATCACTGCTTGTCCGCGATCGCGCCACCGCTCTTTTCCTCTTCAAGCAGAACAGCGGCATCGCCGTTCGCCGAGAGACGCACCGTGTCTCCTTCCACGCCTGCGATAAGCCCGCGCGAGATGTAGTGATGATGACCTTGGTGCGAGCCGCTGTCGGCCTTGGTCATCTTGATCCGGTCACCTTCGACCTTGTCCACCGTGCCGATGTGGACGCCGTCGGCGCCGATGATGTTCATGTGTTCTGAAATCTGGCTGAGATCGACCATGTGTAATCTCCATTGGTATGGTTATCTTGCAGCAAGAAACGTGCGAGCGGACGATCGGATGCCGCGCGCGCCAACCACTCGGCGCAAGACAGGCTCCGATCAGACGCTGCTCCGCCCTGTCGAGCCGCTGTGATGCTTTATTTCCTGGCTGCATTATCTCTTGGAGGGGGATTGCCGCTCCGAATCCACTCCGGTGGCTGGTACATCGGTGTTGTCGCCGTCTTCCATGCCGAACCGGGTCGTGGCGGCCTCGCCGCCCTTCTGCGGGCGGGTCTCGGACTCTGCTGCGGGATTGGAGTTATCGGCTTCGCGGCGATTGTCGCTGCTGTCCATTTTGCATCTCCTCTGCGTTACGGGGATGCAACGGCTGGCGGCTGACACAGTTCACGCCAGCGGGCGTTGTTCGGACGAAATGGATCGGAAAGGCGCTCTTCGGGAGGATTCACTAAGGAACTGCCTGCAATAGGCGGACCTCAGCCCGGACGATTGCCCATCACTTCGCCAAGGCGCACCGCTCGCTCGGGTGACCATGTCGGGTTGAAGGCGATTGTGTCTTGTGAGAACAGCATCACGATCGTCGAACCGAGAAGGAAGCGGCCCATTTCCTCGCCTTTCCTCAGCACGATGTCCTCATCGGTATAGGACCACTCCGAGACTTTGCTAGTGCGCTTCGGATTCACGATGCCGTGCCACACGGTCGCCATGCTCCCGACGATGGTGGCGCCGACCAGCACCATCACGAAGGGGCCATCCTCCGGCGATTCAAAGACACACACCACGCGCTCATTGCGCGCAAACAAGTTCGGGACTCCTCGCGCAGTGACCGGATTGACCGAGAACAGCGTGCCAGGCACGTAGATCATGCGCGTCAGCTTGCCATCACAAGGCATGTGGAGGCGGTGGTAATCTCTCGGCGACAAGTACAAGTTGGCGAAGCTGCCGTGGCGGAACTGTGCCGCCAGCGCGCTGTCTCCGCCGAGCAGTTCGGTGGTGGTGAAGCGATGCCCCTTGGCCTGCAGGATGTGGTAATCATCAATGGCGCCGAACTGGCTGATCGCTCCGTCGACCGGAGAGACGAAGTCGGCGGTCGCCAGCGGACGTATGCCGGCCTTGAGTGGTCGGCTGAAGAACTCGTTGAAGCTTTTGTAGCTGCCGATGTCGATGTTCTCGGCTTCGCTCATGTCCACGTCGTACTGGCCCACGAACCACCGGATCAGGCGGGTCGTCATCGCGCCACCCTGCGCCCCCGCTATGCGACCGGCAAAGGTGGTCAGGCGCTGCTTGGGAAGCAGGTACTGCGTCAGGACTTTTAGGCGATCGGACATTTAAACCTCGGAAAATACATGGGTAACGCCGGTATCACATTCCCTTGAACCGTGGCGACCCGAGGGAGGTGTGCTACAATGGCGTCAGGATGCGATCTGCAATCCAATGCGTGAGCGCAGTTCGTGCTCCCCGACGATCTCGATCGTCGAGCCTTGGCGGCGAAGTTCTTCCGCGCGCCGATAAGCGGGGCTAGCACTGAAGTAGCGGCCGAACGGCTGTTCATCGCTGATGACGAGCATGGTCGTTGTCGTGCCGACCGAAGCGACCACCCGTGCGCCGGCCGAAGCAAGCCAGTGGGCCAGCACGCCGTTTCTCGATGCGCCCAGGATCGCGACCCGGCAACCTTTGAGGGGGCCGACCGGCGCGGCTTTTGGAGCTGAGGGACTGCTGCGCTGCTTGGCCAGTTCCAACCATCCGGCAAGTTCGATGCCTGTGTGATCTATGGCACGCACCACCACCATTCCGGCGGCGCGTGCGTCGCTCAGCGCGTCGTGGTGCTTGTGCCGAAGACCAAGGTACTTCGACAACACGTTGAGACGGTGGCTTGGAAGGTCTGGCCATGCGCGCTTCGCCACCCTGACGCTGTCGAGCCAAGTCGTCTCGATCGGCGTGCGGTCGTGAGTCTGGCAGGCCGAAGCGAGCGCGCCTTTGTCGAAGGATGAATGCGCCACCGTGATACGGCCTGAAAGGTAAGCGTCTACGGCTGCATGGATGTGCGCGAACGTCGGTTGCCCCGCGACATGATCACAGGTGATGCCGTGGATACCCGTGTTAAAGGGAAAGAACTCGTCGCAGGGGTCCAGGAGGGTTTCGTAGGCGAACACTTCCACACCGTTGCGGAAGCCGACGATGCCGATCTGGCAGATGCTGCTGACGCGCGAGCACGCGGTTTCAACGTCAACAACGACAAAGTCCGGTGCCGCCGAGCTTCCACCATCTATTCGTTCGGGCCCGGCAACCGGAAAGGCACTGATACTCATCGATCATGGCATACCACGCTCGCTTCGCCTGTGCAGCACCCCTGTGATCGGGAACTGTATTGAGAAGCCAAGTCTTAAGGGTGGAAGCGCCCAACCGCCCGTGCCGTTCATGGGAGGGGGCGATACAGCTTTCCGACCCAGCCACGCGTTGGCTATCCTTCGATAGCGGAGCAAAATTATGACAGGACGACATACATCGGTTCGGCTCCTCGCCGGCACAGCGATTGCAGCCGGGGCTGCGGGGTTGTCGTGGTACCTTGCGCGCCGGCCCGTGCCCGATGCTGAAGAGATTACCTACCCGCCCCGAGATGTCCTGAAGTCGCTCGCGCCCGATCTCTGGATCGTTGACAGCGGACCGATCAGCGCGATGGGGCTGAAGCTGCCCGTCCGCATGACGGTCATCCGCCTCCGCGATGGCAGCCTGCTGCTGCATTCACCGACGCAGTACAGGGATGAACTGGCTGAGGAACTGCGAGCGATCGGCACGGTTCGGCATCTCGTCGCACCCACAGTTGCCCATTGGACATACGTGGCGGAGTGGCAGCGCGCTTTCCCGCAAGCGAAGACCTGGGCAGTTCCTGCACTTCGCGACCGGGCACAGGTGCATAAAGCGGGTGTACGGATCGACGGCAACTTGCGCAGCGTGACACCTGTCGAATGGGCAGGAGAGATCCAGCAAGGCCTCGTCACCGGCGGCGGTGGCTTTCAGGAGGCGTGGTTCTTTCACAAGGAAAGCGAGACCCTGATCCTTGCCGATCTTGTCCAGAACTTGGAGCCCGATAAGCTGCCCCCGGTCACGGCCATGCTCATGCGCGCCACGGTTGCGACGCGCGCGACCTCGGGCGTTCATGTCCGCGCGGTGCTCTCCTTGAACAAGGATGAGGTGAAATCAGCCGTTCGCGCGATGATCGCGACCGAGCCGAAGCGCGTCATTTTCGCACACGGAGCCTTCTTCACGGAGCGTGGAGCCGAGCAACTGCGCGAGGCTTTTGCCTGGCTGCTCTGAGCAGTCCGCGCCGCTGACAAGGCTCACACTTCGGATGCGCGAGCCTGCAATCGACCGGAGTCCAGAACGACGATGGTTCGTCGATTGGGCGTTTCGATGATGCCATCCTCGCGCAAGTGGGTGATCTGGCGACTGACGGTTTCGATAGTCAATCCGAGCAGGTCGGCAATGTCTTGCCGGCTCAGCGGCAAATCGAAGCTGATCGGCGCCGTTGACGCTCCGTCGTTGCAGTTCGTGGCATAGCGAGAGCTCATCTCAAGAAGGAACGTGGCCACACGCGCTGTCGCGGCTTTGCGGCCCAGCAGCAGCATCCACTGGCGTGTGCGATCCAGCTCAGTCAAAGTGCGCTGAAGCAGGCTATGCTCAAGTTCGGGGTGGCCACGGGCGAATTCATCGAAAGCCGACCGCCGGAAGGTGCAGACTTGCGCGTCGGTGAGCGCGACCACGGAGTGGTCGGTCTTCGGACCGAACGGACGGCCTATGAAATCGCTTGGGAACATGATGCCAAGGGTCTGCTCCCGTCCATCAGCCCCCGAGACCGAAAGCTTCAATACGCCTTCGATGACATTGCCGACCAGCAGGGATTCGTCGCCTTGCCAAACCATCGTCTGACCGCGCTTCAGTGTCTGGTGGCGGCCAAGGGCGTTCAGCGCATCCAGCTCACTCTCGTTCAGAGAATGGCAGATAGCGCTCTCCCGGACCGCGCATCGTCCACAATCATTCATTTTCTTACAGCCTCATCGCTCATCCATGCGCGCTTTATCACACTGTAAAGCGCGACATCGATACGCAATGTTCGCGATGCGCTGCGATTGGCGATCAAACTGCGGTGCTGAAGCGTCGGGACCAATCCGTGCGATAAGGGTCGAACAACGCGGCGATAGTGCGAGCGTAAGGCAGCGCGCCGTTCGACAGAACAATTTCACTTTCTTGGCGCTCGACAAGCCCATGCCGGGCAAACTGCGCCAAACGGGGGCCTGCTTGGCGCAATAGCATCGGGCTGATGGTCGCTCTGCCAGTGCACAGCAGTTCGCTGATGATACGGCCGCGGGTTTGGTCGTCGACGGAGCGGTGAATGCCGCGAGCGGCAGTCAGCCGACCGTGAGACAACATCATCTGGTACCGCCCGGAGTTCTTCTCGTTTTGAGCGAGCAGGTGCGGGAAGCTGCTGATCGCCGATGCCCCCAGACCGATAAGCACGGGGGCTTCATCATCGGTGAAGCCCTGGAAGTTTCGATGCAGTCGGCCGTTTAGCGCCGCGCAGGCCAGCGGGTCGCCGGGAAGTGCGAAATGGTCGAAGCCGACGGGACTGTATCCCGCCTCGAGCAGGAATGCGTGGCCGATTGCTGCCATGTCGAAGCGGGCTTTCTGGTCCGGCAAGGCGTCGGCATCGATGCGTCGCTGCCGGGGGATCAGGTCCGGCACGTGCGCATAGCCGAATAGAGCGATGCGATTTGCGCCAAGTCGGCTGGCACGATCGAGGGTGTCCTCCAGGATGCCGAGTGTCTGGCCGGGGAGCCCATACATCAGGTCGAAGTTGATCGAGTTAACGCCTGCGCTGCGTAGCAGGTCGGTGCAGCTTTCGATCATCTGCGTCGGCTGGGTTCGTCCGATCGCTTTCTGCAACTCGGGATGGAACGTCTGAACGCCCAGGCTTGCCTGGCGCACACCGACTCCCGCAAGCGCCGACGCCCATGTCGCATCCATCGAGCGCGGGTCGAGCTCGACTGAGATCACAGGATCGGAAAGAGGCAGACTGTGCGAAAGCGAGAGCATCAGCCGCACGAAATCCGTTGCTGCAATGGCATTCGGACTGCCACCGCCGAATGCGATGCGCCGTATCCGTGCGGTAGCTGGCAGCAGGCGGCCCAGGAGCGCAATCTCACGATCAATCGCGTCGACGTAGCTCGCTAGGCGATCAGCCCGATTGTTGCGGCTGGTGTTGCAGCCGCAGTACCAGCAGATAGACTCGCAAAAAGGAATGTGGATGTAGAGCGAAACGTCGCTTTCCGTGGCCGCGATCGCAGCCTCAAGGTCGGTGCTGTCGACGCTGTCGTCGAACTCCGCCGCGGTCGGGAAGCTTGTGTAGCGCGGCACCGGGGTGCTCAGCAGTTCAGGATGGTAAGGCCACATACCTTTTCTTCGCAGGCACCGGCTCGGCATTCATTGCGGCAAGTCAAAGAGCGCGCAAAGCGCTGCCGAGAGCGGGGAGAACTACGCATCAGGAGTTCTGCTCTGACGCACCTGCGCTGGAGCCTGATGCCCCGTCATGCTTTGGTTCTCGTAGTGACAGGAGAACTGCAAATGAGTACCGAACCCTATAAATCGACGCCGGTCTTTGATGCGCACAGTCTGCCGGACGCCATTCGCAACGCGCACAGCACTAAAGCCGGAGTGTGGGGCCTGTTGCGAGTGCTGGAGGGGCGTGTGAGCCTGATTTTCCATGACCCTGAGCGCGTCGTTGAGGTTACCCCAGATAATCCTGCCGCAATCCCTCCCGAGGCGGTCCACCACGTTGAAACGGATGGGCCGATGCGTATGCAGGTCGACTTCTACCGCAGCCAGCCTCCCGGAGTGGCAGCGTGAAGCGATCCGCTCTGGACTACGCGGTGACCTGCGGCTTCTGCGCCTGTTGCCTATCTGTCGCGGGCGAACCGCTTATTGGGGTCGCCCGTCAACATTACCCATGAAAATGCAAAGGATGGGATGACAGGCGTGCCTCTCCCTCTACAGGCGTTATACTTGCAAAGAGTGATGCTGTCTTCGCTGCCGTCAGCGGCTGGAAGACGACAAGATGCGGGACTGGTTGAATGGCGCGTATTATCTGCATTGGCGAGTCGATGCTGGAACTGTCTCAGGCGGGTGCCGGTTGGAACTTAAGCTACGCCGGTGATACGCTGAACACCGCCGTCCACCTCGCGCGGGATGGGCACGACGTGGCTTACATGACCGCCTTGGGCGTTGACCCCTTCAGCCAGAAGCTGCAGACGGGGATGGAGGAAGAGGGGCTCGATACCTCCTTGGTTCTCCCCCATCCGCACCGTCAGGCGGGACTTTACGCCATCAGCCTGGATGAGGAAGGCGAGCGCAGTTTCTCTTACTGGCGCGATACGAGTGCGGCGCGCGAAATGTTCGATCTGCCTCAGATGGTGCAAGCGGTGGAAAAGGCCGCGACAGCCGATCTCATCTGCTTTTCGCTTATTTCGCTCGCAATCCTGCCCACGCTCGGCCGTAACGCCTTGCTGGATCTGGCGCGGCAAGTCCGGAGCAGGGGCGGGCATGTCGCGTTCGATGGCAACTATCGCGCCCGCTTGTGGAGCAGCGCCACGGAAGCGGCATTGGCTCGGGACGCTGCGATCGGTTGCGCCAGCTTCGGCTTTCCTACGAGAGAGGATGAGGCGTCCATCTCGGGTGGTGAGGCAAGCGCTGAGCAAATCGCGGCGCACTGGCAGTCACTCGGCTGCGCTGAGACCGTGGTAAAGCTCGGCGCCGAAGGCTGCCGCCTTCCGGATGGCACAATCGTTCCTCCCCCGGTAGCGCTGAAGCCAGTCGACACCAGCGGCGCAGGCGACGCATTCAACGCGGGCTACCTCTCGGCTCGCCTGCAAGGTGCTGACTCGACAAGTGCCGCCTTGGCCGGACACGCGACCGCCGGCTGGACGATCATGAGGCCAGGCGCCATTCCGCCACGCGACATCTGAGCACGTGCGGCATCGTGGGCAATGCCCGCTGCGGGTTTCCGGCTGTCGCCGCGGCCTTGTCCCTGAGTTCAAATGTCAGCGTGCTGCGAAGACGCGAGCATTCCAGATTTTATCGCAGTCGCCGAGCAACGATGTAAGCGAATGTTCGTTCGATCTTGAAGAAATGAGGCACATGCGTGAGCGTTGAGCAGGAACAAGCCGCAACCGGTATCAAAGGGCTGGACGACGTGCTTGCCGGTGGCTTGGCTAGGAACCGGGTATTCCTTGTCGAGGGAAGCCCGGGGACAGGAAAAACCACGATCGCCCTGCAGTTTCTCCTGCAGGGGGCTGCAGCCGGGGAGTCGGTCCTTTACATAACCCTGTCAGAAACAGAGCACGAATTGAGGGACAGCGCCGCCTCTCATGGCTGGTCGCTCGACGGTCTGCAGATCTACGAGCTTGTACCACCGGAAAGCTTGCTGGACGACGAGCAGCAACAAAGCCTTCTCTACTCCTCGGACCTTGAGCTCGGCGAGACAACGCGCCGCATTTTTGATGCGTTCGAGCGTGTAAAGCCCGCGCGGGTAGTCCTGGACAGTCTGTCGGAAATCCGGCTTCTGGCGCAAAGTTCGCTGCGCTACCGGCGTCAGGTTCTGGCACTCAAGCACTTCTTCGCACGGCAGCAGGCGACGGTCCTCATGCTGGATGACCTCACGGCGGAGCAGCACGACAAAACCGTCCACAGCGTTGCACACGGCGTAATTCGGCTTGAGGAACTGGCGCCCGACTATGGCGCGGAGCGGCGCCGGCTTCGGGTCATCAAGTATCGGGGCCGGCGGTTTCGCGGTGGTTTCCACGACTTCCAAATCGAGACCGGCGGCGTCGCGGTATTCCCGCGCCTGGTGTCCGCTGAACACCGCCGCAGCTATGAGCGTGAGGTTCTGACATCGCCGACCGCCGGACTCAACGCGCTGCTGGGTGGAGGCATTGATCGTGGGTCCAGCGTGCTCATACTTGGGCCCGCAGGTACCGGCAAGTCGCTTTTATCACTGACTTTCGTGGCAAACGCGATCGCGCGCGGGGAACGGGCGGCGATGTTCGCGTTCGACGAAGAGCTGGGCTTGCTCATCAAGCGAGCAAAGGGGCTTGGCCTCGATTTGCAGGCGATGATCGATCAGGATCTTCTGGTGCTCGAGCAAGTCGATGCTGCGGAACTCACGCCGGGTGAATTCTCTGAGCGCGTGCGTCGTTGCGTGGAGGTGCATGGCGCCCGGACGGTCGTTGTGGACAGTCTCAACGGTTATCAGGCGGCGATGCCGGGTGAGAACGCGCTTGTGCTACACATACATGAGTTGCTCCAGTACCTGAACAGGCAGGGCGCGACGACCTTCCTGACAGTCGCACAGCATGGGCTGGTAGGTGACATGCGTTCGCCGGTAGACGTGACCTACCTTGCGGATACGGTCATCCTGTTGCGCTACTTCGAAGCGGCGGGCCAGGTGCGGCGGGCCGTCTCTGTCGTAAAGAAGCGTACCGGCGCACACGAGAACACGATCAGGGAGTATCAGATTGGCTCACGCGGTATAATCTTGGGCGAGCCGCTAACGAACTTTCAAGGCGTGCTGCGCGGTGTTCCCATCCTTGTGGGGGACGCAACTGCACTGCTGGGCATAGACGACTGAGCTCGAGCCAGGTGGAGCCGAGCGAAATCTCCGAGCGGGCGTTGTTGCTGGCGCCACTTGGCCGTGATGCTGCGGTCGCCGCAGCCATGTTGGCAGAGGCCGGCATCGACTCGCTTGCCTGTGGATCGATCACGGATCTGTCTTCCGGCATCAAGAGCGGCGCTGGCTTTGTGCTGGTCACGGAAGAAGCGCTCGCAACGGCAGATCTGCACGTACTTTCCGCCTGGATAGAAGCGCAGCCGGAATGGTCTGATCTGCCGTTCGTCCTGCTCACGCGCCGGGGCGGGGGGCTCGAACGCAACCCCTCGGCCGCACGCTTTCTCAGCATTCTCGGGAACGTCACATTCCTGGAGCGTCCCTTTCACCCTACTACGCTCGTCAGCCTCGCGCACTCGGCGCTGCGGGCCCGTAGACGTCAGTACGAAGCTCGCTCTCGACTTGAGGAACTGAGTGATCTGACACGCTCGCTCGAGGAGCGGGTGAAAGTTGCGTCTCAGGAGCGGGAGAACGCGCTGGCCCAGCTTCATGAAGCGCAGAAGCTGGAGACTTTAGGCCAGCTGACCGGAGGGGTGGCACACGACTTCAACAACTTGCTCACGCCGATCACCGGAACGCTTGATCTCCTGAACCGCCGTCATGGTGGAGATGATCCACGCGCCGCTCGCTTGATCGGTGGAGCGCTGGAATCGGCCGAACGCGCGCGCATCCTCGTGCAGCGCCTCCTCGGCTTTGCGCGGCGGCAAGCTTTGCAGACACGGCCGATCGACATAGCGGCGCTGCTTGAGGGGATGCGCGACCTGATTGCGAGTTCGATCGGCCCGGGCATAAATCTCGAGCTGCGCTGCGAAGACGGTCTTCCTGCCGGCATGGTCGACCCCAACCAGCTTGAACTCGCAGTCCTTAACTTGTGCGTCAACGCACGGGACGCGATGCCAGAGAGCGGCAGGCTCACCATTTCTGTCACGGTTGAAAATCTTGAACCCGGAGAGGTGCCTCGGCTCGCTTCCGGTGTGTATCTTCGCCTTTCGGTGATCGACACAGGCACCGGGATGAGCCCGGAGACGCTGCAGCGGGCAGTCGAGCCCTTTTACTCGACAAAAGATGTCGGCAAAGGCACGGGACTTGGGCTGTCCATGGTGCACGGTCTCGCTTCGCAGCTCGGCGGCGGCTTTGGCCTCAGCAGTACGCCCGGCCAAGGCACACGTGTCGATCTCTGGTTGCCGGCTGCCGTTGATGCCGCGGTGAGTTTCCGCTTACACGAGGCGGCTTCGTCAGACTCGATAGAGCCGCTGTCGATACTGCTGGTGGACGACGAGCCACTCGTTCGGACCGCCACGGCGGAGATGCTGCGCGAATTGGGCCACCATGTGCGCGAAGTCGCAAGTGGCGCAGACGCGCTTGCATCGCTGGCGACATCACCGTTTGACCTTGTCGTCACCGATTACAAGATGCCTCGGATGAACGGAGCGGAGCTCGCAAGAAAAATCGCCTCTCGCCAGCCCGCGATCCCAGTTCTGCTGATCACCGGTTACACGGGTGCGGGCGCGTTGAAACTGGACACGCCAAGGCTCGACAAACCTTTCCGGCGAGCGGATCTGAGTTCAGCGATCCGCCGCGCGCTTCACGCAAACTCCAACACCGAGTCTCCATTCGCCCGGTGAAGGCGCCGCGCGCAACATCACTTTTCGATACGAGCCTGCGGAATGCCGGCGCCCCAACACGTCCTCGGCACCAAAGGGAATCGCTCCCCAGGGAACTACTTCGGCCGTTTTCGGCTTCGAGACCTAGATGCTTTTGAGGAGTAATTTAAATGACGGCGCCCGACAAACCAAACCCGAAAGCCCCGAACGACAAGCAGGCTGATTGGGAGCAAACCGACGCAGAGACTCAGGACATGGAGGAAGCGCAAGAGGAAGCGGCCGAACAGCGCGCGAATGAGGGCGGCTACCAGTAGCCGGGAGGTTGAAGGTAATGGCAGCGCGCCTGAAGCCCGTCTCTCAGCAAGTCGTCGTCATTACGGGCGCATCGAGCGGTAACGGTCTTGCTATCGCTCGCTTGGCCGCTCGACGAGGGGCCGCAGTCGTGCTGAGCGCCCGCAACGCCGCCGCGCTATCCGTCATCAGGGACGAGATCGTGGCGGAGGGCGGCCGCGCTGCATGCGTGGTGGCGGATGTCTCATCGATGGAGGAAGTCGAAGCGATCGCTGCGACAGCCACCGAGGCGTTCGGCGGGTTCGACAGTTGGGTGAACAACGCGGCCGTCGGCATCTATGGTAGTCTGGAACAAGTGCCTTTGGCCGATCACCGGCGGGTCTTTGACGTTAACTACTTCGGCACTCTTCACGGATCGTTGGTCGCAGCGCGACACCTGCGGGAGCGAGGAGGAGGGGCGATCATCAATGTTGGATCGGTCTTGGCCGACAGGGCGATCGTGGAGCAGGGGCCTTACTCTGCCACCAAGCACGCCGTGCAAGCCCTGACCGATACGTTGCGGATGGAACTGGAGCGCGAGCGCGCGAATGTTTCAGTCACTTTAGTGAAGCCCGGCGGATGCGCCACTCCTTATCCGGAACATGCACGCAACTATATGGATGTGCCGCCGCGAATCCCGCCACCATTGTACCATCCTGAGATCATCGCAGATGCTGTCGTCTTTGCTTGCGCGACGCCGCGGCGGACCTTGTATATCGGCTCCGGCACCATTGCTTCGTCGCTTGTGTCTCAGGTGGCGCCGCGTCTCACCGATCTCGTTATGGAGGCAGTCGGCACCCGCGTCCAGCAGCGGGCAGCCGATGTTCAGGACTCGACCAAGCGGGACAACCTCTATGAGCCTCGCTCTGACGGAAAGGTGTGCACCGACCAGCACGTCATGATGCGGCATCACAGCTTGGCTCTTCAGGTTCAAAAACTGCCAAAGCTTGGCTGGATCGGTTTAGGAGTTGCAACCGCTTTGGCGACAGGTGCCCGGGCGATCGCAAGCCGGCCAAAGCATTCCCGGGAACTTATCGGTCCCGGCAGAGGTTCACACCATGAGTAGCGCACGTTCTATAATGTGAGCATGGCTGTAGAACATGAAATGCAAACTGCGACGGACCACAGGATACTGGGTATGAACACCATACAGCGGAGCGAGCATCTTCGCGCGGTGCTTCAGGCCACCTTCGCAGACTCGGTCTCAGCGCCGCTTCCCAAAGACATGCTTGATCTCGTTAACGCCTTGGATGGCAAACCCCAGAAGCGGTCAGGCTTCAACTGGCTGCGAGGTCGCGGGCAATAGAGCTGCGCGGCAGACCAGGGGGAGCGAATATGCCGGTTATGGCTATTACCCCATTGTGCAGCGGCATCGCAATAAGCCTCAAATCGTCTATATTGATGGAATGCTCAGAAAAATTCGTGACGTTTCTAGCCTTGGGTGGATGGAGCAGGATCAGGTTGTGATCGCTGCGCAACTGCCTGACAACACAGAAGGACAACCCGGTCCGTGTGCCCGCAGGTTCGAGGATCTGCAGGGAACGATAGTCGCGGAGATCGACTTGGAGGGTGCGGCGCTGGAAGTGACGGGAAAGTCCGCCGATGGCCAAGAGCGCTGGAGGTTGAGCATCCCAGGCAGTGCTCGCTTTATTTTCTCCCACAAGTCAGAGGGGCGGGCGTGGCTGGTTGAAGCGAACTTCGATGCCGGTGGCTCCGTGAGAAGCAGCGATCGCGCCATGTTCCTTGCTATGTGCGGCGCTCATGTCCAGTCCGTCAGCGCCGATGATGAAGCTCTGCGCATCGAAAGCGATGATGGGCGCGCCATCGAGGTCCCTTACGATCTCAATGACGAAAGCATCGGCTTCACCATTCTGCGGGATGAAAGCGACTCCGCAGCGTGCCGAGTGGTGCTTCAGGCTGATCCAGCTGCTGACGGAGGAATTGCTCGTTTAGGCTGAGCCTAGTGGGCTCTCGATCGAAGAATTTGCGAACGGTGCCGGCGCGAACCGGACAGTGAAGTTGCGCCGGCACCGACGCGTCTACATGGAAGGCGCGTAGCCGCCGTTCAGCGGGTACGTCTGACCCGTGATCCACTCCGACGCTCCGGAACACAGGAACGTGACCAAAGCGGCCACGTCCGCGGACTTGCCGTAGCGTCGGATCGTGTAGCGGGAGAGTTGCGCCTTTGCGTGGTCGCTCTGCATGATCTCCGCAAGCTTCTCTTCCGGCATGTCAGGCATCAGCGACGAGAGAGAAACCGCATTGCAGGTCACGTTGTATCGGCCGAGCTCTTTGGCAATCGAACGCACGAAGCCCTGCGCGCCGGCTTTGGCAGACGCATAGACCGCGAGCTTGGGTTCGCCGGTGCGGCCTGAGTCGGACACGATGGTAACAATGCGCCCGCGCTTCGCCTCGACCATGTTGGGGATGAAGGCGAAGCAGCAGTTGTAGACGCCGTACAGATTGGTGCGCAGGTAGCGCTCCCAGTTGCTCGGGTCTTCTTCCCAGAAGTTCAGTGCTGGCCGCAGCGATCCGCCAGGCCCGGCCATGCCGGCGTTGTTGACCAGGATCGTCGCGGCGCCGAGCTTGTCCTTGATCGCAGCATCCGCGGCCTTGATCGCGTCGAGATCGCCTACGTCGAACGGCACGGCCAGAGCGGGAACGCCCATGGCCTCGATCTCGGCTGCGACCGCTTCGGCGCGTTCCGCCACAAAGTCGTTCACCGCGACGCCGCCGGCATTGTGCCGGGCCAGTTCTATCGCAGTGGCGCGCCCGGCATTTTGTCCCGCGCCTGTGACCAATGCCACTTGTCCGCCCAGATCCAGAATATCTTTATCGTTCATGGTTTGCCCTTTGCCTCCTCTGCAGGATGAGTAGCATTCGCTGTCGAGCAGGTGCCAGCCCAGCCCGAGACCTGCGCAAGATTCATCGCCAGTGCAGCGGTTCGATCACTTCACCTTGTGGGAGAAGTATGCGGGAGGCTCGGCGCCGGTCGTGTCTCTTGCCGAAGGAGGGAACCTGTCGTCGATGTCAGTGATGCCGAAGTCTTTGCCCGTTTCCGCTCCGATCAGGGTCTTGCCGTTGAAGCGCATCATCTGGGGGTCGTTGTAGATCGCCCAGGAGACGTGTCCGGTATAGTCGGGCGTTTCCAGCGTGCCCTCCAGATGAGCGAAGCGCTCTGGCATGGCTTCCATCATGCTGGTGAGGCGCTCGGTGGTGAGCGCGCCCATCCAGATGGAAACGGCAGCGACGTTGGCGCCGGCGTCCGCGAAGTCGATACCCATGTCGAACGCCATCTTGTCCACTGCGGCTTTGTGTGCGCCGTAAGCCGGACCGAAGCAGTAGTGCATTGCGCCCGGCGATGAGGTGAAGACGATCAGCCCTTTGTCCTGCTTCACCATGTGCGGAGCAGCAAACCAGCTTGCGACGAAACCGCTGCGTGTGCCGACATCGATCATGTTGCCGATGTGAAGCGGCTTTTCCCAGAACTGCCCCGGGGCCGAGAGCGCGTCCGAGACGGCGCAAGCATTGTTGACCAAAATGTCGATGCGGCCCTGCTCGTGGATAACCCGGTCGATCATTGCCTCGACCTGCGGATCGTCGGCGTGATCGCAGCGGACTGCTATACCTTCACCACCTGCTGCGGTCACTTCGTGGGCGGTGGCATGAATTGTTCCGGAAATTTCGGCCATGCCTTCGTGTTCTGACCGTCCGGTGACGTAGACGGTGCAGCCATGCGCGCCCAGCGCACGGGCGATGCCTCGCCCGGCACCGCGGCTGGCACCCGTGACGATGGCGACCGGTCGACTTCGTGACATTTCGCTCTCCCTTGGTTTGGTCGATCGGCAAGCCTCAGAGGCCTGCCGTCATTCTGGCCGCTCCAGACCTGCTTCAGCCCGGCGGGCTGCGGGCCGGCTCACCCCAGCTTAAAGCGCACAGGTTCGATCCTCATGCCGGGTGTGGGGGATCTGCCGCGCAGGAGGAAGGAGTTCTGCTCCGCGATCTCACCTCCCTCCTTCAGCGTGTCGCCGCCGTCGGCGGGCACCGAGGTGAAGAAGACGTCGCACATGTCCGCGCCGCCGAAGCGCAGTTGCGTGTTCGAGCCATCCGGTGTTTCATAGCGCGGAAGTTCGGTTCCATCCGGCGCCAAACGCGTGAAGTAGTTCGAGCGGAAGCCGGTGACCCAGAGGTTGCCCTCCGCGTCGAGCGCCATGCCATCGGCATCCTCTTTGGCGAGGAACCGCTGCCTGTTGGAGAGGGTGAAGTCGTCTGCGACGTCGAAAGCCCATGTGCAATGGAACGTGTCGTTGCAGTAGAAACGCCTGCGCTGTTGGTCGAACATGATCCCGTTGCTGAAGCCAATGTCTTCCGCCACTTTCGTCAACTCGTTCGAGGCGCTCAGGCGATAGATCTGAGTGCGCTTCGTTTGCTGGCCCGCTATCACCATTTCGATATCGAGGGTGCCGAAGAAGAGCCCGCCCTTGCCGTCGGGCACCATCTCATTGATGCCGTTCACCGGCTCTCCCTCGATCCGGTCGAGCAGCCAGCCGGACTTGCCGGTTTCGGGGTTGCTCCACATGATCCCCCCTTGCCCGGTGGAGAGGACCGAGCCGTCGGCGTTCATGAGCACGCCGCCAGTCCACATCCGCTCGGGGTTGAGCGAGGCCACCTTGGTTCCATCTGGCTTCACGCCATGGAGGCCACCGCCGATCACGTCGCTGTACCAGATCACCTCGCGCTCGTGATCGATAGCCAGCCCCTCCAGATACGTTCCTGTGGCTAGTTTCTCGAACCCGCCTTCGCTGGCTTTGCCCACGCCACTCTCCCTGTATGCGGCGATCGCCTGCCGGGCCGAGCACTTTCGGCCGAACAGCTTTGCTCTGCGTTCGTCAGGGTGTTGGACCGGCTGGATGTTGTCAACGGTACTGCTGGCAAACGGCTCCGGACTTGTTGTGGTTGCGAGGTTTAAGCCGCGTTGTCGATGCCTAGCTCGCTGAGCTTGCGGTAAAGGGTGGAGCGTCCGATCCCCAAACGGCGCGCCACTTCGGTCATGCGCCCTCGATAAAGCCCTATCGCCAGTCGGATCACGTCTGCCTCGATTTCCTCGAGCGGGCGCAAGTTGCCGTCAGCGGTGTAGAGCATCACGCCCGAACTGCCCTGCGCAGGGGTGGACGAACCTGGGGATTGTGACGGGCCAAGGATGTTGAGAAGCTGTGGAAAATCCTCGGCGGTCAGAGCATCGCCGTCGCAAAAGACTGCCGCGCGGAACAGCACCGCCTGGAGCTGGCGCACATTGCCAGGCCAATCATAAGCGGCGAGCAGCGCCAGTGCGCCATCGGTAATCCCCAGTTCGCGCAGTCCTGGCTGCTCCCCGATGCGCGTGAGGAAGTGCCGTGAGAGCGAGGGTATGTCTCCGGTTCGCTCCCGCAGGGGCGGCAAAGTGACCGTGACGGAGGAGAGGGCGTCGAACAGTTCGGGCAGGAACAGGCCTTCGTCCACCAGTTCCTTCAACGGCAGATTGCTTGCCGCGATCAGCCGCACGTCGATGCGGAAGCTGTGCCGCACACCGATCGGGCGGACGTCACCCCGTTTCAGCGACTCGAGCAGGCGTTCCTGAACGATCAGAGGCAGCCGGTCGATTTCATCCAGAACCAGCGTGGCACCGTCGCAATGCTGCAAAGCACCGATCTGTCGATCAAAGGCGCCAGGAAAGGCGCCTTTCTCATGCCCAAAGAGAATGGACTCGATCGCGTTGGAAGGCGTTCCTCCAACATTCACGATCCGCAGCGGCATCTTGGACCGTGGCGATGCGGCGTGCATCGCTCGCACCAGCATTTCCTTGCCGGATCCGCTTTCGCCCTCGATCAGCACCGGACCGTGGCCGCGGGCTGCCTTCGCGGCGACGGCGAGGGCTTTGCGGAAAGTGGGCGCTGCCCCGATCATGGACTCGAAGTCCGGTGTCGAGGGCATCTTCTCGGTAAGCGGGGCGAGCTCGTCTTGCGGGGCCTCTTGCGTGGTGGCCACTCGCAGAGCGTGCATCAGCCTGTCGGGTGCAACAGGCTTGATGAGGTAATCGGTGGCGCCCGCGCGCATGGCCTCGACAGCCAACAGAGGTGATGTGCTGGCCGTCAGCATCAGAATCGGGATAGCCGGGCGGCGCGACTTGAGCTCGGCAATCAGCGCACAAGCGTCGTCACCCGGCACCCACTGGTCGAGGATGATCGCGTTGAGCTGCATGCCCTGACGCGTTCCGAGGGTGGCGATCGCGGTCTCGGCATCGCGCGCGAGAATTGTACGCCAGCCCTCACGGGCGGCGAGCGCGGAGATAAGACGGCTTTGCGCCGGCTCGTCATCAATCAGCATCAGCAGGCGTGGTTCAAATTCCGACATGTTCGCTTGCGGCTTGCCCTCGCTTCCCCAACCACGTCTTCGTACGCGCTCTCGGTAAAGACGGGATTAAGCGAAAGGCTCTGTGGCCAAAGACTAGAGGACTTGAGCGTGGCGAAGGTCACGGCTAGAGCCGCGAAGCAGTTTTCGGCATAAACAGGGAAGTAGAGCGATGGCATCCGGCAAGGACATGAAATCCGCGAATGACACGTACAGCGGCTTCATTGGCTTGGTGAAGGTCGGCACGATAGTGTCCGTGATCGCGGCAGTCGTCGTGGTCTTGCTGATCGCCTGAGCGCCATCATGCCGCAGGGCCGGCGGATTGCCGTCCTAAGGGAACGCGCACCCGGGGAAACTCGCGTTGCGGCAACGCCGGAGACGGTCAGGAAACTGATCGCGCTCGGAGCCGAAGTGCGGGTGGAAACCGGGGCCGGGGTTTCGGCCTCGATTGCTGACGCTGACTACCAGACCGCCGGTGCTATGATCGGCTCCGCGGCCGAAGTGCTCGGCGGCGCGCAGATCGTCCTTGGCGTTCAGGGGCCGGGCCCCGCACTGCTCCAGGGTGTCGCGCCTGGCGCCTGGGTCGTGGCCATTCTCGACCCCTTCGCTCAGCGAACGCAGATCGACGCTTATGCGGCGGCCGGGCTGGAGTCGCTGGCGATGGAGTTCATGCCCCGCATCACGCGCGCGCAATCCATGGATGTGCTGTCCAGTCAGTCCAATCTGGCCGGCTACAAGGCGGTGATCGCGTCAGCCGACGTGTATGGCCGCGCCTTTCCGATGATGATGACGGCGGCGGGCACGATCAGCGCTGCCAAGGTTTTCGTGATGGGCGTGGGGGTTGCAGGGCTGCAGGCGATCGCGACGGCTCGAAGGCTCGGTGCCCAAGTCTCCGCCACAGACGTGCGCGCCGCGACCAAGGAGCAGATCCAGTCACTTGGCGCAAAGCCGATCTTCGTCGAGAACGTGGCCGGCATCGTGGGTGAGGGCGCCGGTGGTTATGCCACCGAGATGTCCGAGGAGTATCAAAAGGCGCAGGCCGAGCTCGTATCCAGCCATATCGCGAAGCAGGACATCGTCATCACCACGGCGCTGATCCCCGGCCGGGCCGCGCCGCGTCTCGTCACAGACCCGCAGATCGCGACCATGAAGCCCGGTAGCGTGATCTTCGACCTTGCCGCGCCGCAGGGCGGCAACGTGGAGGGAACCGTGGCGGATCAGATTGTCGAACGCCACGGTGTAAAGATCATCGGCTATTCCAATACGCCCGCGCACCTGCCGGCCGACGCCTCGGCGCTTTACGCGCGCAACCTGTTCAACTTCCTGTCCGCGTTCTGGGATCAGGAGGCGGGCGGTCCTGTGCTCGACGTGGAAATCGGTGAAGCAATCCGCCTGACGCAAAGCGGCCGGGTGGTCCATCCAAGGCTGCTGGGGTGAAGGTGGGCCAACCGTTGAGGGGCTGGTGTTCGGTAGTCGGCTCCACGCGATCTTTCTTGGCATCGATCCAATCCGCCAACTTTCCCCTCTGGGAAGCACAACTTCGGAGGCCCTAGGATGGACTTCATCTCGATCCTCTCGATCTTCGTCATGGCCTGCTTCGTGGGCTATTACGTCGTGTGGTCGGTCACACCGGCACTGCACACCCCTCTGATGGCGGTTACCAACGCGATCTCCTCCGTGATCATCGTGGGCGCACTCGTTGCCGCAGCCGCTGCCGGTTCACCGACCGCGAAGTGGCTGGGGCTTGGGGCCGTTGTGCTGGCGAGCGTGAACATATTCGGCGGCTTTGCCGTAACCGAGCGCATGCTGGCGATGTACAAGAAGAAGGACCGCAAGTGAGCTTCGTCGGTCCGATCCAGACCACACCCTCGATGGCTGACGTCATGCCGATCGAACACGTGGTGAATCCGTGGGTGGCATTCGCCTATCTAGCCTCGGGTGTGCTGTTTATCCTGGCGCTGCGAGGACTTTCGTCTCCTGCGACGTCCCGGCGGGGTAATCGCTTCGGCATGGCGGGCATGCTGATCGCGGTCATCACCACGCTCGTCACGCACGAGATTGCGAGCCTGCCCGAGATTCTCGTCGCGATCGCTATCGGCGGCGGGATCGGGTTTGTCATTGCCCGCCGCATCCAGATGACGGCGATGCCGCAACTCGTCGCCGCATTTCACTCCCTTGTGGGCTTGGCCGCGGTGTTGGTCGGGGTCGCCGCCTACTTCAACCCGGGCGCTTTCGGTATCCTCGATTCCTCCGGTCTGGACATCCTGAAGCAAAGCCGCATCGAAATGGGTCTGGGTGTGGCCATCGGCGCCATCACCTTTTCTGGCTCGGTGATCGCGTTTGCCAAGCTCAACGGCAACATGAGCGGCGCGCCGATCCTGCTGCCGGCGCGCCACGTCATCAACCTGGCTGTGCTGGCCCTGATCCTGGTTCTTGTGGCGGTGTTCGGGCTGGACACGCCCGCGTTGTTCTGGGGCATCGTCATCCTCAGCTTTGCGATCGGTTTCCTGCTGATCATTCCGATCGGCGGCGCGGACATGCCGGTCGTGGTCTCGATGCTGAATTCCTACTCGGGCTGGGCGGCAGCGGCGATGGGTTTCACGCTGCACAACACGGCGATGATCATCACCGGTGCGCTGGTCGGCTCTTCCGGTGCGATCCTCTCGTACATCATGTGCAAGGCGATGAACCGGAGCTTCATTTCGGTCATTGCCGGAGGCTTCGGCGCGGAGGCCGGAGCAGGCGGAGCAGCGGCGAAGACGGATCGCCCGTGGAAGCGGGGCTCCGCAGAGGACGCCGCCTTCCTGATGAGGGAAGCCGAAAGCGTCATCATCATTCCCGGCTACGGCATGGCCGTAGCGCAGGCGCAGCACGTTCTGCGGGAGATGGGTGACCAGCTCAAGAAGCACGGCGTCAACGTGAAGTATGCCATTCACCCCGTGGCGGGACGCATGCCCGGCCACATGAACGTCCTGCTCGCCGAAGCCAACGTGCCTTACGATGAGGTGTTCGAGCTGGAGGATATCAATGGCGAGTTCGCGCAGGCCGATGTCGCCTTCATCATCGGCGCGAACGACGTTGTGAACCCCGCTGCCAAGACCGACAGGTCCTCGCCGATCTACGGCATGCCGGTGTTCGACGTGGACAAGGCCAAGACGATCTTCTTCATCAAGCGCTCGATGGGCGGACAGGGCTATGCTGGCGTCGACAACGACGTGTTTTACATGGACCAGACAATGATGCTTCTGGCCGACGCGAAGAAGATGGTAGAGGATATCAACAAGGCGCTTGCGGACTGATTTCCCGCGAATGCGCAATCTGGCAGTAAGGTAAGGGTGCTAGCGGTAATCGCGCGATAGACCTTTTGCTCTGTGGGCTGGACGGGGATCGTCCAGCCAAGCTAGGCGTTGAGCTACGCAAACGACCGATGCACAACCGGAAGGAACCTTAGTGCGTAAGATCGGCCTGATCGGCGGCCTCAGCTGGTACTCCACGAAGACCTACTACGACCATATCCAGCGCGGCGTTCAGTCGCGTGGCGGCAACCGAGCCAGCGCGCCGATGGTGATCGAAAGCTTGGATGCCGGCAACCTGATGTGCCTTTCCGGTGCTGACGACTGGGCGCGCGCTGCCCAGGAGCTTTCCGAATCCGCTCGCCGTCTTGAGGCAGCGGGTGCAACCGCCATCCTGATCGGTGCCAATTCGATGCACAAGGTCTACGACCAGGTAGCTGCGTCCGTCTCGGTGCCGATCCTGCACATAGCGGAATGCGTGGCCGAGCGGATGGTGCAGAAAGGCGTCAAGCGGGCCGCGCTGATCGGCACGCGCAACGTCATGCTTGAGAGCTTTTACCGCCAGAAGCTGATCGCGCGCGATATAGAGCTTCTGCCCCCTAACTTGCAGCGCGTCGAAATCGTAGACCAGATCATCTATGACGAGCTGATGTACGGTAAGGCCACTCGCCAGGCCGAGCGAGAGATGAAGACCATCATCACCACACTCGAGCAGGAAGGAGCCGAGGCTATCGTGCTGGGCTGCACCGAACTGGAGATGATCGTCGACGTTGATGCCAATGTCCTGCCGGTTTTCGATTGCACGGCCATTCATGCGGAGTGCGCCGTCGAATGGATTCTCGGGTGACGCTGGCACCTTACGGCACCGACTGGACTCGCTCGCGCGGTCGCGAGTTTACGGTAGAGAACGCACTCGCGCGTGGCCCCCGCAGTGCTTATCAGCGCGACCGCGACCGGATCATCCACTCGATTGCGTTTCGCCGGCTGCGATACAAAACGCAGGTCTTCGTGGCCCCCGATGGCGACCACTACCGCGTCCGGCTGACCCACAGCCTGGAGGTTGCGCAGATCGCCCGCGTGATCGCACGTACGCTGGGTCTGGATGAGGACCTGACCGAGGCACTGGCGCTCGCCCACGACATCGGGCACGCGCCGTTTGGTCACGCAGGCGAAGAGGCTCTCGACGGAGCGCTCCACGACCACGGTGGCTTCGATCACAACGCTCAGACTCTGCGCACGCTGATGCGGCTCGAATCGCCCTATTGCGAACACGACGGTCTCAATCTGACGTGGGAGACGCTGGAGGGTCTGGCCAAGCACAACGGTCCCGTGGCTCAGCCAGGTTGGGCGCTGGCTGAGCTGGATGCGGCTTTCTCGCTGGATCTTGGCACTTGGCCTTCGCTCGAGGCACAGGTTGCTTCGCTCTCCGATGACATAGCGTACGACAACCACGACATTGATGACGGCTTAAGGGCGGGATTCCTCGACCTGGAGGAAGTCCTGACGCATCCTTTCGTCGCTGATCATTGGCGGCAGGTGGAGAAGCGCTACCCATCTGCTCCGCTAGACAGAAAGGTAGCGGAACTGATCCGCAGCCAGATCGGCTTCATGGTCAACGACCTGATCGCCGAAACGCAGAAGCGCCTTGAGGGTATCGGCAGTGTCGACGAGATCCGGTCTTCAGGCCGGCCCATCGCCGCCTTCTCGGACGAGCTTGCAGAGCAGGAGCGTGCGTTCAAACGTTTCATGTATGAAAAGCTGTACTATCACCCGGAGCAACTGGAAACCGCCCGCCGTGCGAAGGCGGTTGTCGCCGAACTGTTCAGCGCCTACTCGCAGCAGCCGGTGCTGATGGAGGAGAATTGGATCGACGGCCTGCCGCGTCACGAACCCGAGCGGAGCCGTCACATTGCCGACTACATCGCAGGGATGACCGACCGTTTCGCGATCGCGCGCTTTGCGGACATCTACGGCACCATGCCGGAAGGCTTGAGCAACGTCTGACCGAGCGGGGTGGTCGTGCGGGGCTTTCATTCCCCAGAACCGGCGCAAGGATTCCGCGAATACCTCTGGCCTGTCCTGCGGCACAAGTTGACTTGCTCCCGGCGCTCGCCCAAGGATTTGCCATCGCTGACAGCGCGGGAGAGACTGGCGCGATTCGCAGTGCGGATCGGGCCGGCGCCGAAGGAGCAACCGCCCCGGAAACTCTCAGGCAAAAGGACCGCGCGGCGTCGATAGCGTGACTCTGGAAAGTGCTCCGCCTATCACGGCAGGGCCGCCGAAGGTGTAACCTCACAGCGTTCGCGCCATGGGGGAAAGCTCTCAGGTTTCCGTGACAGAGGGGGCACCGGATTGGTGTGCCGAAGCTGTGCGGAGTCGTGTCTTGAGCGAATTTGATATTCCCGAAGATGAGGAAATCGCGGCCAAGCCGCAGCTCCTGCCGCTGGATCCCTGGCACCGTGAACGCGGTGGCCGGATGGTCGAGTTCGCGGGCTACTGGATGCCGGTGCAGTATGAGGGCATCATCGCAGAGCACTTGTGGACGCGGGAGAACGCAGGCCTGTTCGACGTCAGCCACATGGGCCAGATGGAGGTCTCTGGAGAAGGCGCCGCAGAGGCGCTCGAGACCCTGCTGCCTGGCGACATATCGGCGCTGAAGCCCGGTCGGCTGCGTTACTCTCTGCTGCTGGACGAGAACGGCGGCATCCTCGACGATCTCATGGTGACCAATCGCGGGGATGCGTATTACCTCGTCGTCAACGGCGCGACGAAGTGGGACGATATCGCCCATTTGCGCGAGCATTTGCCCGACGCGATCACTCTCAACCACCTCGACGAGCATGGGCTGCTGGCTTTGCAGGGGCCGAAGGCGGCCGCAGCTCTCGATCGCCTGGGCCTGGAGCCTGCCTCTTCAGACATGCCGCGGCTTGAGGAACTGAAGTTCATGCAGGCCGGGCAGTTCGGTTGGCAGGGTCATCTGCTTGGCGTGAGCCGGTCCGGCTACACCGGCGAGGATGGCTTCGAGATATCGCTTCGCGGGGAGGACATCGAGGCCTTTGCCGACGCGCTTTGCGAGCAGCCTGAAGTGAAGCCAGTCGGCCTTGGCGCCCGGGACTCGCTTCGGTTGGAGGCCGGCTTGCCGCTCTATGGCCACGACCTCACTCCCGACATCGATCCGGTGAGCGCGGGCCTTGGCTTCGCCTTATCCAAGCGCCGCCGCGCGGAGGGGGGCTTTCCCGGTGCCCAGCGCATCCTCGATCTGCTCGCCGGCAAGCCGGTCACGACTCGCGTCGGTCTGGCTCTCGAAGGTCGGATGGCCGCTCGCGAGGGCGCCACTGTCTGGCGTGGCGACCAACAGGTTGGCACTGTCACGTCGGGCGGCTTCTCGCCGACACTGCAGCGCCCGATCGCAATGGCTTATGTTGAACTCCCCTGTGGCGCCGAGAGAACCGCACTGGAACTGGAAACGCGCGGCAAGCGTCTGCCCGCGAGCGTTGTGGCGATGCCCTTCGTCCCCCACCGTTATCACCGTTGAGGATACCTCAGATGACCCGTTATTTTTCCGAAGAGCACGAGTGGATCGAAGTTGAGGGCGAGACCGGCACCGTCGGCATCACCGATTATGCGCAAGGCCAGCTTGGCGATATCACCTTTGTCGAACTGCCCGCCGAGGGCGCAGCCGTAAGCAAAGGCGATTCGATCGCGGTGGTAGATTCGGTAAAGGCCGCATCCGACGTGTACACGCCCGTTACCGGCACTGTGAGTGAGATAAACGCTGCGCTGGCTGATGCACCGGAGCTGGTCAACTCCGACGCAGAGACCAGCGGATGGTTGTTCCGCATCGCCCTGAGCGACTCGTCCGAGCTAAACGCTTTGATGGACGAGGGAGCTTACAAGACCTTCGTGGAAGGCCTTTGATCCTGTGATCCTCCCTGCGGGGAGGATTTTCCCGCGCCTTGCCGGAGCTCTCTTTCCATGCGTTACTTGCCCCTGACCGATACCGACCGCGCAGACATGCTCGGCGTTATCGGTGCCGCCTCTGTCGACGATCTCTTCGTCGACGTTCCCAAGGAGGCCCGCCTTTCCGGCGCAATCGAAGGCTTGCCCCTGCACGCCAGTGAACTCGCGGTAGAGCGGCACATGGCTCGTCTTGCCGCAAAGAACCTGACGGCAGGGAATGCGCCGTTTTTTCTTGGCGCGGGTGCGTACCGCCACCACATTCCCGCGTCGGTGGATCACCTGATCCAGCGCGGCGAGTTCCTTACCGCCTACACGCCTTACCAGCCTGAGATCGCGCAGGGCACGCTGCAGGTGCTGTTCGAGTTCCAGACACAGGTCGCGCGCCTGTTCGGGACCGATATCGCCAATGCCTCGATGTACGATGGTTCGACCGCATGTTGGGAGGCGATCCTGATGGCGGCCCGCGTCACAAGCCGGGGGCGTGCGGTGCTTTCGGGCGGCCTCCACCCGCACTATGCGCAAGTCGTAAAGACGCTGGCCAAGTTCACACGGGACAAGATCGACGCCCGTCTGCCCGAGCTGACGGCTGTGCCCGACGATGCGGCGGTAATCAGTGCCATCGACGGCGAAACTTCCTGCGTGGTAGTTCAATACCCCGACATCCTGGGGCGGATCCCCGATCTCGCGGCGATCGCGGAGGCAGCTCACGCTAAGGGTGCGCTGCTGATCGCGGTGGTCACCGAGCCCGTCGCTCTGGGCCTGATCGAAGCTCCGGGCCACCTCGGAGCGGACATCGTAGTGGGTGAGGGGCAATCGCTGGGTGTGGGGCTGCAGTTCGGAGGACCATATCTTGGCCTGTTCGGATGCCGCGAGAAGTTCGTGCGTCAGATGCCGGGCCGTCTGTGCGGAGAGACTGTCGACGCGGAAGGGCAGCGGGGCTTCGTGCTGACGCTGTCCACCCGCGAGCAGCATATCAGGCGCGAGAAGGCGACGAGCAACATCTGCACCAACTCCGGGCTTTGCGCGCTCGCGTTCAGCATTCACATGACTCTGCTCGGGGGCGAGGGGCTGGCGCGGCTGGCGCAGGTCAACCACGGACGTGCGCAAGTGCTGGTAGAGCGGTTGACAAAAGTGCCCGGTGTTTCGTGCCTGAACACAAGCTACTTCAACGAAGCAACTCTGCTGCTTCCGTCCGATGCCCGTGAGGTCGTCCGCGCGCTCGCTGAGCGCGGCGTGCTGGGTGGTGTCTCGCTGGGCAGACTTTTCCCGGGCGTTGACGGACTAGCCAACGGCTTGCTGGTGACTGCCACTGAAACTGTCACGGACGAAGACATCGAAACATTCGCCACTGAGCTTGCAGGAGTGTTGGCATGACCGCGACGAACGCCGCCGGCTGGCGGCCGGCCATGGGTGATACCGGCGCCGGCGCTGACAAGCGCCCCACGACCAGCGGTGACTATGGCCTGATGCTGGAGGAGCCGCTGAGCTTCGAGCTGGGGGGCGATGGCAAGTGCGGGGTCGATCTCGACCAGCCGGAACGTACGCCTTTGGCCGGGCTGCCGCTGCGCAAGGCGGCACCGGATTTGCCGGGCCTTACCGAACCGGAGACGGTGCGCCATTACACGCGCTTGTCGCGGCAGAACTACGCCATCGATCTCGGGCCTTTTCCGCTGGGCTCGTGCACGATGAAGCACAACCCACGGCTGAACGAGAAAGTCGCGCGCCTGCCTGGTTTTGCTGACGTTCACCCGCTGCAGCCGCAGCAGAGTGTGATCGGAGCGCTGGAGGTCATTTCTGAACTTGCGGACTGGCTTGTCACGCTGACCGGCATGTCGGCGGTTGCAATGTCGCCAAAGGCTGGCGCTCATGGCGAATTGTGCGGCTTGCTCTGCATTCGCGCTGCGATCGAGGCTCGCGGCGAAACGCGAGACGTGGTCCTGGTGCCGGAGTCCGCTCACGGCACCAATCCAGCTACGGCGGCCTTTGCTGGCTTCAAGGTGGAGAGCATTCCCGCCACTGCGGAGGGTCGTGTGGATCTGGAGGCGCTCAAGAGCAAACTGGGGCCGAACGTGGCGGGCGTGATGATCACAAACCCGAACACCTGCGGATTGTTCGAGCCCGACATGAAGGCGATCGCCGATGCAGTTCACGCGGCAGGCGGGTATGTCTACTGCGACGGTGCGAACTTCAATGCGGTTGTGGGCAAGGTCCGGCCTGGCGATCTCGGGGTCGACGCCATGCACATCAACCTGCACAAGACCTTTTCGACGCCGCACGGCGGGGGCGGACCAGGTGCAGGGCCGGTCGTTCTGTCGGAAGCATTAGCGCCCTACGCACCTCTGCCGTTCGTCACGCGTGACGCGGATGGTCAGGTTCGCCTGATTGAGGAGGAGACAGCGGGCGAGGATCATCCGAGCACCTTTGGCCGAATGGTGGCGTTCCACGGTCAGATGGGCATGTTCACCCGCGCCCTGGCTTACATCCTCAGCCACGGAGCGGACGGCTTGCGGCAGGTCGCGGAAGATGCGGTGCTGAATGCCAACTATGTCCTGCGAAGTGTGGAAGACGTGCTGAATGCACCTTTCGCCGCGAGCGGGCCCTGCATGCATGAAGCGCTGTTCAGCGACCAAGGCTTCGCTGATGGCCTCTCAACGCTGGACGTGGCGAAGGGGCTGATTGACGAGGGCTTCCACCCGATGACGGTGTACTTCCCGCTCGTCGTACATGGAGCCATGCTGGTCGAACCCACGGAGACTGAGAGCAAGGCGGGCCTCGACCGTTTCATCGGTTCCCTGCGCAGCTTGGCCGAGCGCGCTCGCAACGGCGATGAGGCGCTACACTCGGCGCCGCACTACGCGCCGCGCCGCCGTTTGGACGAGACACTGGCCGCGCGTAAGCCGGTGCTGGTGTGGAAGGGCGCGCCAGCGCCCTCCGGGAGTCCTTCGCTGACGGAAATCGGCGACCGATAGTATCCGTTGGCGGCCGCGCGTAACCTGGCATTCAGGTCTCGCGCGGCCGCCCGGAAACTTACAACGCGCGGTCGGCTGCTTCGCCCACCGACTCGACGTCACGACCGGCGCCCTTGACCGTGTTACAAGCGGTGGCGCCGAGTGCGATGCTGCCCGCGACGAGCGCGAAAACGACTTTCCTGAGCATGTCCTAAATCCTTTCGGTGGGGGCGCGCCGGCTTTCACCATGCTGCGCCTGCGCACCAAACACGCGGTGAGCCGCGGTGTTCCCCGCAGCATCAGACCTCTTCGAGCGCAGAGCCCGGCGAGATCGCGCGAGACAGTCGATGCTCGCGCCAAGTGATGACCAACCCAGCCGCAACAATAGCCGGTGCCCCCAGCCAGGTAGCGGCAGGTGGTAGGCGGTCCCAGATGAGCCAGCCGTAAAGCGTCGACCATACGAGCGCGGTGTAGTCCATCACCACCACCGTTGCGACCTGCCCGAAGCGCAGCGATGTCGTGATAAGCAGTTGTGCCAGAGTGCCGCACACGCCGATTGCGATCAGCAGCGCCCATTCCGCCGCTCCGTGGGGCGTGATCGATGTCGGCAGAAGGAGCGAGGCGATCAAGGCTCCGTAGAAGGCGAACCAGAAGACGCAGGAGATCGGCGCTTCGGTTCGTGCGAGGTCGCGGATTTGGAAGCTCACCAACGCCACCAGCAGCCCCGCACCCAGTCCTGCGGCGAGGCCAAGGGGGGGAACGGGCTCGTGTCCGGGCTGGCTGATGATCAGGACCCCCACGAAGCCCAGCACTACGGCCGTCCAGCGCCATGGCCCAACTGTGCTGCGGAACACCAATGCTGTGATCAGCACCGCGAATAGTGGGGTCGTGAAGCCAAGCGTCGTGGCTTCGGAAAGCGGCAGCAGCATTGCCGCGGTCACGTTGCAGTAAAGCGCCGCTGTGCCCAGCGCGGCGCGTTGGGCATGGCTTGCCATTCGCTTGGTGCGAAGCAGCCCAAGATCCCCACGGCTGGCGAGCCAGACAAGGATCAGCGGCACGCTGACGGCTTGGCGCCAAAACATCACTTCAGTGGACGCAACGCCATATTCGCCAACGGTCTTGACCAGCATGAACATCGTGGCAAGCAGAGCCATTGCGCAGAGGCGCAGGCAGATCGCCAGCATCGGGCGGTCCGCCCGCCGAGCAGATTGAGCAGATATTGCCGCGCCGGATGGGTGTGTCTGCTGGGCCGGGTTCTGGAAAATGTTCACTGGGATGCGTTTACCCTCGCCCGGCAGTGAGGCAAGGCGGCAGAATGGATCTTGGCGACAACTGGTTGATCATTGCCGCAGGCGTGGCAGCGCTCATCGCTGTGCTGGCTTGGCTAGCCGAAAATCGCCGCGTGCGCCGCGTCAATCTCGATCAGGTGGGCTTCATGCCATGGACGGGACTCTTCTTCTTTGCGATCCTGGCTGCGGTCGTGCTGCTTGCCCTCGGCGTCAAGGCCATGCATTCCGCATGAATCTCCCCAGCCCCTCCACTTCGTGAGGTCAGAGGCAGGCCTCCAGATATGCCTGGTCGAAACCGAACTGGCGGGCTTTTTCGAGGGTATAGGGGCGTAGGCCGGAACTGCGATACTCGCCGATGATCTTACCATCGTCAGCTTCGTCCAGGTACTCGAACTTGAACAGTTCCTGGGTGACGATGACATCGCCTTCCATGCCGATCACTTCGGTGATGTTGGTCGTCCGGCGGGAGCCGTCGCGTAATCGCTTCACCTGCACAATCAGATCGACGGATTCCGCGATCTGGCGACTGATCGCCTCCTTCGGGATCTTGATGTCGCCCATCAAGATCATGTTTTCCATACGACCCAGACACTCGCGCGGGCTGTTGGCGTGAAGGGTGCACATAGAGCCATCATGGCCGGTGTTCATCGCTGCGAGTAGATCGAAGCACTCCGCGCCGCGAATTTCGCCCAGGATGATCCGGTCGGGCCGCATGCGCAGGGCGTTCTTTACGAGATCGCCGATGGTGATTGCACCCTGTCCCTCGAGGTTCGGCGGGCGGGTCTCCAGCGGTAGCCAGTGTGGTTGCTGCAAGCGCAGTTCGGCCGCGTCTTCGATCGTCAGCACGCGCTCGTTCGGGTCGATCATCTTCGACATGGCGTTGAGCATCGTGGTTTTGCCTGAGCCAGTGCCTCCCGAAATCACGATGTTCATCCTGCAGGCGCCCGCGATCTTGAGCGCTGTCGCCATCTTATCGCTCATCGACCCAAAGTCGCGCAGCATGTCGATGGTGATCGGCTTTTCCGAAAACTTACGAATCGAGATCGCGGTGCCGCGCAAGCTGAGCGGCGGGACAATAACGTTGACGCGACTGCCGTCTTTCAGGCGCGCGTCTGCCAGCGGCGTCGTTTGGTCGACACGGCGGCCGACCTGATTGACTATGCGCTGCGCTATCTGAAACAGATGCTGCTCGTCGCGGAACCGGATTCCGGCGAGCTGCAGCTTGCCTTTCTTTTCGATATAAGTCTGGTTCGGGCCATTGACCATGATGTCCGACACGTCAGGGTCATTCAGCAGCTCTTCGAGCGGTCCGAAGCCGAGCAACTCATCGATGAGCACTTTTTCGAGCGCGAACTGCTCACGCCGATTGAAGGTGATCTTCAGCTCGGCGAGCACTTCGACGATGATCGGGCGGAACTCCTCGGAGAGTTCGTCCTTGGTCAACGTCGCCGCTGCTTCCGGATCGACGCGCTCGAGGAGACGCGGCAGCACCTGTTCCTTGATTTTGTGAATCGAGGCCTCGAAGCCGTCCTGCTCCGATTGTTCGTGAACGGCATTGGCGCGGTCAGCCAGCCGCGACATTGCGTCCTCGCGGGAGTTCTGCGGAGTAGCGAAGGCCTCGTTCCCAAGCACCGGAGGAAACTGCTCCCCGCCCGGTAGTGAGGCTGCTCCGATGCGTTCAGGTGCGCCTTTAAGCGGCTTTGCTACCCCGAAGGCAGGTCTGCCACCTGCGTTCATCCCGCCGATGCCGTTGCGCCGCCCGAATGCCGTCATGAACTCATCAACCCCTTGCGCGCGCACGCCCGGCGGACGCCACAGTTTCGATCTGTGCCCGCTAATTAAGGTTGAAGCTTTGATAACTTCCTAATGTCCCCGTCTCGAAGCCTGGCTGCCCATGTCGACCGTCAAAGGCTAGGGATGCTGGCAGTACGGCGTACGATGCTGAGAAGTTCAGTGACGCCCTTCACGAGAGAGCATCTAACCTTACCACTTGTCTTGTTGTTGCAAGTGGTGCCGGGGACGGAGTCCAATGCGAAAACAATTATCTAGTGATCTGAGATAGCTAGTAGAGGCCATTCGGCTTCATGTACCGTCAGAGATACCGTCACGTTCGGACGGTGCCTGTTAGATGCCCGGTTTTTAGCGGTTTTACCCTACAAGGAGTCCGGCGGAGGGGCAATGCCGTTCTCATAGGCGGCTCACGCCGGGCACTCTCATCCCGCGCCCGCGCTTGCAGCTCTCGTGCATCCTCCCTCACGTGCGGATGGGGTGTACCTGCTCAATAGTCCGAGTGCGAGAGGCGGGGCGTCTCAGGCTTCATCCGCCTGACCGCGCTCTACGTGCGCTCACGCTCCGGCCGAGCCGTCTGGCGGCGTCTCGTCGGCAAAGCCGTTGCGATCGCAGACGCGTTCCCGTGCCGCCTTGAGCGGCCCGGGAGGCGGGATGCAAATGTGCATCCCTTCGGTGGACGCCCGCGTGTAGCGCGTGCGGCGCTGAGCCTTCGGCTCCAAGGTGGCGGGGGGCGTCGCTGCCCTGTAGCCCCGCCTCGACGGGGCGCAACCTGAGCTGGCGCTCAGGTCATCCACTTCGTTCCTGCCCTTCGGGTGCGCCCCGCCTTCAGCCGGCAGGGCTGTCGGTCCGCTCCTGCCGCCCCCCGCCACCCTGGCGCCGGTCAATGGCGGTTGAAGGAAGGAGTGAAGGAGCATGGCCAAGACCGAACGTGGCAGCCTCTATGGTGAGGTCACTGCCAGGATCATCGCCGAGCTGGAGGAAGGGCGCTTGCCCTGGGTGCAGCCGTGGGATGCGTCGAGGTGCCCGTGCACGATGCCCCATAATGCTGTGTCCGAGCGCAACTACTCAGGCATAAACGTGCTGATCCTGTGGGCCGCCGGCGTGGCGCAAGGCTACGGATCGCAGCGTTGGCTGACGTACAGGCAGGCGGAGAAGGCGGGCGGTCACGTGCGCCGGGGGGAGCGTGGAAGCGTTATCTGCTATGCCGATCGCTTCACGCCCAGGGCCAAGGCCGAGAAGGCGGGGAACGAGGATCGCGAGGCTCGCACGGTTGCATTCCTGAAGCGCTTCACCGTCTTCAACGTGGACCAGTGCGAGGGGCTGCCGGATGCGCTGACTGGGCCTGTAAATCCCATCGATCCGGTGCTTGCGATCGCCGAAGCGGACGCGATCATACAAGGCTGCGGCGCCGACTTCCGGATCGGTGGTGGCGAAGCCTACTACGCTCCCGGGCAGGACTTCGTGGCGGTGCCACACCAGATTGCCTTTCATGCCGGTATCGACTGGTACCGCACCGCGCTGCATGAACTGAGCCATTGGACCGGGCACGCCAGCCGCCTCAACCGTGACCAGACAGGCGCCTTTCGCTCCGCTGCCTACGCGCGTGAAGAGCTCGTTGCCGAGATGGCGAGTGCCTTCACCTGTGCGTCGCTTGGCATCCAGCCGACCGTGCGTCACGCCGACTACATCGGCGCCTGGCTGGCGGTGCTGCGTGCCGATGAGAAAGCGATCTTCCGAGCGGCCAGTGCTGCGAGCAAGGCGGCCGATTACCTGCTCCGGCACGGGGAGGGCGAGGCATGATCCGGCACCTTGCCTTTCTTCACCAGCACGTGCGCGAGCTGTTCCTGAAGAACTGCTCGCCCGAGATCGCCGACCCCGATCTGCGGCGGCTGGCGCGTGCAGTCGCCTCGTTGCCAGACCGCCAGCACGAGGTGTTCCGTCTCGCCCGGTTCGAGGGGCTGCGGCCCGAAGTTATCGCCTGCCGCCTCAGCATTTCTCAAGATGCGGCGAACCGGGAACTGGTCCTCACCTTGCAGATGATCGGCCGCTCGGTGCGGCGGCAAAAGCGCAAAGGATGGTGACCACAGCGCGGCCGATCCCTTCCGGGATCGGCCGCATCACTTTGCGCTTGGCAGCAGGCGTGCGAAGGACGATTCTGACACGATGAAGACCAGCCTCGATCATCTGCCGCAGGGCAAGCGCGCCGAGCTCGCGCATGTGGTCGAGGTCGTCCGCGAGGGCTTCGCCTTCGCGACCGCTCGGCGCACGCAGCCGCACTTGCGCGAAGCCAGGCTGCTCAAGATCATCCTGTTCGGCAGCTATGCGCGGGGCGATTGGGTCGAGGATCCGGTAGGGCGCTACTTCTCTGACTACGACCTGCTCGTGGTCGTCAATCACGATGATCTCACCGATGCCGCCGAGTTCTGGGAGAAGACCGAAGGGCGGCTGCTGGTTGAACTGTCGGAGGCCAAGCAGCTGCGCACGCCGGTGAGCCTGATCTATCACAGCCTCGACGATGTGAACGATAAGCTGCGGCTCGGGCGCTACTTCTTCATGGACATCCTCAAGGATGGCATCGTGCTGTTCGAGGAGGCAGGCAACCCCTTTGTGGAGCCTCAGCCGCTCTCGCCGGAGCAGGCGCTGCAGGAGACGCGGGAGTACTTTGAAGACTGGTTTAGAACGGCCTTAGAGTTCGTCGAGGGGGCTGAGTTCCATCTCGGAAGAGGCCACCTGAATTTAGCAGCCTTCAACTACCATCAGGCCGTGGAGCGCTTCTACCACTGCCTCTTTCTGGTCCGCACGTTGTACTCGCCCAAGACCCACAACCTCAACCGGCTGCGCGACATGGCTGAGGAACTGGAGCCGCGTCTGAAGACGGTCTGGCCGCGCGAGAACCGCTTTCAGAAGCGGTGTTATTCGCTCCTGCGCGACGCCTATGTGAAGGCCCGCTACTCGCGATCCTACGTTATCACTGCCGAGCAGCTTGACTGGATTGCCAGCCGCGTGGCGGTGCTGCAGGACGTGGTTCGCCAGGCTTGCGAGAGCCGCATCGAGACCCTCGCCGAGGCCGCCTGACGCTTCCTTAAGCGGCCTCTTCCACGACGATGTCGAGCGTCAGCTGTAGCACGTTCTGATCGTCTGCAGCGGCGTGTGGTTGCACGGTCTCGGTGCCGCACGCGAGCGTGATCCAGTCAAAATCCCAATTCAGTTCCAGCACGTCCTGTATGCCTTTGCGGGTGATCCGGACCAGCGCTGCGCCCTCGCTGGAGAGGAAGAAACTGCATGCGGATGCGCTCTCTGGATAGTGCCCGTGGACCAGCGTTCCGTCGGAGAATGCGAGCGAAAAGCCGTCGTTGATCGCGCGCTCCGGCACGTCGAGAACGGCCTCGATATCGCCGGCCAGCTGCAGCCTCCGGTTTGCTCCTGGCTCGATCCGCACTGCCATGATCCGCACTGCCATGTTCCTGTTCTCCTTCGCGACTCACATGCAAGCGCAGGCTAGAACAAAACAGGAACTATGAGAATGCGTGACGACGGTGCCGACGATGGACCAGAAGCGCGGATGGCTGCGGGTTTGGGCAGGGGGGGCCGGAAAGGGGAGGGAGGGCAAGATAAAGGCCGGAACGCTTCGTCGCGTTTGCCGGGCCAAATGTCTGTCTGCACATCGTTTTTGGGCGAGACGTTTTGTCTCGCGAGGACGGCACCAGGGAGACAATCCCGGTACCATAGTGTCGTGGCGCCGCAGCAAAGCTGGGCTCGTGCGCGAGACACTTGAGGTGGCGGCTGCCCGCCCCTCATATCCGTGATCATGCCACAGGATGACAATCGCTTCGAGCCTCGTGTGGGCCGCTCGCGCCGGGACAGCGCACGGGCTCCGCATGCGCGTGACATGCGCGGGCGCGTGCTCGAGCAGGTTGCGCGGCGCGGCGGCAATCCGCGCGGCGGCGGGGCCAACTTCGGGGGCACGCAAGCGGCGTCTTCCGGCCGCTTCAACGCCCGTGGGCGCGGCGCCAAGATCGCGGCCGTTCTGCCGCGCGGGAGTGGCTGGTCGTTCGACCGCGGCTCAGGCCTCAAGGTGCGCCCCCGCCGGGCCGCGGTAAAGGCCCGCGTGGTGAAGCTTGCCGGCAAGGCCACGGCAGTCGCGCGGCACGTCACTTACCTGGAGCGTGACGGCGTCGCGCGCGATGGTGGGCCCACGCGCTTCTATTCGACCTTTGCCGACGAGGCGGACGCCAAGGCCTTCGTCGAGCGTGGCGCAAAGGATCGGCACCAATTCCGGTTCATCGTTTCGCCTGAGGACGGACGCGAGTTCGGCCACCTGAAAAGCTTCACCCGCGATCTCATGGCGAAGATGGAACAGGACCTTGCCACCAACCTCGACTGGGTGGCGGTCGATCACTTCGACACAGGTCACCCGCACAGCCATGTGCTGGTGCGTGGGAAGACGGAGGACGGCAAGACGCTCAACATCGCCGGCGACTACATCGCCCACGGGATCCGCGCCCGCGCCTCCGAGATCATGACGCGCGAGCTGGGGCCGCAAAGCGAGATTGAGGTGCGCCAGCAGCTGACCCAGGAAGTCGAGGCCGAGCGGCTGACGCGGCTCGATCGTGATCTGCTCCGGCAGGCAAAGGAGAACGTCGTCGACCTCTCCCGCATCGAAGGACCGATGGCTGGTGACGCCGAGTACCAGCAGCTGTTGGTGGGACGTGCCCGAGTGCTCGAGCGCATGGAACTGGCGAGCAGCAGCGGGCCGCTGTCATGGACGCTCGATCCTGCCGCCGAGCAGACCCTGTCCGACATGGGCCGCCACGGTGATATCGTTCGCACATTGCACCAGCGTTTCAAGCTCGACCTCGTCGGGGACCTGTTCGATCGGGTCAGGAGCGGGAAGCGGGCTATCGGACCGTCGTCCGAGCGCCTTGTGGTGCATGAGCGGGCCAAGGTCCGCGCGCCTGTCCCGGAGCTGCCGTCCGGACCTGTCGTCGGCAAGGTAGTAGGCCGCGGGGCTGCCGACGAGGATCACGAACGACGCTACCTGGTTGTGGATGGCGTAGATGGGCGCAGCCACTATCTCGACATCGGCACGACCCAGCAGACGCTCCCCACTGGAGCCACAGTGCGGCTCGACCCCAAGCAAGTGGATGTGCGCACCGCTGACCGCACGATCGTCGCGGTCGCGGCCGCCAGCGGTGGCAAGTACGATATCGACTTCCACCTGAAGCACGATCCAGGCGCGACGGAAGACTTCGCGGAGGCGCATGTACGGCGTCTGGAAGCTATTCGCCGCGCCACCGGCAAGCCCGAGCGGCATCCCCGCGGCACCTGGATCATTGCACCCGATCACCTCGACACCGTGCTCGCCTATGAGCAGGGCAAGCAGCGCGCCGAGCCTTACCGCATCCAGGTGCTCTCGCCCGTGCCGATCGAGAAGCTGGTTCATGTGCACGCCGAGACCTGGCTCGACCGCGAGCTGACCGCACCGGACAAGAGCGAACTGGCGCCCACCGGGTATGGCGGCGAGGTACGCAAGGCGCTGCGGCTGCGCCAGCAGTGGCTGATTGAGCAGGGTTTTGCCGGGCAGCAGGGTGGGGACGTGGTCTACCGCCGCAATCTGCTCCGCGTGCCGCGTGAGCGGGAGGTGAGGGCGGTGGCAGGTCAGCTCTCGGGCGAGCTGGGCCTGCGCTTTGCCGAGGCCAAGCCGAACCAGCAGATCGAGGGCACTTTCAAGCGCACGCTCGATCTCACCTCGGGCAAGTATGCGCCGGTCGAAAAGAGCCGCTACTTCACGCTGGTGCCCTGGCGGCCTGAGCTCGAAAAGTATGTCGGGCGAAGCGTCTCGGGACTGATGCGCGAGAGCGGTTCCATCAGCTGGTCGCTGGGGCGCAGCCGTGGCCCGAGTATCGGCATGTAGCCGCCCCCCATGGACGAGCGGCACCGAACAGACCCCATCTGACCCCATCAGGGCCATTCCCAGGAATGGCACACGGTAGGATACTGGCACGCGGTGGCGGAACGGTTTGCCCCTGGCCGTCCGCCACCACCTTAGCTTTGGAGCAGGTGCCATGGCCCAAACCTACAAGACCCGTCATCAGCTGTTCTTGCCTGAGGACATGAGCAAGCGGCTCGCGCACGTCGCGGAGAGTTCAGGCAAGGCGCGCTCGGAGATCCTGCTCGAAGCGCTGGATGCCTGGTTCACTCGGCGGCAGGCGCCCAGGACTGACGAAGCCATCGGTGTGCGGCTCACGCGGATCGAGCGCAACCTGGACTGCCTTCGTCGCAACGAGGCTCTTGTCTGGGAAATCATGGCTCGGGTTGTGCGGCACCAGCTGATCTCTTCGGCGCAGACGCCCGCGTCCCGTGAAGCGCAGGCAGTCGGCGCCAAGCTTTTTGCCGAGCTGATCGACGAGGTGGCGGACCGGCTGGCAGGCAAGCCAGCGAGCAGCACGTCTGATCCCGCTATCATCAAGCTGAGGTCGCTTCAGTGAGCAGGCAGGAATGGAGCGGCGCGCCGATGCCGATGATGGAACCGCTCGCTGTGCGCATCCCTGAGGCATGCCGCATGATCGGCATCGGCCGATCCAAGCTTTACGAGCTCATCGCCGACGGAACGATCGAGATTGTAAAGATCGGAAGCGTTACCGTCGTACCCGTATCGCAGCTGAAGGCGCTTGTTGAACTCCCAACTCGGTAAGTCGGCTTCGTTGGACCTTGGCGACTGTCCGGACTCAGGAACGATATCGCGGTAAGCCGCCCATCGTTCAGGTGGGCAGAACCGGGCTGACTCACGTCGCCTTCTGGGACGAGCCCGAAATACCGCTCTGGGCGCGCGACTTCAGGTATGCCAACCCTTATTGATGTCCTTGGCGATCGGTCAGCGTAGATCCAGGATCGGGCAATCCGTAACCGTCGCTGTCGGCAGCGAAAAAGCGCAAAGTTGCCTTCTTGTTGAGAAAATAGCCCATACCGCTATGTCTCAAACGCCCTCAAGCGTTTGGGCACCGGACGAATGGGTCTGCACAATCGGTCAGGAACATTGATGCAGTATGGTGTCCCGAACCCTCGGCCAGACTTCGCGCGACACCAGGCAACTCACGCAGGGCGCGCGACACGTCATCGAGTGCGATCGGCTGTCCCGATTCTGGCGGATCGATCCGCAGCACATTGTTTTTGCCGACAAGCAGATAGGCCTGGCCCAAGGCGTTCTTGCACTGCGCCCGCGCCGCAGCCGTGAAGGCGCGCAATAATGCCCAGTGCCGAATGCCGCCGGACCGCGCGCCTTCCTCAACGGTGAATTCAGCTTCTCCCGTGCCGAGGCTCAGAATGCGAATATTCTCCCGCGGAACATCATAGCACGCCAACGCATCGACGAGCGCGTTCATGATCGGATTGTTCGCCCAAATGCCGCCGTCGATCATGAAGTAGCCGTCGTTATCGACCGCCGGATAATAGGACGGCGCAGCGCTCGTGTGGAGTGCGACGTGAGCGAATTTCTGATGCCGATCCTTTTGGTAATCGGGGTGATGCGGCGTCTTGTAAAGGAACGGCTCGCCATGTCGGCCTTCGAAGCTCGGCACCACCAACCGCGTCGTTGCATCGTTCAGCACTCTATCGCCGAAGATCGACAGCAGCTCGTCCCGCAGCACGGTCTGATCGTGCTTGGGGCGCGAAATCCAACGCAGCAGCTGGCACCACTTGCGCCAGCCAGACCAGCCAGGGAAGATGCGCTGTCCGCGCTCGACGTAGATTTGCAGCGCTTCGCGCGCGGTCATGCCATGGGCGAGCGCCAGCGCGATGATGCCGCCGGTCGAAGTGCCGGCCACCATGTCGAAACACGAGGCGATGGAGCGACCTTCAAGGAATCTTTGCTCTATCTCGGCCAGATAGGCTGCCGGAAAGACACCCCTTATGCCGCCGCCGTCAATCGACAGGATTCGGAACAGGCGATCTTTCGGCCAAGGCTGCTTGACCCGCGCATGCTGGATCGTTCCATCTGAGCGGCGGCCGGGAATATATGTCATGCCAATGCACTCAATCCTGGAACTGCGCTGCCGTGGCGACCGCCGCCGGTCCAACGCCCGGTCATTAGCCAAAGCTCGTAACAGGCGATCCAGTCGCACGCCCACGGCACGGTCGTCGTCGCGATCGTCATCGACGGATCCCACTGGTTGGTTGCTGGATCGAACAGGCACAGCGTTGGGTCATCCGCCGGTGGGTAAACATGCGGGAGCTGGCCTTCGATATTGCCGGGCAACCTAATCAGCGCCGGGCGCAGAACCCGGGCGTGCGGAACATCGCCAAGCCGGTAGCGGATCTCTATGCGGAAGCGGCCGAACTGGGGCCGGACCTCGCCAGTCCAGTACGCACTCTGCGTCTGGCGATTGAGCCTATGGATCGAAAAGGACGGCCAGATGCTATTCATCGCGGCACGTTGCTCTTCGATCGTCAGCGCGTGCTCCGGCATCAAATACGCACACCGTAAAAGCTGTGAGGCTGCGCTCGGGCGATGCTGGGGGTCGCTGCTACCCCCACGATCCCGGCCGTCGGCAACAGCAGACCGCCCTTTCGCGTATAGCGTTGATCGGCTGACTGAACACCTGCACCGATCTCGTTCGCCATTCGGTCTGCCGCCTTGGTGACGACGCGGTCGCCGAAACGGCTGCGTAGCCAGTCCATCAGTCGGTCGGCCGCGAGATCGCCGCGCTTGACGCCTTCAAGCCCTGCAACCAACTCCTTCAGGTAACCGGCGAACTCGTCTTGCTGCCCGATCGTCTCGGGCCAGCGGTCGGTGAAGACGTCATCTGCGCAGACCGGGTTTGCCACATGTAACTTCTGACCACAGCGGGAAGCCTGTTCGATATCGCCGATGATCCAGTTGGCGATGCGTATGACCATTTCGGACAGCGTGCTGTCGGGCTTAGCGGCTGTGCCGGCATAGTAGGACAGCATTACGGAAGGCGGAGTGCGGCCCCTATAGGTGGCGTAGCGAATATTTCGGAACCGCTTCACCAGCTGCAGCGCCAGCGTTGCCGTGTTCTTGACGATGAACTCGCACTGATCGGGGACATCGTCCACCTCAGCATCAGCACGGAGGCCAGAAGCTTCGAGATTGAGCCAATGGTCATGGAATGCCTTGGCCATACGATATTCGAGCGGCGTTCGACCGCGATACCATTCCACAAAACCAAATGCGTTCATGTCGACGAAACGGTCGTCGGTCGAATTAGTCGGCCCCTTGGCGTGGGTGATGTAGCTCTCCCGATCGAGCGTGCCATAGGCACGTAGCGCCGGGGTGATGTCGAGGTGCATGCGGTCGGCGTAATAGAGGGTCACGCACCGTGTCTGGCGGACCACCTTTTGGACCGGATAATTCTTGAGGGCGCGCTCGAGCGCGAGGAGGATCGCAAGAGGGTCCATCTGGCGAAACCGACCGCCGAGTTGTGACACGATGTCGAGATCATACTCGTCGTCAGTGCCCCGACTGGAGATCGTGGCATCGATCGCCATCGAACCCTGCGGATAGAAATGCTCGATCTGATCCTTGAACGCGGGATCGGCTTCCAGATGAGCGCGCGCCGCGCCGTAGCGGCCGCCCGCTTTTCCGTGGAGCGACGGCGGAAGCTGCGCGCTCAGCGCGATCTCCGCCAGGATCCGGTCGAGCGGATCGTCGAAAGGGTTCCGGCCCTGAGGCGAAAATGGCGCGTTCAACGGTAACTCCTGGAGGCAGAGCCTCGGTTCAGCTTGTGAGTAGATCAAATATAGCTACTCTGAACTTCACCATCTGCCTGTTGCATGCTGCTGTCAAGGGCGCTAGAGTTCGCCTACTCCGAACATCTGCAAGGGTTTGAATATCTATGGAGATTAAATTCGGCGACCGAATCAAAGAGCGCCGGACGGCTCAGAAAATGACGTTGGAGCAGTTGGCCCAGGCGACGGATTCATCCAAAAGCTACATCTGGGAGTTGGAAAACAAAAACCCGCCACGCCCCTCCGCGGAGAAGCTGTCGGCGATCGCCAAAGCCTTGAACGTGACCGTGGACTATTTGTTCGGCCGCGATGATCAGACGCTGGAGCAGGCCGAAGACAAGGCCTTTTATCGGTCCTACAGCGGTCTGCCGCCCGAGACGCGTCGGCAGCTTCGAGAGATGGCGAAGATACTCGGCGCGAAGAAACCCGAATGACCGACGACGCCCGGCTTCGTCCCCTCAAAGAGGCTGGTCGGATCACCAAGATGCTCGACACCGTCTTCGGAACGGACCGGTTTGATCGGGGCCCGGTCGATATCGCAAATCTCGCCCTGGAATATTCCGCCAATGTCGCGCCGGATGGGCGAATCCACGACGTGGTGGAGCGCGACATTCCCGGTTGCGTCGGCGCGCTGGTCTGCAGCGAAACCCAGCCACGGCAATGGGCGATCATGTATAATCTGGGCCAGTCCGCCGGCCGCCGCGCCTTCACCATCGGGCATGAATTCGGCCACTACGTGCTGCATCGCCAGGCGATCGAGACCGATGATTCGTATGACCTTGGTATTTATTGCGACGAGGAGGCCGTCACCCAGCGGAGCGGGCATGGGATCGAGCAGGAAGCCGATGCCTTCGCAGCCGCGCTGTTGATGCCCTTCCATGATTTCCGGGCACAGCTGTCGGCGAAAACGCGACCTAATTTTGACGTTCTCGGCACCTTGGCGAAGCGTTATGGCGTGTCGCTCACGGCGGCGATCCTGCGCTGGCTCGAATATACCGAGACCCGTGCCATGCTCGTTGTGTCGAACGAAGGCTTTGCGCATTGGGCAAAGCCCAGTCGAGCCGCACTCAGGTCGGGCCGCTATATTCGCACAAAGAACGAAGTGTTCGAGCTCCCGGCGCTCGCCACTGCGGTGATCAGAGATTTCACCGAGGAGGCTAAAGCTGGAATCCCGCAAGACCTGGGCGTCTGGTTTCCCGAACCGGTGGTGGAGATGTGCCTGCGATCGGATCGCTATGACCAGGAACTCACGCTTCTGCATTTTGAAAGCAGCGGACCGTGCCATCACGACGAGGAAGCAGTCCCGGACAGCTTCGATCGTTTCCAGGAAGGCTGATCATCTGCTTCCCGGCGAAGACTTTTTCGGCATTCCAGGCTGCACAGCTAGGTGGCGGCATTGGGATGTACGCGGAAACCGAGGGGCAATACGATGAACTATAATCCAGGTCGCGCACTCGAATTGCTCAAAATCGGTTCCGGCCGCGCCGATGCTAGTTTCCGGGATGGCCAGGAAGAAGCGATCCATCACACCGTCGACGGTCGAGGCCGGATATTGGTCGTCCAGAAAACCGGCTGGGGAAAAAGCTTCGTCTATTTCATTGCATGCAAATTACTGCGCGAGCGCGGCTTCGGGCCCGCGCTGCTGATCTCACCTCTTCTCGCACTTATGCGTAATCAGATTGCGGCAGCAGAACGCATGGGTGTCCGCGCCGCTACGATCAATTCCGACAACAGCGACGAGTGGGCGTCGGTCGAGGCCAAGCTTGCTCGGGGTGAAATCGATATATTGTTGATCTCGCCGGAGCGTCTAGCAAATGAGAGATTTCGCACCCAGGTGCTGGCAGGGATCGCGGCGCAAATCTCGCTCCTCGTCATTGACGAGGCCCATTGCATTTCCGACTGGGGGCATGATTTTCGCCCGCACTATCGGTTGTTGGAACGGATCGTCAGGACCCTTCCAGCCAATCTGCGGCTGTTGGCGACCACCGCAACTGCCAACAATCGCGTGATGGAAGATCTCACCGCGGTCCTCGGACCGGATCTCGATGTTTCGCGAGGCGATCTCAATCGCAGCTCGCTATCATTGCAGACAATCCGATTGCCGAGCCAGGCCGAGCGCTTGGCTTGGCTCGCCGAGCAGCTCGCGACACTGCCAGGTCACGGCATCATCTACACTTTGACAGTGCGTGACGCCAATCAGGTTGCGCAATGGTTGAAAACGCGGGGCTTCAATGTGGAAGCTTACACCGGCGAAACGGGCGAACAGCGTGAGGCATTGGAGCAGGCATTGCTCGACAATCAGGTAAAGGCGCTGGTCGCAACCACGGCGCTGGGCATGGGCTACGACAAGCCCGATCTTGCGTTTGTCATCCATTATCAGATGCCGGGATCGGTGATTGCCTATTACCAGCAGGTTGGTCGGGCTGGACGTGCCTTGGACTCTGCTTACGGCATACTCCTCAGCGGTCGGGAAGAGGCGGACATCACCGATTGGTTCATTCGCAGTGCCTTCCCCACGCAACAGGAGGTCGCCGAGGTCCTCGAAGCACTGGAAGCGGAGCCCGACGGCTTGTCTGTCCCCGACCTTCTAAGCAGGATCAATCTCAGCAAGCGACGGATCGACAAGACGATTGCTCTTCTCTCGCTTGAATCACCGGCGCCCATCGCCAAGCAAGGCACCAAGTGGCAGCTGACGGCGGCAGAGCTGGCCGACAGCTTTTGGGAACGCGCAGAACGGCTCACGGCGTTACGGCGAGATGAGCAGCAACAGATGGAGAACTATGTCGGCCTGCCGTTCGGCCAGCACATGGGCTTCCTGATCGACGCGCTAGACGGCGATCCCGGCGTGGTGACCGGGCCGACATTGGCTCCGCTGCCGACGGAGGTGCACGCGGATCTGGTCAGAGAAGCGATCGCATTTCTGCGGCGAACCAGTTTGCCAATCGAACCGCGCAAGCAGTGGCCCGCCGGCGGCATGCCGCAATACGGGGTCAAGGGCCGCATTGATCCGGGTTGCCAGGCACAGTCCGGCAAGGCGTTGTGCGTCTGGGGCGACGCCGGGTGGGGCGGTTTGGTCCGACGGGGAAAATACCAGGATGGTCGATTTTCCGACGAACTCGTCACGGCCTGCGCGAATATGGTTCGCGCATGGAGTCCGGATCCGGCGCCGGCTTGGATCACCTGCGTGCCATCGTTGCGGCATCCGGATCTTGTACCCGATTTCGGGCAGCGACTGGCGGCGACGTTGGGCCTGCCATTTCATATGGTTCTTGCCAAAACGGATGCCAGACCTGAGCAGAAGACGATGGCGAACAGTACCCAGCAGGCCCGAAATATTGACGGCTCCCTTGCGCTTAACGGAGCGCCGGTACCTTCTGGGCCGGTGCTTCTGATCGACGATATGGTCGACTCCCGTTGGACTCTTGCGGTATCGGCGTGGCTTTTGCGGATGAATGGTAGCGGCGAGGTGTGGCCGCTCGCCCTTTCCCAGACGGGTCAGAACGAATGATCCCTACGCTCTCCTCAAATACGCAAGCGATCTTGCTGCTGACGGCCCCGCTGATCATTGGACGGGGCACCTCGACGCCAGACCTGCTGAAAGCGGGTGAATACAGGCGTCTCGCTCGTCTTTTGCGTGATATTCAGCAACAGCCAGCCGATCTTGTCGGGCCGCACGCTAACGATATCTTGCGCGCCTGCCAGCCCGCTGTCGAAGAGGATCGTCTCAAGCGTTTGTTGGGCAGGGGGTTTTTGCTGAGTCAGGCCATAGAGCGCTGGCAAACGCGTGCTATCTGGGTGATCAGTCGGGCAGATGCGGATTATCCCCGGCGCTTTAAGGCTCGGTTCCGGGAAGACGCGCCAGCTGTGCTTTATGGCTGCGGCGATGTTGGTTTGCTGGAAAATGGTGGCTTGGCTGTCGTCGGGTCGCGTGACGTGGATGCCGCGCTGATCGATTATACCATGTCTGTCGGAAGTTTGGCCGCTCGTGCCGGCAGAGCTGTCGTCTCGGGTGGAGCCAAGGGCATTGACCAAGCCGCAATGCGGGGCGCTCTGGAGGCAGGTGGTCAGGTGTGCGGTGTGTTGGCAGACAGCCTGGAAAAGAATGCGATGAACCGCGAGCATCGAAACATGCTGCTTGATGGCCAACTGACGCTGGTTTCACCTTACGATCCCGGTGCTGGGTTCAACGTTGGCAACGCGATGCAGCGCAACAAGCTAATCTATGCCTTGGCAGATGCGTCGCTGGTGGTCAGTTCCGATATCAACAAGGGCGGCACCTGGACAGGGGCGGTCGAACAGCTCGAAAAGCTTAGGTTCGTTCCGGTCTATGTTCGGTCGATCGGCGAGCCCTCGCCTGGCCTTGAGGCGCTGCTCAGGAAAGGTGCGCTTCGCTGGCCAAACCCGGTCGACGTGGAAGCATTGGAGGAGGTGTTCGCTGAACCGGCCCCGCTGTCCCCAAAGGCCGAGCAGGGTGGCCTTCCACTAGATGCAGGCGACGCTCGCAAGGATGATGCGTATGTGTTACCCAAATTAAATGCACTTCAAACTGAGGAAGGTAATACGGATGTTGCTGCAGCGGCAAATTTAAAAGAGAGCCCAGAACCTGACAGTTCCGATGAATCCCGTGCCGTTACTTCGACGTCGTTGACGTCAAGTATAGAAATCGATAATGTCACACAGATCCGCGGAATTCCCGCGGAGAATTTATTTTCTGCGGTGCGCGAAGCGATTCGGCAGATACTAAGCACACCTATGAAAGAATCCGACGTTGCTGCGGCCCTAGAAGTGTCAAATTCCCAGGCAAAATCTTGGCTGAATAGACTTGTAGCTGAAGGTTTAATCGAAAAACGCAACAACCCATCCAGTTATGTCACCAAAAGCAAGCAGCTGTTTGAGTAGATTAGAGACTCAGAACGGTATGATACGGATTGCGTTGAATAGAATTTTGCGGCGGCGATTTCTTGACCGGAAATAATCAGATTTGGTGGGTGTAGGGCCCTCTCGGCAGTGTCCGGCTATACGCACTCGACGACAGCTGTACGCCTCCGGGCTGCCGTGCGATGGCAGATCTATGCCGCAAGTCCGGGCATTTATTCGGCTTTGTCCAATACGGTGGCGAATCGACGGTCCTCTGGAAAATCGCTCGGACGACCCTCAGTTGCGGCAGAAACTATCCTCAGCGATGGCGCTCGTGAAAGGCTGCTTGAAGCCGGGCTCAGTCAGCGAGCTCTGCGAGATCCGGCCAATCTTCCGGTACCAGCGCGGGTGGCTTGGTCCAAGGGTGCTCAATTAGGGCTTCCTGAAACCAAGGATTGCGCAGATTTGCGTGCTCTGTGACGATAATCTGGAAACCAGGTGCGTCCTCACGTGCGAATCTATCGAGTAGTTCAAACAGCCGCCGCACTGCCTCGAGATCGGCGTCCTGCTCGGTCTTTTCGATCGAGCCGCCGGCTGCCTCGTAAGAGGCTTCCGACGGGAAATAGACCTGGGTGGGCTGATCGATCAGCAAGAATCGTGGGAGAGGCTGCTTCTGGCTTGCCGCGAAGCGATGAAGCGCCAGCAGAGCCGCCAGATGATAAGCAAGATGGTTCTCGCCACCCCCGGTCCGCTGCATGAAGATTGGACGGCCAGGCCGATCGAGCGCTACCGTCAGATTGTGCAGGTCAAGCCGCGCCGGGTATTGGCTGAACTCACCACCGAGCGCCGCAATGTAGCCGGACATATGCATCGAGATATTGTTCATAGTCGACGCAAGCCGGGCGCCCGAATCGTCCGCGCCGATGCGCTGTTCGAGATCGGCCACTCGCGCCTTCAAGCGGCGCTGCTCCTTTTCGAGCCGCGCAAGCTCAGTTTCGGGCAGCAGACCCTCGAGAAATAGGCTGATCCGGCCGACGACGCGTGAAGCAGCGTTATTGCGATTGCCCAACTGCACGATCACTTCGCTCGTCGCGATAGCGCTCGATAATTCAACCTCCTTGGCCCGGATTTGCTCGCCGATCGTCTGAAGTTCACGTCGCTGCTCGTCCAGATAAGCATCGAGCTGCGGGCGCTCGCCGACTACTGCGTTCATCTCGCGATCGAGCGATTCCAGATCGGCGAGCAACAGCTGCGCGATCGGGCTTCCCAAAGCGAGGTTCGCCTCCGCGAACGGCCATTGCCACTCGCCGGTCGCCTTGTTGATCGGCAACGCCTTAATTGAGGTCAGCCGGTCATGCTGCTCTACCACCTCTGTCTGAAAGCCATCGGCGCGTCTCGCGTATTGTTCGGCCGCATCGAGACGACGCTGGATTTCGCGACGCTGCTCTCTCAGCGTCACCAGCTCATTCTCGATTCCCGTTATGCGGCCGCCATCGTCCTCGGGGACCGACGTCGGTTTCCAAGTCAACGCTTCCCGCAACCGATCGACGATCTTTGCGTCCGCCGCAGAGCTGGCCGGCAGGATACCAACCGCACGCGCCTCAGACTGGAGCCCGATCGCGCGCTCCTCCGAGGTGTCGATTGCGGATTTAGCTTCCTCCAGCAACTTGGTGTTTAGGCGCAGCTCACGCTGGGCGGCACGCAATCGGGATTCCAGGCTGAACCGATCTCGCGAAGACACACCAAGCAAGATGGGCAACGTGTCCTTAATCGTCTGCGGCTGAAACTGCTCATTCTGGCGGTAGAAGAGCTGATCCTTATTGGCGATGATGGTCTGCTTTTGGAATAGATAGAAATAGGTGTGCTTGATATTGGCGTCATAGCTCTCCCGGCTATTGTCTATCGGTACGTCGGTTGTGTTTTCTGGAATACCGAGCCGCCGCGACAAAAGGCTCACTACACCCTCGTCATCGTCGTTGACCGTGAGATCGTCGAAGTCGGGAACGGTAACATTGGCCCCACGGCGCACCATGGCGAGGCTGCAACTGCTGCGCCCCGGTCCCGGCGCAGGCTTCGCAACGAGCACCTCCTCGCCTTCAAACGTATAAAATACCGCATACCAGGAGACGCGCTCCTGGATAATACCTTCGGGAATGTTGAAGGTCGATCGCCCCATGCAATATTCGATGATGTCTGAAAGCGCCGACTTGCCCGTCGACGAGCGCCCCGTGATAACGTTGAGACCGTCATGGAATGACAGGTCGCGCCGACGGCCGTCATGGCTGTAGATGTGGATTGATCTGATTTTCACGGCCTAACGCCCATCGTCATGTAGAGAGTGCTCCGATCGCCGACGCGGGCGAATTCCTTACCAACAAAGCGCGCGACGCGCTGGCAAGAGACCGTCTCGGCGGTGCCGGTGACCGACTTGCGGATACCGTCCGGCACCGCCTTCAGCCGTCCTTGCGCGTCGACCGTGAACAGGCCCATTTGCATCAGGAAGCCCAGGGCCTCGAAGGCATAGGGTAGCAGATCGCTGGTGCGGCGCGCGAAGCCGACGAGCAGTTCGGGATGGATTGCGACGAGCTTCAGCAGATAGCTGCGATTGCCTGCTTGTAGTATCTCGCGCGAGCGCTTGTGGAGGCAAAGCGGCAGCACCAGTAGCATCAGCGAGAAAGGCATGCCGCGTTCGTCCTCCTCCTCATAACCACACAGCGCGCGCATCAGGATGAGGCCGCAAAAGCCAGGGTTGAAGAGATTGCGAATTTCAACCGGTCGTTCATCCCATCGCTTCATGCAGCGATCCCGAGCAGATGTTGAAGGCGCTCCAAAAAGCGGGGATGCCAATAGACTCTTGGCCGCGGGCTCGCGTTGGCGAGTATGTGGAAGGCGCCGCGCACCACATAGGGCTCAGTGACCCGCTCTCGGACGCGCAGTGTCATCGTCTCCATCTCTGCCCAGCGGTAGAGTTCTTTTCCGGCTACGAGGTGGGCGTCCTCGTCGCTGGTGTCGTTCAACCGCTCGAAGACGATTTCGCGATAGCGAGTCCACTCATCGACCAGCAGATCCTCATAGTCCTCGATCTCGCCGGAAATCAGCAGACTTTCCCGCGCCCAGCTTGAGCGCTGCTCGAAGGCGCGATAATAGTCGATGATGGCATTGCGGATGCGGGTCGCCGATAGGTCGAGGACACGGAGCTGCTCGACGAACAGCCGGGGATCGTTGGCGACGTCGATCTGACCGTCGGGCCAGCGCCCTCGGAAAGTGATGGGCAAATTGTCAGCGCGATATTCCTCGGCGATCGCGGACAGTTTGTCAGAGACTTCATAGCCATGGACAGGCTCCTTGCGTTCGCCGGCCAGCATCTTGATGGTGAGATCCATCCACCAGCCTTCGAGGCGCTCGAACACGGCTGTGCGGGACTCCCGCCGGATGGTGCGCAGGTGGAGGTTGATCAACGCTGGTAGGTCGGTGATACGGGGCGTCGCTTCGATGATAGTGATCCGATTGTAGAAATCGTTCAGCTCGTCTTCGCTTAACTGTTCGAGCTCTTTGCTTACCTTGCCGATCAATTCAGATGTGCTTGTGGCGAGCGCCGCCTGCGCTTGTTCTACCCGATCATTGTTGCCGCGCGCGCTTTCGGTGAACAGGGTAAGGAAGGTGCCTTCGCCGAGTTGGGCCGTCGTGAAGAGCAGGAACCGGCCGTCGGATGCGATGCACCCGGTCTTGCGATAATATGACAACCATATCCGAACTGATTTCCAGAAATCGGTCGACAGATTGGTCAGCTTGTCACCACCCGCCTTATGTTTGAGGGAGCCAAGCGATCGGAGGCCATTCTCGGAAACGAACTCGACATCGTCTTCCTTCTCAAGGAAGACCGCGCTGCTTTCAGGAAGCTCTAAAATCTTGAGCAACGCAAATCGCGGCTGGAATATATAGCCGAGCCCTTGTTCGGCCGCAGAAAATGGTGATCCAGATCCCTCCATTATGGACGAATTCTGTTCGATTCACGTCCGCGTCGTAGCTGTCGCATCTGCCCCCCGCGCACGCGTACTACCGTCACTTAGGATGCGATAGTTATTCCAAACCTCGATCAAAGCAACTGGCGATTTTGGTATTCCAGGATCACTCTGAATCGTCCCGCGCTGCCGCGTTACCTTTGTCGACGAAACCAACTACGCGCGTGTGGGCCTGGGAGTGCTGGAATGTATGCCGTCGTGCGAAGCATGCCCGAATGCCGACAGACGTCTAACGGCCGCCCCCCGGTGCTCGTAGTGCAGATGAGCGAACGGACGCTTGCGGGTAGCCAATCCAGGGGTAGGAATGTCCGGGATGTCGGCTGGCGCGGACCTACTTCCAACTTCTGTAGAGTCGGCGGCTGCTGCCTCCTATGGCCAGGACGGAAGAGGACGGGCTCGAGAGAAAGAATTGGGCGCTCCGAGCGTCAGCGGCGCTTCTTCCGGACCCGTTTCTCCCGCTTCTTGCGGACCTGCCTCACCGCCTTGGTCGCTTCCTTTCGAAGCTTGGTGACGCTGGCGGGATCGAATCCAAAAAAGTCGCTCAGCCTCTGCATGTCCATTTCGCCGGCGCTCCATTCGACCGTGACGCCGAATGTGTCGTCGGAGAAGCGCATGAAGGAGGGGAAGCCCTCGCACCTGGCCATCATCAGCCTGGACTGGAACGGATAGCCTAGTTCTTCAGCGAAGCGCTTGGGCGTCGGCTCATCGCCTTTCCATAGATCATGGATGGCGATGCGGTGGAGGACGCGCTTGCCAGGCTCGATCTGATGATAGTTTTTGATGTGGACATAGCGCTCACGGAAGAAGCGCGTGAGCGAGGACCAGTCGGTGACACAGATGCCCTCGTCGGCGCCGTCATCGGCGACGGGCAAGGAATACAAAACGACTGGGACGATAGTCTTCTCGCGCGGATCGATCCCGGAGACGGCGATCGACATGTCGGGGTGGCGAAGCAGCCCGTCGATCTGGCGTTGCAGCTGCTTCCGGAACTTCGTCCGGTCGCGCGCCTGATTGTAGGCTAGCCGCGGTTTCAGATTGGATGGACCGCGGTTCTTGCACTCGAAAACGAACAGATGGTCATCCCAGGGCACCAGCACATCGAGCTCATACGGCTCGCCATCCCGCTTCGTGTCGATCGAGTAGGCGTCGAAGCCTTTCTCCTTAAAAAATTCAAGCACGCTGCGTTCGAACGCCTTGCCCTTCGCTTTGAACTCTTCTTCCAGACGGGTGAGATTCGACAGCGCGATGCGCGCAGGATCGCAATCGGCCGCTGCACCCGTCAGCAGAATCAGCGATCCGTCCGCACACTCTAGCAACGGGCAGTCGAAAAGATCGTCGGTGTCGATGTGCATAGTCGCGTTGGCGATGAAGGCTTTGGCTGATGCCTCACTAAGACCGACGCGAGAGAGGTGAGCGGCAAGATTATCGGGCGTGAGACTGAGGAAGCCGCGCTCGACGGCCGAGGTGCCTTCCGCGATCGTCTCGGTGGCGAGGCTGCCCAGCAGCGCATATCCGCGGACCCACTCCAGCAGCGTGCAGCCGTGATAGCTATTGGTGTCGAGCGGATCGAGAGCGATGAAGTCGAACAGCAAGCCGGCGCTGCTCGCCTCCATTAGCGAAAGGAACCCGCCGGGCGGCAGCGGCACGATCCCATCGGCATCCATGACGAGGTCACCGACCGAACTTTCCATCATCGTATCGCCAAAGCTCTGCGCGGCGACGTCCGCGAGGCGCTGATGCGCGATCCAGTCCGGAAGATCGGCATAGCTGGGATGATGCAACCGCAGGTGCTTCGCCTGAGGCGGGACCTGGTCCTCCAGCCTAGCGTCGCGTTCCTCAAGCCGGCCGGCCCAGAGCCGCGCCCGCGTCTCCGCCGTGACCCAACGGTACCATGACACACCCAGGTCGACGATGTCCGCAGCAGCAGCCAGATCAGCATCATCGACCGCGATCATATCGGGAAGAATGATGCGACCATCTGGCTTGGCCCAACCATTGGTTCGGGCCAGCATCCCAATCAGGATGGTGACGAAGGCGCTATAAATAAAGGCGGCACCGTCGACGTCGGTCGACATGCCGCTCGATGTCTGCCCCTGGACAGAGGTGCCCAAGGTCGAGCCGGTCTTATAGACTGCCGTCTGCCGCACCTGATCCAGCTCGGCCGCGGCGCGCGTCACCGCCGCCCATAATTGGCGGGTTGGCGGGAGCTTCGAGATTGTGGCTCTGGCCAAGCTGGACAGAATCTCGCGATATCCATTCTCAGCTATCTCAATGGTTCGCCGGATCTCCTTGATGCGCTCTTCGTCGTCGGGGCCGCGCACATCAGACACAAGCTGCATGACCATGTCGAAAAGGGCATCGCGCTTGGCCTCCTTCTGCTTGGCCGGATATCGGAAGATGACGGATTCGCTGTCGCGCAACACCGTGCACAGCGCGTCGAATACTATATCGTCGAGCCCCACGGCTCGGAGTTCCGCGTTGAGATCTGCGGCTGACAATCGAGCGAGCGTGTCCCGGACCTTCCCCTCGTTCCAAACAGCAGGCTCATTTTCGACTTCTGAGTTAGCCCCCATTCACGCGCAACCTTTGACCTAACATTGCGCCATCGCGCCTTGCATTCTACTGGACCACTCTCCGATATCAGAGATGAGGAACGTCCAAATACGTAGAACGGGCCGCGGCAGCTTGGCGCGAGTTTCTCGCTCGGATCATACATTTCAGCCAAAGCATTTCCATTGCCGTCTATCGACAAGTTATCTGACATCGGCGTTCGAATGAACGATCGGCCGCTTCCAGGGAGTGTCGGGGAGGGCCCGAACGTCGGCAATGTCGGCGAAAACCGCCTTTGGTTTTCCATCGAACCACGCCTCACGCCGAACTCCCGAGGTGTTCGATCAGGCTTCTCAGCTTTTGGTTGATGGTCGAGGTGGGGAGAGCATCGGCTCGCGTAGATGCGGATACTGTGTCAGGAACCGCTCACGCGCTTCGGGTGAGCCCACGATATAGATCTCGCCGGGGCCGCAGGCATCCTGCAGGGCCTGCTTGGTTTTCCTGTCAATATTCGCGCTCGCGGGGCCGCCCCAGCTCATATCCTCGCCCAGACGAGCCAGCGTTCTGCCGCTGATCCTGTCCCGCAGGATGAAATAGCCGGCCGGATCGACGCCAAGACCTATTTCCGAATGAAACCACGCCAGCTTGTCGGCAGGCTTGCCGTCGAAACCAACAAAAAAGCAACCGTCTCGCAACACGACCTTGCCGTGGAAAAGGGCCTGGAGCTGAATCCCAGTTCGCGTTCTGGAGGCGGGCCACACGCGGATTGCAACTTGTGCTGCCTGACTCACCGGAGGAAGGCTCATCTCCGGTACAAAGCTCCAGCGTATATGACGGGGCACCCGCCACTCATTTTCCGTTACCCAGTCTTTGAACTCCTGTTCGGTCAGACCCGTGTCGATCATCTCGACTGCCTCGTCGGCCGTCTTGCCGGCGAGCCCATAGCCGAGGAGCGCTCCGTGTTCTTGCAGCCGCGCGATCCACAAGTCGCCGATTGCCTTTGCGTCGGGCGGGGGAGACGAAGTGGCTTCCCATGTTTCTCCCTTGCCACCCGCCGCCGGTTGGCCGAGCAATGTAGCGTAGTTGGGCGAGGGAGCTTCGGTCCGCGTTGAAAAAGCGGGCACCGGCCCGGGCTTCGCATCACTCTGTTCCGGATCAGCCGGCGAACATCCGACACATAGCGCCACGAGGGGCAGGAACATCCGCATGATGAACAGCTTCTTCTAGCCCTCCTTACACACGGCTGAACAACAGGAAGCGCGTCACTTCGGCAGAAAAACCATCTGACACGCCGAAACATGATCAGCAGAGAGTCACCAATCACCGCAACTGAGCGTGCCCTGGTACCCCCCGATACCCGCTGCTTGTTACCCGATGTTTATGCTTGAACGTACCGCCGCTTTCGGGAGGGCAATCTGGGGAGCTAAACGAAGACTGCTCTGTCGGCGGCAACAGACCGCTAAAAACCGGAACTGCAACGCGCATCGAAGCGTCTTGCCAATTCTGCGAGACTGAGTGTCCCCAGCCTCGAGACCAACATCGCCTCTGCCTCGTTGAGCGCGCTTTCCAGCGCTTCGTTTACCACCCGTTCGACCGCGCAGTCGGCATTCGGGTGCTCGTTGCCGATCGTGAAAAGACGTGGTCCGCCCACCGCTCGATGGATGTCGAGCAGCGACACGACTTCGAGATCGGCCACGATCACCCAGCCGCCACCGTGCCCCTTTTCCGATCGCACGTAGCCCGCCTCCCGCAAGCCCGCCATCGTTCGGCGCACCACAACGGCGTTGGTGCTCAACATGCGTGCGATCTCGTCAGAGGTCATCGGGCCATCGTACCGCGCCATGTGCAGGAGCACGTGGAGCATTCGCGATAGTCGGCTGTCATTGCGCATGGTGCGATCTTTCGCGGGCTAACATGGATTGGCAAGAGCCCGGATTCACGATACTTATAATGTTACGTGATTCGTGGAATGGCGAGAATGGCTGAATTCGAGAACCCCAACCATTGGGACATCGCGGCCCAGCATTACGAGAAAACCGCGCATCCCTTCACGGAGCGCTTTGCCGAGGCCGCGCTCACCCGCGTGGCGCTGACGCCCGATTGCCGCGTCCTCGACGTTGCGGCCGGCACCGGTGCGCTGGCTTTGCTGGCGGCTCGAACCGGGGCAAAGGTGCTGGCGACGGACTTCTCATCCGGGATGATCGCGCGCATCGCGGCGAGGAATATGCTCAACGTCGAGGCGCGCGTGATGGACGGTCAGGCGCTGACGCTGGAAGACGCCAGCTTCGATGCGGCGTTCTCGATATTTGGCGTCATCATGTTCCCGGACTGGCGCAAAGGCTTAGCTGAGATGGCGCGGGTCACGCGCCCGGGCGGACACGGCGTGATCGCCACCTGGCGGGAGCACGGTGCCGCGACCTTCCTGCTGCTTGGCCAGATCCGGCGCAAGCTGTTCCCCGATCGAGAGGGCATGACGATGCCCGAAGCCGTGAAGGCGCTGAGTGAGCCGGCAGACTTCGCGCGCGAACTGATCGCGGCCGGCTATCGCGATCCCCGGATCGAAAGCGTCACCCATGACTACATGCTGGACTTGACAGCGCTGAACGAGCCGGCCTCTGTGTTCGGAATGTCTCCTGACTGGATCAGCCTGGATCAGACCGAGAAGGACGCAGTGATCGCGGAGGTTTGGCAGATGGCAGGCGAAAGCGCATTCCTGCCCATATCTTCTACTGCACTGATTGGAGTAGCTCGGCGCTAGAGCTGAACAGCCGGCAGGTATCACTTGCCGGGAGCGATCGCTTGAACGGCAGAAGTGTCGGCGCAGTTCGTCGATCGTGGCGAACGGCAGCAACTACGCCATTGGCTTCAGAACGCTGCTCGACAGCAGCCGACCCGAGAGCCGCCGGCTAGTGAATGTCGACTTCGACAGCGCTGACTTTCGGGCTTAGCAGATTAGACTAGCTTCCCCTGGTGGGAGGCCCTTGGGAGTGCTCGGCGCCGTCTTCCGCGAGTGCCGCAAAGCTCCCCATTATGCCTCCGTTGAGAGAGGAAGGGCTGCGCTCTTCAGCCGCACTTGCATAGGTCGTCGAAAGCTGACGATACTGCCGCGAACTGAACGCAATCAGGGTCATGACCACGCCGAGTGCGCCGGTGACGCTGAACACCAGAGCCATGCCGCGCTCCGGCCCAGTTCCGTACCAACCGCCGATCGCCTCGGCACCCGCGCCCGTGGTCATGAAGGGTATAGCCAGAAATTGGGTCAGCGGGCCGATCAGGAACGCTGTTAGCGGCGCTGCGGATTGTTCGACGGATTGCGCGAAGCCGAACACCCGTCCCTGTCGCTCGTAGGGCACGACCTTCTGCAGCGTAGTATGCTCTGCTGCCTCGGCATAGGGCCCGAGGAACAGCCAGATCACGCAGCCAACCGCCAGCAGCAGGATCGAGGACTGGATGGTGAACACGCTCGCCACCGTCCACACGATCAGGTTAACCAGCAGCAGCGTGCGCAGCGGATTCTTACCCAGACCCGTCCTGGCGATGATGAGCCCGCTGACAATGAATGCGCACGAGGCGAGCGCCCACAGCAGGCCCCATTGCTGAACTTCCATCAGCGACAAGCCATAGGCGTCCATCAGCGCCATGAACACGCCGCCCAGGAAATTGTTAAAGGTGGTGAAGAAGATCAGCGCGAACAGCCCCGGCACTGCGGCAACCACGTGGATCGTACCCCTCAGGTCCACTTCCTTGCGCCCACCCGGCGCGGACGAAATCGGTTCCGGGTCGCTGACGCGCACCGTAAGCAGGTGCAAGAAGACAAGCGCCGTGAAGCCGATCGCCAGCACCAGCGTACCTCGCATTCCGTCCCATGCGACCAGAAAGCCGCTGATGCCTGAGGTCAGCAGGAATCCGATCCCGGTCACCATGCCGACTAGCCCGTTGGCCTTGTCGCGTTTGTCCTCTTCGATCAGCGCGGTGACGAGCGTGGGCAGCGCTATCATGCGAATATTGCCGCAGATCACCGCGAGCATCACGAGAAGTATAAACCCCCACAACGTGGCGCCTTCGACCCGGGCCAGCGCCTCTTTTGGCGCGAAGAAATAAGCCGCGAGTGAAGCGGCATAGAGAACAAAGGATCCCGCGCTGGAGGCCAGCATGATGCGCTTCTTACGGTTGTGATCCACCAGGCTGCCGAACCAGATCGCGAATCCGGCGGTGAAGACCAAGTATATGCCACCGATCATGCCAGTGACGGTTACCGAACGCGTTTCCAGAAACGCCCAAAACACCAGCGCGAACCAGACTGTGAAATTGATCACGTTCTGCACCAGATTGTTGGCGAGGATCACATGGAATGGATCGAGCCGAGACATAGTATGCCTATCTTTCACCCGGAGCCCCGGTGCAATCCAAGGATGCAGGATTCCCATAGGGACGCATAACAGCTCTGTTGAAGGTCAGCTATTCAGGGTTGCCGTCCGTTAGCGGAAGTTCGGCATTCGTATAGAGTTTCGGACGCCGTGAGGTGTCGGAAAGTCGTCGGAGCCCGAACCTGCGGGCCCCATTCACTGAGCTATGGGTTTTAGATTTTGGGCCGGTCCGGATGTCCGAGATCGGAGCCGAAATGCAGACGAGTTGGAGAGCGGACGGTCTGCATTTTGGTGGGCAGGAGTGGTCGCCGCCATGCGGACGGTCCGCTCTGAGGATGAAGGCGTCTGCTTTTCGCCGAGGTAGGCGCAAGCCTGCTTGTAGGCAGGAGCGCGATCGCTCGAAGCCCTATCGGTGGCGAGCCGTGCCGGATCACGACGCAGGTCTTCCGGGTAGGGGCGCGAGGATGGGCGGGGCTCGAGGCTGGTACTGACGTTCCAGGATCTCGATGATCACCATGTGGCCGCCGCAGCATGGACACGGTGGCCGAGCAACTGCCGCTGGATCGTTCGGCGCGTCGTCGACAGCAGGTGGGGCGACGGCGAGAAGCTGGCGGGCTCGTGCAAGATGGGCCTTGCGAGAGCCGCTGGCGAGCAGGCCGTAGTGACGGATGCGGTGAAAGCCCTTGGGCAGGTTGTGCAGCAGGAAGCGGCGAATGAACTCGTCGGCAGTCAGGGTCATCACTTGCTGGCGGTCGGAGCCGTCGCGGCGGTAGTCCTTGTAGCGGAAAGTGACGCCGTCTTCGCCAAAGCGGATCAGCCGGCTGTTGGAGATGGCGACCCGATGGGTGTAGCGCGAGAGATAGGCGAGCACTGCCTCGGGCCCAGCAAACGGCGGCTTGGCGTAGACGACCCAGCGCTTCTTCCGAACGGGTGAGAGGCGACGCAGGAAGGCGCGTCGCTCGGCAAGAGGCGCCAGGCTGCCAAAGAAGGCGAGCTGCCCGGCATCGTGCATGGCAAGCAGCCGAGTGAGAAACAGGCGGCGGAACAGCGCGCCAAGCACCCGCACCGGCAGGAGGAAGGCAGGGCGCGAATGGATCCAGCGCTCGCCCTTGAGCGAGATACCGCCGCCCGGTACGATCATGTGGATGTGTGGGTGATGGGTCAGCGCCGAGCCCCAGGTGTGGAGCACCGGCGTGATTCCAATGCGTGCGCCCAGATGCGTGGGATCGGCCGCGATCACCTGCATCGTCTCCGAAGCGGCGCGGAACAGCAGATCGTACACTGCCGCCTTATTCTGAAGCGCGATGGTGGCCACCTCGGCCGGAAGAGTGAAGACGACGTGGAAGTAGCCGACCGGCAGCAGGTCGGCCTCGCGCATCGCCAGCCATACTCGTGCCGCCGCTCCCTGGCATTTGGGGCAGTGCCGATTGCGACAGCTGTTGTAAGCGACGCGCCAGTGCCCGCAGTCTTCGCAGGCCTCGACGTGACCGCCCATTGCAGCCGTGCGACATTGCTCGATGGCCGACATGATCTTGAGCTGATGCAGGCTCAGGTGCCCGGCATGGGTGATGCGATACGCAGGGCCTGCGGCACGGAAGATGTCGGCGACCTCCAGAGAGGTGCGCATCCGCTCAGCCGTCGGACGTAGCTCCACTGGGTGACATCAGCGCCAGTTTGTCGAGGGGACTGGTTACAGCTCGCATCGTCTTGGTCGCCACCTGCGTGTAGAAGGCGGTGGTGTTGAGCTTGGCGTGTCCGAGCAGCGCCTGGATCACACGGATGTCGACGCCGTCCTCGAGCAAGTGGGTGGCGAAGCTGTGCCGCAAGGTATGGGGACCCACGCGCTTGACGATGTCGGCGGCCTCGGCTGCCTGCACGACGACGCGGTGCAACTGGCGTGTGCTGATCGGCACCGACGCATTCTGGCCCGGGAAGAGCCAGCCATCTGCCTGCATGACCCCGTGTTGCCGTCCAGCACGCCACCACTCCCGCAGCAACACGAGAAGACCCTCAGGCAGCATGGCATTGCGGTATCGACCACCCTTGCCCCGCTCGATGCGCAGCAGCATGCGCTTGCTGTCGATGTCGCTCACCTTGAGAGCGGACACCTCGGCAACGCGCAGCCCGGATCCATAAGCGACCGACAACGCCGCCTGGTGCTTGAGGCAGGTCGTAGCATCGAGCAGCCGCTTTACCTCGTCCTGGCTCAGCACAACGGGGATCTTGCGAGCATGGGCTGTGCGGACCAGCTTGCGAGCAAAATCTGGCCTATCCAGTGTGTGCGTGAAGAAGAACCGCAGCGCTGCGACAATGCTATTCATCGTCGGCACCGGCACTCCGGTTTCCTGCTGATCGAGCTGAAACCGGCGGATGTCCTCGGCCGTCGCGGTGTGCGGCGAGCGACCCAGGAACGTCGCGAACCGACCGACGTCTCGGATGTAGTTACGCTGCGTCTCGCGTGAGAAACGGCGCATGCTCATGTCGTCAATGAGCCGCTGGCGAAAAGGGCTGACAGCAGATGCGAGTACGAGGTCATTCATGAGAAGGCTCCTCCAGTCAAAGGAACCTCGATGGTCTGCCCGTACACAGCAGCCCTCAACTCACATACTACGCTCCAGCTCTCGCTTTACCTCGCAAAAAGCGCCCCTCCCGCGGAGCGGGTTCGTGCGACGCCCACATGCGGACGTTCAGGTGGGCAACCGTGTCCCCGAAAGCAGCCACTCGTTCAGCACGATCATTCCCATTCTCCCTCTCCGAGCGGCAATTTTGGAAAAAAGCAATTGGGAACAGATTTTGGCAAAGGGGATGCCGAGACGGCTACCGGTGCCCTCACCAAAGCGACGGTCCCCGCTTTGGGTTCCCAATCGGGAGTGAGCGCGGACCGACCAGGCGAGTAGGAGACGGCCGGCCTGGCTGGGTGCCCGGGATGGGTGGTTTCGCGACACAAAACACCCAGCAGTCACGTCCGGCATCACACGGGCGCGCAAAAAGTTTTTGGGTCCGAGTTTTTTGTAATCGTAATCTGCATGCTGAACCGCCATCCTCAAGGTCGCGGAAGGGAACACAATGATCAGAGCAGCTCTTTGCCTTATCGTCCTGGTAGCACCTGCAAGCGCGGCTCATGCGGAGCCTGCTACAACGCAATTCGAAAATTGGCTGGCGACGTTCAACACGGGCGACAAGGCGGCAATCCAGAAATTCTATGGCGAACATCTTGGCGATGCCGATGCGTTAACCGCCCGTAATCTGCGCGAGGAAACCTGTGGGTTTGATCTGGCGCGGGTCGAGGACAAGAGCGACAAATCGTTTCGCGCCTTGCTGGTCGAGCGCTGCTTCCCGGCGCTCCTCCGCGTGTCATTTTCGGTCGCTCAAGACGGCAAGACGCTAGAGAAGTTCAACCTTCAGCCCTTTGCGATGCCCGAAGCGCGTGCGCTCGCCGCCACGCGTGACGTTGCCAAGCGGTTGGCGGCATCGGATGCATTCGCTGGCTCGATCATCGTAGCCCAGGACGGCCAAGCGCCGTGGACCTATTCTGCCGGGACCTTCAACCGGGATGATGCACGGCCCATAACGGCCGATACGCCGATGTTCCTGGCTTCGGCCGGCAAAATGTTCACGGCGGTGGGCATCTTTCAGCTCATTGAGAAAGGGAAGGTCGCGCTTGATGCGCCCCTCTCTCGCTATGTCCCGGACTACCCCAACAAGGGCATGGCCAAAGTCACGATTAGGCAACTGCTTAGTCATCGCGGCGGCACCGGAGAAGATGGCGTTCTGCAACGGGAGGATACGGCGAACCGGGAGTGGGTCCGCACGATCGACGATTACATTAGACTTAATGGCAGCCGGCCCCCAGCTTTTCTGCCGGGCAGCAAGTTCGACTATTCAAATTATGGGTTCATCCTACTTGGTGCGGTGATCGAGCGGGTGTCAGGCCAGACCTATCAGGACTACATCCAGCAACACGTATTCGGCCCTGCCGGGATGACGCACGCGTCGTTCCCGGACCTGCAGCACATCAAGGACATTCCAGTCGCTTATTCCACCTTCTTCGAAGCCGAGCCCAAGCCCGTCGCGTCCACCGCAGTACTCCCCTGGCGCGGATCGGCCGCCGGAGGTGGTGTTGCCAGCGCAACCGACATGCTGCGCTTCTTCACCGCGCTCCGTTCGAACGTGTTAGTGTCCGCTAGGTCACGCGCGGTGGCCACCGAGCCGAGTGAGAAGGGTTGGTATGGCCTCGGGTTCGTCACCCAGGCGGGCAAGTATCCGCTTTGGGGGCATGGCGGTTTTGGATACGGGATGAGTGTCGCGGCGCAGCGGTTTACTAACGAGAGGACAACATTTATTTGCATAGCGACCCGCGACGGGGCTTGCGATCGGATGATATACGCATGGTCCGATCGCAGGTTCGGTCTTACCGAATAACGGTTAGGATGCTTACTCTGCTGGTCGCGCCTCGTATTATCTGCTGCGGCTTGCTGCTGCCTTTCCGAAAATTGGATCGTTTTTGGGAAAGGGGCAGCCCACCGGCAACGTCAGCTAATCGCCACCCTCTTCCCGAAAGCGGACGGTCGCCTTCCACCGAGGCTGTGTGAAAACGTGCTGATGTGGTAGAGTTCTCGCGCTGATGGAGGTGCTGGGATGAGCCGTTTCATCGAGGGGAGCGACCGGCGCGAAAGGCTGCTGCCGGACTGTATCGACGATTATGTGACCGCGGACAGCCCGGTTCGGGTGGTCGACATGTTCGTGGACGAGTTGGACTTAAGCGAGTTGGGCTTTGGCGCAGCCGCTGCGACCGGGCGACCGTGTTATCATCCGGCGACCATGCTCAAGCTCTACGTCTACGGTTACCTCAACCAGGTGCAGTCGAGCCGGCGGTTGGAGCGCGAGGCGGGCCGCAATGTCGAGTGCATGTGGCTCACAGGCAAGCTCGCGCCTGACTTCAAGACCATCGCCGACTTCCGCCGTAACCATAGTGCGGCGATACAGGCGGCATGCCGGCGCTTTGTCCTGGTCTGCCGCAACCTGGGTCTCATCGCGGGCTGCACGGTGGCGGTGGACGGCAGCCGGCTGCGGGCGGTGAATGCGCGCGACCGGAACTTCACGCCTGTCACAATCCGGCGCCGGATGGAGCAGGTCGATGCCAGCATCCAGCGCTATCTCGGCATGCTCGACACTGCCGACCGGCAAGAGGGCGAGGCGTCCGAGTTGCGTACTGCGCGGCTGACGACGCGGCTCGATGCCTTGCGCCGGCAGATGCGCGACCTGGAAGCCATGGAGCAGGCAGTCTTGGCCGCGCCCGACCGGCAGATCTCGCTGACCGACCCGGACGCGCGCGCAATGGCGTCGGCTGGAGGCGGCACCGGCCTTGTCGGCTATAACCTTCAGGCAGCGGTCGACGCGGACACCCACATCGTCGTGGCGCACGAAGTGATCAATCGTGGCCACGACCGCACGTCGCTGGCCAGCATGGGGGAACAGGCCCGCGACGCGACTGGCACCGATACGCTCACAGTGCTGGCCGATCGCGGCTACTTCTCGGGTCCGGAGGTGCTGGCCTGCGAGAAGGCCGGCGTCGTGGCGATCTGCCCCAAGCCACTAACCTCAGGCGCCAAGGCCGAGGGGCGCTTCGGCAAGCAGGACTTCGTCTACCAACCGGGCACTGACACCTACCGCTGCCCCGCCGGCGAGACCCTAACCCGACGCTTCTCCAGCCTCGAACATGGGCTGACGCTTCATGGCTATGCCACGCCAGCCTGTCGCTCCCGCTGCGCTGTAAAGGCGAACTGCACCGCCGGGATCGAGCGGCGCATCAAGCGATGGCAGCATGAAGAGGTGATCGAGGCCATGCAGGCTCGGCTCGACCGCTGGCCCGATGCCATGCGCGTGCGACGACGAACGGTGGAGCACGTTTTTGGCACGCTGAAAGACTGGATGGGCAGAAGCCACTTAAAGACACGAAGGCTCGGGAACGTGGCAACCGAGGCCAGCCTCCACATCCTCGCCTACAACATCAAGCGCGCCATCGCGCTCCTCGGCGTACCAGCGCTCATCGCCGCGATGCAGGGCTGAACGACCAGCCCCGTGCGCGTCGATCCAGCCAACGCACAAAGCCCTTTCCACACAGCCTCTAACGCAACGCGGCTATTGGCTTGAGGCTTGATTTGGGTGGTCCCTGACAGATGCTCTCACCCATCTAATGAGTTATGTGTCGCTATTTCTGCACAGCGCTCGTGTCTTCGAACACCCTGCTTGCCTGGTTCTCGCGCCGCCCAACTTCGATCTGCTCTCCGACCGTTAGGGTCATCAGGTCGAACGCGCTAACGAGTGGCCCCTTGTAGTAGGGGCGGGTAAGTGCACTGAGATACTCGCCGGTGGTTTGCGGTGGGATGATGTGCGAGTAGACCGCCATGCGCGGCTTGGCTTTGGCGAAGACGGCGCCTGCCTGTTCGGGTGTGGTGTGGACGTTCAGGCTGACGTTGGCGCGCTCGGCCTCCTTGTCGCCGCCGGTCGACGGCACCTGCACCTCGTGGACGAGCACGTCGGCGCCCTGCGCCGCCTTGACGATCTCGGAGTTCGGCAAGTCGCGCACGTCACCCGAGAACACCACCGAGCGGCCCTTGTACTCGACCTTGTAGCCGTACGTGTCGCCTTCGAGCTTGCCGACCTTCATCGTGGCGGGATTGATCGGCATGTGCTCGACGTGGAACGCGGTGATTTTCAGCCCGTCGCGATCGAACACCTCGCCGGGCTTGAGGTCGTGCGCCTGCAGGCGGTTGCCCGCGGCCGGGATGCCGACGATCTCGCGATAGCGAATGTCCCACGAGAAGGCCGAGCTGATGTCGCTGGCGAACTTCTCGGTTCCCGGCGGTCCCCAGATCGTCAGCGGGGTGCGGCGGCCGTACATCCAGCCGGCGATCCACACGTCGTCGATGTCGGCGATGTGGTCGTAGTGCAGGTGGGTGACGAAGATTTCGGTGATGTTGGTCAGCAGGTCGAAGTTGCCGGCCTGGAAAATGCGTTGGCGGATTTCGGGGCCGCAGTCGATCAGGACGCGGTGCTTGCCCGCTTCGACCAGGATGCTGGCGCCGTGGCGCTCCTCGGAAGGACGCGGCGCGCCGGTGCCCAGGAAGACAAGGCGGATCTTGTCGGAGTCGCCGTTCTGGACGGGGGCGGTCGCCCGCGCGGCGGACGCGGCGAGGGGCTGGGCGGCCAGAAGTGCAGCGGCGGCGACGAGAAAGGATCGAGCTGTCATGATGGTCCCTGTTTAGGTCTGTGACGGGAAAGTTCAGCCTTGGATGTTACTGCTGGCTTGTCGACCGGCGAAGCCGGCGAGGCTCACGACGGTATTCGCAACCGGCATCGACATGCCGCGGCTTTCGGCCAGGTTCAGACAGCGCAGCGCGATTGCCTCGAGTTCCAGCGGCCGGCCCGCCTTGTAGTCCTGCAGCATCGAGGTTTCGACCGGGCCAACGGCGCGGCCGACGTCCATCATGGCATCCACGGTCATCGCGCTGGCGACGCCCAGGGCTTGGCCGGCGCTCACCGCCTCTTCCAGCATGGCGCGGACGATCAGATTCAGCGCGGGATCGTGGAACTGGTCGTGCAGCGTGGCACCCGAGACGACCGAGAGAGGGTTGGTGGCGAGGTTGAGCGCCATCTTCGCCCAGATGTCGGCGCGGATGTCGGCACTCACCTTGGTCACGATCCCCCCCGTTGTCAGCATGGCGGCGAGGGCGTCCAGGCGCGGGATTGAAGCGCCGTGGGGAAGGCCGAGCGTCAGCCGCGCATTTGGCGTGGGGTGCGCTACACCCGCCGCGTCTAGCCGCGAGACGACGTAGACCGCGGCGCCGACGAGTTCGCCGGGGCAGGCATGGTCCGCCAGCATCCAGAACGGGATGCCGTTCACCAGCGGGATCACCAGCGTCTCGGCCGCGATGGCGGCAGCAAGCTCCTCGAGCAGCGGTGCGAGGCCTTGTTCCTTGACTGCCAGGAAGATCGCGTCCTGCTCCGGGAGCTCCGCTGCACCGACCACGTCGGCGGCGATTGCCGGCAGGCGGGCCAGTTGGAGACCGGTCGACCGCAACTGCTCGGCCCGCTGGCCCCTTGCGACGAGGGTGACGTGATTGCCCGCCGCGGCTAGCCGGTAAGCGACGACGGCGCCCACAGCGCCGACTCCGGCCACGGCGATGCGCATGGGCGCGGTCACGCGTATTCTCCTGCGCGCACGGCCAAGAGGGCATCGGCGAGGCGCTCGATGGTGGCGTCGGTCAGCGCGGCGAGGTTTATCCGGCCGGACGGGGGAAGAAAGATGGCGAACCGTTCTGTCAGTTGCTCGACATCGCCCGGTGCCACGTCGAGCATGCCGAACATGCCAAAGCCGCGTGACAGGCATGGCTGGCCCAGGCCCCGCGCCTCGAGTGCCATGGCGAACGCCTGCCTCAGACTCGCCAGCCGCGCGCGCATGGCGTCCAGTTCGCTGCGCCAGAGGCGCGACAACTCGGCGTCCTCGAGGATGGTGCGGACCACCACGGCGCCGTGATCGGGCGGCATCGAGTAGGCGGTGCGCGCGGCGGCGGCGAGGTGCTGCACGATCATCTGGCCGGATGTGGCATCGCGCCCTTTGACCGTCAGCATGCCCACCCGATCGCGATAGAGGCCGAAGTTCTTGTCGCAGCTATAAGCCACCAGTAGCTCGGGCACGGCATCGTGGAACAGCGCGACGACCGCTTGGTCCTCGGCCCAGCCTTCGCCGAAGCCCTGGTAGGCCAGGTCGATCAGCGGCAGCGCTCCGGCCGCGGCGATCGCGGCGGCGATGTCCTGCCATTGGGCGAGGTTGGGGTCGATGCCGGTGGGATTGTGGCAGCAGCCGTGCAGGACGAACACATCGCCGGCGGAACAGGTCGCGATGGCCTGGAGCAGGGGAGCTGGGTCGAACGCCCCTCCCACGTCGGCACGGTGGGCGTAAGTCCTGATCCCCAGTCCGGCGGATGCGGCGATCGGCGCATGGTTGGGCCATGTGGGAGTGCCGAGCACCACCTTGCGGCCGGACCCGGTGGCGGCGAGCACGTGCATCGCCAGGTGCAGGGCGCCGGTCCCGCCGACGGTCTGCAGGCCGGCGAAGGCGAGGTGCTCGCCGAAGGCCGCAGCGGACATCGCGGCCACGAACCTGGTGTCGCCCAGCGGCGAGAGGTAAGCCTTGGTGCGCTGGTCGCGCGCGATCCGCGCCTCCGCGGCCTTGACTGCGGCGAAGATCGGCGAGTGCCCTTCGGCGTCGCGGTACACTCCGATCCCGAAGTCCACCCGCTCGGGCCGCGGGTCACGTGCTACCCGCGCCGCGATCGAGAGAATAGGATCCAGTCCCAAGGGCTGCAGATCGGAAAGCGACACGAACGTCTCCTTGCAAGCGTTTGCGGATTCGTCACAGGATAGCGCGCAATCCGGCGGACGGGGTTCCGTTCTTTCCTTGTTGTGGCTGACGAAACAGAATAGTACTTGAAATCTTGCGGATCGAGCAGAACAATGTTCTGCAATAGCGGTCAAGGGCAGACGAGCGGTATGGACAGGATTGATTGGGCCGTGCTTGCGGCGTTGGAGGCGGATGGACGCTTAGGCTATGCAGCTCTCGGGGAGATCGTCGGGCTGAGCAAGACGCCGTGCTGGACTCGCGTGCAGCGCCTCGAAGAGCGAGGCGTCATCACAGGTTACCGGGCAGACATCGATCGCAGCGCCGTAGGCCTGCCGCTCACCGCCTTCTGCGAAGTCACGGTTGACTTTGCGCACCACCACGACTTCGAGGCAGCGATCAAGTCGCACCCGGCGGTCCTCGAATGCTACACCACCGCAGGGCAGGGCGACTACTTGCTGAAGATCGTCTGCGGCGACGTGGAACACCTCGACACCATCCTTCGCGAGCAGATCAGCGGCATACCCGGGGTCGTCCGCTCGTCTTCGACGATCGCCTTGAAGAGCATCAAGCAGGCGAACGGGATCATGCCGTTCGCGTCGCAGAGTCGGCAAGGCTGAAGCTCGCGGGAGCCGCGGCCCAAAGCCGACGCTCGCCACTGTGTTTCGGCTGGGCGAGCACCGAGATAGTCGGCGCCGAGTGTTGCGCGCTTGCCCCAACTAGCACCGAAAAGAGCCTTACTCCCATTATCACTTGAAAATGAAACTTTCGTGATGCAGCTTTTCGTCATGGCTGCATGAGTCGGCCAAAGAACGTAGCCAGCTTATCGCCAGCCGGGGGGAAATCATGACACGACGCGCTCTCTACGCCTTTAATGCATCGCTCGCAGCCGTCGCGGCGATCATCTCAAGTCCCGTGCTTGCGCAGTCGGCCGAAGGTACCGACGCCGCACGGCCTGCCTCAGAAGTCGACCCGGCCGAAGCGGCGACCGATGCTGGCGATATCGTCGTCACCGGTACGCGTACCAACCGGACCGGATACGAAGCGCCGACGCCGACCACTGTGCTCACCGCCGAGACTATCGCGCTCACGGCTCCCGCCAGCCTGGCCGACTACGTGAACCAGCTTCCCGCGCTGGCCGGCTCCACCAGCCCGCGCAACGTGAACGGCACCACCGCCGGCGGCACCGCGGGCGCGAACCTGCTGAACTTGCGCGGCCTTGGCGTCAACCGCACGCTGGTCATGCTCGACGGCCGCCGCGTCGTTGCTTCCACGCTGACCGGTGCGGTCGACGTGAACCTGCTGCCGACCGCCATGGTCAAGAGGGTCGACATCGTGACCGGCGGCGCCTCGGCCGCCTACGGCTCCGATGCAGTGGCCGGCGTGGTCAACTTCATCCTCGACGACACGTACACCGGCCTCAAAGGCGAGACCTCTTACGGCATAACCGACAAGGGCGACGGCAACGCGTTCCGCGCCGAGCTGACCGGCGGCCTCCAGTTCGGTGGGGGGCGCGGGCACATCGTCGTCTCGGGACAGTATAACAAGTCGGGCCGCGTCCGCGCGCAGGACCGCGACTGGTACAACGGCTCCAAGCTGATCGTGAACCCGGCCTTCACCGCCACCAACGGCGTGCCGCAGTACATCGTCGCGCCTAATGTCGGCCTCGCGTCAGCCACCGACAACGGCCTGATCACCTCGGGCCCGCTGCGCGGCACACAATTCGGAGCCAACGGCCTCGCCAGCGCCACGCCATTCAATTTCGGCTACACCAACGGCTTGCAGTCGCTGGGCGGTTCGGCCGAAGATCACGGCGGCCGCATCGAAGTCGCGGTGCCGACCGAGATGTACAGCTTCTTCGGCCACGCGGCCTACGACCTGACCGACGGCATCCAGGTCTTCGCCGAAGCCAGCTACGGCCACTCGGTAACCGATTATCTCTCGGTCTCGTACAACCGCTTTGGCAACCTGCCGATCTCGATCAACAACGCTTACCTTGATCCGGCGGTCCGCGCACGGCTGGCCGCGGCCGGGCAAACCACCTTCAACCTGGGCACGAGCAACTACAAGTTCGGCCAGATCCGGGGACGCAATGAGCGCGAGATGGAGCGCTACGTCGGCGGCGTGAAGGGTGATCTCGGCGGGTGGAAGTGGGACCTGTACTACACGCACGGCATCTCGCACATCATCTCAGAAGCGGCGAACAACCCCAATATCGCCAACTACAACCGTGCCGTGAACGCAGTGCGTACCCCCAGTGGTGCGATCGCCTGCGGCGTCAATGCCGACGCTTCGACTGCAAACGACGATGCCGCCTGCGCTCCGCTGAACCCGTTCGGCACCGTCGCAGTGTCCGACGCCGCGCGCGACTATGCCTTCGGCACTGCGCGCCAGGTGATTGGCATCAAGCAGGATGTGGTCTCCGGCTCGATCTCGGGCGATCCTTTTTCGACCTGGGCGGGCCCCGTCTCGGTCGTGGTCGGTGCCGAATATCGTCAGGAAACCTACGACGCGACTGCCGACGCGGTGTCGCAGGCCAACGGCTACTTCACCGGCAACTACAAGGCATCGCAGGGCGAAGTTTCGGTCAAGGAAGCCTTTGGCGAGATCATCGTGCCGCTGCTGAAGGACAAGTCTTTCGCGCAGGACGTCAGCTTCAATGGCGCCGTGCGCTACACCGACTATAAGCTGAGCGGCGGCGTAACCACCTGGAAGGCCGGTCTCACTTGGGAGATCAACGATGAGCTGCGCCTGCGCGGCACCCGCTCGCGCGATATCCGGGCGCCCAACCTGAACGAGCTGTTCCAGGGCGGGCAGGCGACCACGCTTGCGCTGGCCGACCCGGTCATCAACTCATCGTATGCCACGCTGGTGCTGGTGGTAGGCAATCAGAACCTCCAACCGGAGCGTGCGGACACCCTGTCGCTGGGCGTTGGCTACCGTCCGCAGTGGCTTCCCGGCCTGTCGCTCTCGGTCGACTACTACGACATCAAGATCGACCAGTCGATCGTCAGCCTGGCCGCGCAGAACCTAATCCAAGGCTGTCAGGCGGGCGATGCCAGCTTGTGCGCCTACATCACGCGCGATCCCGCCAGCAACCTGATCACGCAGATCCTGACGCCAGGCATCAACTTCAGCCGCGAGCGCGCCACCGGCGTTGACTTCGAGGCGAACTACTCGACCGGCCTCGGTGCGGGCCAGCTGCGCCTGGCGGCACTGGCCAACTACGTGAAGCGCCGCGACGTCGATACCGGCTTCACCGTTTTCCGCTATGCCGGGACGATGAGCGAGAACACGGCGGTGCCCAAGTGGCGCGTCAACCTCAACGCCAACTACACCGTCAACGGCACCACGTTGAATGTGCGTGAGCGGTTCATCGGTGCGGGCAAGTACGCGTCCGACAAGACTATCGTCGATAACCACGTGAAAGCAGCCTACTACACCGACGTTACGCTGACTCAGCGGTTCGAGGACATTGCCGGGAGTCCGGCGTTGTTCTTCTCAGTCGAGAACCTGCTCGACCAGGATCCGCGCGTGAGCCCGGCGGTGCTCGGCCCGGTGCACATCAACGTCGGCGTCAATGGCACGCTTTACGACGTGCTGGGCCGGACCTTCCGGGTCGGTTTCCGCTTCGACCTGAAGTAAGGCGGGTCGCAGATCTGAGGGGGGCGGGACGGCGGAATTGCCGTTTCCGCCCCTTTTTGCTTTTCCACGCGAGCAGACACCCACTGCCCGTTCGTGTCGAGCGTAGTCGAAACATGCTGGCGCTGTGCGTGGTCACTCGACTACGCTCGACGCGAAAGGACTTGGAGTGTGGTCGGCGCGACGTTTACGTCAGATCCGCCTCGCGCACCACGCAGCGGAAGCCGATGTGGCCGGTCGAGGTCTCGATCGTCTGCGGATGGCGCGCCGCCGGGCGATAGCGCTGGCAGTAGTTCTCGGCGCACAAGTGCGAGCCGCCCTTGATCACCTTGCGGCCGATCCGGACTTGCGCGATTAGCGGATCGAAGCTGCCCTTTAGCGATCCCCCACGCGGATCGGGCAGGCCGCAACAACTCTGCCCGCCCTTCTTCGGCTTCTTGCCGGCGGGCAGCGCCCACCAGTCGTCGGTCCATTCCCAGACGTTGCCGATCATGTCGAACAGACCGTAGTCGTTCGCGGGGTAGGTCCGCACCGGTGATGTCCGCTCCCAACCATCCAGCTGGGTGTTGGCGAATGGAAATAGCCCCTGCCAGTAGTTCGCCATCATCGTTCCGCCGGGCGCGAGTGCGTCGCCCCAGGCGTAGTCGCGGTCGTCATGCCCGCCCTGCGCTGCAAACTCCCACTCCGCCTCGCTCGGCAGCCGCTTGCCGGCCCAGGCGGCATAGGCTGCGGCGTCGATGTGCGAGACGTGGACCACGGGATGGTCGAGTAGGTCGTCGATCGTGCTTTCGGGCCCTAACGGATGGCGCCAGCTGGCGCCGGGTTGGAACGACCACCAGGCGCTGGAATCATCGAGATCGACCGGCCCTCGCGTTTTGTGGAACACCAGCGAGGCGGCGTGCATCTGCGCCGGGTCCATCCCGGGATAGTCCTTTGGCGAAGGCGGGATTTCGGCGACGGTGCGATAGCCGGTCTCGTCCACGAAGCGGGCGAACTGGCGATTGGTGACCGGGGTCTCGTCAACCCAGAACGGCGCCACGGCGATGCGGCGCGGCGGCGCTTCCTCGGGATAGAAGCGATCGGAGCCCATCGTGAAGGTGCCGCCGTCAAGGCGGTGCATGCCATCGAGACACGTGTCGGTAGGGGCGTCGCTCATGATGGTCTTCGTGGTCCCATGTCCTGCCAATGACGGGAGGACATAGCCGTTTCGACGCGGACCGTCATGCGCCAAGGACGCTGTCGAGAGAGCGCACGAAAAAGGTCCGCAGTCGCGCCGGCGAACCGGACGACCGCGGACAGGGGTGGATTACTTGCCGAACACCGGCGAAATGTTGGTCCAGCCGCGCGGCGGGAGCGAGCCGTTCCAGGCGTCGTACTTCGCCTGCAGATCGGCCTTGATCTGCGGGTTCTGCGCGCTGACGTCAGTCTTCTCTGCGACATCGGCTTCAAGGTCGTAGAGTGCAGAGGCGCCGCTCTTAGTGTTGAGCCACAGCTTCCACTTGCCCATGCGCACCGCCGATTCCTGGCCCAGCTTCCAGAACAGCGCTTCGTGCGGCGAGCCTTCCTTCTGCGCCTGGACGAAGGGCAGCAAGTTCACGCCGTCGAGCGGCTGCGAGCCCGAGGTCGAAACCTTGGCTGCCGCTGCGACAGTGGGCAGGATGTCGAGGCTGATCACTGGCTTGTCGTAGACGGTGCCAGGCGCGATTTGGCCGGGCCAGCGCATCATGAAGGGGATGTGGATGCCGCCTTCATGCGTCGAGTATTTGCCGCCAGAAAAGGGCGCGTTGCTGCCTGGGCGGCTGAGCGCCTCCCCGTTGTCGCTCAGGAACACGACGATGGTGTTCTGGTCGAGCCCGGTCGCTTTCAGCTTGCTGAGCACGGCGCCGACCGCCTGGTCCTGCGCCATCAGCAACGCGTTGTAGGCGCGCTGGTCCATGTTGGGGATCTTGCTGCGCAGCTGCTCGTAGTAGCCGATTGGCACTTGCAACGGGGGCACCGGCGAGTTCATCGGCAGGTACAGCAGGAACGGCTTGCTCTTGTTCTGCTCGATGAAGTCTACAGCGCGGTCGCGGAAGTACTCCATCAAATACTGGTTGACCTGCACCAACTTGCCGTTCTCGCGGATGCCGTTCAGCCCCTCACGCGACCAGGCGGTGAGCGGCGCCTCGTCGTGGAAGTCGACCTTCATGCTGATGATATCAGGGTTGGACAGGTCGGTGTACTGCATGCTGGTGTTGCCGTAGAACACGTTCGAATAGTCGAAGCCGCGGTTTTGCGGCAGGAACTGCTCGCCATGGCCCAGGTGCCACTTGCCGATCACGCCGGTGGTGTAGCCCGCCGCCTTGAACGTCTCACCCATGTTGCGTTCGCTGGTGGGCACGCCGCGGCGCAGGAACTCGGCCTCGCCCTGCAGCGGGGTCAGCTTGCCGTCCTCCTCGCGCACTTCGCGCAGCTCGGGGAAGGCGCCCGAGGAGACCTGCTGCTCGAACCCAAAGCGCTGCTGGTAGCGGCCGGTAATCAGGCCCGCGCGCGAGGGGCTGCACAGCGGCGCGCTGACATAGCCGTTGGTGAACTTGACGCCATCGGCACCGATGCTGTCAATGTTGCGGGTGTTGATCCACGGGCTGCCATTGGACGAGATGTCGCCATTGCCCATGTCGTCGGCGAGGATGACGATCACGTTGGGGCGGGCGCTCGACGAGGTGCGCGAGCTGGGCGCGCGTTCGGAGGCGGTGCCCGACTTCGCGAAAGCGACAGGCGATGCGGCGACGGCAAGGACCGTGGTGAGCATCAAAGCGGATCGGCGCAGCAACCTCTTCATAATTCCTTCTCCTCAGCATGGCGTCTGCAAGCGATAGCCTGGGCGCCAGGACCGTTGATGACCAAGGCTTAACAAACGCCGGACCGCGTGCAATAGAAATTTGAACATTCAAGTGACATGGAGGGTAGGATGCGCGTTGCGGTGGTCGGTGCGGGGGCGATGGGTTCGCTCTTCGCGGCGCGGCTGGCACTTGCCGGACATGACTTGCACCTTGCCGAGATCAGCTCCGAGCGGCGCGCGCAGATCGAGTCGCGAGGCGTGGTGTTCGAGATCGCCGGTCAGGCGGGTGCAGCATCGATCGCCTGCGGCCTTCCGGCCGATCTTCCCGCCGGCCACGATGTCCTGATTCTCTTCACCAAGTTCGGCGCTTTGCGTCCGGCGCTCGCAGGCGCGCTGCACGCGCTGAAGGATGATGGCATTGTGGTGGTGCTGGCGAACGGGCTCGGTATCGCCGAGGCGCTGAACGGCCTGGTCCCGGCCGAGCGGCTGATCCTCGGCGTCACCGATGTCGCCGCCGATATGCGCGACGGATGCGTCCACAGCGACGGTTCGGGGATCCTCAAGCTCGGCGTCGCGGCTGGGGAGAGCGGCGCGTGCGATACCGTCGCTGCGCTGCTCGCGAGCGGCGGGTTCGCCGTGCATCCTCAGGCCGACGTGCGCGGCGCGATCTGGGAAAAGGTGGCCTTCAACGCTGCCTTCAACGCGCTCGCGACGATCGTCGACGTGCCGGTCGAGGGCCTGGACAACGAGGCCGGGCGGCGGCTGGTCGGCTGCGTCCTGGCGGAAGTGACCGCGGTGGCGCGCGCCGAGGGCGTGCCGTTCGATCCCCAGACGGTGCGCGCCCGCATCGCAGCGGCGTTCCGCCATCAGGGCCATCACATGCCGTCGATGGTGCAGGACCGGCGGGCCGGCCGCACGACCGAGATCGCCGCGATCAACGGCGCTATCGCTGATCGCGGCGAACGATCGGGGGTAGCGGTGCCTGTGAACCGCACGCTCGCTGATCTGGTGGTGCTGACCGGAGGCTAAGCCTCCGGTCAGTCACGCGGATCAGGGTTTGATCGACGGCATCAGCTGGCGGTGCTGGAGCATCGCGAGGAATTCGCCCAGGCGACGCGCGCGATAGGCTGCGACGTTGGTATCGGCGTAGTCGTAGAAGCCCTTGCCATCGCGCAGGCCGTTGCGTCCTTCGGCCATGTTGCGGCCGATCACGTCAGGCGCGGCGAAGCGGTGTTCATCGAGGTTCTTCGACAAGTGCGCACTGGCGTAGTGCAGGATGTCGCCGCCGCCCCAATCGATGAATTCGAGCAGGCCGAGGATGGCGAAGCGGAACCCGAAACCGACGCGCACGGCGGTGTCGATGTCCTCGGCGCTGGCGACGCCTTCCTCAACCATTCGCGCCGCCTCGTTCATCGCCAGCGCCTGGATGCGCGGGACGATGTAGCCGGGCGAGGAGCGGCACACGACGGGCACCTTGCCGATGCCTTTGAGCAGGTCGCACAACACGTCGACCTGGCGCTGATCGGTCACGGTGGCAGGACTGACTTCCACCAGCGGCACGAGGTGCGCGGGATTGAGCCAGTGCGCGTTCATGAACCGCTCGGGCCGGGTGACCATCGCCGCTAGCTCATCGGCTCCGATCGTCGAGGTGGTCGATGCGATGATCGCCTCGGGGCTCGCCGCTTCGCAGACGACGGCGAAGGCGGAGGCCTTAGCCTCCAGCGTTTCGGGCACGCCTTCGAAGATCACGTCGCAGCTGCCGATCGCGGCTGGCGCCTGCGCGACAGGCACTACCGCGACGCGGGAGAGCACGTTGTCGACGCCCGCTGCGTCGAGCAGCCCCGCCTCCGCAAGGAAGCGCACGCTGTCGCCGATCTCCGCCATGGCCGTCTCGCGCAGCCGGGCGAAGTCTCCGTCGCTCCTGGGGCGCAAGTCGATCAGCAGCGACTCGATGCCGGCCAGCGCGAAGGACGTGGCGATGCCACGTCCCATGCGGCCGGCGCCGAGGATGGCGATCCGGCTAGGGTTCTCAGTGGCCACCGTTCATCCACTCCGTCATGCTTGCGCGGTCGAGCGAGGCGAGCCCGAGCCGCTCCAGCGTGCGGCCTGAGGCATAGAGGTCCTCACCGGTGATTGCCGAGGCGAGCGCCAGCAGGCCCTGCGCAACCGGCATCGGATGGCCGGCCCAGCGCCCGATCGACACCAGCATCGAAAGGCCCAGCTGCGTGTCCTCGCGCATGTAGCGGTGCGTCTGCAGGTCGATCTTCTCGCGCCAGTCGCCGCTGTCGGTCAGCTTCTCGTGCGCGGCGTTGCCGTACATCCACTCGTCGCCGTCGGACGTGTAGTGGTCGGCCAGCGGGAAGTGCGGCGCGCTGTAGCCCAGCGCTTCGCGCAAGGACATGCGCTCGGCGTCGAGCGCTGTGGTGACAGCGCGGATTGCGGGCTGGGTGCCCTCGTTGTGGATGTCCCAGGCTTCGAAATGCTCGAGCGGCCCGGCGTTCATCATGATCAATGGCGGGTGGATGATCGGCCCGGCGTTCATCAGCGCGCCCGAGAGGATGTCGGCGTCGGCCTCTACCGCAGGATAGGCCTCGCGGATGATATCGAGCACCTCGTCGCGCTCCGAGCGCGGGAAGACGCCGGTGGGCAGGCGCGTCGCATAGGCACTGACGACGATCTCGGCCGGGCCGTGCTTGCGCACCAGGTAGGGCAGGGTGCCCGTCTCGGCGAAGCGAACCTTGGCCGTGTTCCCTTCCGCGCGCGCGGCCTGGATGAACAGCACCGAGCCCAGCGTGCCGGGCGGCAGGAACGCGATCTGGCCGTCGCGCCAGTAAGGGGCGCAAGCCGCCGCCAGATCCTCGTGCGTGTGCGCGGGGAGCGGGATGACGACCAGCTCGGCCGCCTCGATCGCTTCCTGCAAGGACGCGGTCGCATGCGCGATCGGCACCGTGCGCGTGCCGGCATGGTCGCGCACGGTGACCCCGCCGTTGGCGTTCAGCGCCTCGAAAGCTGAAGCCTCCCGCCGCCAGAACCACACCTCCTGGCCCTTTTCGCTCAGTTCCGCAGCCGCCGCATAACAGCCGTGACCACCGCCCAGTACTGCAACCTTCATGTCACACCTCATAATTCAAGCGCTATCCATGCCGGCTGGCGGCGCGGCGAGCTATCCGCGAGGCGCAGCAATGTGCACCAAGCGCAAGATCGCGCATCGCAGACCGTCGCCATGCATTTAACTTGAAAAGTCAATTGATGTAATACATCCTTCACATGGTGAGCGGCTCGACTCATGCCGCGGCGGCAACGTCGCTCGGGCTATTACGACACGACGGGAGGTTGGGCGCGATGACGAGCAGGGGTGCATGGTATGTGGTGGGCCTATGTATGGTCGCCTACGTGTTCTCGTTTATCGACCGGCAGATCCTTTCGCTGCTGATCGAGCCGATCAAGCACGACCTCTCGCTCAGCGATACCCAGTTCGGCTTGCTGCAGGGGCTGGCGTTCTCGCTGTTCTACGCCACCATGGGCATCCCCATCGCTAGCTTCGCTGACCGCTATTCGCGCCCTTTGACGATCGTGCTGGGCATTGCGTTCTGGAGCGTGGCGACGATGGCCTGCGGACTGACCCGCAGCTTCGGGCAACTGTTCGTCGCGCGCCTAGGCGTGGGCGCGGGCGAGGCGGCGCTGTCGCCGGCGACCTACTCGCTGATCAGCGACCTGTTCCCCAAGGAGAAGCTGGGCCGCGCCGTGGGCGTCTACTCGATGGGACCATTCGTGGGGGCTGGTATCGCCTTCCTCGTCGGCGGCAGCGTGATCCAGCTCGCCGCGTTGCTGCCCGAAGTACGCCTGTTCGGCGAAGCGCTCGCCCCCTGGCACTTGGTGTTCGTGCTGGTCGGCTTTCCCGGCGTGCTACTGGCGCTGGTGATCGCGCTGACGGTGCATGAACCGGATGCCGCCACCCGCTACAAGGCCCGCCGCGAAGCGCCCTCGACCGGCCAGGTGCTCGCCTTCCTGTGGCGCGAGCGGGCGATCTTCGGGCCGCACTTGTTCGGCTTCTCGTTCATGGCGATGTCGCTGTTCGCGCTGCTCGGCTGGGCGCCGGCCTATCTCATCCGCACGTTCGGCATGACGGCGGCGCAGAGCGGACTGTGGCTTGGCATGGTCGCGCTGATCGCTGGTGTCAGCGGGGTGCTGGCGAGCGGCTGGTTCATGGACTGGCAGACCGAGCGCGGCCGCCGGGACGCGCCGTTCCACACCGGCATCGTCGGCTCGGTCGGCACGATCCCGCCGATGGCGCTGCTCCCGTTCACTAGCTCGCCTGGCGTGGCGCTGGCGCTGCTGTGCGTCGCCATGTTCTTCGCCTCGACGCCGATGCCGCCTTCGACCGCGGTGATGCAGGTGGTCGCGCCGCCGGCGATGCGCGCGCGGGTCTCGGCGATCTTCCTGTTCCTCAACAGTTTCATCGGCCTGGCGATGGGCGCGGCGCTGGTCGGCTTCCTCAACGACCGCGTCTTCGCCAGCGAGAAGGCGGTTGGCAGCTCGATGGCGGTGGTGGTGATCGCTGCTGCGGTGCTCTCGATCGTACTGCTGCTCAAGGGCCGCCGTCCGTACATGGCGTTCGAGACCGCCGCCGCATGACCGCGCTGCTTCGGCGATACCGGACCAGGGGCAGGGTCGAGCGGGCGCACTCCATCGCCGAACTGCGCGCGATGGCGCTCCGCCGCCTGCCTCGGCTCGCCGCCGAGTACCTGGAGAGCGGTGCCGAGGACGAACTGTCGCTGGCCGCAAACCGCGCGGCTTTCGATGGCATGGAGTTCATGCCCCGAATGGGCGGAGGAAAGTCTGAGGTCCCCGCGACCAGTGGTCGGCTCGCCCATCAGGCATTGCCTTACGTCATCGCTCCTACAGGGTTGAACGGGCTGCAGTGGCGCGAGGCCGACCTTGCCCTGGCGCGCGGCGCCGCGGGCGCGGGTGTCGTGTTCACGCAGAGCACTGTCTCCAACACGGACGTGGGCGAAATCGCACGCACCCCGGGTCTGGCGCACTGGTTCCAGCTCTACGTGTTCAGCGACATGCAGCTGGTGCTCGCGCTGATGGCGCGCGCCTACGAAGCGGGTGTACGCACGCTGGTGGTTACCGTCGATGCCAACACCGTGGGCAATCGCGAGTGGGACACCCGCCTCTATGCGAGGCCTGGAGTGCCGACGCCGGCCGCCAGGATCGACGCGCTGCTGCACCCGCGTTGGTTTGCGAGCGTGTACTTGCCCGGCTTGCCGTCCTTCCCCAACCTGACCGAAGCACTGGGCGGCCGGCGCGACCTGATCGCGGCCAGCCACTGGCTGCGCGACAACATCGCCCCTCATGTCACCTGGGTTCAGCTGGAGCAGATCCGCGCCGCCTGGACAGGCGACTTGCTGATCAAGGGCATCGCTCACCTTGCGGATGCGCGCGAGGCGATTGCCATCGGCGCACAGGGCGTGGTGCTGGGCAATCACGGCGGCCGCCAGCTCGACGGCGCGGTGAGCGGGCTGTCGCTGCTGCGCCAAGTGCGCGACGATTTGGGCGCCGGGCCGACGATCCTGGTCGAAGGCGGCGTGCGGCGGGGCAACGACATCCTCAAGGCGCGGCTGCTGGGCGCCGACGCGGTGATGGGCGGGCGCGCGACGCTGTACGGCGTGGCAGCCGGCGGCGAGGCAGGAGTGGCCCGGGCGCTGACCATCCTGCGCACCGAATATGACCGCAGCGTGAGGCTGCTGGGCAGCGGCGAATTGGCGCCGAAAAGAGGAAACAAGGGGCGTGATGCAGTCTGACAATTCCCTGCGCTGGACGCTGGATCATGGGCCGTGGACCGGCTTCCAGAGACGCGCCGGCATGCTCGCGATCCTCGCGGTGGTGCTCGACGGGTTCGACATCCAGCTGCTCGGCGTCGTGCTGCCCGCGCTGATCAAGGAATGGAACCTGCCGCGCGAGGCCTTCGTGCCGGTGATCGGGCTTGGCATCGTCGCGATGAGCGTGGGCACCGCGATCAACGGCTGGCTGGGTGACCGCTTCGGCCGCAAGCTGACCCTGCTCGCCAGCATGATCGTGTTCGGATTGGGCACGTTAATGACGGTGATGGCGACCGGCATGCCGCTGTTCATCGTCGCCCGCCTGATCGCCTCGGTAGGCCTGGGCGGCGCGATGCCGAGCGCGGTGGCGCTGCTGTCGGAGTTCACGCCGGTGCGCCGCCGCAGCTTCATGGTGACGCTGGGCATGATCTGCACACCGGTGGGCGGCGTGCTGGCGGGGCTGGTCTCGGCTTGGCTGCTGCCGGTCTATGGCTGGCAGTCGCTGTTCCTGGTGGGCGGGTTGCTGCCGTTGGTGCTGGCCGGGATCATGCTGGTGGCGCTGCCCGAATCCCCGCAGTTCCTCGCCTCGCGCCCCGGTCGCCGCGCCGAGCTGGAGCGCTTCGCGGCGCGGCTCGGCGTCGCCCCCTCGCCGGGTGACCTTGGCGCCACCGCGCAAGCGGGCGAGGCCAAGGCCGGCTACGGCGCGCTGTTCGCGGGCGGCGAGTGGAAGGTGACGCTGCTGCTGTGGTCGCACTTCCTGTTCGTGCTCACCACCGCCTATACCGTGTTCAACTGGCTGCCGACGCTCAGCACCGCAACCGGCTTCACCGTGGCCCAAGGCGGCATGTTCCTCGCGGCGTTCAACTTCGGCGGCATCGCCGGCGCGCTCATCGGCGCGCTGTGCATCGACCGCAGCGGCTCGCGGCGCCTGACGATCAGCTTCGGCCTGGGCGCCGCGGCGGCGAGCCTCGTCGCGTTCGGCACCTTCGGCGTCGGAACGCCGGTCGCGGTGCTGGCAGGGACGATCTTCTTTGCCGGCCTGTTCATCGCCGGGCTGCAGCCAATGCTGTTCGCGATCGCCGCCGCAGCCTATCCGGTCCAGCTGCGCGGCACCGGCGTCGGCACCGCGCTGGCGGTGGGCCGGCTTGGCGCGATCGCCAGCTCCTACATCGGGGCGGTGCTGATCGGCGCGGGAGCGGGCGCGTTCTTTGTGTTTTTGGGTGCGATGATGATGGCGGTGGCCGCGGCGCTGTGGCTGATGCCGCGTCACGTCCCCGGCCGACAAGGGAGTAAGTGATGACACGTTTCAGCGACGAAGAGTGGAAGCTGCGCTATGACCTCGCGAACTTCTACCACCTGGTCGAGCACTTCGGCTGGCACGAGCTGATCTTCAACCACATCTCGGTGCGCCTACCCGAGGGGGATCGCTACCTCGTAAACCCGTTCGGGCTGAACTATTGCGAGATCACGCCCGAGAACCTGCTGGTCGTCAACGTCGACGGCGAGCTGGTGGGCGAGTCCGAGTATCCCGCGAATCCCGCCGGCTTCGCGCTGCACGGCGCGATCCACACGCACCGCCACGACGTCCACTGCGTCGCTCACACCCACACGATCGCAATGTCGGCGGTGGCGATGAAGGAAGGCGGGATCGACCACAACAACTTCTACGGCGCCCAGCTGATCGACCGCGTGGGCTATCACGACTTCGAGGGCATCACCTTGTTCGCCGACGAGCGCGACCGCATGGTCGCCAGCCTAGGCGACAACAATGTCCTCGTGCTGCGCAATCATGGCGTCGCGGTGTGCGAGCGTGACGTCGCCTCGACCTTCATGCTACACTACATCGTCGAGCGCGCGGCGCAGGTCCAATGCCAGGCCGGGGCCATCCCCGGACCGGACCGCCAGATCAGCGAAGAGATCCGGCAGCGCTGCAAGGCGTCGGTGGCGAAACTGAACGACAGCAATCGCTTCTCCGCACTGCTGTTCGACAGCCAGGTGCGGGCGATGCGTCAGGTCAAGCCTGTCGACTGGCAGAGGCCCGCGTAACCGACGAAGGAGGTAGCGTGATGCAGGGTGAACCGATCAACAGCGGCCCTGCAACGGTCGCCGCGGCCGGGTGGAGCTCGCGCGACCGGGGCGAGGCGATCGCGATGCTTTCGGGCATCCTCGCACCGCACGACCTCGAACTGCGCGAGCCGCGCGGCGCGGTTCATGCGCGGCTAGCCCATGTCACGCTGGAAAGCTGCAACTTCGCCGACATCCGCTATGGCGCGCCGGTGCGGATCCGCTCGCGGGTGCCGTCTGACCGCTGCCTGATCCACGCGGTGACGGAAGGACGCAGCCGGATCGCGGCTCGGGCGGGCGACATCTGCCTGCAGCCCGGCATGATCCACGTCTCGGCCCCCGGCGCCCCGATCGACATCGAGCACGGCCCGGCCAGCCGGCACCTGACCGCCAGCCTCAGCATGGATGCCTGGAGCGCGATCGCGGGCTGGTCCCACGACGCGGCGCTGCCGGTGTTCAACGCCAGCTCCGCCCCGGCATGGCGCGATCTGGCGAGCTTCGTGCTGGGCTGGGCGCAGCTGGGCGGATCGGGTTTCGGCACCGCGGCCGAGCGCCTCGACGGCCTCGTCCGCGCGTTCCTAACCGACAGCCTCGCGCTCGGTGCCGACGCCGCCCGCGCGCGCGCGGTCCAGCCCTGGTACGTGATGCGGGCGAGGCAGGTCATGCTCGACGCGGTGCGGCAAGGCTGCGACCCGATCGGGCTCGCCGACGTCGCCCGTGCCATCGGCGTCAGCATGCGCACCTTGCAGCAGGGCTTCCGCACTGCGGCGGCCCGCACCTTCGGCGAGGAACTGCGCGAGCTTCGCTTGTGCGAACTCGACCGCCAGCTCGCGGCGGCCCGGCCCGACGACGACGTGACCGCGATCATGCAGTCCTGCGGCATCACCAGCATGGGCCGCTTCGCGGGCTACTACCGCGATCGCTTCGGCCTGCTCCCCTCGCAGCGCTTGCGCAGCCGCCAGGGGCATTGAGCGACCGTAGCCGTCGCTGCAAACCCGATTCCGTTCGTGTCGAGCGAAGTCGAGACACGCTGGCGCTGCGTGTGGTGTCTCGACTTCGCTCGGCACGAACGGAAGTTGGCCGTGGTTTCTTTGATGAGGCAGGGTTGAGGAGGAGCGGCCACGCACCGCTCCTCCGCCTATCTCAGAAGCCGAAGCGCACGCCGGCACGGAAGTTGCGGCCGAGCACATCGTAGACCGTGCCGTTGACGCCGGTGTTGATGTGCACCGGCGCGATCGTCTGCGGCGTTACGCGCGGTGCCTGGTCGAACAGGTTCTCCACCGACAGGAACAGTGCCGGCTTACCCGGAAGGTCCTCGAACTCGTGGGTCAGCGTCAGGTCGGTGTAGTAGGCCGCCTTGACGTGGTTGTCGGCGATCGTGAACTGCCGGCTGTAGCGGCCTGCGCTGATGAACCGCTCGCGCAGGTTCAGCGAGGTTCCGCCGGCGCGGTAGTTCGCGTTCAGGGTGCCGCGCCACTTGGGCACCGCGGTGTTGTCCGAAAGCGTGTCGGCGTACTGGTAGACGGTGAAGCCGGTGTCGATATCGCGCCGCTTTACGTAGTTGGCGAGCACGCTCAGGCCCAGCCGACCGGGACCGACTTCGGCCGAGTAGCTGGCCTCGATGTCCACGCCCGTCGCCCGCTCGCTGCTGAAGTTGATCCCGGGCGTCAGGATCTCGGTGATCATGTTGGTGGACGGATCGCGGGTGATGTAGGGGCACAAGTCGGCGCTGCCGCCGAAGCAGCCGTCGATCAGGTTCTGCGAGTTCAGCGTGACGATCGCGTTGCTCAGCTTGATGTCGTAGTAATCGACCGAAAGCGACAGGCCGCGAAGCCACTCGGGCCGGTAGCCTACGCCGAACGAGAGCGTGTCGGCCCGCTCGGGCGTCAGTTCGCGGTTTCCGATGATGAAGACGCGGCCGGCGTAGCCGGTTCCCAGCACCGGATCTACGAAGGCGCTCGTGGTCGCCTGGCCGCCCTGGTACAGCTCGTTGAGGTTGGGCGCGCGGATGTCCCGCGAGCGGGTGCCGCGCAGGCGCAGTTCGCTCGTGACGTCCCAGGTGAGGCCGGCCTTCCAGGTGGTGACGCCGCCGCTCGGATCGTAGTCAGTGTAGCGCACCGCGCCGTTGAAGCTCACGTCGCGGAAGAAGCGAGTGTCCTTGAGCAGCGGCACGATGATCTCGGCAAAGCCCTCGCGCACGCTGATGTCGCCGGTGGAGGCCTTGTAGTTGCCGGTGAAGAACCCGGTCGCCTGCGAGATCGCGTCGGCGGTGGAGCGGTAGGTCTCCTTGCGGTACTCGGCACCAACGACGAGCGAGACCGGACCTGCCCAGGTCGAGAACGGCTCACCCGAGATCGAGCCGGACGCGACGTCCTGAGTGATCCGGACGTGCTGCTCGGCGGTCCCGGTGACGTAGGCGAAGGCCGCATCGGACGGCGCCGCCGACCCGAAGACGTTGAACGGCACGCAAGCCGCATCGTCATTCGCGGGACTGGCGTCCCCGTTTACGCCGCACACGATAGAGCCGCTTGAGAGCACCGCGTCGGTCGCTTTGTTGTAGGCGGCGACGATCGGGTTGCGCGCCGCGATCGAGGTGATCTTGGACACGCCACGCTCATAGTAGACGTCCCACTTCCAGCCGCCCAGGTCGCCCTTGAGGCCGCCGACGAAGCGGGTGAGGGCGCGGGTGTTGCGGCCTTCGATCTGACCGAACTTGTAGTTGCTGGTGCCCAGCGAGAAGCTGGTTTGCCCCGCCGCCTGGAGCGCGCGGCGCACCGCGGGGTCGAGGTAGGCGTTGTTGGCGCGGATCGTGACGTTGCCGAACCGGTTGTAGCTGACGCCGAGGTAGTTCGCCTCGCCGTGGCCGTAGCTTGCCTCGCCATAGGCTTGGATCGCGTCAGTCAGCTCGAACGAGGCGTGGCCGAACACGCTGTAGGTCTCGGTCGGGATCGCCAACTCGATGCGGCCGCCCTGGTCCTCGGCCGTGCCGCCGAGCGACTGCAGGTTGGCGGTGTAGCCGAAGTTGAACGGCGTGGGCGAGGCGAGCCCGTTTGCGCCGAACTGCGTACCGCGCAGCGGGCCCGAGGTGATCAGGCCATTGTCGGTGGCGGAGGCAAGGCCGACGTTGGGCGCGACGATGTATTGCGGCGCGCCGTTGGTGGCGGTGCGCCCCGGATTGGGGATGAGCTTGGAGCCATCATACCAGTCGCGGTCCCTTGCCTGCACGCGGCCGGACTTGGCATACTGGCCCGAGACGACGATGTGGCCGCGTCCGCCAGCGAAGGGCATGCCGCCGGTCAGCTCGAGGCGATAAGCGCTGCCGTCCCCCTTTTCGGTGACGCCGTAGTTCGCCTCGCCCTTGATGCCAGTGTACTTGTCATCAAGGATGAAGTTGACCACGCCCGCGACCGCGTCCGAGCCCCAGGCGGCGGAGGCGCCGCCGGTCACGACGTCGACACGCTGCACCATCGAGGTCGGCAGCGTATTCACGTCCACCGCGCCGGTGAGCGTGGACGGCACTACGCGGCGGCCGTCGAGCAGCACCAGCGTGCGGTTGACGCCGAGGTTGCGCAGGCTCAGCAAGTTCGACCCGGCGGTGCCGCCCGAGGTCGTGCCGTTGTTGTTACGCGGGCTGGTGGAGCCGACGAGCGCCGGCAGCTGGTTGACGTAGTCCGCGAGGCTGGCCGGGGCTGACTGCTGGATCTGGTCCAGCGAGATGACGGTGGTCGGCGTCGGCGCCGTGTAGCCTTCGCGGTTGGTACGCGTGGCGGTCACGATGATGTCGGAGACGGCGTCGGGTGTTTCCACGGTGCCGGTGTCTTCGCTGGCACTGCCGACATCGGATGTCTGCGCCAGGGCCGGCTGGCCAGTCAGGATCAATGCCAGCGCGGTGCTGGCGGCAAGATGCGCACGATGTGCCATAGATGATACTCCCCTGGTTGTTGTTGCTTGTCCTGCGATACGCGACTGCCGCGCGCTTGTTGTTGTGTCGGAGGGGCTCGCGGCAGGCCTTTCTGCCGCGAGCGGGTCAGCGCGCTGCGCTTACTTGGTGGCGTTCAAGTCGATGGTGGCTTGATCGCCATCGATCCGGAGCGTGGTTCCGAACGGCTGCGACAGCTGCGCCAGGCGCTCCAGCGTGTAGCGGGCCTGGTCGCTATTGGCGGGCGCTGGCATGCCGCGACGGGCGATGAAGCGGTCGTCCTCGTCACGCCCCTTGTCGATGGCGACGGGCTTGAAGCGGACGCCCTGGAGCTTGCGATCCTTGAAGTCGACGGTGGCGATCACGGAGCGCCAGACCATCGTCTCCTCGAAGCGCGGCGGGGTCGGTTCGAGCTGAAAGATGAAGTTGCCCAGGCCATAGAGGATGACCGCACCCTTGTAGACTTCCACCCCGTGCAGCAGCGGCGCGCCGTGCATCACCACGACGTTGGCGCCCGCATCGACTTCCTCGTGCGCGAACCGCTTGACCCAGTCGGACGGGTAGAGCCGTTCGGGCAGCTGCTCGTTCATCATCGTGAAGAACGGTGCGGAGGACTGGAACACGTGATTGTGGTGATAGGCGATCACCACGTCGGCCTTGCGCGCCGCCTTGCGGATCTGGCCCAAGATGCGCGCCTTGTCGTCGGCATCGGGCAGGCTGCGGTCGGCGACGCGCAGCTCGTTGATGCCGGGCTGCGCGGCTGTGGCGCCCGCACCCTTCGCAATTGAGCCCGAGGCGAGCGAGACCAGCGCCACGGTCCCATCAGGAGTCTTGAGGTAGGCCGGCGCCGCCGCTTGCTGCAGGTCCTTGCCGATGCCTGCGCCCGTCAGTCCGCGCGCTTTCATCGCCCTCATGGTGCTGAGGATGCCGGGGCCTTGCAGGTCCCAGGCGTGGTTGTTGGACAAGGCGAGCAAGTTGAAGCCCAAGTCCTTGAGCGCATCGAGGCTCGCGGCCGGCGCGGCGACCGCGGGGGAATGGAAACCCTCGCCGGTGAGAAAACCCTTGGCCTTGGCGCCCTCGATGGCGACCGCGCCCTCGAAGTTGGTGAACACCACGTCGCCTTTCAGCAGCGGCTTCACTGCAGCCACGGTCTCGGGCGAGGCGGTGCGGAAGTCGGTGTGGATCAGGGCTTGGCCGGTCAGCGCGATGCTGAGTTTCCCATCGGCCGGTGGAGCTTCGGCCCCGGCGCTTGCCGCACACATTGCGCCGGCGAGAGCGAAGGCGCTCAGGTGAAGCTTGCGAGTTCCGGACCGGCTGCAGCCCGAACACTTCCTTGGTGCAAACATACGCGCGATGCCCCTTTCGTTTGAATGAAAGGGCATGATGCGTAGAGCAGGAGGGATGCGCTATTCGCCAGGCGCGAATTGTGCAGCACGTGCAGAAAAGAAGAGAGTTCGAAAACGACCTTATTCGTCGTCGAGGTGGGCGATGACTTGGCGGAGCAACTTGTTGAGGGAGACGATGTCGGGGCCATCTGCGACAGCGAATACGCGCGAGAAGATCTTGCTGGCGGTCTGCCAGGCCAGCCGCCGCGCTTCCAGCCCCTGCTCGGTCAGGGACACTTCGGTGACGCGCCCGTCGCTGACGCGGGCGCTGCAGGCGACCAGGCCTTCGGCCTCCATGCGCTGGATCAGCTTCATCATCGTCGGCATCTTGACGATCGCCAGGTCGGCGATCTCGCTCACGCTGCGCGCGAAGCCCGGATGGATGCACATCAGCACGCGCCAGCGGCCGATGTCGAGATTGACCTTCTTCAAGCCGCGCTCGAGCTTGCTGAGATAGAGACCGGTCGCATGCGTCAGCCAGAAGAAAGGCCATTCGCGGGCATCGAACTCGGCACCGTCGGAGCCCGGGTCTAGGATGTTGCCGACGTCGCGCGCCTTCGCTTCCGCGCTGCGCTTCTTCTCCGCTTGTTTCATCTAAGCCAACCCATATGCGTATCCGCGATCGCGGTCGCGATGCTGAGCGGGCGTCTAGTCCTGAGATTAAGTGAAAAGTCAATCGAAGCCCTTGGCCGTCGCCTGATCTTGCATCTGCCTTTTGGTGCGTGGAATATCACGGCGACGTCAAGCGGCGGCATTTTGGGAGGTGGACAAGGCTGGTAGTCGCAGCACGTATCGCTCCGCACTAGTTGACAATTCAAGTGAAGCGTCTCAAGTTGATGTCATGTCGAGTCACGGCGCCCTTCACAGCACCTTTGTCTTTGGACGCGGCGCCATGCGCGTTGCCGTCAAGGACTGCATAGACATCGCCGGCCTGCCCACGCGGGGCGGCAGCCGGGCGCTGGAAGATGCGTCGGCCGCCCCGGTCAATGCCGCCGTGGTCGACGCGCTGCTCCATGCCGACTGCACCATCGTCGGTAAGGCCAACATGCACGAGCTGGCCTATGGCGTGACCGGGATCAATGCCTGGACGGGATCACCGGTCAATCCGCTGTTTCCCGACCGCGTGCCCGGCGGCTCTTCCAGCGGGTCGGCCGTCGCCGTGGCGGAGGGGATTGTCGAATTCGGTATCGGCACCGACACTGGGGGGTCGATCCGGACGCCAGCAGCCTGCTGCGCCGTGTTCGGCTTTAAGCCGACGTTCGGACGAGTTAGCCGCGAGGGCGCTTGGCCTCGCCGCTCGTCGCTGGACTGTATCGGGCCCTTCGCCCGTTCGATGGAGATGATCGAGGCGGCCATGGCGATCATCGCACCTGGCTACGAGCCGGTGCCCGACGTCGATCCGCGCTACGCCCTCGTTCGCGTCGCCGATGTCGATCCCGAGGTGCAGGCCGCTTTCGATGAGGCCCTGGCGGGCTTCGCGGCGCCTGCGGGCGTGCACATGCTGGAGAGCCTCGGCGAAGCGTTCGAGGCCAACATCGCCGTGATCGCCGCCGAGACGCACGCGGCTTTCGGCCATCTCGCCGGACGCGGCCTGCTCGGTGCCGATGTCGAGGCGCGTCTCACCGCCGCGGCTGCGGTCGGACCTGAGCGGCTGGCTTGGGCCGAAGAGGTGCGCGAGCGCTTCGGCCGTGAGGTCGATGCGCTGCTGCGCGATCATCACGTGCTCGTCCTGCCGACGATGCCATGCTTCCCGATCGCTTTGGCAGACGCCGGCAACGCTGCGGCTGCTTTGCGCATGACGGCGCTGGTGCGGCCATTCAATCTCTCGGGCCATCCGGCGCTGACGATTCCGGTCCGCAGCGGGCAAGGCTTGCCCGTCGGAATCCAGATTATCGGCCGGCGCGATCACGACGAGACCGTCTGCGCCATGGGTCGCATGCTCGCGCGCGAGCTGGGGGACAAGGTCGTCAGGACCAGAAAGGAAGAGGAACTGCGATGAGCGTTGTCGAGGCCATCAAGCCCATCGATCGTGCGGAGGCGCTCCAGTCGCTGCTGTCCGCGGCCCGCTCGAGGCATGCCGAGTTCGCGGCGCAGACGCACGTCAGCGCCGACGTGGTCGAGCTGATGAAGCAGGCCGGCGTGTTCCGCGCCATGGTCGCCAAGCGCTTCGGCGGCGACGAGATGCATCCGTCCGACTTCCTGCGTCTGATCGAGACAATCAGCCAGGCGGACGGCTCGACCGGCTGGGTCGCCAGTTTCGGCTTCTCCGCGGTCTATCTCAGCTCGCTGCCGCTGGCGACGCTCGAGGCGATGTACGCCAACGGACCCGACGTGGTCTTCGCCGGCGGCATCTTTCCGCCGCAGAAGGCGCTGCCGGTCGAGGGCGGCCTGGAAGTCTCCGGCCGCTGGTCGTGGGGCTCGGGCTCCATGGGGGCCGACCTGATCGGCGTCGGCATCAAGTTCGACGGCGCGGGCCCGACCGGCGGCCTGCCGCGGATCGCGGTGATGCCGGCCGAGAAGGTCCAGATCGTCGAGTGCTGGGACGTCATTGGCCTGCAGGGCACCGGCAGCCACGACATGGTCGTCGACAAGGTCGTCGTACCCGAGGAGTGGACTTTCGTTCGCGGCGGTCCGTCCAGCCTGGAGACGCCGCTCTACCGCTATCCCTCGATGCCGCTCGCGGCCCAGGTGCTCGCCGTCGTCGGCCTGGGCCTCGCCCGCGCCTCGCTCGACTGCCTGAACGAACTGGCCGGTGGACGCACATCAATCACCGGCGCCCCGACGCTGGCGGACCGCGCCTATGTGCAGGCGGATCTCGCCAAGGCGGAGGCGGCGCTGCGCTCCGCCCGGACGTTCTTCTATGAGACCACCGATGCGGCCTTCGCAATGCTGGAGAAGGGCGACGAGCTCGACGCCGAGGCCCGCTCGTTGCTGCGCCTGGCCTCGACCCATGCCGCCCATCTGGGTGCCGAGGTTACGCGCATCGTCTACCGGCTGAGCGGAACCACGGGCATCTCGGCAGGCCATCCGATCGCGCGCTATATGCAGGACGCGCAGATCGTGCCGCAGCACGCCTTCCTGTCGGACGGCACCTGGCAGAACGCCGGCAAGGTCCTGCTCGGCCTTGAAGCCGCCCCCGGTTTTCCCTGAGCGAGAGAGATTTGACGACCATGAGCGACACTCCCAAGAGCCTGCGCGTCCTGTTTTGCGGGGCCGTGCTGCAGAACTTCTTCGACCTGCCCTCGAGCGAGATCGGCAAGGTCTGGGCCGCGACCGGCGAGATGCTGAAGGGCATCCGCGACCTGCCGGGCGTCACCGTGCTGGGCACCATCGACGACGACGAGACGATGGTCGGCACTTCGCCCAACGGCTGGCCGTGGACCTTCTACATCCTCGCCGACGTGCCTTGCCGTGCCACCGCGGTCGCCGCCTGCAACCTGTTCCGCACGATCGAGATCGGCGAGCACCGCTTGTGGAAGTACATCCGCGTGGAAGCACGGATCGGCCGCGAACTGGTCATCCCCGCATGAGCTTGAACGGCGCGCTCGAGGGGATATCGGCGCGGCTGACGCGGCTCGAGGCCGCAGAGGCGGTGCGGCGTGTGGCGACGCGCTACTTCCGCCTTTGCGATACTTTGGGTCCGCAAACGCCGTTCGATGAACTGGGCGCGCTGTTCACCCGCGATGCCGTCTGGGAAGGCCGGGGCCGCTACCGCAAGGCTTTTGGTCAGCACGAGGGCCGCGAGGCGATCGTGGCGATGCTGGCGAGCTATGCCGAGCCGCAGCATTTCGCCCTGAACGCGCACTACCTTTCGTCCGAGGACATCGACGTCACCGGAGCCGCGACGGCGCGTGCAGGCTGGATGATGCTTCAGGTCTCCACCTACCGGGACGGCCGCTCGGACTTGCGCAGCGCGGCGCTGAGGCTCGACTTCGCGGTCGAGGACGGCGCTTGGCGCATCGCCCGCTTCGTGACCGAGAACATCTTTTCGCGCGATGTCGCGCCCTGGAATGACGAGGCGCCGATCTCGGTGCCGGAGCCGACAGAATAACCTGCCGTCATGGCAAAGACCCAAGAGGAGCAGCTATGAGCAACCATGACTACGCCACGCTCGTTCGCGAAGACAGGGTGCACACCTCGCTCTACCGCGACGCCGCCATCTTCGACGAGGAGATGGATCGCATTTTCAAGAACACCTGGGTCTGGGTCGCGCACGAAAGCGACCTGCCGGGCAAGAACACCTTCAAGACCTCGTGGGTCGGCCGCGAGGCGGTGATCGTCACGCGCGACCGCGACCTGAAGCTGCACGTCCTGCTCAACCGCTGCCGCCACCGGGCCGCCAGCGTCTGCGAGAAGAAGCAGGGCAAGGCTTCGGTCTTCGTGTGCCCCTATCACGGCTGGAGCTACGATCCCGACGGCCGCCTGCGCAAGGTGCCCCACGTCGCCGGTTATCCGGCCGACTTCGACACCAGCGAGTCCCCGTTGATCTCGCTGCGGGTCGAGACCTACCAGGGCATGATCTTCGCCACCTTCAACCAGGAAATCGAGCCGCTCGAAACCTTCCTGGGCCCTGCGCGCAAGTGGATCGACCTGTTTATGAAGCAGGGCGCGGGCTATGGCGTGAAGACCTTGGGCGAGCACAAGTTCCGTTTCCCCGGCAACTGGAAGATCCAGCTGGAGAACACCACCGACGCCTATCACTTCCCGATCGTCCACAAGACGTTCCTGGACTCGCTGGACGAGGATACCGAGAACGTGTTCGACGTGCTGGGGCAGGGCGGCTGGGTCGAGGACCTGGGCAACGGCCATTCGGTCATGGTGATGATCCCCGACCTGATCGACCTGGAAGACAATCTAGATGCGCCGATCCCCGAGCGTTTCGCCGAACTGGCGGACGAATTGCGCGCCGAGGGACACGACGATGCGACCGTGCGCAAGGTCGTCCGCGCGGTGGGCGGATCGGGCTTCAACCTGAACCTGTTCCCAAACGTCGCCTGCTCGATGGCGTTCTTCCGCGTGCTGCGCCCGGTCACCGTCGAGGAAACGGAGATCATGCACGTGGCCATCGGCATGGATGGCGGCCCGGCGGCGGGTAATCGCATGCGCCTGCGCCTGCACGAGCACTTCCAGGGGCCGATGGGCTTCGGCACGCCCGACGATGCAGAGGGCTGGGAACGCGTCCAGCGCGGCGCTGCCGCCGGGACGGATTTGTGGATCATGCTCAATCGCGGCGTCGAAGCGCCCGAGGGCGTGGCGGACGCCGGGCACAACGCGGGTGACGTCAGCGCCGAGACCGGCATGCGCGCGGCCTACCAGCAGTGGAAGAGGATGATGGCGGCATGAGCGTGCTCGAAGAGGTGAAGCCGATGGACGGTGCGGAGACGACGGTGCCCACTTTGGCCGAGGCGACGGCGTTCGTCTGGGGCGAGGCGGACATGCTCGACCGGCTGGACTACAAGCCCTGGCTCAAGCTGTGGAACATCACCGGCAAGTACATCATTCCGACGCTGTACGGGCAGGTGGACTACGCCGAGGTCCTGAACATTGTCTACGACGACCAGACCATGCGCGAGGCGCGGGTGAGGCGACTGCTATCCGGCTTCTCGATGTCCTCCGCTCCGCCGGCGCGCACCGTGCGCACGGTATCGCGGTTCGTGGTGACCACGGCAGGCGAGGGCTTCATCGAGCTGCGTGCGGCGCAGATGCTGGCCGAGTACAAGTACGGGCATATGCGCTTCCTGCCGGCCGACTTGCGCTTCCGCCTGGTGCGCGGGGCCGATGGCGGCCTGCTGATCGACGAGAAGGTCGTCACGCTGGTCAACGCCGAGGACTACCAGTTCGGCATCGGATACCTGCTGTGAGCGCTCGCACCGTCCTCGTCACCGGCGGCGCGCAAGGGCTGGGCGCTGCGCTCTCGGCCGCGTTCCACCGCGCCGGCTACCGGGTGGGCGTGTCCGACGTGAACGAGCAGGCGGCGCTGGACTGCGCGCAGGCACTCGATCCCAGCGGCCAGACGGCGATCGGTTTAGCGCTCGACGTGCGCAGCCAGGCCGGGTTCGAGGCCGCACGCGACCGCCTGGTCACGCGCTGGGGCTCGGTGGAGGTGCTGGTCAACAACGCGGTGGTCACCGTCGCGCGGCCGGTGCTGGAGATCGACCCCGACGAATTCGACCAGGTCATGCAGGTGAACCTGCGCGGCACGTTCGTTGGCTGCCAGGTGTTCGGCCGCTACTTCAAGGAGCGCGGGCACGGGCGGATCGTCAACATGGCCTCGCTCGCGGGGCAGAATGGCGGCACCGCCACCGGCGCGCACTACGCGGCGTCGAAAGGCGGGATCATCACGCTGACCAAGGTCTTCGCGCGTGACCTCGCGCCTTTCGGGATCACCGTGAACGGCATCGCACCCGGACCGCTCGACAGTCCGGCGGTGCATTCGCTGGTGCCCGCCGACAAGCTGGCCGGCATCGTCGCCGGCATTCCGGTGCAGCGGCTCGGCTCGCTCGACTACGTGGCCGACACCGCAGTGCATCTCGCGGGCGAGAACGCCTACTTCGCCAACGGCGCCACCTGGGACATCAACGGTGGCCTGCTGATGCGCTGAGGCGCGTCGCAGCTGATCAAGGAGGACACCCGTGCAGACCAGTACCATCGACAAGGCCCAGTTCCGCACGGCGATGTCGCGCCTGGGCGCGGCGGTGAACATCATCACCACCGCCGACGCGCAGGGCTGGCACGGCATGACCGCCTCAGCCGTCTGCAGCGTCTCGGACGAGCCCGCCTCGCTGCTGGTCTGCATCAACCGTGCGGCGCGTCTTCACGCGATGATTGTCCATAGCGGAACCTTGTGCGTCAACGTGCTGGCGGGGGCGCACGAGGCGTTGTCCGGCGTTTTCGCCAGCCGCGGCCTGACCATGGACGAGCGCTTTGCGCAGGCCGAATGGACACCGCTGCAGAGCGGCGCACCCGCGCTGGTTGGCGCGCTGTGCAACTTCGGGTGCCGGGTCGCTTCGGTGAGCGAAATGGGCACGCACAGCGTGTTCCTCTGCCAAGTCGAGGAACTGCGGGTGGATGGAGAGGGCGAGGCGCTGGTCTATTGCGGCCGCAATTACCACCACCTGCCCGTGGCGGTGGCGGCATGAGTGGGACGGACGCGCTCGCGCGGGCGCTGGTCGAGGCGCGGCGGACGGCTCGATCGCTGGCGGAGTGGCCGGGCACTCTGCCCGACACGCTGGAGGACGCGTATGCCGTCCAATTGGCCGCCATCGCGTTGTGGGATGACGATATCGCCGGCTGGAAGGTCGGCCGGCTCTCGCCCGATCTGGAGGCGCGCTACGGCGTGGACCGCTTCCTCGGGCCGGTGTTTGCCGCGGACATCGCCGTGGCGGCCGAAACCGCGGCTTTTGCGATGTTCGCCGGTGGATCGGCGGCGTTCGAGGCCGAGTACGTGGCCTTCGTAGGGCTGGATGGCGAGGGCGAGCCGACCATCGCGCGCGTGACCACCGGCATCGAGGTCGCGTCTAGCCCGGTGCTGCCGCTGCCGCGCCTCGGCTCGCTGGTCAGCGTCGCGGATCTAGGCAACAACGCGGGCCAGATCATCGGCGCACCCGTGCCGGTCGAGCGACTGGCCGATCCCGATGCGATCGGATGCGAGACGCAAGTGGGCGATCAGGCCAAAGTCGCCAAGTGTGCGTCGGCACTGCCCGGCGGGCCCTTGACCGCCTTCGCGTTCGCCGTGCGGCAGGCCGAGACGCTCGGCATGCCGCTCCGCGAGGGGCAGTTCGTCTCCACCGGCGCGGTCACCGGCATGCACGCCGTCGAACCCGGACAGCGCTGCACCGCCGACTTCGGTGAATTCGGAAGGATCGTGTGCGAAATCGTCGCGCGCGCGCCGGTTCGCGGGTGAGAGGACGCACGATGGCTGTGATAACTCAAGTCGAGACCTGCCTGGTCGACGTGCCCTGCATCCGCCCGCACGTGCTGGCAATGGCGACGATGAACGTCCAAACGCTGTGCCTGGTGCGCATCCGCTGCGACGACGGTATTCAAGGCATCGGCGAGGCGACGACCATCGGCGGCCTGACTTACGGTCCTGAGGCGCCCGAAAGCATCAAGCTGCTCATCGACACCTACTTCGCGCCGATCTTGGTAGGCCAGAATGCGACCCGCCCCGCAGTGCTGATGGCGAGCCTGTCGCGCTACATCGTCGGCAACCACTTTGCCAAGTGCGCGATCGAGACCGCGCTGCTCGATGCTCAGGGCAAGCGCGCCGGACTGCCGGTCAGCGAACTGCTCGGCGGGCGCGTCCAGGATCGCCTGCCGGTGCTGTGGACGCTGGCGAGTGGCGATACCGCCAAGGACATCGCCGAAGCCGAGGACATGATTGACCAGCGTCGGCACAACGCGTTCAAGCTCAAGATTGGCAAGCGCGCGATCGCTGAAGACGTCGCCCACGTCGCCGCGATCAAGCGCGCGCTGGGCGATCGCGCCTCAGTGCGCGTCGACGTCAACATGGCCTGGGACGAGACCGGCGCCAAGCGCGGCATCGCCATGCTGGCGGACGCGGGCTGCGATCTGGTGGAGCAGCCGATCCACCGCAGCAACCGGACCGGCATGGCCCGGCTGCGCGCCGGCGCGGCGATCCCGATCATGGCCGACGAGGCGCTGCAGGGTCCGTCGACCGCTTACGAGTTCACCGTCGACGCGGCAGCCGATATCTTCGCGGTCAAGATCGAGCAGTCCGGCGGCCTGGTTGCCGCGCGCGCGGTGCAGGCGATCGCCGATGCCGCTGGCGTCGCGCTTTACGGCGGCACGATGCTCGAGGCGGCGGTGGGCACCGTCGCTTCGGCGCAGGTCTTCGCCACGTTCCCGCAACTCGCGTTCGGTACCGAGCTGTTCGGCCCGCTGCTGCTCACCGAGGAGATCCTCGCCACCCCGCTCGACTATGCCGACTTCAGCCTGGGCGTGCCGACCGGGCCGGGGCTGGGCGTGATGCTCGACGAGGAGCGCGTGGCGTACTTGCGCCGCGACGCCGCCCGCAAGACCATCAGCATTCCTGCGAAAGAAGAGGCCTGATCCATGCTGTTCATGGTGGAAATGGACGTGAATATCCCACTCGACTTCGATCCCGCGGAAGCCGCCCGGATCAAGGCCGAGGAGAAGGCCTACGCCGCCAAGCTGCTGGCCGACGGCACCTGGCGCCACCTATGGCGCAAGGTCGGGCTTTATTCCAACGTCTCGATCTTCGACGTCGAGAGCAACGCGGCGCTGCATGATCTGCTGATGGGCCTTCCGCTCTATCCTTTCATGACGATGAAGGTGACGCCGCTGTGCCGTCACCCTTCCTCGATCCATGACGACGATCGCTAAGCCTAAAATAGAACACGGGAGAAACAGGACATGGACGCAAGCTTCGTAAAGACCGCCCCGATTCAGCAGTTGCTCGATCGCGCCTCGGGCGTGAACGAGAGCGGCGGCGACCCGCGCCTCAAGGCGATCATGCGCGACGTGATCGAGAGCACGATGGAGGTCATCGTGCGCCACGACGTGTCGGAGAGCGAGTTCTGGCTGGCGATGAAGTACCTGGCTGACAGCTCGGGCGAGATCGGCTTGATCGTACCTGGCATCGGCCTGGAGCACTTCCTCGATCTCTACCTCGACGCCAAGGATGCCGAGGCCGGCCTCACCGGCGGCACGCCGCGCACCATCGAAGGTCCGTTGTATGTCGAAGGCGCGCCGTTGGTGGAGGGCAACGTCAACCTCAGCACCGATCCCGACGAGGGCACGCAAGTGCTGCACATGACCGGCACCGTGACCGGCCCAGACGGCGAGCCGGTCGAGAACGCCATCCTTCACGTGTGGCACGCGAACTCGAAAGGCTGGTACTCGCACTTCGATCCCACCAGCGAGCAGACGCCGTTCAACAATCGCCGGCGCATCAAGCTGGGCAGCGACGGGCGCTACGCGTTCCATTCCAAGATGCCGAGCGGCTACTCGGTGCCGCCGCAGGGCGCGACCGACCAGCTGATGCAGGCGCTCGGCCGCCACGGCAATCGTCCGGCCCACGTGCACTTCTTCATCGAGGCGCCCGGCTATCGCACGCTGACGACGCAGATCAACTTCGGCGACGATCCCTTCGCCGCGGACGACTTCGCCTTCGGCACCCGCGAGGGCCTGCTGCCGGTGCCGAGCCGCCAAGGCGACAGCGCCTACATTGCTTTCGACTTCCAGCTGCAGCGTGCGGGTGCGGCAGGTGGCGAGGAATTCTCCTCGCGCCACCGTGCCTCTGCCGAGCCGGCCGCTGAGAACGCCTGAGCGGGAGCGTCCATGTCCAAGATCTACGATAGCCCTCGGGGCGCACTTGAAGGGCTGCTGTTCGATGGGATGACCATCATGTCCGGCGGGTTCGGGCTCTCGGGCAATCCCGAGAGCCTGATCCCGGAGATTCGCGAGGCGGGCGTGCGCGACCTGACGGTGATCTCCAACAATGCGGGCGCGGACGGTTTCGGGCTGTGGATGCTGTTGGAGAGCCGGCAGGTGCGCAAGATGATCTCGTCCTACGTGGGCGAGAACAAGCTGTTTGAGCAGCAGTACCTCTCGGGCGAACTGGAGCTGGAGCTGAACCCGCAGGGCACGCTTGCCGAGCGCATCCGCGCAGGCGGCGCGGGCATCCCGGCGTTCTACACCCGAACGGGCGTGGGCACCCTGGTGGCCGAGGGCAAGCCGGTCGAGGTGTTCGAGGGCGAGGAATACGTGCGCGAGACCTGGCTGCGTGCGGACTTGTCGATCGTGAAGGCGTGGCGGGCCGATCCGGCCGGCAACCTGATGTTCCGCAAGACGGCGCGCAACTTCAACCCCAACATGGCGACCGCCGGCAAGGTGACCGTGGTCGAGGTGGAGGAGATCGTGCCCGAGGGCACCTTCGATCCCGACTGCATCCACACGCCCGGCATCTACGTCAACCGGGTGGTGCTCTCCACCGTCAACGAAAAGCGTATCGAGAAGCGCACCGTGCGCCAGAAGGAAGCCGTCTGATGCCCCAGGATGCCAAGGGTTGGACCCGAGACGAGATGGCGGCGCGCGCGGCGCGGGAACTGCGCGACGGCTACTACGTGAACCTGGGCATCGGCATTCCCACGCTGGTCGCCAACTCCGTGCCGGAGGGCGTGAACGTGACGCTGCAGAGCGAGAACGGCATGCTCGGCATCGGTCCGTTTCCCTACGACGAGGACGTCGACCCCGACCTCATCAATGCCGGCAAGCAGACGATCACGGCGCTGCCGACGTCGAGCTTCTTCTCCTCGGCGGACAGCTTCGCGATGATCCGCGGCGGCCACATCGACATGGCGGTGCTGGGGGCGATGGAGGTCTCGGTGCGCGGTGATCTCGCCAATTGGACGATCCCGGGCAAGATGGTGAAAGGGATGGGCGGGGCGATGGACCTCGTAGCCGGGGTCAAGCGCGTGGTCGTGGTGATGGATCACGTGTCGAAAAACGGCAGCCCCAAGATTCTGCCCGAGTGCACCCTGCCGCTCACCGGCAAGGCCTGTGTCAACCTCATCGTCACCGACCTTGCGGTGATCGCGGTGGACCGCATGATCGGCGGCCTCACGCTGGTCGAACTGGCGCCCGGCGTGAGCGAGGCCGAAGTAATCGAGAAGACCGGCGCGCCGCTCACGGTAGCGCTCGGTGAGGCTGTGGCCTGATGCCGTTCCTGCACATCGACGGCGCCCGCCTCTACTGGAAGCGCGACGGGCGTGACGAGGCGCCTGCTCTGGTGCTGCTCAACTCCATCGGCACCGACATGGATTTGTGGGACGCGGTACTGCCGGATCTGCGCGCGCGCTTCGCGATCCTGCGCCTCGACGCACGCGGGCACGGCGCCTCCACCGGCGAGCCGGGAGACCTCTCGCTGGCGAGGCTGGCTGACGACGCGGTGGTGGTGGCCGATGCGGCGGGCCTCGCGCGGTTCTCGCTGGCGGGCGTGTCGCTGGGCGGGATGATCGGCATGGAACTGGCGCTGCGCGCGCCCGCGCGGCTGGACAAGCTCGCGCTTGTCTGCACTTCGGCGACGATGGACCCGGCGGCCTGGAGCGACCGCGTGAACAAGGTCCGGAGCGAGGGCATGGCTTCGATCGCCGACCTGGCGGTTTGCCGGTTCCTCTCCGACGCGGCCGAGCCGGGCTTGCGCGAGAGCGTGCGCCGCCAGCTCGTTGCCATGGATGCGGAGGGCTACGCCGCTGCCGGCGCCGCGATCCGCGACATGGATCTGGCCGATCGCATCGCTGGCATCGCTGTACCGACGCTGGTGGTCACCGGCACCCGCGACACCTCCACCCCGTTCGATGGCCACGGCGAGCACTTGCTTGGCCACATTCCCGGCGCGCGCCACGTCTCGCTGGAGGCGGCGCACCTTGCCCCGCTCGAAGCGCCCGAGGCGCTGGCACACGCGCTCACCGCATTCCTGGAAAGCTGACGAGACCATGGTTGAAGCCTTCATCTGCGACGCGGTGCGTACCCCCATCGGCAAGCTCAACGGTGCGCTCTCGACCGTGCGCGCTGACGATCTCGCCGCGCTGCCGCTCAAGGCCTTGATGGCGCGCAACCCGGATGCGGACTGGGGCGCGCTCGACGACGTGATCCTGGGCTGCGCGAACCAGGCCGGCGAGGACAACCGCAACGTCGCGAGGATGGCGGCGCTGCTGGCCGGCATGCCCGACAGCGTTCCCGGCATCACCGTCAACCGCCTGTGCGCCTCGGGCCTCAGCGCCGTGGGCATGGCGGCGCAGGCGATCCGTAGCGGCGATGCGGACTTCCTCGTCGCGGGAGGCGCCGAGAGCATGACCCGCGCGCCCTACGTGATGGGCAAGGCCGCCAACGCGTTCGGCCGCGACCAGAAGATTGAGGACACGACACTGGGCTGGCGCTTCGTCAACCCGGCGATGAAGGCGGCGTATGGTGTCGATACGATGCCGCAGACCGGCGAGAACGTGGCCGAGCAGTGGCAGGTCTCGCGCGAGGACCAGGATCGCTTCGCGCTCGCCAGCCAGGAGAAGGCCGCGCGTGCGCAGGCCAGCGGCCGGTTCGCGGCCGAGATCGCCCCGGTGCCGGTCCCGCAGCGCAAAGGCGATCCGATCGTGTTCGAACATGACGAGCATCTGCGCGCGACGAGCCTGGAAGCGCTCGGCAAGCTGAAGCCCGTGGTGAAGCCGGACGGCACCGTCACGGCCGGCAACGCGTCGGGCCTCAACGACGGCGCTGCGGCCATGATCGTCGCCTCCGAGGACGCTGCGCGCAAGCACGGCCTGACCCCTCGCGCCCGCATCATCGGCATGGCGGCTGCCGGCATCGCCCCGCGTATCATGGGCGTCGGCCCGATCGAAGCGGCGCGCAAGGTGTTGGCTCGCCACAAGCTCGTCACCGACAAGCTCGACGTGATTGAACTGAACGAGGCCTTCGCAAGTCAGGCAATAGCTACCCTGCGGGACTTGAGCGTCAATCCTGATGACCCCCGCGTCAATCCTAGCGGAGGCGCCATCGCGCTTGGGCATCCGCTCGGCATGTCGGGCGCACGAATCGCCATGTCAGCGACGGAGCAACTGCAGCGAACGGGTGGCCGGTACGCTCTGACGTTTTTGTGCATCGGCGTAGGCCAGGGGCTCGCCCTCCTCTTGGAGCGAGTTTGATGAAAAAATCAGATGTCGTCATTGTGGGAGCGGGCCATGCGGGCCCGCAGGCTGCCATCGCGCTCAGGCAGAACGGTTTCGCCGGCACGGTCACGGTGATCGGGCGCGAGCCGGAGTTTCCCTACGAGCGGCCGCCGCTTTCCAAGGAGTATTTCGCCCGCGAGAAAGCGTTCGACCGCCTCTACATTCGGCCGCCGACGTTCTGGGCGGAAAAGGATATCCACTTCGACCTTGAGGTGGAGGTGACCCAGGTCGACGCGCAGGCGCATGAAGTGACTTTGTCGAACGGCCGGTCGCTCGGCTACGGCAAGCTGATCTGGGCGGCAGGCGGTGACCCAAGGCGACTGTCGTGCTCGGGCGCCGAGCTTATCGGCGTCCACGCGGTCCGCACGCGGCAGGACTGCGACACGCTGATGGCCGAAATCGATGACGGCATCCGCGACTTTGTCGTGATCGGCGGCGGCTACATCGGGCTGGAGGCCGCAGCGGTGCTCAGCAAGATGGACTGCAAGGTCACGCTGCTCGAAGCGCTGCCACGGGTGCTGGCGCGCGTGGCGGGTGAGGAGCTCTCGGCTTTCTACCAGAAGGAGCATCGCGATCACGGCGTCGACTTGCGCACCGGCGTCGGGGTCGACTGCATCGTCGGTGATGGCCGCAAGGTTACCGGCGTGAGGCTTGCCGATGGCGAAGAGGTCGCGGCTCAGGCGGTGATCGTTGGGATCGGCATCGTGCCTTCGGTGGGCCCACTGATCCTGGCTGGAGCGGCGGGCGCGAACGGCGTCTACGTCGATGCTTTTTGCCGCACGTCGCTGCCAGACGTTTACGCCGTGGGCGACTGTGCCGCCTTTGCCTGCGACTATGCCGGGGGCACCGTGATGCGAGTCGAGTCGGTTCAGAACGCGAACGACATGGCATCCTGCGTGGCCAGGGCGATCTGCGGTGACGAGAAGCCCTACAAGGCGTTCCCATGGTTCTGGTCGAACCAGTACGATCTCAAGCTGCAGACCGCAGGCATCAACGTCGGATATGACGAGGCGGTGGTGCGTGGTGATTCGGAAGCTCGATCGTTCAGCGTCGTCTACCTCAAGGAGGGTCGCGTCCTCGCACTCGATTGCGTCAACTCGGTGAAGGACTACGTACACGGCCGCAAGCTTGTCGAGAACCGCACCCGGCCTGACCTGGCCAAATTACGCGATGCCGGCAAGCCGCTGAAGGAGCTGCTCTAGGCGAGGTTAAGGCGTGATTGCTCCAGGGTACCGGCGCGCCTGATCGGCTTCGTGCCCGTGTCAGATCAGTCGCTTGCGCTGCCAAGTCGATGGAGGCCGCAAACTGCTGGCCAAGCGCGATCTCGGAGGTGCGGTGCAGGCGCTGATGGATCATGTCGGCTGGAGTGCCGAAGACGTACGGAGGCTTTTCCGCGCTACGCCACGACTGAGTGCTTTTTCATGTCCCTCCGGGGAGCCCAGTCGTTGTTTCGCGCCTGATTGAAGGCTGACAGATCCGCGGTGCCAGTCTGCGAGCGACCCAGGTACTACTCCCTCAGGCTGCCTTCATTCCTTCGGCCAGCGCTGCTCCACTCTCGTCCTTAAGGGCGAGTTCGCGCAAGTGGCGGATCGCTTCGGACGAGAGCGGCCTGGCGGCATGCAGGTCCATGATCTTCCGGAAATTGCCGAGCCCGCGCTCGAAAGTGTCGCCGTACCCTTTGAGCAAGCGCTGGCAGCGCGCGATTTCGGTGGCAAGCGACAGGTCTGATGCGCCTCGCGGCGAATGGCATCGAGCCAGACCTCGATTCGCTCCTGTTCCTCCACGTAGCGCAGCGAACGAGGGCGCAGCCCGCGCATCGCGGCGACCGCGCGCAGCATCAGGAACCACCGCAGGCTGGTCGTTTCGACATGGCGGCTCTCGCCGAAATTACCCGCAACAGTGCGCGGCGATGCTGCGGACAAACTGTCCTGCCCTGCCGGCGGTGCCTGGATCCGGCCGTGCGCACCGCGCTTCTGGCAGCGGGCCAGACCTCGTTCAATCTCGGCACCAGCAACCAGAAATTCGGCCAGGTCGAGGGGCGCAACGTGCGCGAGCTGGAACGCTACCTGGGAGGCGCCAAGGGCGAGATCGGCGGCTGGAAGTGGAACGCCTACTACCAGCATGGCATTTCCACCATCCTGTCGCAGGCTGCAAACAATTCGATCGTCGCCAACTACAACCGCGCTACAAACGCCGTCCGCCGGCCCAACGGCTCGATCGTTTGTGCGGTCAATGCCGACGCATCCACGGCGAACGACGATGCCGCGTGGGCGCCGCTGAATCCGTTCGGTCAGGTAGCAGCGTCCGATGCTTCGCGCGCGTATGTTTTCGGGACCGCGGAGCAGGAGATCACCATCAAGCAGGACGTCGTCTCCGGATCAGTGTCCGGTGAGCCGTTCTCGACATGGGCCGGCCCGGTCTCACTCGTCCTCGGCGCCGAATACCGCAAGGAAACCTTCAACGCGACGGCCGACGCGCTTTCGCTCGCCAATGGATTCTTCACCGGCAACTATAAGGGCTCCAGCGGCGAGGTCTCGGTCAAGGAGACTTTCGGCGAGGTCATCGTTCCGCTTCTGGTCGACAAGGCCTACGCCAAGGAACTCAGCTTCAACGGAGCCTTGCGCTATACCGATTACCGCCTGAGCGGTGGTGTCACCACCTGGAAAGCGGGTCTGACCTGGGAACTCGACGGCGGGATTCGTTTCCGCGGCATGCGCTCACGCGATATCCGCGCGCCAAACCTCAATGAGCTTTTCCAGGGCGGCCAGGCCACGACCACCGCGATTTCCGATCCGGTGACCCGGACTTAGTACGCCACGCTGCTGCTCGTGGTCGGCAACCAGAACCTGGTTCCCGAGCGGGCCGACACGACGTCCTTCGGCGTCGGCTACCGTCCTTCCTGGCTTCCGGGTCTGTCGCTGTCGGTCGATTACTACGACATCAAGATCAAGGACGCGATCGTAAGCTGGGCAGGCCAGAACCTGATCACCGGCTGCGCCCAGGGCTCGACGGAACTGTGCCAGTACATCACCCGTGACGCGACGTCGGACGTCATCACGCAGATCCTGACGCCGGGCATCAACTTCAGCCGCGAGCGTACGACCGGGGTCGACATCGAGGCCGGATACAACCACAGGTTGGGCAACGGCAATCTCGCGGTCTCGGCGCTGGCGAACTTCGTCAAGCGTCGCGACATCGACACCGGCTTCACCGTCCTGCGCTACGCGGGCACGCTGTCGGACAACACCGGCGTTCCCAGCTGGCGCGGGCAGTTGAACGCGACCTACACCATCAACGGCACTTCACTAAACGTGCGCGAGCGCTTCATCGGCGCGGGCAAGTACTCCAAGCAGTTCACGATCGCCGACAATCACGTCGACGCCGCCTACTACACCGACGTGACGCTGACGCAGCGGATCGAGGACGTGGCGGGCAAGCCGGCGCTGTACGTCGCGGTGTCAAACCTGTTCGACCAGGCGCCACGCGTCACGCCCCAGACGATCTCGCCAATCCACATCAACAGCGGCGTAAACGGCACCCTGTACGATGTGCTGGGCCGGACCTTCCGGGTCGGCTTCCGGTTCGACATCTAGGCTGTCATGTGAGGACGGGGTACGCCGCTGCGGTGCACCCCGTCGGTAATGCGCTGCGCGACAGCAACTGTTCGGCTTTCTGCAAGGCAAGGACGGTGGCGCGTGTTGAGACGGACACGACTGGCCCTAAGCGCCGCTAGCTGCCTGACGATGCTGGCGACCGCCGCTCTGGGGCCAGGCGACGCAGGCAGGTCCACAGGTCGACCGCACCGCTCTCCCGATTGCCGCCAGGCCCTTCGGCGGCACCATCGCGCACACTGCCAAGGAGCCCGTCCGCGACTGGCCGCGACGGGCACGCGCTCCCGCGCGCGCGCCCAACGTGCTGCTGATCATGACCGACGACGTCGGCTACGGCGCGAGTTCCACCTTCGGTGGGCCCGTCCCCGCGCCGGCCCGGGACTGGCTGGCCAAGGCCGGGGTCCGCTTCTCGAACTCCCATACGATGGCCATGTGCTCGCCCACCAGGGCTGCACTGTTAACGGGCCGGAACCGGATGGGCGGCGGCGGGCTCTGTCAAGCCGTGCCCGGGTTCGTGCAGGACCCGGGAACGGCGCCCTCGGTCGGCGTCTATTTCGGTGATGTCGTGGCTCCGCGCGGGGCCTCGAACAATGTGCCTGTCGGTGACGGCGCCGGCCCCGGCGCGTTTTTCGATCTGTCCAACGTCCAGGTCCTCAAAGGGCCTCAAGGTACGCTGCAAGGGCGTAACACGACCGGCGGCGCGGTCCTCCTCGTGCCGCAAAAACCTGTGCCCCGGTTCGAGGCCTTCGCCGAGGGCTCGCTAGGCAACTTCGACATGAGGCGCCTTCAGGCTGTTGTGAACCTCCCCGTCCTCGACACCTTGAGCATACGTGTGGGCGTGGATCGCCAGACCCGTGACGGCTACCTGCGGAACAACAGCGGGATTGGGCCGCGCGACTTCGGGGACGTCGATTACACGGCTGTGCGCTTCAGCGCCGTCGCCGATCTGACGCCCGATCTCGAAAACTACATGATCGTCTCTTATAGCTCGTCGAACACCCACGGGACCTTCCAGAAGCTCATCGACGTCGATCAGGCTAACTTCCTTGGGCTGTTCGTGGGGCCGCAGCTCGCTACGCAAGGGAAGGGATTCTATGATGCGTGGCAGGAGACAGCCGACCCGTATTCCAAGCTAGAGCAATGGCAGGTCATCAACACGACAACCTGGCGTGCCAGCGACACGCTGACGATCAAGAACATCTCAAGCTATGCAGAACTACGTAACAAGCTCCAGTCATCGCTGTTCGGGACAAACCTAGATACGGCGAACGTCGGCGCACCCGCCGGACAATTCGCCTTCGCGAGCGTCAATCCGATCCCGGCAGGCGCCACTGGTAACCAGTCAACATTCACCGAGGAACTGCAGTTTCAGGGCAGCGGTCTGTCCGACAGGTTGACCTACCAGGCGGGAGCCTATTTGGAAATCAGCAAGCCGCTAGGGCTTTCAGGGTCGCAATCTCCCGTCTACGCAAACTGCAGCGATATCGCGAACCTAGTATGCACCTCGCCTCTGTCTCTCCTTGGCGCGCCGGGCCTCCCCTCGGGCGTTATCAACTATACCAGCACCAAAACATCATTCCGTGACGTGGGCTTGTATTCGCAAATCACCTACAAGCTTACCGAAAAGATCGCGTTAAATGCCGGCGCTCGCTATACGTGGGATTCGGCATCCAATCAAAGCCAACTGATCACGTTCACCGGTTTCCCGGCCCTAGGATACGGTAACCCTACTGACCTTTACTGCAGCAATCCCGCCACGACCAACTCTGGTACGGTCACGCTGGCGGGCTTCGATCCGCTGAAGGACTGCCGTATCAATCTCAGGCAGAAGTCGAGTGCGCCGACCTGGCTGATCGGTTTCGACTACAAGCCGCTTCCCGACATCATGATATACGCCAAGTATGCCCGGGGTTATCGTACGGGCACCGTGGCGCCGACCGTGCCGGCCGGCTTTAATTCCATAGAACCGGAGAAGGTCGATACGTTTGAAATCGGTTCCAAGACCAGTTTCAGCGGTGCGGTCCGCGGTTCCTTCAACGTCGCTGCGCTCTACAACAATTTCAGTAATCAACAAATTCAGCTGGACTTTTTCCCGAGCGGGATTCCCGGCGCGCCTGTGGTATGGCCAACTACTGCTCCGGCGAATGCGGGTAAGTCCCGTATCTGGGGCGTCGAGGTTGATGGCTCTATCGAACCGTTCGACGGGTTCACGATCAGCGGTGCCTATGCTTATTTAAACACTGAGATTCGTTCGACGCGCACATTCGTATCGGACGGCGCGGCGACGGGGTACATTATCTTCGGACAAGCTGGAGCGGGAGATCCGCTTCAGCTTTCGCCTAAGAACAAGTATTCGGTGACCGCCAGTTACGAGCTGCCCGTCAATGAAAGCCTGGGTGCGATCAGTCTTGGTGCGACGTTCACGCACACCGATAGCTCTCTTGGCAACTACTCGAGCCGGTTCTACGTCGGCGTGGCGGGCTCGGACCCTCAGACCGTGGAGCAGTTCCGCCAATTGAGCTACCTGCCATCGTCGGACCTTCTCAATCTGAATGTCAGCTGGAACGGCGTTGCAGGTTCGCCGGTGGATCTTGCAGCGTTTGTTACGAACGTCACGAAGGAGAAGTACTATACTTCGCTTCCAGGCGTGGGCGGGACTGGCCTTATCGTGGTGTCAGTCGGCGAGCCAAGGATGTATGGAATGCGCCTCAAGGTTCGCTTCGGAAAGTGATCGAGTTCTGCACATGGAGACACCCGGCTAGGGGGGGCGGGCTTGTCCCACCGAAGTGCTCCCATGTTGATGGACCGACATGGCAATGCCTTTCGGAAGGCCCACAGCCATTGAGTCTAATCCATCGCCGTCTCCAATCGATGCTGGCCCGGCCCAAAATCGAGATCTCGCTCGATGTTTTTTGGGGCGATTAAATCTCTTGTGATCAACGAATCGAGCACGTTTAGTCAGACGTCCGCGATCCCGGCCGATAACCCGAGATGATGCAACGGCTCACGACCGCGCTAGGTAATTCCCGGTGTAGTAAGGAACGACCGCTTCAGGCAACGTCAGCCATTCAGCATGCCACGTTCGAACGGCAGCAAAGTCCCACGACGCGGCGTTCCGCTTCCGGCGGCACCCGACCAGTTCAAGCCATTCCGAGGCTGGTGCGTGAATGACCGGTTGTCCCAGAAGCCGGCACTAACGGATTTCACCTGTTTGTCGCCACCCCCCTGCCTCTTTCCCAAAAAGGATGGTGTTGTGGGAATGGCCGGTGCCAGCAGCCAGGCTAGACGACGACTTCAAGCGGTGATTGCTACCTCCAGCGCCAGCGGGACAGGATGCAAACTGCAGCGATGTCGAAGGCCGCCGGGAGGGAGGTTAAGGTCTATATTTCGGTGTTTTCCGCAGTCGACAGCAACTTGGCCAGAAGCTGGCTGAGTTGCTCTTGCTCGCGCGCATCCAGACCACTGACAATGCTGTGTTGATTGGCGACATGCAGGCCGATGATCGTGTCGATCAAGCGCAGCCCACCGACCGTCAATGCCACCAGGGTCCCGCGCTTGTCGGCAGGGTTAGGCCGGCGCTCGACCAGCCCGACCTTCTCTAGCCCGTCGATGCGGTTGGTCATGCTGCCCGAGGAGATCATTGCCGCCTCGTAGAGGTCAGTCGGTGTCAGCGCATAGGGCGCTCCGCTGCGCCGCAAGGTCGCCAGGACATCGAATTCACCGGGCTGCAATCCATGCTCCGCAAAGAGCGGGTTGAGGCGGTTGCGCGCCGTCTTCAGCGCCGCCTCCGCCAGACGGCCCAGCAGGACCATCGGCTTGGTATCGAGATCCGGTCGTTCCTGCGCCCATTGGCCTGCCGCCTGCTCTGCTCTGTCCATCATCGCCCACTATCTTGACGCAGAGATATACGCCTCTACGTAGAGATACATATCAGAGTCAATCCTGACCGCAAGCGCTGTCGCACCTTCGGAGTATCACCATGTCCAGACCATCCGGTCGGCTGCTGTTTGCAGCTTTGATCGTGCTCGTCGGCGTCAACCTGCGCCCCTCGCTCGCGTCCATTGGGCCGCTGCTCGACCAGATTCAGCGAGACACTGGCCTGGACGACACCAGCGCTAGCCTGCTGACAAGCCTGCCGGTCCTGCTCATGGGCCTGTGCCTGCTCGGCACCGGGTGGGTCCATGCGGTGTTGGGCCGTCGGGGCGGTGTCGCGGCGGGGCTGACGGCGCTCGTCTTCGCTGGACTAACTCGGTGGCTGTGGCCGACGGCCCCCGCCTTGCTGGCGAGCGCTGTGGTCGGCGGCGTGGGCATTGCTGTGGTGCAGGCGCTGATGCCCGCGACCATCCGGCACCGCGCAGACGCCCAGACTGCAACGCTGATGGGCTTCTACTCCACCGCCATCATGGGGGGAGCGGCGCTTGCCAGCTTTGCCGCACCGCGCATTGCGCTCGCTCATGGCTGGGCGGCGGCAACGGGCATGTGGGCGCTGCCCGCAATCATCGGCTTGGTGATCTGGTGGCTGGCGACAGACAGTATGGACGAGGTCTCGCCCGCGAAGCAGGTAAGTTCGGTATCACGCAGCCGCAGGAGTTGGCTGTTGCTGTCCTTCTTCGGCCTTAGCACGGGGGCCTATACGCTCGTCCTCGCCTGGTTGCCCCCGTATTATACCGGATTGGGCTGGCCGGCGAAGGATGCCGGGACCCTGCTGTCCGCCCTCACTCTTGCCGAAGTCGCGGCCGGCATCGGCGTCGCCATGGCCGTCGGCCGATTCTCTGACCGGCGACCGATCATCCTACTGGCCATTGGCGCTCTGATTGCAGGGCTGCTCTGCCTCTCTCTGGCACCGTTGCCTCTTGCATGGTTCGCGGCCCTGCTCTGCGGCCTGGGCATCGGCGCCCTGTTTCCCCTCGGCCTAATCGTTGCCATGGACCATGGCAGGGATGCGGCGGAAGCCGGGTGGATCGCCGGGTTCGTGCAGGGCGGCGGCTACGTGCTGGCTGCCCTCCTTCCCATGATCGCTGGAGTTCTGCGGCAGCATTTTTCCGACCTCACCCCTGCATGGTGGTTGATGGCCGCCCTGTGCCTCATCCTAGCGCTCATGGTCGTCCAACTGCGGCCCGGCGCACACCTCACCTGAACCCTCGAAAGGAGATGACCATGGCCTTTTATACAATGCAGGGTCGCACAAATTACTATATCAGCGCCGGGGATGGACGCCCGGTCCTTGTGCTCCACGGCATCAGCAATTCAGGCCGGGCTTGGGCACCGCAGGTGCCCGCCCTGATGACAGCCGGTTATCGGGCGATCGTGCCAGACCATGCGGAGCATGGCGCATCGGGCACATTGTCGGCGCCGTTTGGCGTGAAGGACATGGCCGATGATACAGAGGCGCTGATAGCTCAACTGAGCATCGACAAGTTCGATCTCGTTGGCCTCTCACTAGGAGGGATGGTGGCGCTCGAACTTGCGCTGCGCCATCCGCAGCGTGTTGGCCGCCTGATCGTCGTGAACAGTTTCGACCGAACCGCAACGCCGGAGTTTAGGGCCATGGCCGAAGGGTGGGCCCGTACTTTCCAGCAGCCCCATGGTCCGGTCCTGCGCCTGGAGCAGAACTGGCCCTCGCTGGTGTTGCCGGGCTTCCAGGAGACGGCAGACGGGCTGCGTACTCGGCAAGTCTGGCACGGCGTTGCCGCAAGCGCCGATGGCCCATCGCTAGCTCATGTCGCGCGCGGCATCACCAATTTCGACGCTGCGGACCGCATCGGGGGTCTGGCCATGCCGGCCCTGTTCATCGCGGGCGAGTTGGATCGCATGTCCCCGCCCGAACTCAGCCGCGCTTTGGCCGAACGTGCGCCACACGGCGCATATCGATAGATCGAAGGAGCGGCGCATATCGCCAATGTGGACAGCGCCGATGACTTCACGCGGATCATGCTGCACTTCTTGAGTGCTGTCCGTCCTACTGCTGCTCCTTTATAAGATGTGGCGATGGGCAGTTCCTGATTAGGAACATAGAGAGGGAAGTCGGTTCCGCGATCCGGCGGAACGCTGGCAGCGGACGCAGTTTTCCCAAAATCTGTTCCCAATTGAGTTTTCCCGAAATTGTCCGATCTTGACGGAGAAATGGGAAAGCCTTGAGTGTCGTAAAACACATGGTTTTCGTCTGTCGGTGCTTCTCCCGACAGATCGCCTATCAACGAGGGTCACCCGTCCGACATGCACTTACTTGCTTCTGATAATCATTCGCAGTAAGGTCGGATTGACACAGGTTGGGTAAGGGCGGGGTCATATGAAGTTTCGGCAAGGTCTGCGCATTTCGTGCGTGTTCACGGGGTTGACGTTCAGCGCAGCGGCTCAGGCCAACGAGTCCGACGAAGACCAACAGCGCGCCGACATTATCGTCACAGGATTGCGAGACGGCTATGTGCCGCAGGATACCTCTGCCGCGAAGGTTGCGCTGCCGCTTCGTGATATCCCCCAGTCTATCGCGGTCGTGCCCGCCGAGGTCCTACGCGACCAGCGCGCACTGTCGCTCCAGGATGCCGTCAGGAATGTGCCCGGCGTCACTCTCGCCTCGGGCGACGGACAGCGGGACGAGTTCAGAGTACGCGGTTTCACGGCCATCGCCGATCAGTTCGTGGACGGCTTCCGGGACGACGCCCTCTATTATCGCGACCTGTCGAACGTCGATCGGGTCGAGGTCATCAAAGGACCGGCGGCGGTGCTCTATGGCCGAGGATCGTCGGGTGGCCTCGTCAATCGCGTGACCAAGAAGCCCGATGGCAACATCACCGCCCTTGTCCTATCGGCGGGCTCCTTCGACAGCTATCGGGGCGAGCTGGATGTCGGTCGCCTCGATCAGACTTCGAATGTCGGGTTCCGGCTGACGGGCGCCATCGAGGACAATGGCAGCTTCCGCGAGCAGCAGTTCCTCAAACGCTTTGCGCTGGCCCCGTCGCTGCTGATCGGCAGCGGACAGGATACGACCATCCTGCTCCAGGCCGATTACATCAATGACCGGCGCTTGATGGACCTGGGCGTCCCGGCACTGAATGGCCGTCCCGTCGATGTGCCGCGCTCCACCTACTACGGCGCCGCCAACGCCCGTGACGCCGACCTGGCGCATTCGGAGGTGCTGTCGCAGCGGATGGCCGTGACCCACCGTTTCTCCGACACGCTCAGCCTGCGTAACGGGTTCAACCACTATCGCTACACGCTGGACCGGCAGAGCACGATCCCTTCGGCGGTCGATCCGGTCGCGCAGACGGTGACGCTCGAGCACAGCCGTTTCGACCGGGACGAGGAAGGCTGGTCCAACCAGACCGAACTTACCCAAAAGCTCAATCTGCTCGGGACCGCGCACACCATCCTTTACGGCTTCGAGATCGCCCATCAGAGCAAGGGGAGCCAGCGTTTCGCGGGTCGAACGGTCGCGGTCACGTCGATCTTCGATCCCATCCTGCCGGTGGTCGATAATGACAGCTTCAACACGTTCACCGACAATAGCGTTACGCGCCTCGATACGCGCGGCCTCTATGTGCAGGATCTGATCGACTTTGGGCATGGTATCAAGGCGATGCTGGGCCTGCGGCATGACTGGTTCATTCAGAAGACCGACAGGCGTCTGCCCGGCCAGACCGATCTGGCCCGGACCGATCGCAACTGGAGCCCGCGCGCCGGATTGCTGTTTCAGCCCGATGCGGCCCAATCCTACTACGTATCGTGGAGCCGCAGCTTCCAGCCTTCGGCCGAGACCTTCGCGCTGGCGGCCAACAACACCGATATCGAACCGGAACAGACGACCAACAAGGAAGTCGGCGCGAAATACACGCTGTTCGGGGGGCGGCTGTCGGTGCAGGCGGCGGCCTTCATCCTCCGCCGGACGGGCATCAAGGGCACCGATCCCGTCACGCAGCGCATCTTCCCGATCGGCACGCAGCGGACGCGCGGTGTCGAGTTGTCCGCCACTCTCGACCTGCCGGAAAATTTCCGCGCGATCGCGGGCTATGCCCATCTCGACACGCGCATCACGGAATCGGCGACTCCAAGCCTGGTCGGCAAGCGCGCCACACTCACGCCGCTCAATTCCGCAAGCCTCTTCTTCACCAAAACGATTGCCACCCGTTATGGCTTTGGCGGTGGGATCAATTATGTCGGCGATCGCTGGGCTGACCCTGCCAACACGACGGTGCTGCCGTCCTATGTGACGTTGGACGCCCTTGCATGGGCGCAGGTCGGTCCCGTCCGGCTCCAGCTCAACGCCTACAATCTGACCAACAAGCGCTACATCATCGCAGGGCACGGCACCTCGCCGATCCTGAACCTTCCCGGTGCGCCGCGCTCGGTTATTGGGACTGCCCGTTTCAGCTTTTGACGCGTTGCGGAGAAGCATGGCGGAAAACCCCCGAAATGATGTTCTCGGACGCTTTTACATTCCGACAGTGTTTTTCGGACGTTATGGGTCAACGGGATCCAAGCAATAGCGTGCGTGCGAGGGAATCCGCCGAGGCACGGCTGCCGCTGTCGGATTTCATGTGATTGCCGACGCCTTCCCGAGATCGTGGTACTCTGCTTGCATCGTCTTGCTCGATCTAGCCCAGTCGGCTCGGGAAATCACATATCGATCGATGCGGATAGCGACGCAGTCCGTGGTCCGCCTTGAAAGAAAGTGCCGAACGAGGCGACTCCGGTCCAATATCTATGGTTGATGACGTTCGATACGGCTGCCCGGAGCGTCACTCGCCGCTGGGCTACATCGACCACCTGGCGTACGCCAAGGTCGAGGCGAGTCCAGGCAGGCAATTCCTGTCTGTTCGCCGCATCCACGAATTGCCGACCGGTATGGACGACTGCCGCGTTCAGATTGAGGCCGGCCGCCACGGGCAGATCCCAATCGACATTGAAGTTAAATTGCACTTTAGGAACACCTATCGGAGTGTTGCCCTTGTTGGCGGACAGCGCTGTGCGGGTCAGTTCGCCATCGAGCAAGGTCAGCCCGCCTAGAATGCCGAGCCTTGAAGTCACTCGGCCATAAGCCATGAATTCCAAACCCTGGACGCGCTGTTCGCCCGTCTGGGCGAAGACATTATCTTGTCCCAGTTCGCCCAGTTGGCGGGTGATGCGAAATGCACTGATCGATCCGCCTATTTGGCCGAAGTCGAGCTTGATGCCGCCTTCAAGTTGGCGCGCCAGGTAGGGCGCAAGTATTTCACCGGAGTTGGTGGCGAGGGACGGCGCGACGTCGCCCCTGCTTAGTCCCTCGACATGGTTGCCATATAACGACACACCCTTGGCAGGGCGCAGTACAAGCCCGAGGAAAGGCGTGGTGGCGCTCCTGTCGTAGGAAGCCGAAAGTGTCCCGACATTGGCAAGATAGTTGTTCGCGCGGATATTCTGCCGGCGCGCGCCGATGGTCAGCAGGATGCGTTCGTCAAGCGTCGACAGCGTGTCGGCGACCGAAATGCCTTTCAGCGCACTATCCGACAGTCGAGGCCGATAACCAAGTTCGACGGGGGCCTTATAGAGCGCACGGCTTGGGTTATAAAGATTCGAGGTATAGGTGGTCGTAGCAGGTGAAAGATAGCGCGAGGTATCTTCATTGTAGTATGACCCTTGCAGCACAAGGGCGTGTCTAATCGGCCCGGTGGCAAATCGGGCGCGCAGCCCAGCCTCGAATGTGTATGTGTCGATCCGCATTTCATAAAGTTGTGGGGATGTTGTCGTATCACCGCGATTGTTCAGGATTGCGCGGGCCGAGGCGAAGTAACGATCGACGTCGCTTCGCCTAACGCCGGTCGCGCCGAATAGCGTCACTTCATTGGTGGCATCATATTCCATTCGGAATAGACCGCCATAGTCATCGATATTGGAGTATTCCCAGCGTTGGGTCGGGTTGCTGCGTCCGTTCGGCGCATTCGGGATGACGATGCCTGCCGCCGCACGATATGGGCGCAGCGGTGCGACCAAACGGTCGGTTTGAGTAAGCAGATGGAGCCAGGCCCGAACTCGTCCCCCCTGATAATCCAACGCGAGCGCGCCAAGGGCCGTCCGCTCCGACTGGTGGTCGAACGGCGTGTCGCCATCGCGTACCGTCGCGATCATCCGTACTCCCCATGCTTCCCCAGGGCCGAAGCGCCGAGCAACATCCCCTTGCACCCCGGCGCGTAGGCTTGAGCCGAAATCGAACGTGAAACTCGTCAGCTCAGCGTCCGCGCGCTTGGGGACGATATTGATCGTGCCGCCGATCCCACCATTTGGGGACACACCCGTAATCGCCGCCGAAGGGCCTTTCAGCACTTCGACACGCTCAGCATAGTCGGTGAAGATGCGAAAGCTCGGCGCAACGCCGAAGGTGCCATCGAACGCGATCTCGCCGCTGGTGCCCTCGTTGACTGGATAGCCGCGAATATAGAAGCTGTCGAATGGCGCGCCGACGCCCTGTGTGGCGCGAATGGACGGATCGAGCGCCAGTGCTTCGGAAGCTGTTTTCGCCTGGCGATCAAGGATGAATTGTTCAGTATAGCTGGACGTGCTGAACGGCGATTTTCCAGTCTCGGTATTGCCCAGCACCCCATTGCGAGCGCCGGCCGCGACCTTCCCACCGGGATAAGCTGGCGGGACAGATGTGTCCGTCCGATTGCCTGTTACGACGATGTCGCTGCCCCGGCGCTCTTCATCAAGGTCATTGGCCTGAACGGAGCTGCCCCAGACTAGCGCTAGGCACGCACCTGCGAGAACCGAATTTTGATGGAATGACATAGAGCTTCCCAAGGGACTAGCCCACCCCGGACCAGTTCCTAGAGTCACTAATGCGAATGACATGCAAAAGCAAACTGGCTCTTTGTGGCTTGAGTTGCCTTATGAGATCCACGCCACGTGCTCCGGGGCCTCATGGAGTAACGTAAAACAGGTAATTCCCGGCGTTACGCTGAATTTGGACGCGGCCGCAGGCGGTACTATGGGCAAGATATGAAATCGGTTCTTATCACGGGTGCCAGTCGAGGGATTGGACGGGCTACAGCAATCCGCGCCGCTCGGGAGGGTTGGTCGGTGGCGGTGAACTACCGAACCGATCGCATAGCAGGCGATGCCACTCTGGCCGCCATACGAGACGTGGGCGCGCAAGCTGTCCTTGTTCCAGGCGACGTCACCTCTGAAACCGACGTCGCTCGGATGTTTCGGGAAGCCGAATCGGCCTTGGGTGTGCTGACGGGTGTGGTCATAAACGCGGGGATCGTCGCGCCTTCGCTGCGCCTCGTGGATATGGACGTGGACCGGCTACGGCGCATGTTCGAGGTGAACGTGCTCGGTGCCTACCTTACCGCTCGCGAGGCGGCGCGAGTACTCTTGCGCGGCGCGGGGGGCGCAGGCGGCTCGATCGTTCTCGTTTCCTCGGCGGCGGCGCGTCTCGGCTCGCCCTTTGAGTATGTCGATTATGCCGGTTCAAAGGCCGCGCTCGATACTCTGGCAGTCGGGCTGGCCAAGGAGCTTGCGGAAGACGGCGTTCGGGTCAACTCGGTTCGCCCTGGCATTATCACAACGAATATTCACGCGAGCGGCGGACAGCCGGACCGGGCCGAGCGCCTGGGCTCCGGCACTCCGATGGGACGCCCCGGCCTTCCCGAAGAGGTTGCCGAAGCCATCGTTTGGCTGTTGAGCGACGCGGCATCCTATGTGACGGGCTCGATCCTCGACGTCAGCGGAGGTCGCTAGGGCCACGAAGCGGAGGGTGACGCGCGGCAATCAGGTGTTTT